>NC_009664.2:0-680169 GCF_000017305.1 Kineococcus radiotolerans SRS30216 = ATCC BAA-149 | reverse complement strand
CGGCCAGCCCAAGACCCTCGACGAGATCGGCAAGGTCTACGGGGTGACGCGCGAGCGCATCCGGCAGATCGAGTCCAAGACGATGTCGAAGCTGCGCCACCCCTCGCGCTCGCAGGTCCTGCGCGACTACCTGGACTGATCAGCCACGACGACGAACGGCCCGGTGAGGATCCCTCACCGGGCCGTTCGTCGTCGTGGGCCGGTTCCCCGGCCGGGGGGCGGGTGGTGCGGCGGGGGGGCCGTCAGCGCAGGGTGAGCGCCCCGACGACCCAGACCCCGGTGGCCAGCAGCGCGGCGGTGGCCTCGATGGCCACGCTCAGGCCGACGCCCTTGAGGGCGGTGACCGTCGCGGACCAGGCGCGGCGGGCGCGGTCGGCGCCCGTGGTCCGGACGAGCTCGGTGAGGAAGACCCCCAGGACGAAGCCGAGGGGGAGCCCGACGACCGGGATCGCGAAGAAGCCGACGATCCCGAGGAGGCCGCCGAGCGCGAGGGTGGACCCGCGGACGCCGGCCCGGGTCATGCGGCGGCCGGGCAGCAGGTACATGGCGACCTGGCCGGCGGCGAGGAGGACCGCGGTGCCGGCGAAGAACAGCCAGGCCTGACCGCCCTCGACGACGGCCCAGACGAGGGCGGCGACGGCGACGAGGACGGTGCCGGGCAGGACGGGCACGACGATGCCCAGGAGACCGACCGCGATCGCGGCGGCGACAGCGACGAGCCCGGCGTCACCCACGGTGGCGCCGGGCTCGGGGGCCGGGGACGTTCAGCGGATCAGCGCTCGTCGGGAGCCGCGGACGCCGACGTCGTCGCCGCCAGCTTCTGCGACTCGTCGTGGATGTCGGCACCGGCCCGACGCAGCGCGTCGCGGTGCTCGCGGCCGTGGTGAGCGCAGAAGAGGAGCTCACCACCGGCGTTGAGCACGACGCGCACGTAGGCCTGGGCACCGCACCGGTCGCACCGGTCCGAGGCAGTCATGTGGTCGTTGCTGAGGGTGGTGCTGGTAGCGGTGGTCACTCCGCGACTCCTTCCGGGTCGTGCACGCTGGCGGGCAGCTGCTGCTCCCACCGGACACTCTTCCCCAACCTCCGCCGGGCCGCGCGCGTTCCCACGCCGACGGAGCAACGCGTTCGCTCGTAGCTGAGGTGTCGTCCGTCACACCGGCCGGGGCGGCGCGGGCGGCGCGCGGCGCGTGCCTCGCGCCGCCCGCGCCTCGAACGCCCGTACGCTTCCGGGGTGACTCCGCCCAGCCCCACCCCGGACGACAAGTACACCGCGGCGAACCTGCTCGTCCTCGAGGGACTCGAAGCCGTCCGCAAGCGCCCGGGCATGTACATCGGCTCGACGGACTCCCGGGGCCTCATGCACTGCCTGTGGGAGATCATCGACAACTCCGTCGACGAGGCGCTGGGCGGGCACTGCTCCCGGATCGACGTGGTCCTGCGCCGCGACGGCTCCGTGGAGGTGCGCGACGACGGCCGCGGCATCCCCGTCGACGCGGAGAAGCGCACCGGGCTGTCCGGGGTGGAGGTCGTCTTCACCCACCTGCACGCCGGCGGGAAGTTCGGCGGCGGGTCCTACTCCGCCTCCGGGGGGCTGCACGGGGTGGGGGCCAGCGTCGTCAACGCCCTGTCCGCCCGCCTCGACGTCGAGGTCGACCGCGGGGGCAAGACGTACGCGACGAGCTTCCGCCGCGGCACCCCCGGCCGCTACGCCGGGGAGGGGCCCGACGCCGACTTCACCCCCGAGACCGGGCTCGCCGTCGTCGGCCGCGCCAAGCGGGGGGTCACCGGGACCCGGGTGCGCTACTGGGCGGACCGGCAGATCTTCCTCAAGGAGGCCGCGTTCTCCTACGAGGACCTCGTCGCCCGGGCCCGCCAGACGTCCTTCCTGGTGCCGGGGCTGCGCATCGTCCTGCGCGACGAGCGCTCGGGGGAGGCGACGGAGGAGGTCTTCCAGCACGACGGCGGGATCGGCGAGTACGCCGACTTCCTCACCCCCGACGCCCCCGTCACCTCGGTGTGGCGCCTGCAGGGCGAGGACACCTTCACCGAGACCGTCCCCGTCCTCGACGACAGCGGGCACATGAGCCCGCAGGAGGTCACCCGCGACTGCGTCGTGGACATCGCCCTGCGCTGGGGCACCGGCTACGACCCGACGGTCCGCTCGTTCGTCAACATCATCTCCACCCCCAAGGGCGGGTCGCACCTGTCGGGGTTCGAGCAGGGGCTGCACGCCGCGGTGAAGAAGCAGGTGGACGCCCAGGCCCGGCGGCTGAAGGTGGGCCGGGACGAGAAGCTGGAGAAGGACGACGTCCTCGCCGGGCTGACGGCCGTGGTCACC
This sequence comes from Kineococcus radiotolerans SRS30216 = ATCC BAA-149, assembly GCF_000017305.1. Taxonomy (GTDB): domain Bacteria; phylum Actinomycetota; class Actinomycetes; order Actinomycetales; family Kineococcaceae; genus Kineococcus; species Kineococcus radiotolerans. The sequence goes on along the minus strand of NC_009664.2, from coordinate 677,828 downwards.
GTGCGGCTGGCCGAACCGCAGTTCGAGGGCCAGACCAAGGAGGTCCTGGGGACCGCCGCGGTGCGCGCCATCGTGCGCAAGGTGGTGGAGAACGAGCTCGGCGCGGTGTTCGCCTCGCCCAAGCGCGACGACAAGCAGGAGGCGACGGCCGTGCTGGACAAGGTCGTCGCCGAGATGAAGTCACGGATCTCCGCGCGCCTGCACAAGGAGACCCAGCGCCGCAAGAACGCCCTGGAGAGCTCCTCGCTGCCGGCGAAGCTCAAGGACTGCCGCTCCGACGACGTGGACAACACCGAGCTGTTCCTCGTGGAGGGCGACTCCGCGCTGGGGACGGCGATGGGAGCGCGCAACTCCGAGTACCAGGCCCTGCTGCCGCTGCGCGGCAAGATCCTCAACGTCCAGAAGGCGTCCGTCACGGACATGCTGAAGAACGCCGAGTGCGCCTCGATCATCCAGGTCGTGGGCGGGGGCTCCGGGCGCAGCTTCGACCTGAGCGCGGTGCGCTACGGCAAGATCGTGCTGATGACCGACGCCGACGTCGACGGCGCGCACATCAGGACGCTGCTGCTGACGCTGTTCTTCCGCTACATGCGCCCCCTCATCGAGGCCGGCCGGGTGTTCGCGGCCGTCCCCCCGCTGCACCGCCTGGAGGTGACCCAGCCGGGCAAGAAGGGCAAGGAGGTCGTCTACACGTACTCCGACGCCGAGCTGCGCCGGGTGACCGCGGACCTGAACCGGCGCGGGCGCAGCTACCGGGAGCCCCAGCGCTACAAGGGGCTGGGGGAGATGGACGAGGACCAGCTGGCCGAGACGACCATGGAGCGCCAGCACCGCACCCTGCGCCGGGTGACGGTGGCCGACGGCGCGGTGGCCGACCGGGTCTTCGAGCTCCTCATGGGCAACGACGTCGCCCCGCGCAAGGACTTCATCATCGCCGGGGCGGAGAAGCTGGACCGGGGCCGCATCGACGCCTGACCCCCGGATGTCCGTTCGGACCCGTTTCGGGTCTGGTTGAGTCCGTTCGCTTGACTTCGTGCCTGAACCGGGCGTAGAACTGGGCCCGGTTCAGCCCGCACGACCAGACGACGGAGTCGATCGATGTACGCACCGGAGCGGCACCAGGCCATCCTCGACGCGGCCCGCGAGGCGGGCCGGGTCGAGGTCAGCGCCCTGGCCGACCGCCTCGACGTGACGCCCGAGACGATCCGCCGCGACCTCACCGTCCTGGAGCGGCGCGGGGTCCTGCGCCGCGTCCACGGCGGGGCCATCCCCGTCGAGCGCCTCGGCGCCGAGCTCGCGGTGCCCGAGCGGCAGGACGTCGCCGGCGCCGAGAAGGACCGCATCGCCCTGGCCGCGCTCGCCGAGCTCCCCGACGGGGGGACCCTGATCCTCGACGCCGGGACCACGACGGCCCGCTTCGCCGAGCTCCTGCCCACCGACCGCGAGCTCGTCGTCGTCACCCACGCCCTGCCCATCGCGGTGGTCGTGGCCGACCGCCCCAACCTCACCCTCCACCTCGTGGGGGGCACCGTGCGCGGGCGCACCCTGGCCGCCGTCGGCGGCTGGGCCGAGCGCGCGCTCGCCGAGGTCTTCGCCGACGTCTGCTTCCTCGGCACCAACGCCCTCACCGTCGAGCGCGGCCTCACCACCCCCGACCTCGCCGAGGCGGCCGTGAAGCGCGCGCTCATCTCCTCCGCCCGGCGCACCGTCGTCCTCGCCGACCACACCAAGTTCGGCCGCGACGACTTCGCCCACGTCGCAGACCTGGAGGCCGTCGACACCGTGATCACCGACACCGCCACCGACCCCGGCATCGTCTCCGACGTCGAGGCCGCCGGCCCCCGGGTCGTGCGGGCGTGAACGTCCTCACCGTCACCCCCAACCCGAGCATCGACCACACCGTCGAGCTCGCGACCCTCACCCGCGGCGAGGTGCACCGCGCGCTCTCCGGGACCGTCGAGGCCGGCGGCAAGGGCGTCAACGTCGCCCGCGCCCTGGCCCGCCACGACCACCGGGCCACCGCCGTCCTGCCCTCCGGCGGCGTCGACGGCGACCGGCTGGAGGTCCTGCTCGCCCCGCAGCGCGTCGACGCGGTCACGGTGGCCATCACCGGCACGATCCGCACCAACACGACCGTCGTCGAGGCCGACGGCACGACGACCAAGCTCAACGAACCCGGTCCGCGGCTGTCCGGCCCCGAGCTCGACGCGCTCCTGCGGGTCGTGACCGCCCGCCTCACCGTGCGACCGGACTGGCTGGTCGCCAGCGGCAGCCTCCCCCCGGGAGCCCCCTCCGACCTGCACGCCCGGTTCGTCCGCGCCGCCCGGGCCGCCGGGGTCCGCTCCGCCGTGGACACCTCCGGCCCCGCGCTCGCCGCCGCCGTGGACGCCGGACCGGACCTGGTGAAACCCAACCAGGAGGAGCTCGGCGAACTCCTCGGCCGGGAACTCCTCACCGTGGGCGACGTCGTGGCGGCCGCCCGGGAACTGCGCACCCGCGGGGTCGGCGAGGTCCTCGTCAGCCTCGGCGGCGGGGGTGCGCTGCTGGTGACCGGCGACGGCGTCTGGTGGGGGGGTGGGGAACCCCTCGTCCCCCTCAGCACCGTCGGGGCGGGGGACTGCACCCTCGCCGGCTACCTGCACACCGGAGCCCCTGCTGCGCAACGGCTCTCGACCGCCATGGCCTGGGGCCGCGCGGCCGTCCTGCTGCCCGGCAGCAGCGTCCCCGGGCCCACCGAGACCCTGGCGGCCGCCCCCGGCGTCCGCGTCCTGCCCGATCCCGATCCCGAAACCCTCGTGAAGGACCTGCAGCGATGACCGATCTGACCGCACCCGAACTCGTCCTCGTCGACCTGAGGGCCACCGACCGCGTCGACGCCACCCGGCAGCTCGGGCAGACCCTCGCCGACGCCGGCCGGGTGACCGACCTCGAGCGGTTCCTCGCCGACGTCGCCGCCCGCGAGGAGCAGATGGCCACCGGGATCCCCGGCGGCATCGGCCTGCCCCACGCCCGCTCGGCGGCCGTCACCGTCCCCAGCCTCGCCATCGGCCGCGTCGTCTCCGGCGGGGGCGTCGACTGGGGCGCCCCCGACGGCCCCGCCACCCTCGTCTTCCTCATCGCCGCGCCCACCACCGGCGAGGCCGACCACCTGACGATCCTCGCCGCGCTCGCCCGCAAGCTCGTGCACGCCTCCTTCCGCGAATCCCTCCTCGAGGCCCCCGACGCCGCAGCCGTCGCCTCGACCGTCCTGAAAGAGGTGTACGGACGATGAAGTTCGTCGCGATCACCAGCTGCCCCACGGGCATCGCCCACACGTACATGGCCGCCGAGGCCCTCGAGGTCGCCGGACGCGAGGCCGGGCACGAGGTCCAGGTCGAGACGCAGGGGGCGGCGGGCTCGGCCCCGTTCGACCCGGCTGTCATCGCCGCCGCCGACGGCGTCATCTACGCCGCCGACCTCGAGGTCCGCGACAAGGACCGGTTCGCCGGGCTGCCCTCCGTCGACGTCGGGGTGAAGAAGGCCGTCGCCGATGCCCCCGGGGTCGTGGCCGCCGCGGTCGCGGCCGTCGAGGCCGCCCCGAAGGGGTCGACCCCGGCCCCCGCGGCCGGTCCCGCGCTGGCCAGCAGGGTCACCTCGAACGCCGGGGTGGGCACCCGCGTGCGGCAGTGGCTCATGACCGGGGTCAGCTACATGATCCCGTTCGTCGCCGCCGGCGGCATCATGATCGCGCTCGCCTTCCTCATCGGCGGGTACCAGATCTCCGACGTCACCGCCGCCGACCTCATCTCCGGGTTCGACCCGCTGTCCGGCCGCGACTGGGCCGGTCTGCTGTTCGTCCTCGGCGGTGCGGCCTTCGGGTTCCTCGTCCCCGTCCTCGCCGGGTTCATCGCGTTCGGCATCGCCGACCGCCCGGGCATCGCCCCGGGTTTCGTCGGCGGCACCATCGCCGTGACCGTGGGCGCGGGTTTCCTCGGCGGCCTCGCCGCCGGTTTCCTCGGCGGTTTCGTCGCCTTGGGCCTGGCTCGGCTGAAGGTGCCGAACGCCGTGCGCGGCATCATGCCCGTCGTCGTCATCCCGCTGGTGGCGACGTTCCTCACCGCCGGCGCGATGCTCGTCGTCCTCGGCCGCCCCATCGCCTGGCTCATGGAGCAGCTCACCGACGGGCTGAACTCCCTCTCCGGCAGCGGGATCGTCCTGCTCGGGGTGATCCTCGGCGTCATGATGGCCGCCGACCTCGGCGGCCCGATCAACAAGGTCGCCTACACCTTCGCGACCACCGGCCTGGCCACCGCCGCGACCAGTTCCGGCGACCCCGTGGAGCTGAAGGTGATGGCCGCGGTGATGGCCGCCGGCATGACCCCGCCGCTGGGCATCGCGCTGGCCACGTTCGTCCGCAGGGCCCTGTTCACCGAGGCCGAGCGGCAGAACGGCAAGGCCGCGGTCCTGCTCGGCGCCTTCTTCATCACCGAGGGCGCGATCCCGTTCGCCGCCGCCGCCCCGCTGCGCATCATCCCCGCCGCGATGATCGGCTCCGGCCTCACCGGCGGCCTGACGATGCTCTTCGACAACACCCTGCGCGCCCCGCACGGCGGCGTCGTCGTCCTCGGCCTCGTCGGGCAGCCGCTGCTGTACCTCGTCGCGATCCTCCTCGGCACCGCGGTCACCGCCGCCGCCGTGATCGTCCTCAAGGGCCTGCACCGCGAGGTGCCCCCGGCCGCCGACGCGCCCGCCGGCACCCGCAGCACCCAGACCACCCCCGCCTGAGCGACCCGAGAACCCCGGAGGCAACCCGTGTCCACCGCCACCCGCACCGCTGTCGTCGCCTCCCGCGTCGGCCTGCACGCCCGCCCCGCGTCGCTGTTCGTCCAGGCCGCCGCGGCGACCGGGCTGCCGGTCACCATCGCCGTCGGGTCCGGCGACCCCGTCGACGCCCGCAGCATCCTCATGGTCATGGGGCTGGGCGCCCGGCACGGCGACCGGGTCGTCCTGTCCGCCGAGGGGGAGGGGGCCGAGGAGGCCCTCGCCACCCTCGCCGGCCTCGTGGAGACCGACCACGATGCGTGAGCTCACCGGGGTGGGCGTCGGCACCGGCGCCGCGGTCGGGGCGGCGGTCGTGCTCGCGCCCGCCGCCCGGCCGCCGGCCGACGAACCCGCCGCGACCGACCCCGCCACCGCGGGCGCCGACGTCCGGGCGGCGTTCGACGCCGTCGCCGACGCGCTGCGCGCCCGGGCGGACCGGGCCGGCGGGACGACGGCCGACGTCCTGCGGGCGACCGCGCTGATGGCCGCCGACCCCGGCCTGCTGGCCGAGGTGGACCGCCGCCTCGGGCTCGGCACCGGCCCCGCGACGGCCGTCGACGAGGCCGTCGAGACGTTCTGCGACCTGCTCGCCGCGAGCGGGCCCTACCTGGCCGAGCGGGTCACCGACCTGCGCGACGTGCGGGACCGGGTCGTGGCCCGGGTCCTCGGGCTGCCCGAACCCGGCGTCCCCGACCTCACCGGCCCCTCCGTCGTCGTCGCCCGCGACCTCGCCCCGGCCGACACCGCCGCGCTGGACCTGACGCGGGTCGTCGGCATCGTCACCGAGCTCGGCGGCCCCACGAGCCACACCGCGATCATCGCCGCCCAGTTCGACATCCCCTGCGTCGTGCGCGTCGCCGGGGCCCTGGACCTGCCCGACGGGGCGGAGCTCGCGCTGGACGCCCGCGCGGGCACCGTCACCCTCCACCCCGGGGTGGAGCTGCGCTCGGCCGTCGGGGCCCGTCGCGCCGCGCGCGCCGAGCTCGCCCGCTCCGCCGGCGGCCCCGGCCGCACCGCCGACGGCGTCGCCGTGCAGCTGCTGGCCAACGTGGGGACCCTCGAGGACGCCGAACGCGCTGCGGCGCTGGACGTCGAGGGCGTGGGCCTGTTCCGCACCGAGGTCCTCTTCCTGGAGCGGACCACCGCCCCGACGCTGGAGGAGCAGGCCGAGGTGTACGCCCGGGTGCTGCGGGCGTTCGGCGAGCGCAAGGTCGTCGTGCGCACCCTCGACGCCGGCGCGGACAAGCCGCTGGCCTTCGTCGAGGCGGCGGCGGAGGAGAACCCGGCGCTGGGGGTCCGCGGCCTGCGGACCGCCCGCCGCCACCCCGCCCTCCTCGACACGCAGCTCGGCGCCCTCGCCGCGGCGGCGAGGGCCAGCGGGACCCAGCCCTGGGTGATGGCGCCCATGGTCGCCACCGCGCAGGAGGCCGCCGGCTTCGCGGCCCGCGCCCGGGCCGCCGGCCTGAACCGCGTCGGGGCCATGGTCGAGGTCCCCGCGGCCGCGCTGCGGGCCCCGCAGCTGCTGGCCGCCGGGCTCGACTTCGTCAGCGTCGGCACCAACGACCTGACCCAGTACGCCATGGCCGCCGACCGCCTCGCCGGGGACCTGGCCGAGCTGCTGGACCCGTGGCAGCCCGCGGTGCTGCAGCTGGTGGGTCTCACCGGGTCGGCCGGGGCCGCGCGCGGGGCACCGGTCGGGGTCTGCGGGGAGGCCGCCCGCGACCCGCTGCTGGCCCTGGTCCTGGTGGGGCTGGGGGTCACCAGCCTCTCGATGGCCCCCGCCGCGGTGCCCGCGGTCCGCTCCGCCCTGGCCCGCACCGACGCCGCGACCTGCCGGGCGATGGCCGCAGCGGCCCTGGCGGCGGACTCGCCCGCCGGGGCCCGCGACGCGGCGGCGGGGCTGGCCGACCCGGGGGTCCTGGCGCTGTAACGTGCTCCCCGTACGAGCAGCACGTCGCGCGTTCTCGACGGACCCCTCGACGGGACGTCCCCCCGGCCTCGTCGAGGGGTTCCTCCGGAACGCGCGCCGTGACGTCGGGAGGAGCGCGGGGATGCCCAGGGTCGTGGCGACGACGGCGGGCGCGGTCCGGTCCCGCCCGGCCCGGCGCGGGGTGGTCTCCTTCCTCGGCATCCCCTACGCCGCGGCCCCGGTGGGGCTGCGGCGGTTCGCCGCCCCCGCCCCGGCCGAGGCCTGGGAGGGGGTCCGGGAGGCCGTCGCGCCCTCGCCGGTGGCCCCCCAGGACCCCCGCTCCGGCTACGGCTGGAGCCACTCCGCGGGCGAGGACCACCTGACCCTGGACGTCCACGTGCCCGCCGGGTCCCCGCACGACCTGCCGGTCCTGGTGTGGATCCACGGCGGGGGCTGGGTCTCGGGGTCCGGTTCGGCGCCGGAGTACCACCCGGCGGCCTGGGTGGCGCGCGGGTTCGTCGTCGTCTCCATGAACTACCGCCTGGGCTTCGAGGGCTTCGGGGCCGTCCCCGGCGCCCCGCACAACCGGGGCCTGCTCGACCAGGTGGCGGCGCTGCGCTGGGTGCAGGAGAACGTCGCCGCGTTCGGCGGCGACCCCGCCCGGGTGACGATCGCGGGCCAGTCCGCGGGGGCGACCTCGGTGGCCGCGCTGATGTGCGCCCCGGCCGCGCGGGGGCTGTTCACCCGCGCGATCGCCGCCAGCGTCACGGCGGAGACGTACACCGTCGCCCAGGCCGAGCGGGTGGCCGCCCGCGTCGCGCGGGCGGCGCGGGTCCCCTTCGACCGCGCCGGGTTCGCGGGGCTGCCGCCGATCCGGTTGCTGGCCGCCTCCGACGCCGTGGCGCAGGACCTCGCCGCCGACCCCGACGCCGGCCCGCGGGGTGCGGTGCCGCTGCTCTACCACCCCGTGGTGGACGGGGAGATCGTCCCCGGCCCCTTCGTGGAAGGGCCCGGCGCCGGCGGCGACCCGGCGGTGGACCTCATGGTCTCCACCGTCGCCGACGAGTGGACGCTGTTCTCCCGCAGCGGTTTCGCCCCCGTGGCCAAGGAGTGGGCCGACGTCGCGGCGTTCGCGGCGGCGGTCGGTCTGCCGCCCGCGGCGGTGGCGGGGTACCGCGAGCTGCTGCCCTCGGCCGGTCCCGGTGCCGTGGGTGACGCGCTGCTCAGCGACGCCCTGTTCGCCGAACCCTCCCGGCGGTTCGCCCGGGCCCACGCCGCGCGCGGGGGCCGGACGTTCCTCTCCCGCTTCACGTGGCGCTCCCCGGCGCTGGGCGGGCGGTTCGGGGCGACCCACGGCCTCGACGTGCCGTTCGCCTTCGGCAACCCGCGGGCGATGGAGCTGTTCCTGCACGCCGTCCCCGTCCTCCCGCTGGCCCGCCGGGTGCCGGGTGCGCCGTCGCGGCTGCGGGGGGTGTTCCCCACCCCGGCCGCCGCGGCGCTGTCGCGGCGGATGGTCGCGGCGTGGACGTCGTTCGCGGCGAGCGGCGACCCGGGCTGGCCGGCGGCGGGGGCCGACGGGACCCCCGTGCACGTCTGGGGTTCCCGGGACGCCCTCGACCGCGCCCCGGACCCCCGCGAGCGGATCTGGGCGGGCGTCGGGTTCCGGCCCTACGACGGCTCCCCGGTGGCCACCGCCCGGGGGTGAGGGCCGGGGGCGCGGCCCCCGTGCGGCCGCAGCGCCCGCCGACCGCCCTGTGCGATGGTGGTGGGGTGACCGGGGGTGAGGGGGCCGTCGAGGTGCGGCTGCTCGGCCTGCCGCTGCGGCACCGGGCGCGCCTGAGCGTCCACGTCGAGGGGTTGCTGAGGGAACTGGCCCTCGTCCGTGTCGGCGAGGCGCAGGGAGCCGGCGGTTCGTGGCCGGCGCGGCTGCTGGAGCTGGCCGTGGACCTCGACACCACCTACGCGCCCTACCGGGCCCAGCGCGCGGGGGCCATGGACGCCGCGCTCGCCGCCGGGGAGGAGTTCTTCGACGCCGTCTACGCCGCGTCCCCGCTCTCCGCCGGCTGGGTCGCCCACCTGGACGCCGTGCTGGAGGAGGCCGACGACTTCTGCCGCGCCCAGCAGCACCTGCTCACGCTGCCGACCCCCGCGGAGCTGGTGGCCTTCCGGCGCTGGATGTTCGCGGAGATCCTGGGCCAGCTGCGCGGGGAGGCGCCGCACCCCTGGCCCGGTTCCCGGCGGGGGGAGCGGCCGGCCCCGGCGGGGTCGCCCGGCGGGGCCGCGGTCCCGGCCCCCGCAGCGGCCCCCGGGACGGCCCCCGGGACGGTGGCCGGAGCGCCGCTGGTGGTCGACGTGGGCGCGGGGGCGGTGTCGCAGGCCCGCCGCTACGTGCGCCGGGTCCTGCGCGAGCTGGACGCCGCCCACCTGGAGGAGTCCGGTGAGCTCGCCGTCTCCGAACTGGTCACCAACGCCGTGCTGCACGCCGGCACCCCCTCCACCGTCACCGTGCGCACCACACCCGCCGGCGGGGTGCGGGTGGAGGTCAGCGACACCTCGCCCACCCCCGTGCAGACCCGCCACCACGGGCCCGCCGCCACCACCGGGCGGGGGTTGCAGCTGGTCGCGGCCGTCTCCTCCGCCTGGGGCGTGGAGGTGCTGCCCGAGCGGAGCGGCCCGGGCAAGTGCGTGTGGTTCGAGCCGCGGGCGGTCGCGGTCGAGACACCCCTCGCCCTCGGCGACTGGGCCGACGAGCTCGCCGAGCTGCGGTAGCGCGTCCCCGGCCGTCTCCCTCACCGCCCTCGTCACCGCCCCGGCCCCTGTTGCCGGGACCGGCCCCACCTCGGAGAGTGGGGGCGTGGACACCGCGGCGGCGCCCGAGCACGTCGACGTGCTCGTCGTCGGGGCCGGGCTGTCCGGGATCGGGGCCGCCTGCCAGCTCCGCCGGCGCCTGCCCGCGACGACGTTCGCCGTCCTGGAGGCGCGGGGGACCACCGGCGGCACCTGGGACCTGTTCCGCTACCCCGGCGTCCGCTCGGACTCCGACATGCACACCCTGGGGTACTCCTTCCGGCCCTGGCGCGGGGCGAGGGCCATCGCCGACGGGGCCTCCATCCGCGAGTACGTCGCGGACACCGCGCGCGAGTTCGGCGTCGACGAGCGGATCCGCTTCCACCACCGGGTCCTCAGCGCGCACTTCTCCACCGCCACCGCCCGCTGGACCCTCCTCGTGGAACGCCCCGCCCCCGGCGGCGGGTCGCAGACCGTGCGCATGACGTGCGGGTTCCTGCTGAGCTGCACCGGCTACTACCGCTACGACCGGGGCCACACCCCCCGGTTCCCCGGCGTGGCGGACTTCCGGGGCCGGGTGGTGCACCCGCAGCACTGGCCCGCCGACCTCGACACCGCGGGGAAGCGGGTCGTCGTCATCGGCAGCGGCGCCACCGCGGTCACCCTCGTCCCCAACCTGGCCCGCGACGCCGCGCACGTCACGATGCTGCAGCGGTCCCCGAGCTGGGTCGTGGCGCTGCCCTCCCGCGACCACCTCGCGGACCGGTTGCGCGGCAGGGTGCCCGAGGGGCTCGCCCACGTCCTGGTGCGGGCGAAGAACGTGGCGCTGGCCACCGCGAGCTACCAGTTCGCCCGCCGCCGGCCGCAGAGCGCCCGCCGCCTGCTGCGCGAGCGCGCCGCGGCGGCGCTGCCCGCCGGGTTCGACGTCGACCGCCACTTCGGCCCGGCCCACGACCCGTGGGACCAGCGCCTCTGCGTCGTCCCCGACGGGGACCTCTTCCGCGCCCTGCGGGCGGGGACGGCGTCGGTGGTCACCGACGGGATCGACACCTTCACCCCCGACGGGATCCGGCTCACCTCCGGGAGGGACCTGCCCGCCGACGTCGTCGTCACCGCCACCGGTCTCGACCTGCTGTTCCTCGGCGGGATGGACCTCGCCGTGGACGGGGTTCCCGTCGACCCCGCCGACCGGGTCGTCCACCGGGGGATGATGCTCTCCGGCGTGCCGAACCTGGCCTTCGCCCTCGGCTACACCAACGCGTCCTGGACGCTGAAGGTCGACCTCGTCACCGAGCACGTGTGCCGGCTGCTGGGGTTCATGACCCGCCGCGGCCACCGCGTCGTCACCCCGGGGGAACCCCCCACCGCCGAGCGCCGTCCGCTCATCGACCTCGACGCCGGGTACGTGCGCCGCGCCGCCGGGAAGCTCCCGCAGCAGGGCGCGGCGACGCCGTGGCGGCTGCACCAGAACTACCCGCTGGACGTCATCGGGTTGCGGTACCGCCCCGTCGCCGGCCCCGGCCTGGAGTTCGCCTGACCGGTGGACCGTCCCGGCACCGGGCACCGGGCGCCAACCTCGCCGGCGCCCGCCGCGCCCTCCCGCGCGCCCGGCCGGGGCCGCGCCGGGCTCAGGCCAGGAACGCCTCCACGTCGAGGACGCCGCCCGCCGCCTCGAACTCCGCCCGCACCGCGGCGAGCAGGTCCGCGTCGGCCAGCAGGTCCAGCGCGGTCAGCGCCAGCCCCACCGCCCCGTCGAGGACCCCGGCGTCGCCCGAGGGCGAACCCGCGGCGGCCGCGAACTCCGCGGTGTGCAGCGACAGGCCCGGACCGGCCACGGCGAGCATCGGGTGGATCGAGGGGACCCGGACGCTGACGTTGCCGAGGTCGGTGGACCCGGCGAGGGTCTCCGGGACGATCCCCGGCGGCAGCGAGGTCCGGCCCCGCCGCCGCTGGTGGAGCGTCCAGCGCGCGGCCATCTCCCGGTTCGCCCGGATCGGCAGGTAGGCGGGGGCGCGGTCCCACTCCAGCTCCACCCCGCACCCGGTCATCGCCGCCGCGGCGCGCAGGATCGTGTCCACCCGGGCGCACAGGTCGGTCAACGTCGCCGGTTCGGCCGAGCGCACGTAGTACTCCGAGACGGCCGTGGCCGGGACGACGTTCGGGCGCTGCCCGCCGTCGAGGACGATGCCGTGGACGCGGTCGGTGGGCGGGACGTGCTGGCGCAGCATCGCGATCCCCTGGTAGCCGGCGACCACGGCGTCCAGGGCGTTGCGGCCCATGAACGGCTGCGCCGAGGCGTGCGCGGGGACCCCGGTGTAGGTGGCCCGCACCTGGCGGCGGCCGAGGAAGGGCTGCACGGCCACGTCGTAGCTGAACGGGTGCAGCATGACGACCGCGTCCACGCCCGCGAAGGCGCCCTCGCGCGCCATCGTCTCCTTGCCGCCCCCGCCCTCCTCGGCGGGGGTGCCGAGCAGGACCGCGGTCCCGGCCACCCCGCCCGACCGCAGGGCGCGGGCCAGCCCCAGGAACGCCCCCACCGCGGCCGCGCCGATGACGTTGTGCCCGCAGCCGTGCCCGATGCCGGGCAGGGCGTCGTACTCGGCCAGGACGGCCACGACCGGCCCGTCCCCGCCACCGACCTGCGCCCGCAGCGCGGTGCCCAGGCCGTGCACGCCGACCGCGGCCTCGACCCCGTGGCGCGCCAGCAGGTCCGCGAGCGCCCGCACCGAGCGGTGCTCGGCGAAGGCCTCCTCCGGGTGGGCGTGCAGGTCGTGGCTGAGGGCGAGCAGCTCGGGACCGGCCGCCTCGACCGCCGCCTCCGCCTCCGCCCGCAGCGCCTCCGCGGCGCCGGCGTACCCGCTCGTCAGCGGCGTCGCGGTGGCCGCGGCCCGCTCGATCCCGGCCCGCACCGCGTCCAGGTAGGCCGGGTCGGGTCGGGTCGGGCGCGCGGGGTCGCTCGTCTGCTCAGCCATGGCAGGTAGGCCTACCGCGCCGGCCCCGGCCCTGGCCAGCCGGGCGCCGCGCGGGCGCCGTGCCTAGGGTGGCGGCGTGAGCGACCTCCCCGTCCCCGCCGGCACCGTGCCCGCCGCCCGCGCCCGCGCCCGCATCGGCCTCTGGGGCGGCGCCCCCTGGGCCGACCCCGCCCGCCGCGACGAGGCCCGCGCGGCCGCCCGCGAGGTGGAGGCCTTCGGGTACTCCCGGATCTGGCTGTCCGGGGGCTTCGACCCCGGGGTGCACCCGGTGTTCGGGCTGCTGCTGGGGGCCACCGAGGAGATCGGCGTCGCCAGCGGCATCATCAGCGTCTACGCCGCCACCCCCGAGGAGACCGGGCGGGGGGCCGCCGAGCTGGAGCGCGAGCACCCCGGCCGGTTCCTGCTGGGGCTCGGCAACAGCCACGCCGCCATCGTCGAGCGGTCGGGGGTGGACTACGCCCGGCCCTACTCGCGCGCCGTCGAGCACCTCGACGCCCTCGACGCCGCGGGGTCCGTCCCGCCCGCGCGGCGCGTGCTGGCGGCGCTGGGCCCGCGGATGCTCCGCCTGGCGCGCGACCGCGCCCTGGGCGCGCACCCGTACTTCACCACCCCCGCGCACACCGCCTGGGCGCGCCAGGTGCTGGGGGAGGGGGTGCTGCTGGCCCCCGAGGTCGCCGTCGTCCTGGAGGAGGACCCGGCCCGGGCCCGCGAGATCGCCCGGCGCCACACCACCGGGTACCTCACCCTGCCGAACTACACCACCAACCTGCGCCGCTTCGGCTACGGCGACGAGGACTTCGCCGACGGCGGCAGCGACCGCCTCGTCGACGAGCTCGTCCCGTGGGGTTCCACCGCCACCGTGGTGGCCGGGATCGCCCGCCACGTCGACGCCGACGAGGTCGCCGTGCAGGTGCTCACCGCCTCCGGCGACGACTTCCCGCTGGCCCAGTGGGGCGACCTGGCCCACGCCCTGATCGGCTGACCCCGGCCGGGGGCGGTGCGCACCGCCCCCGGCCGGCTCAGACCTGCGGCGGTCCCGCGATCGCCGCGATCGGGCGGTCCACCGCGGTGCCGGAGCCGTCGCGCCGGCCCGGGACGTCGGGCAGCGCCACGGCCGTCCCCGTGCTCGTCGCCGCCTCCGCGGGCCCCTGCCCCGCCCAGGCCAGGAGCAGGACGTCCTCCCCGCGGGCGAAGCGGTGGCAGCGGACCCCGCCGGTGGCCCGGCCCTTGGGCGGGTACTCCGCCAGCGGCGTCACCTTCACCGACCCGAGCTGGGAGACGCCGCTGGTGGAGTCGCCGGCGACGGTCACCACCACCGGGTCCACCGCGTCGGGCGCCACCGCCGTCATCGCCACGACCCGGGCCCCGGCCGAGAGCTTGATCCCGGCCATGCCCGCCGCGGCCCGGCCCTGGGGGCGCACCAGCGCCGCCGGGAACCGCAGCAGCTGGGCGTCGGAGGTGACGAACACCAGCTCCTCCTCGCCGGTGGTCAGCCCCACCGCGGCCACGACCTCGTCGCGCTGGCGCGGACCGAGGTCCTTGAGGGTGATCACCTCGACCTCCTCGCGGTTGCCGAGGGGGTCCAGCACGACGCGCTTGACGACGCCGCCGGCGGTGGCGAGGGCGAACCCGGGGTCGTCGGGGTCCTCGACCCCCGTCACCGGCAGCGGGACGATCGTCAGCGCCCGCTCGCCCTTGCCGAAGGTGACGAACTCCTTCACCCCCGTCCCGCCGGCCAGGTTCGGCCGCCCGGCCGTCTCGGGCAGCACGGGCAGGTCCAGCACCGGCACCCGCACCAGCCGCCCCGCGGAGGTGAGCACGCCGACGTGGCCCCGGGCGGTCGCCGGGGCGGCGGCCACCACCAGGTCGTGCCGGCTGCGGCGGCCCTCGGTGCCCAGCGGTTCCGCCGACCCCGTCCGCGCCAGCAGCCCCGCCGAGGAGAGCAGCACCCAGCACGGGTCGTCGCCGATCTCCAGCTGCGTCGGCGCCGCGCCGCTCGCCGGCCCGGAGGACGTCAGCAGCACCGTGCGGCGCGGGGTCCCGTGCTCGGCGGCCACCGCGGCGAGCTCGTCGCCGACCAGCCCCCGCAGCCGGCCCTCGTCGTCGAGGATCGCCTGCAGCTGCGCGATCGTCGCCCGCAGCTCGGCCTGCTCGCGCTCCAGCTCGATGCGGGAGAAGCGGGTCAGCCGTCGCAGCTGCATGTCGAGGATGTAGCGCCCCTGGGCCTCCGAGAGGGAGAACCGCTCCGTCAGGCGGGCCAGCGCGGCCTGCGCGTCGTCGGAGGAGCGGACGATCGCGATGACCTCGTCGATGTCGACGATGGCGGTGAGCAGCCCGTCGACCAGGTGGAGGCGGTCCTGGGCCTTGCCGAGCCGGAACCGCGTCCGCCGGCGCACCACGTCGACGCGGTGGCCGATGAACACCTCGAGGAGTTCCTTCAGCCCCAGCGTCCGCGGCTGCCCCTCGACGAGGGCCACGTTGTTGATGCCGAACGACTCCTCCATCGGGGTCAGCCGGTACAGCTGCTCCAGGACGGCCTCGGGGACGAAACCGTTCTTCACCTCGATGACCAGGCGCATGCCGTGGTGGCGGTCGGAGAGGTCGGTGACGTCGGCGACGCCCTGCAGCTTCTTGTTCTTGACGTTGTCGGCGATCTTCTCGATGAGGCGCTCGGGACCCGCGCCGTAGGGCAGTTCCGTGACGACGATCCCCTGGCGGCGCCCGATCTTCTCGATCCGCACGCTGGCGCGGGTGCGGAACGAGCCGCGCCCGGTGGCGTAGGCGTCCCGGATGCCCTCCAGGCCGACGACGCGCCCGCCGGTGGGGAAGTCCGGGCCCGGCACGAAGCGCATGAGCGCGGGCAGGTCCGCGTCGGGGTGCTTCAGGAGGTGGCGGGCCGCGTTGACGACCTCGACCAGGTTGTGCGGCGGCATGTTCGTCGCCATCCCGACGGCGATGCCGCTGGCCCCGTTGACCAGCAGGTTCGGGAACGCCGCCGGCAGCACGCCGGGTTCGGTGAGGCGGTCGTCGTAGTTGGGGACGAAGTCGACGACGTCCTCGTCCAGGCCCGTCGTCATCAGCAGCGCCGCGGGCGCCATCCGCGCCTCGGTGTAGCGCTGGGCCGCGGGACCGGCGTCGAGGGAGCCGAAGTTGCCGTGCCCGTCCACCAGCGGCAGCCGCATCGTGAACGGCTGGGCCTGGCGGACCAGCGCGTCGTAGATGGCGACGTCGCCGTGGGGGTGCAGCTTGCCCATCACCTCCCCGACCACGCGGGCGGACTTCACGTGCGCCCGGGTGGGCACCAGGCCCATGTCCTGCATCATGTACAGGATCCGGCGCTGGACGGGCTTGAGGCCGTCGCGGGCGTCGGGCAGCGCGCGCGAGTAGATGACGGAGTAGGCGTACTCGAGGAACGCCCCCTGCATCTCCTGCTCGACGTCGATGTCGACGATCCGTTCCGGGACGTCGGGCGGCGGCGGAGGTGCGGTCCTGCGAGGCATGCCCGCATTCTGCCGTCCCCGTGCGACACCCCGCGTCCGCGTGCGCCCCCGGCGCGCCCTAACCGCCCCAGGGCACGCCGAACCGGCCGGCGTGGGCGGTGTCGGCCAGGGTCCGCCGGTGCCGGCGCGAGGGCCGGGACACCTCGCCCGGGGCGGGGTGCCCCAGGCTGACCACCGCGACCAGGCGGCGGTCCGCGGGCACCGCGAACGCCTCCCGCACCCCCGCGCGGGCCGCGGCGGGCACCCCGAACAGGCACGCCCCCAGGCCCTCCTCGACCGCCGCCAGCAGCAGCAGCAGCCCCGACATCCCGGTGTCGACGTCGGGCCAGGACACCTCCCAGGTGCCCGCGTCCCGGTCGGGGCCGGGCTTGTCGGGGGCGGCGTAGCGGCGGGCGTAGGCGCCCGGGTCGGCCAGCAGCAGCACCAGGACCGGCGCGGTGCGCATGCCCGCCAGCCAGGCGTCGCCCGGTCCGGGGCCCGCGGTGGCGGCCCAGAACCGGGCGCGCTCGGCGGCGGTGCGCAGGACCAGCAGATCCCGGCCCTGGCTGTTGCCCGCGCTCGGGGCGCGCAGCCCCGCGGACAGCACCCGCTCCAGCGCCTCGTCCCCGACCGGCCGCCCGTCGTAGCGGCGCACCATCCGCCGCCGCGCCAGGACCTCCCCGAACTCCACGTCCCTCACCCCGCCGACCGCGCTCGCCCTAGGATCAGCATCATGCCGCTGCCACCCGTGGGGTACCCGACCCGGTGGGAGGCCGACGTGGCGCTGCGCGACGGCGGCACCGCGCACGTGCGCCCCATCCGGCCCGACGACGCCGACCTCGTGGCCGCCTTCCACGTCCGCCAGTCCGAGGAGTCCCGCTACTTCCGCTTCTTCGCCCCGCTGCCGCGCCTGTCCCGGCGCGACCTGGCCCGCTTCACCCAGGTCGACCACGTGGACCGGGTGGCGCTGGTGGCGACCATCGGCGAGGACATCGTCGGCATCGCCCGCTTCGACGCCGCCCCCGTCCGGCCCGGCCGCCCGCGCTCGGCCGAGGTCGCCTTCAACATCTCCGACGCCCACCAGGGCCGCGGGCTCGGCTCCGTCCTGCTGGAGCACCTGGTCGCCGCCGCCCGCGAGCGCGGGATCCGCCGCTTCACCGCCGACGTGCTGCCCACCAACGCCAAGATGATCGGCGTCTTCCGCGAGGCCGGTTTCGAGGTCCGCCAGGGCTACTCCGACGGCGTCCTCGAGGTCTCCTTCGACATCGACCCCACCGAGCGCTCCCTGGACGTCATGCGGGCCCGCGAGCAGCGGGCCGAGGCCCGCAGCGTCGCCGCCCTCCTCACCCCCTCCTCGGTCGTGGTCGTCGGGGCGCGGCGCACCCCGGGGACGGTCGGGCACCGCCTGCTGGCCGACCTCGTCGCCGGGGACTTCGCCGGCGCCGTGCACGCGGTGAACGCCGCCGGGGCCGGGGAGGAACTCCTCGGGATCCCGTTGCTGGCCTCGGTGCGCGACCTGCCCGACCGGGTCGACCTGGCCGTCGTCGCGGTCGCGCCGGCCTCCGTCATCGACGTCGTGAACGACTGCGCCGCAGTGGGTGTGCGGGGCATCGTGGTCGTCTCGTCCGGTTTCGCCGAGACCGGGCCCGAGGGGGCGGAACTGCAGCGGGAACTGGTCCGGATCGCCCGGGCCAACGGCATGCGCGTCATCGGCCCCAACTCCTTCGGCGTGGTCAACACCGACCCCGCGGTCCGGCTGAACGCCTCCCTGGCCGAGGAGGTCCCCCGGCCCGGCCGGTTCGGGCTGTTCAGCCAGTCCGGCGCCCTGGCCGTGACGGTGCTGAGTTCCGCGCAGCGGCGCGGGCTGGGGCTGTCCACGTTCGTCTCCGCCGGCAACCGCGCCGACGTGTCCGGCAACGACCTCATGCAGTTCTGGCACGACGACGAGGCGACCTCCGCCGTCGGCCTGTACCTGGAGAGCGTCGGCAACCCCCGCAAGTTCAGCCGGGTGGCGCGCGGGCTGGCGCGGCGCAAACCCGTCATCGTCGTGAAGTCCGGCGCCTCCGGCTTCGGCGTCCCGCCCGGGCACGCCGTGCGCCGCTCCCGGGTCCCCTTCGAGGTCGTCGACAGCATGCTGCGCCAGGCCGGGGTCATCCGCGTCGAGAACGTCCACCAGCTCTTCGACGTCGCCCAGGTCGTCGTCGAGCAGCCGCTGCCGGCGGGCTCGCGCATCGCCGTCGTCGGCAACTCCGACGCGCTGGGCACCCTCGCCGCCGACGCCTGCGTCAGCTGGGGCCTGCAGGTCGTGCACGGGCCCACCGCCGTCCACCCCGAGGCCGGGGTGGCGGAGTTCACCGCCGCCCTGCGCGCCGCCTTCGCCGACCCCGCGGTGGACGCCGTCGTCGCCAGCTGGGTACCCCCGACGGCCACCGTGGACGCCGGCGTGGCCGCCGCCGTGGCCCGGACCGCGGCCGAGGGCGGCAAGACCTGCGTGACCTGCTTCCTGGGGACCCGCTCGGTCTCCGCCTCCCCGGGCGGGCTCGAGGGGGCGGTGACCGGGAGCGCGGAGGTGGCCCCCGGCTCCACCGTGCCCAGCTTCCCCACCCCCGAGGACGCCGTCCGCGCGCTGGCCGCCGTCGTCCGCTACGCCGACTGGCGGCGCAAGGACCCCGGCCACCCGCTCGCCCCGGAGGGCGTGGACCTGGTCGCGGCGCGCGCCGTGGTCGAGCGCGCCCTGGCCGCCCACCCGGGGGGCACCGCCCTCGGGGGGCGCGAGCGCACCGAGCTGCTCGAGGCCGTCGGGGTGCGGCTGCTGCCGCGGGCGGAGGTCGGCGGGGTGGAGGAGGCCGTGGCGGCCGCCGAGCGCCTGGGCTGGCCGGTGGCCCTCAAGACCGTCGGCGAGGAGCTCTCCGGGCGCCAGGACCTGCGCGGGGTCCGGCTGAACCTCTCCACCCCCGAGGCGCTGCGCGAGGCGGTGGGGGAGATGCGCGAGGTCTTCGGCGCTGGGGCCACCACCCTGGCCGTGCAGCCGATGGCCCCCCTCGGCGTGCCCTGCCTGGTGCGCAGCACCGAGGACCCCCTCTTCGGCCCGGTGCTGTCCTTCGGCGTCGAGGGCGACCCCCTCGACCTCATGGGGGACGTCGGGTACCGCATCCCGCCCCTGACCGACGTCGACGTGGCCGACCTCGTCCGCTCGGTGAAGGCGTCGCCGAAGCTGTTCGGGCACCGCGGGGCGCCCGTCCTCGACGTGCCCGCCCTGGAGGACGTCGTGGCCCGGGTCGCGGTCGTGGCCGACGCCCTGCCCGAGATCGCCGAGCTCAAGCTGTCCCCGGTCCTGGTCGGCGAGCGCGGGGCGGTCGTCCTCGACGCCGTGGTGCGCGTCGCCGCCCCCCAGGGGCGGGCCGACCCCGACCGGCGCACGTTGCCGTTGTGAGATCCGCTCCCCGCGTGCGGGAGGATGGGGGGATGCGCGAGCGCACGAACACCCGCGACGGCCACCGGGACGACGCCCGGAGGGGATCCGACCTGCCCGACGCCCTCCTGCAGGACCTCGAACGGGCCGGGTACTACCCGGCCCTCGTCGCGGACAGCCTGCGGACGGCCGTGGCCGGTGAGCCCGTCGAGTCCCACCTCGTGCACCCGGAGACGACCTTCGACGCCAACGAGGTCCGCCGCCACGTCACGGTGCTGGCCACGACCCCGACCCGCCTCGTCGTCGCCCACGCCGACGACCACGCCCCCGACGAGACCGCGAACGAGGCCTACGCCGTCTGCTCCACCGAGTCGGTCGCGCTCTCGCGGGTGCACTCCGTGGTCGTCTCCCAGGTCGTGACCCGCCCCGCCGACCACCGCCCGGGCAGCACCCCGGCCGAGGTCAGCCTCACCCTCGGGTGGGGTGCGCTGCAGCGGGTCGACCTCGAACCCGCGTCCTGCCCCGACCCCGACTGCGAGGCCGACCACGGCTACACCGGCACCCTCGCCGGCGACGACCTGACCGTCCGGATCGCCAGCGCCGCCGAGGGGGCCGACGCCGTGGCCGCCGCCCTCTCCTTCGCCCGCGCGCTGTCCGCGGTCACCTCCCGCTGACCCGCGTGCTCGCTCCCGGGCCCGAGGGGCTGCCCGCGCCCGACTACGGCCGCGACACCCTCGCCGACCTCCTCCCCGCGGTGGGCCGGGCGCTGGGGGTGGCCGAGTTCGCCGCGGCCTCCCCGCACCTGCCCGTCCCCGAGGCCCGGCGCATCTGCCTGGTCCTCGTCGACGGCATGGGCGACCTCGCCCTGCGGAGCCGTTCCGGGCACGCGCCGACGATGCGGCGCTGGCGCGCGGACGGGCTGCACCGCCCGCTCACGGCCGGGTTCCCCACGACGACGGCGACGAGCATGGGTCTGCTGGGCACCGGCCTGACCCCCGGCGGGCACGGCCTCGTCGGGTACGAGGTGCTCGACCCCGACCGCGACGTCCTGCTCAACGAGCTGCAGTGGGACGCCGCCGTCGACCCCCGGCGCTGGCAGCCGCGCACCACGCTGTTCCAGCGCATCGCCGCCGCCGGCGTCGACGTCGTGCGGGTCGCCCCGCCGCACTTCGACGGGTCCGGGCTCACCGAGGCCGCGCTGCGCGGGGGGCGCTTCGTCGGCACCCCCGACCGCCTCGAGGCCCGCGTCGACGCCGCCGTGAGCGCCGTCCGCTCCGCCCCGCACCAGCTCACCTACCTGTACTGGGGCAAGCTGGACTCCACCGGGCACGGGGAGGGCGTCGACTCCACCGCGTGGGTCGCCGAGCTCGAGCGCGTCGACGAGGCCCTGGCCGCCCTGGCGCGGCGGCTGCCCCGCGGGACCCTGCTCGTCGTGACCGCCGACCACGGCATGGTCGACGTCGCCCCGTCCCAGCGCGTCGACCTGGCCCTGGAGCCGGAGCTCAGCCTCGGGGTGCGCCACGCCGGCGGGGAGCCGCGGGCCGTCCAGCTCTACACCGAGGCCGGGGCCGCACCGGAGGTCGCCGCCGCGTGGCGGGCGCGGTTCGGGGCGAGCGCGGAGGTCGTGCTGCGCTCCGAGGCCGTGGCCGCCGGCTGGTTCGGGCCGGTGGAGGAGCGGGTCGCCGGGCGCATCGGCGACGTCCTCGCGGTGATGCGCGAACCCCTGGCGGTGGTGAACTCGGCGCGGATGCGTCCCGCGACGCTGCGGCTCGTGGGGCAGCACGGGGCCCTGTCCGACCTCGAGCGCCTCGTCCCGCTGTTCTGCGTGCCCTGCTGACCGGCCGGTCCCGGGACCGGCCGGCCGGGCCGCCGCGGTGCGGCCGGCCCGGCGGGGTCAGTCCTTCTTGGTGCCGAACATGATGTCGTCCCAGCTGGGGACGCTGGGGCGCTTGGACCCGGAGGCGCCGCCGGCCCGCTTCGCGGAACGGTTGCGACGACGGGGGGCGGGCGGTCCGGCCGGGCCCTCGGGGACGGGCGCCGGTTCCGCCGCGGCCTCCGCCTGGGCGGGCTCGGGTTCGGGCGCGGGGGCGGGTTCCGCCTCCGGTGCGGGTTCCGGCTCGGCCGCGGGGGACGGCTCGGCGTCGAGCGCGGGCTCGGCGTCGAGCGCGGGCTCCGGGTCGGGGCCGGGCAGCACGGTCCGGTCCTCGAGGTCCTGCGGGGCCGACGCCGCCGGGTGCGCGGGCGGGGGGTCCGCGGTCAGCGCGTCCACGCGCAGCTCCGCCTCCGGGGCCTCCGCCGCGGGCTCGGGGGGCCGGGCGGCCTCCGGCCGCACCCCCCGCTGCGCGTCCAGCGCGTCGAGCAGGTCGTCGGTCGGATTCGAGCGGACCCCGCCGTCGGCCTCCACGTCGTAGACGCGTTCGCCGGAGCGGTCCGCGCGCCCCTCGCCGGCCACCGACACCAGGCGACGGGAGGGCAGCGGCCCCGGCTCGGACGGCTCCTCCTCGCTCAGCCAGCGGGCCTCGTCGTCGTGGGCGGACAGCACCCGGGCCGAGGGGTCGAAGCCCCAGCGCGCCACCCGGCCGCGGCCCCCGGCGACGAACTCGCACTGCACCGTCCAGGAGCCGTCGTCCTCGCGCCAGGCGTCCCAGCGGGCGCCGTCGGGGTCGACCGCGCGGGCGGAGAGCCGGGCCACGACCACGTCGTCGAGGCTGCCCGCCGCCGCGGAGCGGCCGTGCGGGGTCCGCCGGGCCAGCCCCGCGACGTGGGCGCGCTCGGCCAGCACGGGACCCTCGTAGCGGCGGACGTGCTCCAGGGTCAGCCCCCCGGCGGCGGCGACGTCCTCGGCGGTCTCCCCGGCCCGGATCCGGGCCTGGATGTCGCGCGGGCGCAGCTGCGCCTCCATCTGGATCTGCAGCTGACCCAGGCGGGCGCGGTCGCGGCGCACGGCAGCGCGCAGCGCCTCGTCGACCCGCAGCCGGTACCGGCCGCCGTCGGTCGCCACGAGCACGACGTGCTCACCGTCGTCGTGGACCCCGACGAGCCTCAGGTCCTGCATGAGGGGCGTCCTCCCGGCTGTGTGTGGTCGACCATCATCGCGGATGCACTCTGCCACCTCCGACCCCGGGGCGCGTGCGGTCGGGCGTGGCAGGAGAATGAGCGCGTGACCGACGCGAGCCCGATCGACCTGCCGTACGACGCCCTGCTGCTGCTCTCCTTCGGGGGGCCGGAGGGCCCCGACGACGTCATGCCGTTCCTGGAGAACGTCACGCGGGGGCGCGGCATCCCGCGCGAGCGCCTCGAGGCCGTGGCCGAGCACTACCTGCACTTCGGCGGCCGCAGCCCCATCAACGACCAGAACAAGGAGCTGCTGGCCCAGCTGCGGGTGGAGCTCGACGCCCGCGGGCTGGCGGGCCTGCCGCTGCTGTGGGGCAACCGCAACTGGGAGCCCTACGTCACCGACGTCCTGCGCGAGGCCCACGAGGCCGGGGCCCGGCGGGTCCTCACCGTCTTCACCAGCGCCTACTCCTCGTACTCCAGCTGCCGGCAGTACCGGGAGGACCTGGGCAAGGCGCTGCAGGCGCTGGCCGAGGAGGGCCGCTCCCTGGAGGTCGACAAGATCCGGCACTACTTCAACCACCCGGCGTTCACCGACGTCAACGCCCAGGCCGTGGCCGCCGCCCTGGAGGAGCTCCCCGAGCCCGCCCGCGCGGGCGCGCGCGTGGTCTTCGTCACCCACAGCGTCCCCGACGCCATGAACGACGTCTCCGGCCCGCCCGCCGCGGGCGGCGGCGCCTACGTGCGCCAGCACCTCGACGTGGCCGCCGAGGTCGCCCGCCGGGCGGGGGAGCGCGCCGGGCGGGAGCTGGCCTGGGACCTCGTCTACTGCTCCCGCAGCGGCCCGCCCACCCAGCCGTGGCTGGAGCCCGACGTCAACGACCACCTGCGCGAGCTGCACGCCGCCGGGGTGCCCGGCGTCGTCGTCGCCCCGATCGGCTTCGTCAGCGACCACATGGAGGTCAAGTTCGACCTCGACACCGAGGCCGCCGAGACCGCCGAGGAGATCGGCCTGCCCTTCGCCCGGGCCGCCACCGTCGGTGCCCACGCCCAGTTCGTGGCCGGCCTCGTCGACCTCGTGGAGGAGCGGGCCGCGGAGGCGCGCGGCGGCAGCCCCGCCCGTCCGGCCACCGGCGCCCTCGGCGCCTCGCACACGGTGTGCCCGGTGGACTGCTGCCGCAACCTGCGCGCCCAGGTGCCCGCCGCGACGGGCGAGGACTACCGCGCCCCGGCCGTGGCCCGCGGGTGAACGAGGAGCTGCGCGAGGTCGCCGTCGCGGTGGCCCTGGCGGCCGGGGAGCTCGTCTCCGCCGGCCGCCCGGACCGCGTGGAGGTCGCCTCGACCAAGTCCAGCCCCACCGACGTGGTGACGGCCATGGACACCGCCTCCGAGCAGCTGCTGCGCACCGAGCTGGCCCGGGTGCGCCCCGAGGACGGGTTCCTGGGGGAGGAGGGGGGGCACCGGCCCGGCCGCAGCGGGCTGACCTGGGTCGTCGACCCCATCGACGGCACGGTGAACTACCTCTACGGGCTGCGCGCCTACGCCGTGAGCGTCGCCGTGGTGCGCGCCGCCGACCCCGCCGCCCGGCCCGACCCGGCCACCTGGACCGTCCTGGCCGGGGCGGTCGTGGACCCCTCCCAGGGCGAGACGTGGTCGGCCGCCCTGGGGGGCGGGGCCCGGCTCACCGACGCGCGGGGCACCCGGGCGCTGACCGCGCCGACGGGACCGGAGCTGGGGCAGGCGCTGGTGGCCACGGGGTTCGGCTACGACGCCCGCCGCCGCGCGGAGCAGGCGGCGGTGGTGGCCCGGCTGCTGCCGCGGGTGCGCGACCTGCGCCGGGTCGGGGCGGCGTCCCTGGACCTCTGCTCGGTGGCCGCGGGGCGCGTCGACGCCTACTACGAGCGCGGCCTGAAGCCGTGGGACCTCGCCGCCGGGGCCCTGGTGGCCGCGGAGGCCGGGGCGGTCGTCACCGACTTCACCGGCGCGGCCGCCGGCGGTCACGGGCTGGTGGCTGCCTCGCGCGACCTGCACCCGCACCTGCTGCGGGCCCTGGCCGACGCCGGGGCCGGCGACCCCGGGGTGGGCGACCCCGGGGTGGACGACCCCGGGACGGACGACGGAGCCTGACCCTCCACCCGAGGTGGAGGGTCAGGCCCGGGACCGGCTCAAGCCGTCGCGCACTCCGCCCCGGACCGCAGGTCGAGGACCCGTCCGGACTGGTGGTCGGCGAGGTAGGCGACGGTGTCGGGCAGCGCGACGTCGTGCGCGGCGGCGAGGTCCACGAGGGCCTCGAGGTCGTCCAAGAACGCCTGGGCGAGGTCGTCGTCGCCCGAGGCGGCGGCGGAGTCGATGGTGGCGCGCGTCCTCTGGACGCGCTCGGACAGTTCGGCCACGAACGACGGGGTGGGACTGGGTTCCTGCACGGGCACGGCACCTCCCTGGACGGCTCGGGGGCCCGGCGCTCGCGGCCCGACGCTGGACGCGTGGGACGAGCGGCCGATCGGCGGGGACGCGATCAGAGTACGGGCCCGGGCCGCTCCGGCCAACTCCCGGGGTGTCCGTTCGTGGACGACCAAAGTCGTTGCGTGAGCGAGGATGTGCACCGTGAGACGGATGCGGGCATTGGGGTGGTCGTGGTGCCGCGACCCGCCCCGGTTCGAACCGCCCGCCCCGGTAGGTCATGATGCGTGCTCGCTCGACCGCACCGCTCCCGCGGAGGGCGGGCGTGGACCGGGCACGGGCGGTGCCCGGCTCGCCGCACCGCGAGGGCGGTGACCGCACCACGAGACGGCATGGAGTGTGAGGCAGGGTCATGGCGACCGACTACGACGCACCGCGCAAGAACGACGACGAGCTGAACGAGGACTCCATCGAGGAGCTCAAGGCCCGTCGCACGGACAAGAGCTCGGGCGCCGTCGACGAGGACGAGACGGAGGCGGCCGAGGGCTTCGAGCTGCCCGGGGCCGACCTGTCCAACGAGGAGCTGTCGGTGCGGGTCCTCCCGCGCCAGCAGGACGAGTTCACCTGCACCAGCTGCTTCCTGGTGGTGCACCGCAGCCAGCTGCACGAGCAGCCGGACGGGCGCATCATCTGCAGCGACTGCGCCGCCTGATCTCCGCGGCCAGCCGCTGCGGGTGGCGGGTCGAGACCACCCAGTAGGGCGTGGGGTCGTGGGGGTCGGCGAGGTGGATCCGCACCGCCGTCGGGATCCACGACCGGATCGCCAGGTGGGCCCGGGCGTCCAGCCCCGGCCCCAGCGCCGCGCGGCGCTCCCCGCGCGCGACGACGTCGACCCCGTCGACGACGTCGAGCGGCAGCCGGGCCCGCCCGACCCGGAACTCGGTGTCGGTCAGGCTCGTGGTCCAGGCGAGGCTGAGGAGCACGCCCACGGCCAGCGCGGCGCCGAGGAGCGCCCCGACGAGCGCGCCCCGCGGACCCCAGATCGGCAGCGCGACCAGCGCGCCCCCGAAGACCGCGGGCAACCACGACAGCCAGGTCGTGACCGCCGGCCACCACCGCTCGCGGCCGTCCCACCCCGTCTCCCGCACCACGCTCTGCACCGGCTCAGGGTCGCACGCGCGGGGGCACCGGTAGTGTCCAGCCCCGTGACCGACCAGCTCCAGCCGACCCTCGCGGTCCAGACGGTGCTCACCGTCCCCGAGGCGCTGCCGACCTACGCCCACCCGGGCGATGCCGGCGCCGACCTCACCACCCGCGTCGACGTCGTCGTGGGGCCGGGGGAGCGGGTCAACGTCCCCACCGGGGTCTCCATCGCCCTGCCGGCGGGCTACGCGGCGTTCGTGGTCCCGCGCTCGGGACTGGCCGCCAAGCGCGGTCTCACCACCCTGAACGCGCCGGGGACGGTGGACGCGGGCTACCGCGGCGAGATCCGGGTCA
Source organism: Kineococcus radiotolerans SRS30216 = ATCC BAA-149 (assembly GCF_000017305.1). Lineage (GTDB taxonomy): Bacteria > Actinomycetota > Actinomycetes > Actinomycetales > Kineococcaceae > Kineococcus > Kineococcus radiotolerans. The sequence goes on along the minus strand of NC_009664.2, from coordinate 651,518 downwards.
CCCTGCACAACACCGACCTGCGCGAGGCCGTCGAGCTGCGCGCGGGGGACCGCATCGCCCAGCTCGTCGTGCAGCGCGTCGAGCGCGTGGAGTTCGTGCCGGTGCCGCAGCTGCCGGGATCCGCCCGCGGCGCCGGGGGGCACGGCTCCACCGGGGGCAGCGAGGCCCTCCACCCCCACCGGCCGACCGTCGGCACCACTCCCAGCACCACCCCGAGCGTCACCCCCGAGGAGCGACCGTGAGCCTGTTCCGCCGCCGCAAGGTCGCCGAGTCCGCCGTCCAGGACGGGTCGGCGGCCGGTGCCGAGAGCGCCACCACCGCCGAGAGCGGGGCCGAGGTCCCCTCGGCCGCCGCCGGGGTCGTGGACGACCCCGAGGCCCGCGCGGCCGCCGAGGCCGGCGCCCCCGCCCGCACGGTCGCCCCCGAGGCCTTCGACCGCACCGGCGGCCCCTTCGACGCCGCCGAGGTCGAGGACGAGGACGGGCGGCTGGCGCTGGGCGGTCTGCGCGTGGCCGGGCGGGAGGGCATGGAGCTGCGCTTCGAGGTCGAGGAGGCCTCCCAGCGCGTCATCGCCGTGACGATCGGGATGAACGGGTCGACGGTGCAGCTGCAGACCTTCGCCGCCCCCCGCAGCAGCGGGGTCTGGGACGAGATCCGCACGGAGATCGCCGCGGCCGTCGCCGCCCAGGGCGGGGCCGCCGAGGAGCAGGACGGCCCGCTGGGCCGCGAGCTGCTGTGCCGCCTGCCGGTGCGGACCGAGGACGGGCGCACCGCCCACCAGCCGACCCGCTTCGTCGGGGTCGACGGGCCCCGCTGGTTCCTGCGCGCGGTGTTCGCCGGTCCCGCCGCCCACGACCCGGCCGCGGCCGCGGAGCTGGAGTCCGTGGTGCGCGACGTCGTCGTCGTCCGCGGCTCCGAGGCGATGGCCCCCCGCGAGCTGATCCCGCTCTCGCTGCCCCCCCAGCCCGGCGCCCCCGCCGCCGCGGCGCCCGGACCGGCCCCGCGCGAGGGGCAGGAGGAGCTCAAGCCCTTCGAGCGCGGACCCGAGATCACTGAGGTGCGCTGAGGAACACCGTCGCGACGGGTGACGTTGGAACCGCAGTCGTCCTGAAGGGGCCTATCGTGGGTGCCGTGTCGAAGTCCTCAGTGCTGAGCGCGCCGCTGTGGCGGCGTGCGCTCGCGCGTTTCACCGCCTCCGAGTCCGACCTGGCCGCCGAGGAGGCCCAGGAGGACGCCGTCCGCCACGGGGGCACCCCGTGCGGGCAGGTCCCCGACCGCACCCGGGCCTGCCTGTGCGGGACCCTGCGCTCGGTGACGCTGCGCCCGCGCGGCGGGGTCCCGGCGCTGGAGGCCGAGCTGTTCGACGGCTCCGGGTCGGTGTCCCTGGTGTGGCTGGGCCGTCGCCGGATCGCCGGGGTCGAGGTCGGCCGGCGGGTCAAGGCCCAGGGCCTCGTCGCCTGCGACGACGGCCAGCGGGTCATCTTCAACCCGGTCTACGAGCTCCTCTGCTCCGAGAAGGCGTGAGCGCTCCGCCGCCCGCGCCGCCCGCGACCGTCGAGGACCTCGTCCGGCAGCGGTTGTCCTCGGCCCTGGGCGGCTGGCGCGGGGTGCTCGACTCCGCCGCTCCGGCGCTGGCCTTCCTCGTGGGCTGGATCGTCACCCACGACCTGCTGGTGTCGGTCGGTGCCTCCCTCGCCGTCCTGCTCGTGGCGCTGGTGGCGCGCATCGCCCGCCGCGAGACCCTGCAGCACGTCCTGGGCGGCATCATCACCACGGCGGTCGCGGCGTTCATCGCCTCCCGCACCGGCCGGGCGCAGGACGTCTTCCTGCCCGGCATCCTCGTCAACCTCGGTCTCGCCGTCGTCTTCGCGGTGTCGATGGTCGCCCGCTGGCCCGTCGTGGGCTTCGTCGTCGGCGCCGTCACCGACGACCCCACGGCCTGGCGCCGCGACCGCGGCGTCGTCGCGCTGTGCCAGAAGCTCACCGGGCTGCTGCTGGCCGGCTACGTGCTGCGGGTGGCGGTCCAACTGCCGCTCTACCTCGCCGGGAACACCACGGCCCTCGCCGTGAGCAAGCTCGTCCTCGGCTGGCCGCTGCTGGTGGCCGGGGTGGCCATCGCCGGGCTGATCCTGCTCCGGGGGAGCACCCCGCTCGCCCCGCCGGAGGGGCCGGCGACCGCCCGGGACTGACCCCGCCCGGCTCCGCGCCGGGAGGGCCGCCCGGGCCGGTCAGGCCCCGGGGGTCGCCCCGGTCACGGGGTGCCCAGCATCGTCCGCAGGGCCGCCTCGGCGTCGGGCACCGAGAGGAACAGCAGGTGGTCCCCGTCCTCCAGGACGTCGTCGGGACTGGGAGACAGGGGGCGGTCGGCCCGCACGATCGCGACCAGCACGGTGTCCTCCGGCCAGGTGACCTCACCGACGGTCCGCCCCATCACCGAGCTCCCGCCCTGCAGGGTGTACTCCGCCAGCGAGGAACGCCCCTGCTGGAAGGTGAACAGGCGGACGAGCTCGCCGACGCTCACGGCCTCCTCGACCAGGGCCGTCATGAGCCGCGGGGTCGACACGGCCACGTCGACGCCCCACGCCTCGTCGAAGAGCCACTCGTTCTTGGGGTTGTTCACCCGCGCCACCGTGCGCGGGACGCCGTACTCGGTCTTGGCCAGCAGCGACACGACGAGGTTCGCCTTGTCGTCGCCGGTCGCGGCCACCACGACGTCGCAGTCGGCGAGCTCGGCCTCGTCGAGGCTGACGATCTCGCAGGCGTCGGCCAGCAGCCACTGGGCGTCGGGCACGCTGGTGATCTTCATGGCGGCGGGGCTGCGGTCGATGAGCAGCACGCGGTGGCCGTTCCCGAGCAGCTCGCGGGCGATGGACCGGCCGACGATGCCGGCGCCGGCGATGACCACGCGCATCAGGAGTCCCCCTCGGGAGCGGCGGCGAGCAGGGCGGTGGCCTGCCCCAGCCGTTCGTCGGCGACGACGACGTGCACCACGTCGCCGTCCTGGAAGGCCATGCCCCGGGTGGGGACGATCCCCTGGCCCAGCCGCGTCACGTAGGCCACCCGCACCCCGGCCGCGGCCTCCAGCGCGGACAGCGGACGGCCGGTCCAGCCCTCGTGGACGATGGTCTCGACGAGCACGACACGCCCGGAGGGGTCGCGGAACTCGCTCAGCGCCCCCTGGGGCACCAGGCGGCGCAGGACCTGGTCGGCGGTCCAGCGGACGGTGGCGATGGTGGGGATGCCCAGCCGCTCGTAGATCTCGGCCCGGCCGGGGTCGTAGATGCGGGCCACGACGTTGTCGACGTCGAACTTCTCCCGCGCCACGCGGGCGGCGAGGATGTTGGAGTTGTCGCCGGAGGACACCGCGGCGAAGGCGCCGGCCTCGTGGATGCCCGCCTCGACGAGGGTGTCGTGGTCGAAGCCCACCCCCGTCACGCGGCGGCCGGCGAAGGTCGGGCCCAGGCGGCGGAAGGCGTCGGCGTTCTGGTCGATGACGGCCACGCTGTGCCCGCGCTGCTCGACGGTGACCGCCAGGCTCGAGCCCACCCGGCCGCAGCCCATGATCACGAAGTGCACGCCGGAAACGCTACCTCCTCCCGCGGCGGTCGGGCGCGGCGCACACCGGCGCAGCACCTACCATCTGGACACGTGCCCTCTCTGACGGACGCGGTCAAGCGCGTACTCGTCGGGCGGCCGTTCCGCAGCGAACGACTGTCCGAGACGCTGCTGCCGAAACGCATCGCGCTGCCCGTCTTCGCCTCCGACGCGCTGAGCTCGGTGGCCTACGCACCCGACGAGATCTTCCTGACCCTCTCCATCGCCGGGATCGCGGCCTACGTGTTCTCGCCGTGGATCGTGGGCGCCGTCGTGCTCGTCATGTTCGTCGTCGTGGCCTCCTACCGGCAGAACGTGCACGCCTACCCCTCCGGGGGCGGGGACTACGAGGTCGCGACGGTCAACCTGGGGCCCAACGCGGGGCTGACGGTGGGCAGCGCGCTGCTGGTCGACTACGTCCTCACCGTGGCCGTGTCGATCTCCTCGGGGGCCCAGTACGCCGCCGCGGCGATCCCCGCGCTGCGCGGGCACGAGGCCCTGTTCGCGGTGGCCCTCGTGCTGCTGCTGATGTCAGCGAACCTGCGCGGGCTGCGCGAGAGCGGCGCCGCGTTCGCGATCCCCACCTACATCTTCATGTTCTCCATCCTCGGGATGGCGGTCTACGGGCTGGTGCGGCTGCTGTTCGGGGACCTGCCCGACGCGCCCAGCGCCTCCCTGGGGCTGGCCGCCGAGCACGACATCTCCGGTGGCCTGACCAGCGTCGCCGGGGCGTTCCTGATCCTGCGGGCCTTCTCCTCCGGCGCCGCCGCCCTCACCGGGGTGGAGGCCATCAGCAACGGGGTGCCGGCGTTCCAGAAGCCCAAGAGCAAGAACGCAGCCACGACCCTGCTGCTGCTCGGCCTGACCAGCGTCACGATGCTCGTGAGCATCGTCGCGCTGGCCCGCGCCACCGGGGTCCGCTTCGCCGAGGACCCCGCCACCCAGCTGCTGCGCGACGGCGTGCCCGTGGGCGACAGCTACGTCCAGGACCCCATCATCGGCCAGCTCGCCGCGACCGTCTTCGACCACCTGCCGGTGGCCTTCTACGTCGTCACCGCCGCCACCGGCGTCATCCTGGTGCTGGCCGCGAACACCGCGTTCAACGGCTTCCCCGTGCTCGGCTCGATCCTTGCCCGCGACGGCTTCCTGCCCAAGCAGCTGCACACCCGGGGCGACCGGCTGGCCTTCTCCAACGGCATCATCGCCCTGGCGGTGGCGGCCATCGTCCTCATCGTCGCCTACGACGCCGAGGTCACCCGCCTCATCCAGCTCTACATCGTGGGGGTCTTCGTGTCCTTCACGATGAGCCAGACCGGCATGGTCCGGCACTGGACCCGGCACCTGCGCACCGAGACCGACCCCGCCCGCCGGGCCCAGATGCGGCGCTCGCGGGTCATCAACTCCGTCGGCCTGGGCCTGACGGGCCTGGTCCTGGTCATCGTCCTGCTGACGAAGTTCACCCAGGGCGCCTACATCGCCATCCTGGCGATGGTCTTCGTGTTCGCGAACATGAAGCTCATCCGCCGCCACTACACCTCGGTGGCCCGCGAGCTGGAGATCAGCGAGACCGCGAAGGCCAAGGCGCTGCCCACCGGCGTGCGGGCGGTGGTGCTGGTCTCGAAGCTGCACAAGCCGACCCTGCGCGCGCTGGCCTTCGCCCGGGCGGCCAAGCCCACCGAGCTGCAGGCGGTGACCGTCGCCGTGGACCCGGAGGAGACCGCCTCGCTGCAGCAGCGGTGGGAGGCCCTCGGCGTCCCCGTGCCGCTGACCGTCCTCGACTCCCCGTACCGGGAGATCACGCGACCGGTCGTGGAGCACGTCAAGGGCCTGCGGCAGCGCTACCCCCGCGACCTCGTCGTGGTCTACGTCCCCGAGTACGTCGTCGGCCACTGGTGGGAGACCCTGCTGCACAACCAGTCCGCCCTGCGCCTGCGCGCCCGGTTGCGCTACCAGCCGGGGGTGATGGTGGCCAGCGTCCCCTGGCAGCTGAGCAGCTCGGAGGGCCTGGAGGACCGCGCGGAGCGCGCCGCCCCCGGCCTCGTCCGGCGCGGGACCTTCGGTCCCGCCCCCAGCGAGGAGGACCGGTGAGCGGCCCCACCCGGGCCCGCCGCACCCGCCCGCGGTCCCCGGGCCGCCCCGGGGCGGGGCCGGACGCCCGCGGCACCGAGATCGAGGTCGAGGTCGGGCCGGTCGCCCACGGCGGGCACTGCGTCGCCCGCCACGAGGGCCGCGTCGTCTTCGTCCGCCACGCCCTGCCCGGCGAGCGCGTCGTGGCCCGGATCACCGAGGGCGCGGCGGAGGCGAAGTTCTGGCGCGCCGACGCCGTGCGGGTGCTGCGCGCCGACCCGGCGCGCGTCGAGCCGGCGTGCCCGGTGGCGCGGCCGGGGATGTGCGGGGGCTGCGACTTCCAGCACGCCACCGGCGCGAAGCAGCGCGAGCTGAAGGCGCAGGTCGTGGCCGAGCAGCTGCACCGCCTCGCCGGGCTCGACCTCGACGTGGTCGTCGAGGAGGCGCCCAGCGCCGGGCCGGAGGGCCTGCGCTGGCGCACCCGGACCCAGTTCGCCGTCGACGCCGAGGGCCGCACCGGCCTGCGCGGGCACCGCTCCCACGACGTCGTCCCGCTGGAGGACTGCCCCATCAGCACGGAGCGGGTGGTCGGGAGCGGGGTGCTGGCCCAGCGCTTCGGCAACGTCGAGACCGTCGAGGTCGCCGCCGGCTCCGACGGCGCCCCGCCGCTGGTGGTGGTGACCCCGACCCCGGGGCGGCACGCCCACCTGCCGCGGCTGCCCGACGCCTCGGTGGCGGTGCGCACCGCCGACGGGCTGCACCGGGTGTCCGGCCGCACCTGGGTGGAGGAGCGCGTCACCGTGCGCGGTGAGGACCACGCCTTCCGCGTCGGCGGCGCGGGGTTCTGGCAGGTGCACCCGGCCGCCCCGACGCTGCTGGGCGAGGCCGTGCTCGCCGCGCTGGACCCGCGACCGGGGGAGAGCGCGCTGGACCTCTACTCCGGGGCGGGGTTGTTCACCGCGCTGCTGGCCGACGCGGTCGGGGCCGGGGGGTCGGTGCTGGCCGTGGAGGGCGAGGAGCGCGCCGTGCGCGACGCGCGGCGGTCCCTGCACGGGCGGGAGCAGGTGGAGCTGTGGGCGGGGGCGGTGGAGGAGGCCCTGGTGGACGAGGAGCTCACCGCCCGCCGGGTCGACGTCGTGGTCCTCGACCCGCCCCGTTCCGGGGCCGGGCGCGAGGCGGTCGCGGCCGTCGCGGCGCTGGGGGCGCGGGCGGTCGCCTACGTCGCCTGCGACCCCGCGGCGCTCGCGCGCGACACCGCCTCCCTGGCCGAGCACGGCTACGTCCTCGCGGGGCTGCGGGCCTTCGACCTGTTCCCCCAGACCCACCACGTGGAGTGCGTGGCGCGGTTCGTCCCCCGCGCTCAGGGCTGAGCGGCGCCCTCCGGGGCTCCGCGCAGGCCCTCGAGCACGGCGGTGAGGACCGCCGGCGCGGGGGTGCCGGTGAGGTCCACCACCACGTCCTCCTCGCACCGCGGGGCGGGGCCGCGGGTGGAGTGGCGCGGGACGTAGCGCCCGGGGCGGCGGGCCAGCGTCCCCGCCCCGCGGTGGACGGGGTTCACCCGAGCCGGCCGATGCTGGCCAGCCACAGCAGCAGGACGGCGGTGAACGCGATCGAGGCGACGGCTCCGGCGCCGGCGACCAGGGCCAGGCCGGAGAGGTCGACGCGGTCCCGCAGCGTCCGCAGCAGGTCGTGCAGGCGGGTCCGGAGGTCGAGGACGGGCTTGTCGGGGACGGCGCGCAGGCCGTCCAGGACGGCGGCCAGGACCGCGCCCGATCCGGCGTCGGCCAGCTCGACGGCGCGGGGGAGGCGCCGGGTGGGCAGCGCCCGGTGGGCGGCGGTGGGCCGGGCCGGGCGGGCCGGGCGGGCGGGTCGGGTGGGGGTCCTCGGCACGTCGAGGGGCCGGGAGATCGGGGGGTGCACGGGCTGCTCCTGAGTCCGTCGGGGGCGTTGCCCTCCACTGTGCTGACCCAGCGTGATCCTTCTCAAGCGGTCAGTAGTGCGTCCGAGTGCACCCGTCCGGGTGGTCCGTCGCGGAGCGACGCGTCGCCGGCCCTGGGCGGCCCCTGCGGGGGCCGGGGGTCGCGTGGTATCTTGACGTCGAGATAAATGGTCGCGAGACCCCGCGCGCGATCCCGCCACCGCCGGTGGGACGATCGGGCGACGGCAACGACGACGGAAGACGAGTGAGGAGCTCACGGTGAGCAGCCACAACAGTTTCGAAGCCAAGGCTACCCTAACAGCCGCTGGCACGGAATACACGATCTTCCGTCTGGACGCGGTGGAGGGCTCCGCGAAGCTGCCCTTCAGCCTCAAGGTCCTGCTGGAGAACCTGCTGCGCACCGAGGACGGCGCGAACATCACCGCCGACCACATCCGCGCGCTCGCCGGCTGGGACCCGGCCGCCGAACCGGACACCGAGATCCAGTTCACCCCCGCCCGCGTCCTCATGCAGGACTTCACCGGCGTCCCCTGCATCGTCGACCTCGCCACCATGCGCGAGGCCATCGCCGCCCTCGGCGGCGACGCCACCAAGGTGAACCCGCTCTCGCCCGCCGAGATGGTCATCGACCACTCCGTCATCGCCGACGTCTTCGGCCGCCCCGACGCCTTCGAGCAGAACGTCGACCTCGAGTACGGCCGCAACCGCGAGCGCTACCAGTTCCTCCGGTGGGGCCAGACCGCGTTCGACGATTTCAAGGTCGTGCCCCCGGGCACCGGCATCGTCCACCAGGTCAACATCGAGCACCTGGCCCGCGTGGTCTTCCCCCGCGAGGTCGGCGGGGAACTGCTCGCCTACCCCGACACCCTCGTCGGGACCGACTCCCACACCACCATGGTCAACGGCCTCGGGGTGCTGGGCTGGGGCGTCGGCGGCATCGAGGCCGAGGCGGCCATGCTCGGCCAGCCCGTCTCGATGCTCATCCCGCGCGTCGTCGGCTTCAAGCTCTCCGGCTCCATCCCCGCCGGGGCGACCGCGACCGACGTCGTGCTCACCATCACCGAGATGCTGCGCAAGCACGGCGTCGTGGGCAAGTTCGTGGAGTTCTACGGCGAGGGCGTGGCCTCGGTGCCGCTGGCCAACCGCGCCACCATCGGCAACATGAGCCCCGAGTTCGGTTCCACCGCAGCGATCTTCCCGATCGACGACGTGACCCTGGACTACCTGCGCCTCACCGGCCGCAGCGACGAGCAGGTCGCGCTGGTCGAGGCGTACACCAAGGAGCAGGGCCTCTGGCACGACCCGAGCGACGAGGCCCGGTACTCCGAGTACCTCGAGCTCGACCTCTCCACCGTCGTCCCCAGCATCGCCGGCCCCAAGCGCCCGCAGGACCGCATCGTCCTCACCGGGGCCAAGGAGGCCTTCCGCGCCGCCCTCGGCGACTACGTCGCCGACGAGGTCCCCGCCGGCAACGTCGCCAGCAGCGCGCACAGCGACGCGATCGACGCCGTCGCCGGTTCCTCCCAGGACGAGGCCAGCGCCGAGAGCTTCCCGGCCTCCGACGCCCCCTCCGCCTCCTCCACCGACGAGCGCGACGAACCCGCGGAACCCGGTCACGCCACCGGCCGCCCCTCGAAGAGGGTCGCGGTCACGATGGCCGACGGCACGCAGACCGAGATCGACCACGGCGCGGTCGCCATCGCCTCGATCACCAGCTGCACCAACACCTCCAACCCCTCGGTCATGGTCGCCGCGGCGCTGCTGGCGAAGAACGCCGTCGAGCGGGGCCTGACCCGCAAGCCGTGGGTCAAGACCTCCCTCGCCCCGGGGTCAAAGGTCGTCACCGACTACTACGACAAGGCCGGGCTCACCCCCTACCTGGAGAAGCTCGGGTTCCACCTCGTCGGCTACGGCTGCGTGACCTGCATCGGGAACTCCGGTCCGCTGCCCGAGGAGGTCTCGGCCGCGATCCAGGAGAACGACCTCGCCGTCACCGCGGTGCTGTCGGGCAACCGCAACTTCGAGGGCCGCATCAACCCCGACATCAAGATGAACTACCTGGCCTCCCCGCCGCTGGTCATCGCCTACGCGCTGGCCGGGACGATGGACTGGGACGTCGAGAACGACCCGATCGGCACCGACGAGTCCGGCCAGGACGTGTACCTGAAGGACATCTGGCCCGACGCCGCCGAGGTCGAGCGGGTCATCGGCGAGGCCATCACCAAGGACATGTTCGTCAAGGACTACGCCGACGTGTTCGCCGGCGACGAGCGCTGGCGGGGCCTGCCCACCCCCGAGGGCGACACCTTCGCCTGGGACACCGAGTCCACCTACGTCCGCAAGCCCCCGTACTTCGAGGGCATGCAGGCCGAACCGTCGCCGGTCACCGACATCTCCGGGGCCCGGGTCCTGGCCCTGCTGGGCGACTCGGTGACCACCGACCACATCTCCCCGGCGGGTTCCATCAAGCCCGACAGCCCGGCGGGCGTCTACCTCTCCGAGCACGGGGTCGAGCGCCAGGACTTCAACTCCTACGGGTCCCGCCGCGGCAACCACGAGGTGATGATCCGCGGCACCTTCGCCAACATCCGGCTGAAGAACATGCTGCTGGACAACGTCTCCGGCGGCTTCACCCGCGACTTCACCCGCGGCGGGGAGCAGGCCAGCATCTACGACGCCGCGCAGAACTACGCCGCGCAGGGCACCCCGCTCGTCGTGCTCGGCGGCAAGGAGTACGGCTCCGGTTCCTCGCGCGACTGGGCGGCCAAGGGCACCGCCCTGCTGGGCGTCAAGGCCGTCATCACCGAGAGCTTCGAGCGCATCCACCGCTCGAACCTCATCGGCATGGGCGTCGTCCCGCTGCAGTTCCCGCAGGGGGAGTCGGCGGCGTCGCTGGGCCTGGACGGGACCGAGACGTTCGACATCGCCGGCATCACCGAGCTCAACGAGGGCCGCACGCCCCGGACGGTGAAGGTCACGGCGACGAGGACCGACGGCAGCACCGTCGAGTTCGACGCGGTCGTCCGCATCGACACCCCCGGTGAGGCGGACTACTACCGCAACGGCGGGATCCTCCACTACGTGCTGCGGTCGCTGACCCGGGTCTGACCCGCGGCCACGACGGGCGGTCACGACGGGCGGTCAGCCCGGCCGGTGACCGCCCGTCGTGCTGCGCGGGCGCTGTGGTGGGATGCGCCCATGCCTCCTGAACACCGGACCACCCTGCGCGTGGCCCTCTTCGGCGCCGTCCTGGGGGCTCTGCTGAGCTGGGTGACGTCGCGCGGGCTCATCGACGACACCTACATCACGCTGTCCTACGCGCGGAACCTCGCCGAGCACGGCCACTGGGGGATGACCCCGGGGCTGATGTCGAACGCGGCCACCTCGCCGCTGAACGTCGCCCTGCTCGCCGGGTGCCTGCTGCTGGTGCAGCCCTTCGCGGGGATGGACGGGGAACTCGCGCTCGGGGTCCTCACCACCCTGCTCGGAGCGCTGGCGGGCTGGTGGTCCGCGCGCGCCGCGGCCCGCCTGGAGCTGTCCGCGGCGTGGCCGGCCGCCGCGCTGGTCGTCGTGCTCGCCAACCCCTTCCTCGTCTCCGCCCTGGGGCTGGAGGTGGTGCTGCTGTTCACCGCCATGACCGGGCTGCTGGCGGCGGGGCTGGCCGGGCGCCCGGTGCTCTACGGGCTGGTCGCGGCGGCGGGTCTGCTGGCCCGCCTCGACATGGTGGTCTTCGTGGTGGTGCTCGCGCTGGCCTGCACCGGGATCCTGCGCCGGCTCCCGCTGGCCGTGCTGGCCTGCGTCGTCGCGTGCCTGCCGTGGTTCGCGTTCAGCTGGTGGTGGCTGGGTTCCGCCATCCCCGACACCTTCGTCATCAAGACCAACCAGCGGAACTTCGGGGAGGGACGCACCTACCTGCGCGGGCTGTGGACCCACTACGCGCCCAACACCCCGCTGACCGTCGCGGTGAGCGTGGTGGCGGCCGCCCTGGGCGTGCTCGTCCTGGCGCTGCTGGTGCTGAGCCTGCTGCGCCGGCGGGCCCGGCCGGGCACCGGGGGACTGCTCGGGCTCGGCGTGGGCGGGGTCGGGTACTTCGCGGTCTACAGCGTGCTGGGCGTGCCCCCGTACCAGTGGTACTACGTGCCGCCGATGGCGGCGCTGTCCTTCGTCGCGGTCCTCGGCACCGGGGTCCTGCTGGGCCGGCGGGCCGTGCGGCGCCCGGGCGCCGTCGTCGCCGGGGCGCTGGCGGTGGCCGCGCTCGCCGGGCTGGTCGTGAGCGTCCCCGCCACCGCGCGGTCCCTGCCCTGGCCGTACCCGCCGGTGTTCGCGAACTTCGCCACCCCCGCGGAGTACCGGCGGATCGGGGCCGAGGTGGGCCGGGTCGTGGGGGATCAGCGGGTCGCCTCGCCGGGGGAGATCGGGACCCTGGCCTACAGTTGCGACTGCGAGATCATCGACCAGTTCTCCGACCCCTCCTACCTGCAGGGCGTGATCGACGCCCGCACCGCCGAGTCCGGGCCGCTCCTGCGCCGGCTGCTGGAGTTCAACTACACCCACCGCGACCCGCCGCCCGCGCAGCCGACGCCGTTCGTCCTGCGCTGGACCGACGCCGGCGCCGACCCGGCCCTCGGGATCGACTCCTGGCCCACCACCCAGGGGACGTGGCAGCGGCGCAGCGTGCTCGTCCTGCTCCCGGGGTAGCGGTAGCGCGGCGGGGGACCCGGGGCCGGTGGTCACGCTCCGCAGCTGGCCGACCCCGGGTGCCGCGGCGGGGGGACGCTTCCACCACCCGGAACGATCAACTCGTGGCGCTGCGTGCCGATGGAACCCCCGATGCGGCACCACGGAGGGCGCCGCCGGGAGCACCGTGGACGGAACCAGTGCTGAACGAGGCGTGGCGCAGTCACCCCACCGGGGGGAGCGAGACCTCCCCCGCCGGTGTCGATGCCGCGTTGCTGCACTTCGCGGCCGCCGGTGACCAGCCGGTGCTGGTCGTGTCCCGGCCTAAGGCCCCGGCCCCGCTGGAGGCCACCCGCGTGCGGTGGGCCAACACCGCCGCCGCCGACCTGTTCGGCGTGGCCGCCGACCACCTCGTCGACCTCGCCACGACCCGGCTGCTGCGCCCGCGCGACGGCTCCCCGGAGCTGGAGCGGCTCTCCCGCGACCGCCGCACCCGCTGCGCCGTCGACGCCGTCACCTCCGGGGGCGAGCTGCGCCGCACCGAGGTCGTCGCCTGGCCCGTCCCCGAGCGCGAGGGGTGGGAGTGGTTCTGGGTGCTCGGGGTCGTCCTGCCCGAGGACGAACGGGCCCAGGCCGCGCTGCGCGCCGCCGAGGACCGCTTCGCCACCCTCGCCCAGAGCTCCCCGGTCCCGACCATCGTCTCCGACGTCGGCGCCCGGCTGTCCCGCGTCAACGACGCCTTCGCCGAGCTCATCGGCCTGCCCGCCGAGGAGCTGTGCGGCACCGCCTGGCTCACCCACGTCGTCGACGACGAGCGCAGCGGGGTGGTGGAGGCCGTGGCCCGGGTCCTCTCCGGGGAGCGCGTCACCCTCGACACCCGGCTGCGCAACGCCGCCGGGCAGGTCCGCTGGGTCGCGGTCCGCCTGGCCCCCAGCCGCACCCCCGGCTACGGCGCGGGCTTCATCGGCACCGTCGAGGACGTCACCGACCGCCTGGCCCGCGAGCACCGGCTGGCCTACCAGGCCCAGCACGACCTGCTCACCGGCCTGCCCAACCGGCTCGCCCTGCTGGAGCGCCTCGCCGACCTGCTGGCCCTGCCCGGCGAGGCCCCCGGCCCCGGCACCGACGTCGGGGTCCTCATGGTCGACCTCGACGACTTCAAGACCGTCAACGACGGCCTCGGCCCCGAGGCCGGGGACGCCGTCCTGGTCGAGATCGCCCGCCGGCTGGCCGGCACCGTCCGCTCCGGGGACGTGGTCGCCCGCCCCGGGGGGGACGAGTTCGTCCTCGTCTGCGCCGGGCTCGACGACCTCGGGGCCGTGGAGGCCACCGCCCGCCGCGTCCTGGACGCCGTCCTCGCCCCCGTCGAGGTCAACGGGCTGCGCCTGCGGCTGAGCGCCAGCATCGGGGTCGTCCTGCTCGACGGGTCGAGCTGCGGGCCCGAGGAGGTCGTCCGCGACGCGGGCATCGCCGTGCACGAGGCCAAGGCCGCCGGCGGGGGCCGCTGGACCCTGCTCGACGAGGACGTCCGCCACCGCGCCCGCCGCGCCCTGCGGCTGGTCGCGGACCTGCGCGAGGCCCTCTCCCGCGGGGCCGTCGACGTCCACTACCAGCCCATCGTGCGCCCGGGCCGGCCCGCGCAGGTGCTCAGCCTCGAGGCCCTGTGCCGCTGGACGCACCCCGAGCTCGGGGCGATCCCCCCGGACACCTTCATCGAGCTGGCCGAGCGCGCCAACCTCGTGCCCGCCCTCGACGCGCACGTCCTGGCCGTGGCCTGCCGCGACCTGGCGACCTGGCGGGCCGCGCACGCCGCCGGGGACCTGCCGCTCACCCCGACCCACGTCGCCGTCAACGTCTCCGCGGTCAGCCTCGCGGCCGAGGGGTTCGCCGCCGGGGTCCGGCGCACGGTCGCCGGCGCCGGCCTGCAGCTGAGCGACCTCTGCCTGGAGGTCACCGAGACGGCCCTGGCCAGCGACCTGCGGGCCTGCCGCACGGTCCTGGAGGAGCTGCGCCGGGACGGGGCGCGGGTCGCCATCGACGACTTCGGCACCGGCTACTCCTCGCTGGCCTACCTCAAGGACCTGCCCGTGGACCACCTCAAGGTCGACCGCTCCTTCGTCCGCGACCTGCGCACCGCGGTCGACGGCGTGCAGGGGGGCCCCGCGCGCGCGGTGGCCGCGGCCGTGGTCTCCCTCGCCCGGACCCTCGGCCTGGGGATCGTCGCCGAGGGCGTGGAGACCCTGGAGCAGGACGCGGTCGTGCGCGACCTGGGCTGCGAGGCCGTGCAGGGCTGGCTGTACTCGCGGCCGCTGCCCCGGGAGGCCCTCGCGGAGCTCCTGCGCGGGGGCGGTCTGCTGCACCCGCTGCCGCAGGGGGCGGGCGCGTGAGCGGGCCGACGCCGGACCCGGCGCTCGTGCCCACGTCCCTGCCGGCGGCGGTGGAGGTCCTGGGCCGGGTCTCCGCCGCGCTGGACGACCTGCCCTCGCACCGCCCGGTCGCGGCCAAGGTCATCGCCGAGGCCGACGACCACCTCTCCGACGCGCGCTCGCTGGGCCGGACGCTGAGCTTCGACCCGGCCCTGACCGCGCGGGTCCTGCGGCTGGCGAACTCCGCCTACTTCGGGTTGTCGGGGCGGGTCTCGGCCCCCGCCTTTGCCGTCACCGTCGTGGGGTTCTCCACCGTGCGCAGCCTCGCGGTGTCCGCGATGGCGGGCCTGGACGAGGTCCCCGAGGCGCTGGAGGGGTTCTGGGAGCGCAGCGTGATGACGGCCGTGGCCGCCGCCGAGCTCGCCCCGCGGTTGCGCGCGGGGGCGCCCGACGCGTTCTCGGTGGGGCTGCTGGCCCGCCTGGGGCAGGCCCTGCTGGTGCGCTGCGACCCGGTGGAGTACCCGCTGCTCACCGCCGCCGCCGCCGACCGGGAGGAGCTGCTCGCGGCGGAGAACCGCCGCTACGGCGTTCCCCACACCCGGGTGTCGGCGGAGGCGCTGGCCGCGTGGGCGTTCCCGGACGAGCTGTCCGAGGCGATGGCCCAGGTCGACCGGCCCGGGTGGGCCGGGCCGCTGGCGACGTCGGTGCGGCTGGGGCTGGAGCTGGCCGAGCGGGCCCTGGACCCCGCCCGGACCCCGCGCCCGGCGGACCAGCTGAGCTCGGGTCACGTGCGCGACGCCGAGCTGGACGCGCTGCGCCCGGGGGTCGTGCGCACCGCCGGTGAACTGGTGCAGCTGCTGACGTCGTGACCTGGTTGGATGAGCGGGTGTGCGAGGCGACCCCGACGGCGGAGATCACGCTTCCCGACGAGGAGCACTCGGCCCGGCGGGCCCGCACCTTCCTCAGCGAGGCCCACTGCGCCGAGCACCACGCGCGGGTGCTGGAGGAGGCGCAGCTGCTCGTCTCGGAGCTGGTGACCAACGCCGTGCGGCACGGGGCCCCGCCGGTGCGGGTGCGGGTCTCCTGCGGCGGCGCCGACGGGGCCGGGCTGCAGGTCGCGGTCTCCGACGGCGACCCCCACCCCCCGGTGCGCCGGGACGCGCCCCCGGAGGCCGAGGGCGGGCGCGGGGTGGCGCTGGTCGACATCATCTCCGACCGCTGGGGCGTCGAGCGCGCCGACGCGGGCAAGACCGTCTGGTTCGTCCTGTCCTGACGCCGCGCCGGGTACGCCCCGCCGGGGCGGGCTCGCCCCTTCAGCCGCCGGGGCGCACCACGCGCCGGACCAGGTCCGTCCACCCGGCGGCCAGGCGCTGCGGGGACGGCTGGGCGGGGCCGTCGGGGGCCCGCTCGACGTGGCGGGCCAGCGGGGCCTCCAGGACGGCCAGCAGGTTGAACGCCAGGACCTCGACGTCACCCCCCACCCCCGCGGCCTGCAGCAGGACCCGCACGTGCAGGCGGGCGAAGGCGGCGGGCGCGTTCGCGCCGCGGGTCAGGTGCGCGTCGGCCTCGCGGACGAGGTGGCCCCGCCGGGCGAGGAGGTCCAGCCTCTCGTGGCCGAAGGCCACCAGCCGGTCGACCGGGTCGGCGCCGGGGCCCAGCGGGGGCGGGCCCCACAGGCAGGCGGCCTGGAAGTCGCGCTCATGCTCGTCGAGCAGGGCGGCGAAGAGCCCTGCGCGCGAACCGAAGCGGCGGAAGACGGTGCCCTTGCCCAGACCGGCCGCGGCGGCCAGCGCGTCCATGCTGAGCCCGGCGGCGCCGTGCTCGTCGAGGAGGGCGCGGGCGGTGCGCAGCAGCAGTTCCCGGTTGCGGGTCGCGTCGGCGCGCTCGGGCACCGGGGGGCTGCCGAGGAGGCTGACGGGGCGGGGCACGGGGGGAGCGTAGGCCGTCGGGACCACGGGTGCTTGAAGGTGGGAGTAGAAGCGGACTACAGTCCGCATCAACACCGCCTTCCCGAGGAGACTCCCGATGACCAACGTCCTGGTGCTGGTGGGCAGCCTGCGCGCCGCCTCCACAAACCGTCAGATCGCCGAGACCGCGGTCCAGCTCGCGCCCGAGGGCGTCGACCTGACCATCCACGAGGGTCTGGGCGACCTGCCCTTCTACAACGAGGACGTCGACGTCGAGGGCTCCGTGCCCGCGCCCGTCGCCGCCTTCCGCGCCGCGATCACCGCCGCCGACGCCGTCCTCGTCGTCACCCCCGAGCACAACGGCACCGTCCCCGCCGTGCTGAAGAACGCCATCGACTGGGCCTCGCGCCCCTACGGCGCCAGCCCGCTGAACGGCAAGCCGCTCGTCGCGATCGGTTCCGCCTTCGGCCAGTACGGCGGGGTCTGGGCCCAGGACGACGCCCGCAAGGCCTTCGGCATCGCCGGCGCGAACGTGCTCACCGAGGTCTCCATGGCG
This sequence comes from Kineococcus radiotolerans SRS30216 = ATCC BAA-149, assembly GCF_000017305.1. GTDB lineage: Bacteria > Actinomycetota > Actinomycetes > Actinomycetales > Kineococcaceae > Kineococcus > Kineococcus radiotolerans. The sequence continues at coordinate 634,412 of NC_009664.2, read as the reverse complement.
ATCCCCGGCTCGGTCGTCCGCTTCGCCGAGCTGCACCCCAAGGACGACGCCGAGGTCGTGGAGAAGCTCACCGCCGTCCTCGACGGGCTCGTCGCCGCCACCCGGCCCGCCGCGGCCTGACCCCTCACCCCTCGGGCAGGACCGGCACCATCGCCGAGCGCGCGCGGTCCCAGACCCGCGGCCGGCGGTCGGCGAAGTCCTCGGCCAGCCAGCGCCGGACCTGCCCGAGGGTGAGGCCCGGCTCGGCCAGCCGGTGCTCGCCGAGCTCCTCGAACCGGTCGCCCTCCAGGCAGTAGGCGATCCGGTCGAGGGAGTCCATCTGCCGGATCGTCACGAGCTCGTCGACCAGCACGTCCTCCGGGTGCGCGGCGCCCGGGTGCAGCGCGCGCGCCGCCGCGCAGAACTCCTCCCCGCGCCCGGCGTCGGTGAACGAGTAGTCGTTGGCGCCGCCCAGGCCGCGGTTGCCGACCAGCCCGAAGCTCTGGCCGAAGCGCAGCAGGTCGCAGGACCAGGCGACGACCTCGGCGTCCTCCGGGGCGTCGGGGTCCTCCTGGTAGCCGCTGACGGAGTAGCGCTGGTGGGGGTGGTCGATCGAGGGCGGCACCTCAGCAGGCTAGGGCCGCCTCGAGCCGCGAGCGCGCCGCCTCCAGGACGATCCGCTCGGCCACCGTGGCCGGGGCCAGCCGGTCCAGCGACGTCGCGATCCGCGCGCACAGGTCGCGGTCCTGCCCGACGAAGGCGGCGTGGACGAAGGCCAGCCCCATGACGAAGGCGGCGTGGCGGCGGGCCTCGACCGCCTGCAGGTCCTCCAGGGTGAGCGGCACGCCGAGGACCCGGCGCACGCACGCCGGGGCCAGGTGCAGGAGCGCGCCGTCCGGGGTCGCGACCAGGGCCGAACCGGTGGGCAGGGCGTGCCGGCACAGCGGCGCCTGGCACCAGCCGCCCTCGCGGGAGAAGCCGACGACGCGGCTCCCCGGCGGGATGGAGGAGAACATGCAGGAGTCGTCGGGTCGGTGGCGCCCGGGCTGGATGCGCCGCCCGGGCGACCGGGCGACCCCGCCCCTCCGGTGACTCCTCGTGGTGGGTGGGTAACCCCCGGTCCGGGCCGGTGCTCCCGTCGGGGTGATCGGGCCCCCGGACGGGGGCGCGAATCGTCGCCGCGGACGCGCAGGACCCACACTGCGGACGGACAGGGCCACCACGACGGGCCCGACCACCGGCGTCGACAGAGAGAAGAACGTGAAGATCGTCTACTACAGCTTCGGGGGCCGTTACTCCGACAACCCGCGAGCCCTGCACTGGCGGGCGCTGTCCCGCGGGGTCACCGGCGTCGAGCACGTCTGGCTGGCCGACCCCCGCCACGCCGGCTCCTTCCCCGTCGGCACCACCACCGTCCCCCTCGGCACCCCCGCGGCCCTCGCCGCGCTGGAGTCGGCCGACGTCGTCGTCGCCGACAACCACCTGCCGCCCTTCACCAAGGCCCCGGGGGCGACCTACCTGCAGACCTGGCACGGGACGCCGCTGAAGCGCATCCACCGCGACGCGATCAACCAGGCCCACGGGAACGAGGCCGTGCTGGCGCGCCTCGACGACGACGTCACCCGCTGGGACGTCCTGCTCGGGCCCAGCGCCGCCGGCGCCGTCCCCCTGCGCGCCGCCTTCGGCGTCACCGGCGAGGTCCCCGTGACGGGGTACCCGCGCAACGACGCGCTGCTGGCCCCCGACGCCGGCGAGCGCCGCGAGCGGGTGCGCGCGGCGCTGGGGATCGAACCGGGGCGCACCGCCGTCCTGTACGCCCCCACCTGGCGCGACGACGACCGCGCCACCGGCGGCGACCCCGACGCCCGCCTGCCCCTGGACCCCGACCGCTTCGCGCAGCGCCTGGGGGAGGACCACGTGCTCCTCCTGCGCCTGCACCACCTGGTGCCCGAGACCCTGCGCGGGCGCCGGGTCGCCGGGGTCGTCGACGTCTCCGAGCACCCCGACGTCAACGACCTGTACCTGGCCGCGGACGTCCTGGTGAGCGACTACTCCTCGGCGGTGTTCGACTTCGCCCTCACCGGCCGGCCGATCCTGTTCTTCGCCTACGACCTCGAGCACTACCGCGACGTGGTCCGCGGCTTCTACTTCGACCTGCTCGAGATCGCGCCCGGCCCGGTGCTGCAGACCTGCGAGGAGGTCCTCGACGCCCTCGCCGACCTGGACGGGGTCCAGGTCGCGTGGCAGGAGCGCTACGAGGCGTTCCGGGCCCGCTTCTGCCACGCCGAGGACGGCCGCGCCGCCGACCGCGTCCTCGACCTCCTCCTCGCCCCGGCCACCGCGGGGGTGGGCGCGTGAACCGCACCGCGGACGGCACCGTGCAGGCCGTCGTCCTCGCCGCGGGCCTGGGCACCCGGCTCGGGCGCCCGCTGCCGAAGTCCCAGACCGTGCTGCGCGACGGGCGCACGATCATGCGCCAGCAGGTGGACCACCTGCGCTCCGCGCTGTCGGCGGAGGTGCGCGTCACCGTCGTCGTCGGGTTCAAGGCCACCGTCGTCATGGAGGCCCACCCGGACCTGCGCTTCGTCTACAACGAGCGGTTCGACTCCACGAACACCTCCAAGAGCCTGCTGCGCGCCCTGGAGACCTCCCACCCCGGGGGCGTGCTGTGGATGAACGGCGACGTGGTCTTCGACCCGCGCATCCTGCGCCACGTCCAGCCGTGGCTGGACCGCGACGAGACGTTCGTCTGCGTGAACACCGCCTCCGTCGCCGAGGAGGAGGTCAAGTACACCGTCGACGCCGAGGGCTTCGTGCGGGAGCTGTCCAAGACGGTGCGCGGCGGCCTCGGGGAGGCGGTCGGCATCAACCACGTCTCCTCCCGTGACAAGGCGGTCCTCGTCGAGGAGCTGCGCGCCTGCGCCGACGACGACTACTTCGAGCGGGGCCTGGAGACGGCCATCGCCCGCCGCGGCCTGCACGTCGCCCCCGTGGACGTGTCCAGGTTCGACGTCGTCGAGGTCGACTTCGAGGAGGACCTGCAGCGCGCGGACCGCATCGAGGCCGACCACCTGCGGCTGGACCCCCTCCTCCGCTGAGGGGGTGACGCCCCCGGCCCGTCCCTGACCCGTCCGGGCGGGACGGGTCGACGCTGCGTGACGGCGGTCGGCCGCGACGGTGAACGGGCTCAGCCCCGCCGCCGTCGCGGCCGATCACCAGGGGGTCCCGTCCCGTCCGACCCCCCGGGGTGCCCGCCATGAGATTCGCCCTCGCCCTCGCCGGCCTCGGCGCCGTCGCCTGCCTCGTCGCCGCGGTGCCCGCCGCCGAGGTGACCTCCCACGTGAGCACGACCCGGGAGGTCGTCAGCGCCGTCAGCCCCTGACGCCCCGGCGCCGTAGGATCGAACCCGTGTTCGAACCACGGCCGCGGCACGGCCCGCCGGGGTGGCCCCAGGAGGTGCCGCCCCCGGGCGCGGGGGAGTGGCAGGCCGACGCGGTGACCTGGCTGCTGGACCAGGCGCCCCCGGAGTTCCGCTCCTACGCCGTGGTGCGCCACCACCCGCTGCTGCTGGCCTGGCTGGTCGCCCACCACGTCCGGGCCCAGCAGGAGGCCCTGCGCGCGGCCCGCAGCACCGCCCGCCGGGACCTGTCGCAGGAGCTGCCCCCCGAGGTCGCCCCCCGGCTCTTCGACGTCCTCGACCGCGAGGAGCTGCGGCTGCGCCGGCTGGCCCGGGCGGTGGACCTGCTGGAGCAGGCCGTGCGCGGGCGCCGGTTCGTGCCCCGGATGTGAGCCGCCCGTGAACGCTTCGCCCGCACGGGCGGTCTGCGGCCCCGGGCCCCGGCGCGGCTCCTACACTCGCCCCGTCCGACCCACCACGACGTCCTGCCCGACCCCGCGACCCAGGAGGCCACCCCGCATGGGGCTGCTCGAGACCATCAAGGGGCCCCAGGACCTCAAGTCCCTGCCCGCCGAGGAGCTGCCCGCCCTCGCCGAGGAGGTCCGCGCCTTCCTCGTCGACGCGGTCAGCCGCACCGGCGGGCACCTGGGGCCCAACCTCGGCGTCGTCGAGCTGACCATCGCGCTGCACCGCGTCTTCGACTCCCCCCGCGACCGGCTGGTCCTCGACACCGGGCACCAGAGCTACGTGCACAAGCTCCTCACCGGCCGGCAGGACTTCTCCCGGCTGCGCGAGGCCGGCGGGCTGGCCGGGTACCCCTCGCGCGCCGAGAGCGAGCACGACGTGGTGGAGAACTCCCACGCCTCCACCTCGCTGTCCTGGGCCGACGGCCTGGCCAAGGCCTTCGAGCTGCGCGGGGAGAGCCAGGGCGAGCACGGGCGCCGCGTCGTGGCCGTCATCGGCGACGGCGCGCTGACCGGCGGCATGGCCTGGGAGGCGCTGAACAACATCGCCGACGCCCAGCGCCCGGTCATCGTCGTCGTCAACGACAACGAGCGCTCCTACGCCCCCACCACCGGCGGCATGGCCTCCCACCTCGCGACCCTGCGCACCACCCGCGAGTACGAGAAGCTCCTGGACTGGGGCAAGCAGTCCCTCAAGCGCGGCGGGACCCCCGGCCGGCTGGCCCACGCGACGCTGCACGGGGTGAAGAAGGGCCTCAAGGACATCGTCGCCCCGCAGGGGCTGTTCGAGGACCTCGGCCTGAAGTACGTCGGGCCCGTCGACGGGCACGACACCGAGGCCGTCGAGCACGCCCTGCGCCGCGCGCGCTCCTTCGGCGGGCCCGTCATCGTCCACGTCATCACCCAGAAGGGCCGCGGCTACCAGCCCGCCCTGGCCGACGACGCCGACCGCTTCCACGCCGTGGGGGTCATCGACCCCGAGACGGGGGAGGCGCAGGCCACGTCCGGCTCGTCGTGGACCAGCGTCTTCGCCGACGAGGTCCTCGCCATCGCCGACGAGCGCCCCGACGTCGTGGGCGTCACCGCCGCCATGCGCGCCCCCGTGGGCCTGGAACCCTTCGCCCGGGCCCACCCCGAGCGCGTCTTCGACGTCGGCATCGCCGAGCAGCACGCCGTCACCTCCGCCGCCGGCATGGCCGCCGGCGGGCTGCACCCCGTCGTCGCCGTCTACGCCACCTTCCTCAACCGCGCCTTCGACCAGCTCCTGCTCGACGTGGGCCTGCACCGGGCCGGGGTCACCCTCGTCCTCGACCGCGCCGGGGTCACCGGGCCCGACGGCCCCAGCCACCACGGGGTGTGGGACCTCGGGCTGTGCCGGCTCGTGCCCGGCCTGCGCCTGGCCGCCCCGCGCGACGCCGCCACCCTGCGCGCGGAGCTGCGCGAGGCCGTCGACGTCGACGACGCCCCCACCGTGCTGCGCTTCAGCAAGGGGAAGGTCCCCGCGGCGATCCCTGCGATCGCCCGCACCGGGCACGCCGACGTCCTGGAGGGCCCGGCCTGGGCGCAGGGCGACGACGTCCTCCTCGTCGCCGTCGGCGCCCTGGTGACCCGCGCCCTCGACGTCGCCGCCCGCCTGCGCGCCCACGGCGTCGGGGTCACCGTCGTCGACCCACGCTGGGTGGTGCCCGTGGACGAGGCGCTGGTGGACCTCGCCCGCAGCCACCGCCACGTCGCCGTCCTCGAGGACGGGGGCGAGGTCGGCGGGGTCGGGTGGGCGCTGGCCGCCGGCCTGCGCGAGCGCGACGACGCCACCCCGGTGCACGGCTTCGCCCTGCCGCAGCGGTTCCTCGACGTCGGGGCCCGCGACGCCCTCCTCGACGAGGCGGGCCTGGCCCCGCAGGACGTGGCCCGCGCCCTGGTCGAGGCGGTGGCCCGCACGGGTCAGCCGGAGCGCCCGGGGCCCTCCGCCGCGGTGCCCCCGCGCTAGGCCGCCCGCGCGCTCACTCCCGCAGGTCCACCGGGCCGCGGTGGACGGGGAACCCGGCGGCGATCCACGCCTCCACCCCGCCCACCAGGTCGGTGGCCCGGGACAGGCCCACCGCCCGCAGCGACGCCGCGGCGAGGCTGGAGCTGTAGCCGTGCCGGCACACCACGACGACCCGCAGGTCCGGACCGGTCGCCTCCGGGATCCGGTGCGGGCCGGTGGGGTCCAGGCGCCACTCCAGGACGGTCCGGTCGATGACCAGCGCCCCGGGGAACTCGCCCTGCGCGGCCCGGTGGGCGGGGGTGCGGGTGTCGACGACGAGCGCCCCCGCCTCCTGCTCGGCCCGCAACCGCTGCGGCGTCAGCCGGTCCAGCCCCGCGCGCGCGGCGGCGAGGACCTCCTCGGCGCTCACCGCCGGGCCCCCGGACCCCTCGCGGGGAGCGCCCCCGCGGGGAGGGCGGCGGGCACGGCGGCGGACGGCGGGCGGACGGCACCGCGGGTCGGGACCACGACCGCAGCCTCCCGCACGGGGGTTCAGTCGGCGAGCACGTCCTCCACCAGCCGCGGCGAGGTCGGCGCGAGCGCCACCTCCGAGCGGGTCACCAGCACCGGCCGGCGGAAGCCGCGGTCCGCCGCGTCGGTGGCCATCCAGGCCGCCCCCACGTAGGCGGGGTCGATGCGGGTCAGGTCGAACCAGCCGCGCGTGCGGTCGGGCACGGCGATCGCGCGCAGCACGTTCCCCACCGTCCGGTCGGGTCCGGCGACCAGGTGCTCGCGCAGGGTCGCCGAGGCCAGCAGGGTCGGGACGTCGCACCCGGCGACGGGACGCAGGACGCCGTCGCCGGCGCCCAGCCCGCGGCTGCCCGCGTCGCGGACGAGGCGGCGCGCCACCAGGGCGCCGATGTCCTCCAGCCGGGCGAGGTCGACCTCGCCCAGCCGGGGCGAGCGGCCCGTGGCGCGGGCGGAGCCGACGGGGACCGGCACGGTCCGCTCCCGGGCGCGGTCACCGGTCCCGGTCCGGACGACGACCCCCAGCCCGAGGTCCAGCGCGCCCCCGAGCTGGGGGACGTGGGGCCACCCGTAGGCGGGGTGGCGGTCCGCGCCGACCGGGATCGCCAGCGGCACGGTGCGGGCCCCGTCGCGGTGCAGCTCCCGGTGGGCGTGCAGCAGCTCGCCCACCCGCAGCCGGGCGACGTCCTCGTCCGCCCCGGCGGCCGTGCGGGCCAGGTCGGACCACTCCAGCGGGCTGCACCCGGGCAGCCGGACCCCGTCGTCGTCGAGGTCGACGTCGAGGTCGTCCAGCACGCTGGTCGCGAGCACGCTGCGTCGCAGGAGGGCCCGGACGGGGGGCGGCTGTTCGGGGCTCACGTGGCCGACCGTAGGCGAGAGCGCTCCGGCGCACGTCCCGGCGTCCCCCGGACGGGTCAGCCGGTGGCGAGGTGGAACCAGACGGTCTTGCCGCCGGACTCCTGCGGGCGGGGCCAGCCCCCCGTGTCCGCGTCGGTGCGGCTGCCGTCGCTGCCGTAGACGCCCCAGGTGGTGGCCAGCGCGTCCACCAGCGCGATCCCCCGCCCGGCGGTGGCCCCCGGGGACTGCGCGCGCAGGGTGGGGACCCGCTCGTCGGAGTCGGAGATCCCCACGAGGATGCCCTCCTCGTCGTGGGTCAGCGACAGCACCACCGGCCCGCGGCCGTGGGCGAGGGCGTTGACGACGAGCTCGCTGGTCAGCAGCTCCGCGATCCAGCGCCGGGCCGCGGGCAGGTGCTGCTCGGGGCAGTGGTCGCAGACCCAGTGCCGGGCCATGGCGGCCGCGGAGAGCTGGTCGTGCAGGGTGAGACGTTCCACGTCCACCTCCGTCGAGTTCGGCCGCACCACCTCGTCGTGGCGGGGTACGACCTTGACGCAGGCACGGCCCGGCGGCAAGCGGAGCGGTGTCGGCTCAGTCCTCGACCGGCGCCGGGCCGGGGTCCGCCTCGGTGACCCGGGCCTGCGCCATCGCGGCGGCCACCGGGGCGGCCACGAGGTCCAGCTGCCAGGGGCGGGCCCCCCGCGCGGCCAGCGCGGCCCGCACCCCCTCGGCCTCCAGCGGCTGCGGGGGAGCCCACGCCACCCGCCGCAGCGCGTCGGGCTGCAGGAGGTTCTCCACCGGCAGCCCGTGCTCCTCGGCCAGCGCGGTGACCGCGGCCCGCGCCGCGCCCAGGCGGGCGGCGGCGAGGGGGTCCTTGGCCGCCCAGGCCCGCGGCGGGGGCGGCCCGTCGCCGCGGGGGGTGTGCGCGGGCAGGTCGGCCTCGGGCAGGGCGAGGGCCGCGGCCACCGCGTCGGCCCACGTCTGCAGCTTCGACTTCGCCGCCCGCCCGGTGAACCCCGACGTCGAGGCCAGCGCCTGGGGGGTGCGGGGGGTGGCGCGGGCGGCGGCGACGATCGCGGAGTCCGGCAGCAGCCGCCCGGGGGAGGTGTCGCGCCGGCGGGCCTCCTCGTCGCGGGCCTGCCACAGCGCCCGCACCACGGCGAGCTGCCGGCGCGAGCGCACCGCGTGCAGACCCGAGACGCGCCGCCACGGTTCGGCCGGGGGCACCGGAGCCGGGGCGTCGGCGACGGCCGCGAACTCCTCCAGGGCCCACTCCAGCTTCCCCTGCGCGGCGAGGCGCTCGGCGAGGGCGTCGCGCACCTGGACGAGGACCTCCACGTCGAGGGCGGCGTAGGTCAGCCACGGCTCGGGCAGCGGGCGCGTGGACCAGTCCACCGCGGAGTGCTCCTTGGCCAGGCGCAGCCCGAGCAGCTCCTCCACGACCGCGCCGAGCCCGACCCGCGGCAGCCCCGCGATGCGGGAACCGAGCTCGGTGTCGAAGAGGCGGGTGGGGCGCATGCCCACCTCGGCCAGGCACGGGAGGTCCTGGTTGGCGGCGTGCAGCACCCACTCCGCGTCGGCGAGGACCGCGCCGAGGGAGGAGAGGTCGGGGAGGGCGTCGGGGTCGATCAGCGCCGTCCCGGCCCCCTCGCGGCGCAGCTGGACGAGGAACGCGCGCTGGCCGTAGCGGTAGCCCGAGGCGCGCTCGGCGTCGACGGCGACGGGACCGGTGCCGGCGGCGAACGCGGCGACGGTGCGCGCCAGGGCGGCCTCGTCGGCCACCACGGGCGGCAGGCCGTCGGCGGGGGCCGAGAGCATGGGGAGCTCAGGCTCGGCCTGTTCCTGCTCCTGCTGCTGCGTCGGCGCGTTCGTCACCGCACCACCGTACGTGACCGGTGGTGCGGCCCGGCCGGGGCGTGCCCGGCGCGGTCGGCGCGACGTCAGCGCGGCGTCAGCGCGGCGTCACTGGATGACGCCGGCCCGCAGGGTGATGGCGACCATCTCGGCGCGGTCGCCGGTGCCGAGCTTGCGGGCGATGCGGGCCAGGTGGCTCTTCACCGTCAGCGCGGACAGGCCCAGCGCCGCCCCGGTGTCCTTGTTGGAGCGGCCGTCGGCGACGTGCTGGAGCACCTCGATCTCGCGCTCGGACAGCGAGTCCACGCCGTTCTCGCCGCCGCGGCCCTCGAACCCGACGCCCTCGGGGCGCGTCGTCACCAGGTAGCAGCGCACCCCGGCCGCGACCGCCCCGCGGACCGCGAACGGGTCGGCGTTGGACGAGAGCACCACGCAGCGGTTCCAGCCCGCCGCGCGCAGCTCCGAGACCAGCTGGGCGCCGGAGCCGTCGGGCAGGCCGGCGTCGGCGATGAACAGGGCCCGCGGGCCGGTGCGGGCCATCGCGCGGGCCTGGGCGACGCTGGTGGCGTGCTCCACGTTGATCGCACCCAGCATGCGCAGGGTGCGGGTCACGGATTCGCGGACGGCGGGGTCCGCCACCGCGACCAGGGCCGCGAAGCGGCCGAGCCGGGACGGGACGGCCATCCCGGGGCGTTCGACCAGTGCGGTCACCGTCGTCCTCCTGCAGGCGATCGGCGCCCGCCCACTGCGGTGCGCCTCGATTACTGAGGAGGTGATCGGCCCGTCGGGGGCCCGCCTTGAACGTTCGCGACCGACCTTCCTGGCCGCCGGGTCCCGCGGGGTGGTGCCGGACCCGCTGCGCCTCAGCGGGTGCGGCCGATCGGCAGGACGCCCTCGGGCAGCGGCGGCAGGCCCGCCACCGTGCACACCAGGACGCCCCACGCGTGCAGGTGCGCCGCGATGTCGGCCGGGTCGGCCGGGGTCCAGGAGGCGCGCAGCTCCACGTCGACCGACGCCGGGCGCCCGGCCAGCGCGCCGTAGCCCTCCGACAGCACCCGCGTCACGGTGCCCCCCACCCCGGTGGCCAGGGCCCCGCTGGTGGCCAGCCCCTCCTCCAGCCACGACCAGCCGACCTGGCCCAGCATCGGGTCCCCGCCCAGCTCCGCCTCGAGGTCGGCGCGCGCGTAGGTGACGACCCGGAAGTCCCCGCCCCACTCCGCGGGCCGGGACGGGTCGTGCAGCAGGATGAAGCGGCCGGTCGCCAGCTCGTCGCCGTCGACGACCACGTCCCCGGCCACGGCCACCGCGAACGGCGCGATGCGCGCCGGCGCCGGGACCTCGCTCAGCACGATCTCCGAGCGCAGGCGGACGGCGCGCACCGCGGCCACCGCGGCCTCGAAGGCCGGCGGAGCCCCGGGCGCTCCCGGGGTCCGGTGCGCGCTCACGCCAGGGAGCCTAGGCACCCCCGACCCCGCGGGGGCGTCAGCCACGCCGTGGGAGCATCGGCGCGTGCCCCTCGAGAACTCCGCCTACCTCCACGCCGCCCGCGGGGGCACCACCCCGCGCCGCACCCCCGTCTGGTTCATGCGCCAGGCCGGCCGCTCGCTGCCGGAGTACCGCGAGGCGCGGGCGGGCACGACGATGCTGGAGTCCTGCCGGATCCCCGAGCTCGTCGCGGAGATCACCCTGCAGCCCGTGCGCCGCTACGACGTCGACGCCGCGGTCTTCTACTCCGACATCGTGGTCCCCCTCGAGGCCGCCGGCGTCGGCGTCGAGATCGTCGCGGGCACCGGTCCCGTCATCGCCGAGCCCTTCCGCACCCGCGCCGACCTCGACCGCCTGCCGGAGCTGTCCCTGGACGCCCTCCAGCACGTCACCGACGCCGTCGCGCTCACCACCGCGCAGCTCGCCGGCATCGGCGACGGGGTCCCGCTCATCGGCTTCGCCGGGGCCCCCTTCACCCTCGCCAGCTACCTCGTCGAGGGCGGCCCCTCCCGGGACCTGCTGCGCACCAAAGCGCTGATGCACGCCGACCCGCAGCTGTGGCACGACCTCGCCGCCCGCCTGGCCCAGATCGCCGGCACCTTCCTGCGCGCCCAGGTCCTCGCCGGCGCCTCCGCGGTCCAGCTCTTCGACTCCTGGGTGGGCGCGCTGCCGCTGGCTGACTACGAGCGCCTCGTCGCCCCGCACTCCTCGGCCGCGCTGGCCGCGGTGTCCGACCTGGGGGTGCCGCGCACGCACTTCGGCACCGGCACCGGGGAGCTGCTCGGCGCGATGGCCGCCGTCGACGGCGGCGTCGACGTCCTCGGCGTGGACTTCCGCGTCCCCCTCGACGTCGGCGCCGCCCGCGGCGCGGCCGGCGCGGGACGCCCCGTCGCCGTCCAGGGCAACCTCGACCCCGCCCTGCTCTTCGCCCCCTGGGACGTCCTGCGCGCGGACCTGCACCGGATCCTCGCCGAGGGCGAGCGCGCCGGGGGCGGGCACGTCGTGAACCTCGGCCACGGCGTCCCGCCCACCGCGGACCCCGCCGTCCTGGCCCGGGTCGTGGAGGAGGTCCACGCGTGGCGGAGCTGACCCCCGCCCCGCCCCGCCCCCGCGCCCTCCCGCACGTGGTCGTCGTGGGGGCCGGGATCTCCGGCCTCACCGCCGCGTGGGAGCTCACCCGCTCCGGGGAGTTCACCGTCGAGGTCCTCGAGGCCGCCGACGTCGTCGGGGGCGTCCTGCAGCGCGCCGAGGTCGGCGGGGTCGTCCTCGACGTCGGCGCCGAGTCGATGCTCGCCCGCCGCCCCGAGGGCGTGGACCTGGTCCGCGACGCCGGTCTCGCCGACGCCCTCGTCCACCCCGCCACCGCCCGCGCGAGCGTCCGTTCCCCCGGCCGCCTCGACCCGCTGCCCTCAGGCACCCTCATGGGGGTCCCGCGCTCCGCCGACGCGGTGGAGGGGTTCCTCGCCCCCGCGGAGGTGGCCCGCGTGCGCGCCGAACCGGACCTGCCCGCCCCGCCGCTGACCGAGGACGTCGCCGTCGCCGACTACGTCGCCGCCCGCGTCGGGCAGGCCGTCGTCGACCGCCTCGTCGAACCCCTCCTCGGCGGGGTGTACGCCGGCCACGCCGCGCAGCTGTCCCTGCGCGCCACCGTCCCCGCCCTGTGGCAGCACGCCGTGCGCGGCGGTTCCCTCCTGCACGCCATCGCCGAACCCCCCGCCGCCTCCAGCGCCCCCGTCTTCGCGGGCCTGCGCGGCGGCCTGGCCACCCTCCCGCGGACCCTCGCCGAGCGGCTGCGCGAGCGCGGCGCCGTGGTCGCCACCTCCACCCCCGTCACCCGCCTGGAGCGCCGCCCCGACGGCTGGCTCGTCGACACCGCCCGCTGCTCCCGCCACGCCGACGCCGTCGTCGTCGCCGTGCCCGCCCCCGCCGCGGCGCGGCTGCTGGCCGAACCCGTCCCCGCCGCCGCGGCCGAGCTGCGCGGGGTCGAGACCGCGAGCGTGGTCATCGCCGCGCTCGCCGTCCCGGCGGGGGAGCTGTCCGGGCTGACCGGTTCGGGGCTGCTCGTCCCGCCCGCCGTCGCCGCGGTGGAGGGCCTGCGCGCCAAGGCGCTGACGCTGTCGGGGAACAAGTGGGACTGGGTCGGGGACCAGCGCGGGGACCGGCCCGGGGGCACCGCCGTGCTCCGCGTCTCGCTGGGACGCGCGGGGGAGACCGAGGCCCTGGGGGCCGAGGACGCCGACGTGGTGCGCTGGGCCACCGCCGACGCCTCCCGGCTGCTGGGACGCGACCTGCACCCGGTCGAGCACGCCGTGGTGCGCTGGGTGGACGGCCTGCCGCAGTACGCCGTGGGCCACCTCGACCGGGTCGAGCGGCTGCGCGCGGCCGTCGGGGCCGCGGGCCGGCTCGCCGTCTGCGGCTCGGTCCTGGACGGGGTCGGGATCCCGGCCTGCGTCGGGGCCGCCCGGCGCGCGGCGGCGCAGGTGCGTGCGGAGCTCGCACCGGCCTGGGGGAGGATGCGGGCATGACCGAGCAGCACACCGAACCGTCCCCCGAGCAGCAGCCACCGGCCCCCAGCGTCGACGAGATCAACAGCACCATCGCCTACGCGATGTGGTCGGTCTTCGCCGTGGAGAGCCCCCTGGGCGAGGGCGAGCGCACGGACCTGACCCGCGAGGTCCAGGACCTGCTCGACGAGCTCACCGGCCGGGGCCTGGTCGTGCGCGGGTCCTACGACGTCGCCGGCCTGCGCGCCGACGCCGACCTCATGTTCTGGTGGCACGCGCCGACCGTCGAGCTCGTCCAGGAGGCCTACCGCCGGCTGCGCCGGACGCGGCTGGGCCGGCACCTGGTGCCGGTCTGGTCGGTCGTGGGCCTGCACCGGCCCGCGGAGTTCAACCGCGGCCACGTGCCGGCGTTCCTGTCCGGGGAGCGGGCCCGCGACTACGTGTCCGTCTACCCCTTCGTCCGCTCCTACGAGTGGTACCTGCTGCCCGACGACGAGCGCCGGAAGATGCTGCGCGACCACGGCCTCAAGGCCCGCCCCTACGAGGACGTCCGCGCCAACACCGTCTCCGCGTTCTCGCTGGGCGACTACGAGTGGATCCTCGCCTTCGAGGCCGACGAGCTGCACCGCATCGTCGACCTCATGCGCGACCTGCGCGACACCGAGGCCCGGCGCCACGTGCGCGAGGAGGTGCCGTTCTTCACCGGTCCCCGGGTGGCGCTGGCCGACCTCGTCGACGCCCTGCCCTGAGAACGGCCGTACCCCGCACGCGCGAGAGCCGCTGTCCCCGACGGGGGCAGCGGCTCTCGCGCGTGCGCGACGTCCCGGGAGGGCTCAGATCCGCTCGGGGTCCTCGGTGTCGGCGGCCGCGACGTGGTCGCCCCCCACGTGCCCGGAGCCGCCGGACTCGTCGGGCTCCTCCTGCTGGAGGCGCTCCTCGATGGTCTCGTTGTCCGGGTCGACGTCGTCGCGCATCAGCTCCTCCGTCGCCCGGCTCACCCGCCGCGTGGCGTCGTAGGTGTCGTCGTCGCTGTCGGAGAGGAGGGTGTCCGTCTGCAGGTCGCGCAGGTCGCCGCCGTCCTCGTCGTCCTCCTGCGGGATGGACGAGTCGGCCTGCCGCAGGTCCGGGTCGGCCAGGGGGTCCAGCTCGGGGTCGATGGGCTGGTAGGTCTCGGAGTACGGCTCGCTCATGGCCCCCACTGTGCCCGGGCCCCCGGGCGGGCGCATCCGCGCTGCGCCGGGGGCCCGGGGCGCGATCAGGCCGAGGTGGGCCGCAGGCTCAGGCTGACCGAGTTGATGCAGTACCGCTGGTCGGTGGGGGTCGGGTAGCCCTCGCCCTCGAACACGTGGCCGAGGTGGGAGCCGCAGTTCGCGCAGCGCACCTCGGTGCGGCGCATCCCCAGGCTGTCGTCGACGAGGAGCTCCACCGCGGCGGAGTCCTTGGGGTCGAAGAACGACGGCCACCCGCAGTGCGAGGCGAACTTCTCGGCGCTGGTGAACAGCTCCGCACCGCAGGCGCGGCAGGCGTAGACGCCCTCGGTGGTGGTGTCCTCGTACTCGCCGGTGAAGGGGCGCTCGGTCCCGGCCTGACGCAGCACGTGGTAGGCCATCGGGTCCAGTTCAGCGCGCCACTCCGCGTCGGTCTTGGTGACGTTGTAGGTTTTCGTGCTCGGGCCCTGGCTGGTCTGCGGCGTGTCTGCGGTCATGCCACGTCCAACCCCCCGGCCCCGGCGGGTGTTCCGGTCCTCAGCCGAGGCGGGTGGTGCCCGCGTAGACGTGCAGGACGGGCACCCCGAGGGCGTCGCGGGCCCGGGAGGCCCAGTCGGTGTGGAAGGTGTCCTCCACGGCGTGCGGGCGGGTCACCACGACGAGCTCGCGGACGTCGGCGCCGGTGGCGAGGGCCTCGCGCACCGCCGGCAGCGGGTCCCCCTCCGTGGTGCGGCCCTCGGCGCTCAGCCCCAGGTCCCGCAGCGCCGCCAGGGTCGCGGCCAGCGCCGCCTCGGCCTCGGCGCGGGCCCGGGACGGGTCGGGGTGGCCGTGGCGGACCTCGTCCAGCGCCGCGCGCACCTCGCCCAGGCTCAGGTGGTCCAAGACCCCGGCCAGCAGGCTGCGGCCGGTCTCGACGGGCACCAGGACCAGGTGGCGCACCTCGGCCCCGGCGGCCCGGGCGTCGGCGTGCAGGCCGGCCACGTTGCGGGCGTCGACGTCGCCGAACGCCTCCTCGGTGAGGACGACGACGGTCCAGCTGTCCACGGGTGCGCTCGGATCCACCCGCCGACCCTAGCGGGGGCGTGCGGACGCGGCGCCGGGGCGTCGGGCAGGATCGCCGGTGTGATCGGGCGAGGGCTCAGCCGCGCGGACGGGCGCGGGACCGGCGGGCCGCACCCGCGGCGCGGGCAGGGGCGGGGACGCGGGCAGGGACGGGGGCGGTGGCGGCCGACGGCGGCGCTCCTCGCCGCCGCCGGGGTCGCCCACCTGGCCCGCCCCGTGGGCTTCGACGCGATCGTGCCCCGCTCCCTGCCCGGCCGCCCCCGCACCTGGACCCTCGCCTCGGGCCTCGCCGAGCTCGCCCTGGCCGCCGGGCTGGCGGTCCCCGCCACCCGTCGCGCCGCCGGCGGGGCGGCCGCGGTGTTCCTGCTCGCCGTGTGGCCGGCGAACGTGAAGATGGCCCTGGACTCCCCGCCCGGCTCCCGGCGCCGGGCGCTCGCCCTCGCCCGGCTGCCGCTGCAACTGCCGCTGGTCCGCGCCGCCTGGCGGGCGGGCCGGTGAGGGGGCGCCGGGTGGCCTCCCTGGCCGCGGCCACCGCGACGGTGACGGCGGCGCTCACCGGGGCGGCCCTCACCGGGGTCGCCGTCGGCTTCGCCCGCGCCGTGGTGACCCCGCGCCGGGACAAGCCCGACGACCTGGAGGTGCTGCAGGTCGGGCCGCGCCGGGTGGTGCTCACCGAGACCGCCGACACCGTCGTCCCGGGCCGCTACGGGGTCTGGACCGACGGCGGGGCCGGGCACTTCCGCGTCGGTGACGTCCTCGACGTCACCGACGGGCGCGTCACCCGGGAGCTGCTCGGGGTGGACGCCGGGGTGCCGCGCCCCGGGGCGGCGCGGTGGAACCAGTACTACTACGCCGGGAACCCCACGGCGGCGCTCGGCCTCGCCCACGACGACCTCGCCGTGAGCGGCGAGGTCGGGGAGCTGCCCTGCTGGTCCGTCCCCGCGGCGGCGCCCGGCGCGGTCCCCGGCGGGGTGTGGGCGGTCCTCGTCCACGGCCGCGGCGCGACGCGGGAGGAGGCGCTGCGCGCGCTGCCGGTGTTGCACGAGCTGGGGATCCCGTGCCTGGTGCCGAGCTACCGCAACGACGCCGACGCGCCCGCGGTGGCCGCGGGCCGCTACGGCCTGGGCGACACCGAGTGGCGCGACGTCGAGGCCGTGGTCCAGCACGCGCTGGACTCCGGCGCCCGCCGGGTGCTGCTCGTCGGCTGGTCCATGGGCGGGGCGATCCTGCTGCAGCTGGTGGCGCGCTCCCCGCTGGCCGGGCGGGTCGCCGCCCTCGTCCTCGACGGCCCGGTGCTCGACTGGTACGACGTGCTGGACCACCAGGCCCGTCGCCGCCGGATCCCGGTCCGGCTGGGGCGCTACGGGTTGCGGCTGCTGGCCCACCCGCTGGGCCGCCGGCTGGTGGGGGTCGAGGGGCCGCTGGACCTGCGCCCCATGGACTGGGTGCGCCGCGCCGGGGAACTCGTCCTGCCGGTGCTGCTGCTGCACTCCGACGCCGACGACTACGTCCCCGACGGCCCCTCGCGCCGGCTCGCGCAGGCCCGGCCGGACCTGGTGACCTACGTGCCGAGCTCCACCGCCGGCCACACCCGGGAGTGGAACGTGGACCCGCAGCGCTGGGAGACCGCCGTGCGCCGGTTCGTCTCCACCACGCTGCGGGAGGACGCCTGAAGGGGCCCGCGGTGACGGCCGTGCCCACCCGCCCGTTCGCCTCCGCGGTCTCGCGCTGGGGGCAGGACCCGTGGTCGCGGGGCTCCTGGAGCCTCATCGGCCGCCACGGCTCGCCCGCCGACCGGGTCCGGCTGGGCTCACCCGTGGCGGGCCGGCTGCGCATCGCCGGTGAGGCGACCCACCCCACCCGGGCGGGCATGACCCACGGCGCCCACGAGCAGGGCGTCGCGGCCGCCGACTGGGCCCTGGGACGGGGGTTCACCCGGGTCGCCGTCGTGGGCGCCGGCTTCGCCGGGCTCGCCGCCGCGCGCCGGCTCGTCGAGGGCGGGGCGCGGGTGCAGGTGTGGGAGGCCCGCGAGCGCACCGGCGGGCGCGCCGCGCCGGTGGAGGTGGGCGGCGGCTCCTTCGACCTGGGCGCCAACTGGCTGCAGCAGTACGACGACAACGTCCTGGCCCGGGTGGGCGAGGGGATCGGGCTGCGGACCGTCGCCACCGACTTCACCGACCCCCTGGTGCTCGGCCCGCCGGTCGCCGCCCCCGACGCCGCGCGGCTGCGCCGGGAGCTGGAGCGGCGCACGGCGGCCGCGGCGCCGGGCACCTCCCTCGGCCACGTCGTGGCGCGGTGGCTGCGCTCCCCGCAGCCGTGGACGCGGCAGGAGGTGCGCCGCTTCGTCGACGCGGAGGTGGTCCTGGACGCGGGAGCGTCCCTGTCGTGGCTGAGCGCCCGCCACGGCGTGGAGGCGGGGGTGGGGGAGGGCGACCGGTGGATCGTCGGCTCGTACGGCCTGCTGGTGCGGCACCTGACCCGCGGGCTCGACGTGCGGCTGGGGCGGCCGGTGCGCCGGGTGGAGACGACTGCGGACGCGGTGACCCTGGTCGGCGACGGCCACCGCTGCTCCGTCGACGCCGTCGTCGTGACCGTCCCGGTCCCGGTCCTGGCCGGCGGCGCGGTGGAGTTCGTCCCCCCGCTGCCGGCCGCGCACCGCGCCGCCCTGTCGCGGCTGGGGGCGGGGCGGGTGGAGAAGGTGGTGCTGCGCTTCGAGCGGGGGTTCTGGCCGCGGCACCCCTCGGGGTACTACCGCGTCCACGGGCCGCGGGCGGGGGAGGTCAGCGAGTGGCTGGACGCCACGCCCGCCGACGGGACGCCCACCCTGGTCGGCCTCTTCGCCGGGCCCTGGGTGGAGCGGCTGTGGGCCGGCACCGACCTCGACGTCGCCGAGGCGGCGACGGGGATCGTGCGCGCGGCGGTGCGGGAGCGGGCCGGGGCGCCGGGCCCCGGCTGACGCGCCGCCCCCGCGCCCAGGGACTCCCAGGTGGCGCCCCGGGTGTTCCCCGGTCCCGGTGCCAGCGTCGTCCCCGGGCCCGCGACGTCGCGGGCCCGGTCGGGAGGAGCACGCCGTGGCGAAGCAGCGCATCGGACGGGGGCCGCTGGACGTGGCCCTGCAGGACACCCCCACCTCGCACCCGCGGTTGTACGTGCGCGACGGGAACGGGCTCGTGGTGGTGCTCCCCGTGCCCCCGCGCTCGCTGCCCGCCGTCCGCGTCCACCTCGACCGCTCCGGGCCGGGGCGGGAGTGCGACGTCGAGCTCGTCGACGACCGCGGCGAGGTCGCCTCGCGCTGGGGGGTCTTCACCGACCCCGGGGGGGCCGCCGCCCTGGCCGCGGTGCTGATCGGGACCGACCGGGACCTCGTCGGTGCCCGCGTCGTGGCGCCCGCGGGCGGGCCGGCCACCGCGCGCTGAGCCGGTAGGGGCCCGCACGCATCGGCCGACGGGTCGTGGACGACACGACGAGAAACTCCTCGGGGTCGAGGCGGGGCACGGTGACCGGGCGGGAGCGACCCGCCCGGTCACCGCCGTGCGGCCCGGGACACCCGGGACGGCGGCGGTCGTCCCGTCGGCCGGCTGTTCGACCGCCGGGCGTCCGCCACCACCGCCCGGGCCGCCGGCGGGGGGCCGGCGACCGGAGCGGGGCATCACCGGTTCGTCACCGCACCCGCGGGGCCGTCCTCTCGTCCTGGTCGTCCTCCGGGAGGTGGACGTCGGAGACCTCGAGGTTGACCTCGGTGACCTCCAGGCCCGTCATGCGCTCGACCGAGGCAATGACGTTGCGCCGCACCGCGGTGGCGAGGTGGTCGATGGGGGCGCCGTACCGGGCGACGAGTTCGATGTCGATGGCGGTCTGCCGTTCCCCCACCTCGACCGAGACGCCCTGGGCGTGGTTCACCCGGCCGCCGGGGATGCGTTCGCGCAGGGTTCCGACGGCACGGGCGGCGCCGCCGCCGAGGGCGTGGACGCCAGACACGTCGCGGGCCGCGATCCCGGCGATCTTGGAGACGACGGTGTCGGCGATGGTGGTGCCGCCGTGATCGGTGACCAGACCCGAACCGGTGGCGGAGTTCCGCTGACGCTCGGGAACCCGGCTGTCGACGTTTCCGGCGGTGCGGCCCGGAACGCTGCCGGTGGCCGCGGTGCGGGTGGTGGTGTCGGTCACGGTTCCTCCTGGATCCTCCGGTGAGGCGCCCGACCGCTCTGCTGCAGCCGGATCCTCGCTCTCACGGGGGGTTGGAGCGGGAACGGGACGGATCGTCACGCGCCCGGTCGTGTGACGTGCGTCACGCGCCGTTCCCGTGCGGAGAGCAGTGGTTCCCCGCGGCGCGGACGGCGACGGGGGTGACCGTCCCGTAACGCGGGGAACACGCGGAAACCCGTTCGCGGCGTTCGTCGAGGTGGTTCCCCGGTGGGACCCGTCACCGAATCCCGGGAACGTTCTTACGGTTCTCACGACCGGATAGTTGAACGTGCTATTGCTTCGGAAATGTGCTGACATTCAGCCCGATGACTTGACGGACAATGCGATGGAGCACGCGTCGTGACAGCGGATGTGGACACGGGTGGTGAGCGGGACCCTCACCGCCGCGCGACGGCGGGCTCCGCGCGCGTTCCGGGAACCGGTGCCGCCGATGCGGTTCCCGACGGTTCCCCGGAGTTTCCCGGGGAGGTTCCGGCCGACGTTCCCGCGGGGTTTCCCGACACCCCGGACGAGGCTCCGGACGCGTCGCTCGCCCGGTGGGCGGCGATGGGCGACCGCGACGCCTTCGCCCGCATCGTGGACCGCCACGGCCCGGCGTTGATGCGCTACGCCCGCAACCTGCTGTCCGGTTCCGACGTGGAGGACTGCGTGCAGGACGCGTTCCTGGCCGCCTGGCGCGGGCTGCCCGCCTTCCGCGGGGACGCGTCCCTGCGGACCTGGCTGTTCACCCTGGCCCGGCACGCCGCGTTCGCCCGGCTGCGCCGCTGGCCGGCGTCCGGCAGCCGCCCCCACGTCCCGGTGGAGGAGGTGCAGGACCGGTTGCGCGACTTGCGCGAGGACCCGGAACGGTCGAGCGTGGAGACCGCCCTGCGCCAGGCCCTTGAGGTGGCCCTGCAGTTGCTGCCCCCGCGCCAGCGCTCCGCCTGGCTGCTGCGCGAGGTCGAGGGCCTCAGCTACGAGGAGATCGCCGCCGTGCTGAGCACCAGCCCCACCGCGGTGCGGGGGCTGCTCGAACGGTCCCGCACCACCCTGGCCACGACCCTGGAGGACTGGCGGTGACGACGACACCCGACGACGCGGCGCGAGCCCCCGCACCGGACCCCACGTCCCCGGTGGCTCCGGGGGACGTGGCCGCCCCGGAGCGGGGGCTCCACGTCCTGGCCCGGGCCACCGACGCGCTGCGGCTGCACACCCCCTCCGGGTGGCGGGCGCTGCGCGCCGACCTCCTCGACCACGCCCGCCGGGTCTACCGGCCCTCCGCGCCCCTGCGGGCCCGGCACCCCGGCGGGGAGTACGTCGTCGCCGGCGACGTGCTGGTGGCCCGCGTCCGGGCCGCGCTGGCCGCCGTGCCCGGCGTCGAGGTCACCGCCGTCCGCTGCACCACCAACGCCCAGGACCGCCTCGACGTGCTCACCGTGCAGATCGCGGTGGTGTTCGGGACACCGGTGCTCGCCGTCGCCGGCACCGTCCTCGACCTCACCGCCACGGCCGTGGAGGGCCTGCTGGGCCCGGTCGGCGCGGAGGGTCCGGCGCCGCGGGTGCACGTGCACGTCGGGGACGTCACGAGAGCGCGGCTGTGATCCACGCCACAGCGCCCGGCGCGTGAGGATCGGGGGACGGGTTGCTCCAACCCCTCGTCCGTCGACGCCCGGCCGCACCCCGCGGCCGGGCCCGTGAGGGAGGAACCCGTGACCGACGAGCCCGACCGTCCCGCCACCGCTCCCGAGCCCGGGACACCCGCCGCGGGCGCCCCCGGGGCCGGGGGGACCCCCAGCGCCGGGGACCCCCGGGAACCCGCCGCCGCACGCGGCGCGGTCACCACGACCGACGCCGTCGTGGCCCGGATCGTGGCGCTCGCCGCCGCCGCGGTCCCGGGGGTGCACTCCCTCGGGGACGCGACCGCCCGGCCCGCCGCCGTCGCGCGCCGCCCCGTCCCCGAGACGGTGCCCGAGCCCGGTGTGCGCGTCGCGGTGGGGTGCCGCCGGGTCGCCGTCGACCTCGACGTCACCGTCGAGTACGGCACCCCGGTCGCGGCCCTGGCCGACCGGGTGCGCGCCGAGGTCGCCGCCGCCGTCCGGCGGATGACCGACCTCGAGGTGAGCGAGGTGCACCTGGCGGTGTCCGGGGTCGAGCGTCCCGCGACCCCGGCGGGGCCCGCGGGGGGGGAACCGTGATCCGCACCCTGCGCCCCACCGGGCTCCGTCCCTCCTCCCGGTCCGGCCGGTCGCGCGCGTGGGCGGGAGGACGACGGCCCCGCCTGGTGCGCGCCGGGATCGGGACCGTTCTCGTCGTGGCCACCGTCGTCCTCGTCCTCGGACCGGTGCTCGCGCTGCTGGGAGCGGCGGCGAGCCTGGAGCCCCTGCTCGACGTCCCGGCCGTCGCGGCCGCGGTCGTCGTCGTCCTGGGGCTGCTCGGGTCGGCCGCCTTCCTGGCCCTGGCCTCCGCCACGTACCGGGCGTGGCTGGGGTGGACGTTCGTGGCCCTCGCCTGGCTGCTGGCGGTGCTCGCCTCGCTGTGGCCGCTGTGGCCGCTGTGGCCGCGGCGGACGCCACCGTGGACCACGCCCGCGACGTCCTGCCCCGGGTCGTGCACCTGGTCCGCGAGTCCGTCTGACCCCCCCGCCCAGCTCCCTCCCCGGGAGCCGGACGGCGCGGCCCTCCGCGGACGCCCCGGACGGCCGCCGCGCCGCAGCGCGACGGCCGTCCGGGGCCGTGGTGGCGGGGAGCCCCGCCGCCGGGGTCAGCTGGGCACGTAGTCGAAGGTGTCCGGGTTCGGGCCGGTGCGACCCGCCTCGCCCTTGTCCAGCGCCGAGATCAGCGCCAGGTCCTCCTCGGTCAGCTCGAAGTCGAACAGCGCGAAGTTCTCCTCCATGCGCGAGGGCGTCACCGACTTGGGGAAGACGATGTCGCCGCGCTCGACGTGCCAGCGCAGCACGACCTGGGCGGGGGACTTGCCCAGGCGGTTCGCCACGGCCGTGACGGTCGGGTCGTCGAGCACCTTGCCCTGCGCGATGGGCGACCACGCCTCGACGCCGATCTGGTGCTCGCCGCAGTGGCGGCGCACCTCCTCGTTGCCGAAGTAGGGGTGCACCTCGATCTGGTTCACGGCCGGCACCACGGTGGCCTCCTGCGCCAGGCGCTGCAGGTGGTTCACCTGGAAGTTCGACACCCCGATCGAGCGCAGCTTCCCCGCCGCGCGGGCCTCCTCCAGCACCTTCCAGGTGGAGACGAAGTCGCCGCCGTAGAGGGTGGGCAGGGGCCAGTGGATGAGGTAGAGGTCGATGGGGCCGCGCAGCTTCTCGACGGAGTCGTCGACCGCCTTCCGCGCCGCGTCGGGCTCGTGGAAGCCGTTGTTGAGCTTGCTGGTCACCCAGATCTCGTCGCGGGGCACGCCGGAGTCGGCGATGCCCTGGGCCACCTCGGCCTCGTTGCCGTACATCTGCGCGGTGTCGATGTGGCGGTAGCCGAGGTCCAGGGCGGTCTTCACGGCCTGGGCGGTGTCGCCGGGTTCGATCTGGAAGACGCCGAAGCCGAGCTGCGGGATCTCGCGACCGTCGTTGAGCAGGATGGTGGGGACTGTCATGGCGGACACGCTGGTACGTCGCGTCACCGCGCGCATCCCGAGACGAGGGGCGTATGGTCCCGCCGTGGGCATCAAGACGTTCCTCGAGGGCTGGCCGGTCTACCGGCAGCTGACCGGCGACGACCCCCTGGGGCGCGGCGCGGCGACGCAGTCCGCGCGCTCCAAGTCGCTGACCCCGCGCACCGCCACCGCGGACCGGGTCGCGAAGTCGGTGTGCCCCTACTGCGCCGTCGGCTGCGGTCAGCGCGTGTACGTCAAGGACGAGAAGGTCGTCCAGATCGAGGGCGACCCGGACTCCCCGCACTCGCGCGGGCGGCTGTGCCCCAAGGGCTCCGCCAGCGAGCAGCTGGTCAACGGCGACTCCCGCGCCACCCGCATCCGCTACCGCGCCCCCTACGCGACCGAGTGGTCCGACCTGGACCTCGACACCGCGATGGACATGATCACCGACCGGGTGATCGACGCCCGCCGACGCGGCTGGCAGGACCACGACGAGCTCGGCCGCCGGCTCAACCGCACCATGGGGATCGCCAGCCTCGGCGGTGCGACGCTGGACAACGAGGAGAACTACCTCATCAAGAAGCTGTTCACGGCCATGGGCGCGATCCAGGTCGAGAACCAGGCCCGCATTTGACACTCCGCCACGGTGCCCGGTCTGGGTGCCTCGTTCGGTCGCGGTGGAGCCACCGGTGACCTGCAGGACCTGAGCAACGCCGACGTCATCGTCATCCAGGGCTCGAACATGGCCGAGTGCCACCCGGTCGGGTTCCAGTGGGTGATGGAGGCCAAGGCGCGCGGCGCGAAGGTCTTCCACGTCGACCCCCGCTTCACCCGCACCAGCGCGCTCGCGGACACCCACGTCCCGATCCGCACCGGCACGGACATCGTCCTGCTCGGGGCGATCATCAACCGCGTGCTGACCCAGGAGCGCGACTTCCGCGAGTACGTGGTGGCCTACACCAACGCCTCGCACCTGATCAGCGAGGACTTCCAGGACACCGACGACCTCGACGGGCTGTTCTCCGGCTTCGACCACGAGACCAACTCCTACGACACGAAGTCCTGGCAGTACGCCGGGACGGAGCAGCACGGGGACGAGGAGGAGGAGACCGCCGAGTCCAGCGACAGCGAGTCCGGGCACTCCCTCGGGGCCGGGGGCGCGGCGGTGGAGCACCGCTCCATCCAGCGAGACGAGACCCTGCAGGACCCGCGGTGCGTCTACCAGGTGTTGAAGCGGCACTTCGCCCGCTACACCCCGGAGATGGTCGCCGACGTCTGCGGCATCCCGACCGACCTCTTCGAGGAGCTCGCCGAGGCCTGGATCTCCAACTCCGGCCGGGAGAAGACCGGCGCCCTCGTCTACAGCGTGGGCTGGACCCAGCGCGGCACGGGTGTGCAGTACATCCGCGCCGGGGCGATCCTCCAGCTCCTGCTGGGGAACATGGGCCGCCCGGGCGGCGGGGTGATGGCCCTGCGCGGGCACGCCTCCATCCAGGGCTCGACCGACATCCCCACGCTGTACAACCTGCTGCCCGGCTACCTGCAGATGCCGCACGTGGAGCGGCACCCCGACCTCGCGGGCTACATCGACTCCATCAAGGGTCCGGCGCAGAAGGGCTTCTGGGCCAACGCCGACGCCTACACGGTGAGCCTGCTCAAGGCCTACTTCGGCGACGAGGCGACGGCGGAGAACGACTACCTCTTCGACGAGCTCCCCAAGATCAGCGGTGACCACGGCACCTACAGCCAGGTCATGGACATGATCGAGGGCGGGAAGATCTTCGGGTACTTCCTGCTGGGCCAGAACCCCGCCGTCGGCTCCGCCAACGGTCGCGCCCAGCGCCTGGGCATGGCCAACCTCGACTGGATGGTCGTGCGCGACCTGGTGATGATCGAGAGCGCGACCTTCTGGAAGGACGCGCCCGAGGTCGAGACCGGCGAGATCGTCCCCGAGCAGTGCCGCACCGAGGTGTTCTTCCTGCCCGCCGCCTCCCACGTGGAGAAGGAGGGCACCTTCACCCAGACCCAGCGCCTGCTGCAGTGGCGGGAGAAGGCGGTCAACCCCCCGGGCGACGCCACCAGCGAGCTGTGGTTCTTCTACCACCTGGGCCGCCGGATGCGGGAGAAGCTGGCGGGGTCCACCGACCCCCGCGACCAGCTCCTGCTGAAGCTGGCCTGGGACTACCCCCTGCACGGGGAGGAGCGGGAACCCAGCTCCGAGGACGTCCTGAAGGAGATCAACGGCTACGGGCCCGAGGGCCTGCTGCCGGGGTACACGGCGCTGAAGGCCGACGGGTCCACCTCCAGCGGGTGCTGGATCTACTCCGGCGTCTACGCCGACGACGTCAACCAGGCGGCGCGGCGCAAGCCGGGCCGCGAGCAGTCCCTGCACGCCCCCGAGTGGGGCTGGGCCTGGCCGATGAACCGGCGCATGCTCTACAACCGCGCCTCAGCCGACCCCGAGGGCCGGCCCTGGAGCGAGCGCAAGGCGCTGGTGTGGTGGGACGAGGAGGCGCAGCGCTGGGTCGGGGACGACATCGCCGACTTCGAGGCGACGAAACCCCCGTCGTACCGCCCGCCGGAGGGGGCCACGGGGGTCGCGGCCATCGCCGGTGACGACCCATTCATCATGCAGAGCGACGGCAAGGGCTGGCTGTACGCGCCGAAGGGCGTCGTCGACGGCCCGCTGCCGGCGCACTACGAGCCGGCCGAGTCGCCGTTCCGCAACGCGGTCTACACCCAGCAGGCCAACCCGGCCCGCGAGGTCTACACCAACCACCTCAACGAGGTGCACCCCTCGCCGCCGGAGCTCGGCAGCCAGGTGTTCCCCTACGTCTGGATCACCTCCCGGCTCACCGAGCACCACACCGCCGGGGGCATGAGCCGGTACCTGCCCTACCTCGCCGAGCTCCAGCCGGCGCTGTTCATGGAGGTCTCCCCGGAACTGGCCCGCATGCGCGGGCTGGAGCACCTCGGGTGGGCGCACGTGGTCACGGCCCGCGCGATCGTCGAGGCGCGGGTCCTGGTCACCGACCGCCTCGCCCCGCTGAAGGTCCAGAACCAGCTCGTCCACCAGATCTGGCTGCCCTACCACTGGGGCCAGGGCGGCCTGACCACCGGCGACGTCGTCAACGACCTCATGCACCTCACGCTGGACCCGAACGTGCACATCCAGGAGTTCAAGGCCGGGACGTGCGACGTGCTGCCGGGACGGCGGCCGCGGGGTGCGGCGATGCTCGCGCTCATCGACGAGTACCGCGTCCGCGGCGGGGTCACCATGGCCTCCGGTGCGGTCGCGGTGACCGCCGACCTCATCGCCCGCGACGGGCAGGAGCGCACCGACCTCGCCCAGGGCGGCGACGACCACGTCGGGGACGGGCACGACGACGACGAGATCGACCGGGTGCTCAGCGTCCGCCACGACGTCCGGTCCAGCCCCGAGCACCCCCAGCAGGACGTCGAACCGGCGGTCCTGGACGCCCACCCCGCTCGCGGGCTCGACCGGAGGGCCGACTGATGGTCACCCTGGACAACCTCGGGAGCAGCCTCTACGGCCGCCTCGACGACCCGGCGCGCGACGCGGGGTACGACTCCCCGCCCCCGCGCAAGGGCTTCTTCACCGACACCTCCGTGTGCATCGGCTGCAAGGCCTGCGAGGTCGCCTGCAAGGAGTGGAACGCCGTCCCCGAGGACGGCATCGACCTGCTCGGCATGTCCTACGACAACACCGGCGGCCTGGGGGCGGACTCCTGGCGCGCGGTCGCGTTCATCGAGCAGTCGCGCCCGGCGGTGGACCGGGTCCAGCAGGACGCGGTCGCGGCCGGCTTCGACGCCTTCGCCGAGGCCTCTCGCCTCGGCACCGCCGTCGAGGGCGGGCACCCGGTGGCCGAGCGGGCGCACGAGAACCTCACGGGCGGCGGAGGCGGCGGGGGGTGCGGCGGCGGGTGCGGCAGCGCCCCGGCCGCCGCGGCTCCGGCGGCCGCCCCGGCGTCGGCCCCGGCGGGGCAGGGGAGCGGCGGGCAGTTCCTCGGCATGCCGGGGATGCTGGCGCCCGCGCCGCTGCCCGACCGCGACGGGCGGCAGGACGTCCGCTGGCTGATGATGTCCAACGTCTGCAAGCACTGCACGCACGCCGCCTGCCTCGACGTGTGCCCCACGGGGGCGCTGTTCCGCACGGAGTTCGGCACCGTCGTCGTGCAGCAGGACGTCTGCAACGGCTGCGGCTACTGCGTCTCGGCCTGCCCCTACGGGGTCATCGACAAGCGCGAGTCCGACGGCCGGGCGTGGAAGTGCACCCTCTGCTACGACCGCCTCGGCGACGACCAGACCCCGGCCTGCGCCAAGGCCTGCCCCACGGAGTCCATCCAGTTCGGCGACCTCGACGAGCTGCGCGAACGCGCCGAGCGCCGTCGGCAGCAGCTGCACGACGTCGGCGTCACCGAGGCCCGCCTCTACGGGGAGAACCCCGAGGACGGGGTCGGCGGGGACGGCGCGTTCTTCCTCCTCCTCGACGAGCCCGAGGTCTACGGCCTGCCGCCGGACCCGGTCGTCACCACCCGCGACCTGCCCTCGATGTACAAGCACATGGCGGCCGCGGCGGGCTTCATGGTCCTCGGCGTCCTCGCCGCGGCGGTGGGGCGGCGATGAGCCCGGACCCGGCTCCGAAGCCCTCGCAGCAGACCCCGCACCAGCCCGGTCAGCCCGGTTTCGAGCACGTGCCCGGCACCGACCCCATCGGCGGGCAGGCCGCGCGGATGTTCAGCGCCGAGATGGGCAAGCGGGAGAAGCGCAAGGGGCGGCGCGGCGACGTCAACGCCGTCGTGCCCGACGCGGAGTTCCGCTCCTACTACGGGCGGGCCGTCCTCAAACCCCCGGTGTGGACCCACGACATCGCCTACTACCTGTTCAGCGGGGGGCTGGCGGCCGGCTCCTCGATGCTGGCCGCGGTGGCCACCGCCCGCGGTGACGTCGCGGCGCGCCGCGCGCTGCGGATCACCTCGCTGGGGGCCGTGGGCGCCAGCGCCTACTTCCTCATCATCGACCTCGGCCGCCCCGAGCGCTTCTACAACATGCTGCGGGTGGCGAAACCCACCTCCCCCATGTCGGTGGGGACCTGGATCCTCACCGCGTACGGCCCGCTGGCCGGGGCGGCGGCGGTGTTCGAGGCGGCGCCACTGCTGCCGGAGCGCGGCGTGCTGGGGCTGGCGCGGAAGGTCGCGGGACCGCTGGGGCACGTCCTCGGGGCGGGAGCCGCGCTCACCGCGCCCCTGCTGGCCACCTACACCGCCGTCCTGTTCGCCGACACCGCCGTGCCGAGCTGGCACGAACCGTTCCGGGAACTCCCGTTCGTCTTCAGCGGCAGCGCCCTGGCCTCCGGGGCGGGGGCCGCGCTCGTGCTCGCCCCGGTCTCCCAGACCGGTCCCGCCTC
Source organism: Kineococcus radiotolerans SRS30216 = ATCC BAA-149 (assembly GCF_000017305.1). GTDB lineage: Bacteria > Actinomycetota > Actinomycetes > Actinomycetales > Kineococcaceae > Kineococcus > Kineococcus radiotolerans. The sequence goes on along the minus strand of NC_009664.2, from coordinate 605,912 downwards.
GCGCCTGGCCGTCATCGGTGCCACCGTGGAACTCGCTGCCGCGCACCGCATGGAGACCGCGCACGGGCTGGTCAGCGAACCCTTCCACCTCGGGCGGCCCGGGAAGTTCCTCAAGGCCGCCCGGGCCCTCACCGCCCTGGGCGCCGTCGGCGCGGTGCTGGGACGGCGGTCCCGGGTGGCCGCCGCCGCGGCGGGGGCGAGCCTGCTCGCCGGGTCGTTCCTGACCCGCATGGCGGTCTTCGAGGCCGGTGTCGCCTCCACGAAGGACCCCAAGTACGTCGTCGTTCCCCAGCGGGAACGGCTGGAGGCCCGCGAACGGGCCTCCTGATCCCGAGGAGCACCCCATGGCGTACAAGACGCCGGACCAGATCGCCGTCGCGGCGGTCGCCAGCGGCATCAAGAAGGCCCACCTCCCGATCCCGAAGATGCTCGTCGGGGGTTTCCTCGCCGGGGCCTACATCGCGTTCGCCGGGCTGCTCGCCGTCGACGTGACCGCGGGCCTGGACCCCGCGATCTGGGGCGGGGTCACCACCCTGCTCACTGGGGCGGTGTTCAGCATGGGTCTCGTGCTGGTCATCGTGGCCGGCTCCGAGCTGCTGACGGGGAACATGGCCCTGGTGCCGATCGCCCTGCTGAGCCGGAAGGTGAGCCTCGGGCTCCTGGCCCGGAACTGGACGTTCGTCCTGCTCGGGAACCTCGTCGGGGCGTTGTTCGTCGCCTACCTCCTCGCCGTGCAGACCGGGGTGATCGGGCCGGAGGGTTCCCCGTCCTTCACCCGGCTGGCCGCGATCGCGACCACGAAGGCCGTCACCGAGGACGACGCGACGATCTTCCTGCGCGCCATCGGGTGCAACTGGCTGGTGTGCCTGGGCGTGTGGATGGCGCTGGCCGCCGAGGACGTCGCCGGCAAGGTGCTGGCCATCTTCTTCCCCATCACCGCCTTCGTCGCCCTCGGCTTCGACCACGTCGTGGCGAACATGTTCTTCCTCCCCGCCGCGCAGTGGGCCGGGGTCCCCGGCATCGGCTGGGGGAACATCGTCGGCAACTGGGTCTTCGCCGCCCTGGGCAACGCCGTCGGCGGCGGGGTCTTCGTCGCCCTCGCCTACTGGTTCCTCTACCTCAAGGGCACCGAGCACAGCGGCCGGGACACCGCCCCGGCCGCGGCCCCGGCCGCCTCGGACGGGGCCGGGACCGCGGGCGCACCCCGCCACTAGGTCGCGCCCGCCGACGCCGACGGGCCCGCCCCGGGCCCCGCGAGCGGTGGCCGCGGGGCCCCCTCAAGCCGCCCCGTCCCCCTGCCGATGGGGACGGGGACGAGGACGCCAACCGCTCCGCTGGAGCCTGGTGACGTCCTCGCGCCGAGGGGGAACCGACACGTGAGCATCGACGATCCGCGACGTGACGGCGGGCGCTCCCGTCGGTTCGCCGACCTCCCCGTGGCCGGCAAGGTCGCCTGCGTGGCCGCCGCCGCCGGGGCCGCCATGGTCGTCTCCGGCTGGGTCGGCATCGGCGCCCTGAGCGCGGTCGACGACGCCGGCGGCGGCATCTACGAGCGCAACCTCATCCCCGCCAGCCGGCTCGCCCAGGTGGACGGCACGGTGAACGAGGTCCGCAGCACCGTCCTCCGCCACGCCCTCGCGCTGGACGGCGCCGCCATGGACACGCGGGAGCGGGAGATCCAGGGGTTCCTGGAGCAGAGCGACGAGGTCTGGGCCCAGTACACCGCCGACGCGGCCGCCACCGCTCAGGAGGAGCAGGCCCGCCAGGACTTCGAGGGCGCCTACACCGAGCTGCGCACGGTCGTCGAGGACGAGCTGCTGCCGGTCAGCCGCACCGGCGACGCCCCCCGGATCGTGCAGGTGGAGGAGGAGCGGCTGGACCCGGCGTTCGACGCCGTCAGCGACGCCCTCACCGCGCTGGACGAGCTCGAGGACGCCCAGGCCGCGGCCGCAGCCGAGCAGGCCGAGGCCACCTACCGCAACGGTCGCAACCTCGACCTGGCGATCACCGCGTTCGGTCTGCTCGTCGCCGTCGCGCTCACCCTGGTGGTCGCCCGCTCCATCGCCCGTCCGCTGGCTCGCGTCCTCACCGTCGTCGAGGGCCTCGCCTCCGGTCGCCTGGACCAGCGCGTGGGCATCACCACCCGCGACGAGGTCGGTCAGCTCGCCACCGCCCTGGACGCCACCATGGACCGCCTCACCGACACCGTGCGCCGCATCGCCGGCAACGCCTCCACCCTGGCCGCCTCCAGCGAGGAGCTGACCACCGTCGCCACCCAGCTGTCCTCCGGTGCCGAGGAGGCCGCCACCCAGGCCCAGGTCGTCTCCGCGGCGACTGAGGAGATCTCCGCCAACATCGGCACCGTCGCCGCCGCCGGGGATGAGATGTCCTCGGCGATCCGGGAGATCGCCTCCTCCACCGCCGAGGCGTCCTCGACCGCGGCTTCGGCGGTGGCGGCGGCGGGGGCGGCGGGGGACACCCTCGAACGCCTCTCCGCCTCCTCCCGGGAGATCGGTGAGGTCGTCAAGCTCATCACCTCCATCGCCGAGCAGACCAACCTGCTGGCCCTGAACGCGACCATCGAAGCCGCCCGGGCGGGGGAGATGGGCAAGGGCTTCGCGGTGGTGGCCGGTGAGGTGAAGGAACTGGCGCAGCAGACCGCGCGGGCGACGGAGGAGATCATCACGAAGGTGGGTTCCACGCAGGCTGATGCGGCGGCGGCGGCGGGGGCGATCGCGGAGATCACCGAGGTCATCGCCCGCATCGACGGGTTGCAGTCCACCATCGCCGCGGCGGTGGAGGAACAGTCCGCCACGACCTCCGAGATGGTCCGCAACGTCACCGAGGTCTCCACCGGCAGCCAGGAGATCGCCACGAACATCTCCGGCATCGCCGCCGCCTCGGACCAGACCACCGCCGGCGCCACGCACACCGCGACCACCGCTGGTGAGGTCTCGCGCGCGGCGGTGGAGCTGAACGAGCTGGTGGGCTCCTTCACCCTGCCCCGCGGCTGAACCCCCTGCGGCTGAACCCCCGCGGCTGAACCCCGCACGAACGGCACCGGGCCCCGGTCTGCTCGCGCAGACCGGGCCCGGTGCCGTTCCCCGTCCCGACGGGGTCCTGCTGAGCGCGAGGTCCGGAGCCTCAGCGCACCACGAGCGTGACGCCGTCGCGGGCGGGGACGACCTCCCCGACCACCGGGTAGCCGGGGACCTCCCCGGCGACCAGCAGCCCCCCGGAGGTCTGGGCGTCGGCGAGGAGGATCAGCTCCTCCTCGCCGATCCCGGACGCCTCCAGGTGCGGGCGGACCCACTCCAGGTTGCGGCGGCTGCCGCCGGGGACGAAACCCTCCGCCAGCGAACGCCGGGCCCCCTCCAGGTAGGGGACGGCCGCGGCGTCCACGACGGCGGTGACGCCGCTGGCGCGGGCCACCTCGTGCAGGTGCCCGAGCAGGCCGAAACCGGTGACGTCGGTGGCGCAGCGCACCCCGGCGGCGAGCGCGGCCCGGGAGGCGTCGGCGTTGAGGGTCGTCATCACCGCGACCGCCTCCTCGAACACCTCCCCGGTCGCCTTGTGCCGGTTGTTGAGGACCCCCAGGCCGAGGGGCTTGGTCAGCGTCAGGGGGACCCCGGCGACGGCGGCGTCCCCGCGCAGCAGCCGGGCCGGGTCGGCGAGGCCGGTGACGGCCATGCCGTACTTGGGTTCGGGGTCGTCGATGCTGTGGCCACCGCCGAGGTGGCACCCGGCCGCCGCCGCCGCGTCGGCGCCCCCGCGCAGGACCTCCCGGGCCAGTTCCGGGGACAGGACGTCGCGGGGCCAGCCGAGCAGGTTCACCGCCACCAGCGGGGTCCCGCCCATGGCGTAGACGTCGGACAGCGCGTTCGTCGCCGCGATCCGGCCGAAGGTGTACGCGTCGTCGACGACGGGGGTGAAGAAGTCCGCGGTGGCGATGACCGCCCGGTCCCCGTCGATGCGCACGACCGCCGCGTCGTCGCCGACCCCGACCAGCAGGTCCTCGCCGGGGGGACCGGTGAGGCCGGCGACCATCCGCTCCAGCTCGCCGGGGGGGATCTTGCAGGCGCAGCCGCCGCCGTGGGCGTACTGCGTCAGTCGGGTCGTCCGCTCCGTCGCCGTCACGGCGGCCACGGTATGACCGCCGCGGCGGTCGCGGTGTGGCAGGGTGGGCACGCGTGCTGCCGGGGAGGCGTACGGGTGCCTGGTGGCCCCCGCGGTCTTCAACACCGACGTGACCGAGCACCTCGGTCAGGTGGGTTCGATTCCCATCCGCCTCCGCCACGCACGCCGGGGTAGGTTCTGGCCCCGTGCCCCGCAACCCCGCGCCGGACGTGCGCCGCTCGGTCCCCCGCACCGACGCCGTCCTCGCCGACCCCCGCCTGGCCGAGGACGTGCGCACCCGCGGTCGCGACGCGGTCAAGGACGCCGTCCGGGTCGCGCAGCAGCGGGTCCGCGACGGCGAGGCGGCCCCCGGCGACGTCGTCGACCTCGTCCTCGCCTCCCTGCCCCCCGCCGGGACCACGCTGCGGCGGGTCCTCAACGCCACCGGCGCCGTCCTGCACACCAACCTCGGCCGGGCCCAGCTGTCCCCGGCCGCGGTCGAGGCGGTCGTCACCGCGGCCGGGGCCACCGACGTGGAGATGGACCTCGCCACCGGGCGGCGGGCGCGGCGCGGGCGGGGCGCGATGGCCGCCCTGGCCGCGGCGGTGCCCGCCGCGGGCGGCGTGCACGTCGTGAACAACGGGGCGGCGGCCCTGGTCCTCGCCGCGACCGCGCTGGCGGCCGGGCGCGAGATCGTCGTCAGCCGCGGGGAGCTCGTCGAGATCGGCGACGGGTTCCGGCTGCCGGACCTGCTGGAGTCCACCGGCGCGCGGCTGCGCGAGGTCGGCACCACGAACCGCACGACGCTCGCCGACTACGCGGCGGCGGTCGGGGAGCGGACGGGCTTCGTCCTCAAGGTCCACCCCTCCAACTTCGTCGTCACCGGGTTCACCGCGGGCGTGCAGGCCGGGGAGCTGACCGGTCTGGGGGTCCCGGTCGTCGTGGACACCGGCTCGGGGCTGCTCGCCCCGGACCCGCTGCTGCCGGAGGAACCCGACGCGCACTCCGTCCTCGTCGCCGGCGCCGACCTCGTGACGGCGTCGGGGGACAAGCTCCTCGGCGGCCCGCAGGCGGGGTTGCTGCTGGGGCGGGCGGAACTCGTCGAGCGCCTGCGCCGGCACCCCCTGGCCCGGGCGCTGCGCGTGGACAAGCTCACCCTCGCCGCGCTGGAGGCGACCCTGCGCGCGGCGGCCAACCCGACGGTGGACGCCGTCCACGCCGACCCGGCGGAGCTGCGGCGCCGGTGCGGGGAGGTCGCGGCCGCCCTCGCGGACGCGGGGGTCGACGCGCGGGTGGAGCCGTCGCGGGCCGTCGTCGGCGGCGGCGGGGCCCCCGGGGTGGAACTGGCGTCGTGGGTGGTGTCCCTGCCCCCGCACCTGGCGGAGGCGCTGCGGCGGGGCGACCCCGCCGTGGTGGGCCGCGTCGAGGGGGGCCGGACCCTGCTGGACCTGCGGTGCGTCCCCGCCGGGGCCGACGGCGCGCTGGTCGGGGCCGTCGCGGCGGCGGTGTCCTGATGCACGTCGTCGCGACCGCGGGCCACGTCGACCACGGCAAGTCCACCCTCGTGCGCGCCCTCACCGGCCGCGACCCGGACCGCTACGCGGAGGAGAAGCGGCGCGGGCTGACCATCGACCTGGGGTTCGCCTGGACGGACCTGCCGGGCGCCGGGCCGGTCGCCTTCGTCGACGTCCCCGGGCACGAGCGGTTCGTCCCGACGATGCTCGCCGGGGTGGGCCCGGTGCCGGTGGCGGTGTTCGTCGTCGCCGCCGACGGGGGGTGGATGCCGCAGTCCGCCGAGCACCTGGCCGCCCTCGACGCCCTCGGCGTGCGGCACGGGGTCCTCGTCGTGACCCGCGCGGACCTGGCCGACCCCGCCCCCGCCCGCGAGCGCGCGCTGGCGGAGCTGCGCACCAGCAGCCTGGGCGAGGTCCCCGCGGTCGCGTGCAGCGCGGTGTCGGGCGCGGGCCTGGAGGACGTGCGGCGGGTGCTGGCCGGGGTGCTGGCCGCGGTGCCCGCCCCCGACCCCGCCGCGCCCGTGCGGTTCTGGGTCGACCGCAGCTTCACCGTCACCGGCGCCGGGACGGTCGTCACGGGCACGCTGTCCGCGGGGAGCCTGGCGGTGGGCGACGAGCTGGAGCTCGGCGACGCCCGCGTCCACGTCCGGGGCCTGCAGTCCCTGGAGCGCGCTGCCGAGCGGGTCGAGGCGGTCGCCCGGGTCGCGGTGAACCTGCGCGGGACCGACCGCCACGACGTCGGGCGCGGTGACGCGCTGCTGACGCCCGGGACGCACCGGCGCAGCGACGTCCTCGACGTGCGCCTGCCGCGGGCCGGGCACGGCGGCGACGCCACCGGCGCCACCGACGTCCCCACCCACGTCGTCGCGCACCTGGGGTCCGCGGCCGTCCCCGTCCGGGTCCGGCCGCTGGGCCGCGACGGGGACGACGTGCTGCTGCGCCTGCAGCTGGCGACCCCGTTGCCGCTGCGGGTGGGGGACCGGCTGCTGCTGCGCGACCCCGCGCAGCACACCGTCCTGGGGGCGGGGACCGCCCTGGACGTGGACCCGCCGCCGCTGCGGCGGCGCGGGGCGGCCGCCGCCCGGGTCACGGACCTGGCCGGGGTCGTGGGCCCGGACTTCCCCCGCGAGCTGCGCCGGCGGCGGCTGCTCAGCGGGCGGCACCTGCGGACCACCGGGGTCACCCCGACCGGCCGGCCCGTGGCCGGGGACTGGTACGCCGACCCGGGGTTCTGGGCCGACCGCGGCCGGGAGCTGCGCCGCGTCGTGGCGGGGTTCGCGGCGGCGAACCCGCTGCAACCGGGACCGACGCTGGAGCAGACCCGGCGGCTGCTGGGGCTGCCGGCCCTGGAGCTCGTCGAGGCCCTGGTGGCGCCCCCGCTGCGCGTCCACGACGGACGGGTCGTCGAACGCACCTCCGACTTGCCCCCGGCGGTCGAGCGGGCCGTGGACCTCGTCCTGGCCGACCTGCGCCGCGACCCGTTCGCGGCTCCCGACGTGGAGCGGCTGCGGGAGCTGCGGCTGGGACGCGCCGAGCTCGCCGCGGCGGTGCGCGCGGGCCGGCTGGAACGCGTCGCGGAGGGCCTCGTGCTGGCCCCCGGCTACCGGGACCGGGCGGTGCAGGCGCTGAGCGGTGCTCCGCAACCGTTCTCGGTGAGCGAGGCCCGCCGCGCCCTGGGCACCTCGCGCCGGGTGGCGGTGCCGCTGCTGGAGGCCCTCGACGCCGCCGGGGCCACCGCGCGCGACGGCGACGACCGGCGGCGGCTGACGGGTCGCTGAACCCGTCCCGGGGAGGCCGCCGGGGACCTCCCGCGAGGGCGACGACCCCGTCGCCGGGCCCGCGCAGCGGACCTCAGCGGTCCTCGGCGCCCACCTCGGCCGACCGCGGCCCGAGCTGCTCGGCGAGGACGCTGCGGTCGCGGCCGGCGGCCTTGGCCGCGTAGAGGGCGCGGTCGGCCTCGGCGAGCAGCGCCGCCGGGTCGCCCGCCGCACCGCCGGCGATGCCGACGCTGCAGGTGACCCGGGGCGTCGTGCCGCCCGCGACCGCCGCCCGCAGCCGCTCGACGACGACCTGCGCCTCGGCGGTGCCCGTGCCCGGCATGAGCACCGCGAACTCCTCCCCGCCGTAGCGGGCGACGAGGTCGCCCTCGCGCACCGCCGACACCGCCGCTGCCGCGACGGCCCGCAGGACCTCGTCGCCGGTCTGGTGCCCGAAGCGGTCGTTGACGGCCTTGAAGTGGTCGACGTCCAGCAGCGCCACGGCCAGCGCCTCCCCGTCCACCCGCGCTAGCACCTCGTCCAGGGTGCGCCGGTTGGCGACCCCCGTCAGCCCGTCGAGGGTGGCGGCCCGGCGCAGGGCCTCCAGGGCGCTCGCCCGCGACAGGGCCAGCGCCGCGTGGGACACCGCCTGCTCCAGGGCCCGCACCGCGCGCCGCTCGAGGCCGCGGGCCAGGACCGACCCTCGTCCGTCGCCGAGGTCGACGACGAGCCAACCGCGCCCGGCGACCGCCGGCAGGGGCACGACCACCATCCCCCGCGCCGCCGACCACCCGCGGGCCAGCCACGGGTCCTCCCGCGGGTGGGGCCGGTGCACGAGCACGGAGCGGTCCTCGGCCTCGGCGCGCACGAGGACCGCGTCCAGCGGGCCCGCGGGGACCGCCACGAGGTCGGTCCCCGGCCCCGCCGCGTCCACCCCGGCCAGCACGACCTGCGCCCGGGCGGCGGGCAGCTCCTCGCGCACGAACCGCACGAGCAGCGACGCCACCCGCTCGCGGTCATCGGCCCCGCTGAGCTGCACCAGCAGGCCGTGCAGCACCTCGGTGTCGTGCCGGCGCCGGCGCAGCTCCCGCTCGTTGACCGCCGCGAACGTCGCCGTGCCCAGGGTCGTGGCCCACAGCAGGGCGGCGAAGCCGGTGAAGTTGGAGGGGAAGACCCCCGCGTCCGGCCCGCCGGGCAGGATGCCCGTCGCCTGCGCCTGCACCAGGCACAGCACGAGGACCGTGTGGGTGCCGGCGACCTTCACGCCCGTGCGGAAGGACGTGAGCAGCGTGGTCCCCGCCGCGTGCAGGGCGAACAGGGCCGCGGCAGGGGCCTCGGCCCCGCCCAGGGCGTGGACGGCGACGATGAGGACCACGCTGTCCAGCAGCAGCCCCGCGTCCAGCCCGGCCCGGGTCACCGAGCGCCCCGAGCGCACCAGCAGCAGGACGGCGGTCACCAGGAGGTACCCCAGCCCGAGCGCGGCGAGCGTGCGGTCGTGGGCGGGCTCGCGGTCGCCGGACCACCACAGGGCGGTGCCGGTGACCACGAGCAGCAGGCGCAGGACCGCCGTCCAGCGGACGCGGTCCGAGAGCGGCACGAAGGTGGGGTCGCCCCCGGGGCTCACCACGGCGCCACCTCCTGGGTCTCGAAGGGCACCCGGTCGTCGGGCACCACCGGGGCCAGCGCGAGCTTCGGGTCGTCGCGGTCGATGCGGCGCTGGGCGAGCAGGAAGAACCCGGCGAGCGCGAACACCGCGGACGGGTACTGGGCGTGACGGGCCACCGCCACCCCCACCGTCGCGACCGCGCGCACGGGGGCGGCGATCGCCTCGGGGAGGCGGTCCAGCAGGGGAGGCCGGGGTGCGGACCGGCCCGCGGCGGGCGGGTCGGCGGGGGGCGCGGGGGGCGGGTCGGCGGGGGGCGCGGGGGGCAGCGCGGCGGGGGAGGGGCTCGCGCTCGCCGTCGTGGGCGTCGTCGTGGGCGTCGTCGTGGGCGTCGTGGTGGGCCGCGCGGTGGGGACGGACGCGGCTGCCGCGGAGGTGGGAGGGCTCGTGGGGTCCGCCGGGGTGGGGGCGCTCGTGGGGTTCGCCGGGGCCGGCCGCCGCTCGGGCGCCGGTCGCGCCGCGGCGGTCGGGACGGCGGTCGGGACGGCCCGGGTCGGGGGAGCCGGGACGGCCGGGGTCGTGGGAGCCGTCGTGGGAGCCGTCGTGGGGACGGTCGTGGGGACGGTCGTGGGGACGGTCGTGGGGACGGTCGTCGGTCCCGTGGTCGGCTCCACGGGGTCGGCGGGGGTGACCGGGGTGGCCGTCGGCGCGGGGACGGGCGCGACCGCCGGGGTGGTGGGTGCGGAGGTGGTGGGCGTGGGGGTGCTCGGCGTGGAGGGGCTGGGGGTGCGGGGGGCGGGGACCGGGCTCGGCGGGGCGGGGAGCCGCACGACCACGGGCGAGGACGCGTCCCCGGTCCCCGCGCTGTTGCGGGCCGCGACGCTCAGCGCGTACGCGTGCCCCGCGGTCAGGGTGCTCAGGTCCAGCGCGGTCCCCGTGACGTCGACGTCGGTGCGGACGCCGGTCGCCTCGTCCATGGCGGTGACCGTGTAGCCGTCCAGCGTCGTACCGCCCGTGGACACCGGTGCGGTCCAGCGGAGGCCGACGACGCCGCCGGTCAGGGTCGCCGTCAGGTCCCCCGGGGCGCCGGGGCGGACGGCACGACCCTCGAGGGTGACCCGCTGACGGGCGCAGGACCGGGACAGCCAGGCGCAGGCCTGGACGGTGACGGTGCTGGTACCGGCACGCACGGGGTCCCAGGTGAGCGTCGCGCCGGTGGTCGTGGCGTCGACCAGCGCGGCGCCTGCGGGCAGGGGGCCGACGACGTCCCAGGTGCGGGTGGAGGTCCAGGTCACCGTCGCCCGAGCCGAGGTGCCGACGTCCGTGCTCAGCGCTGGGACCGGACTGATGGTGGGGCGCTCGTTCGGCGCCCACCGCACGACCCGCTGGTTGTTCTGGTCAACGATGAGGACGCTGCCGTCGACGGCCACGGCGACACCGGTGGGTTCGTTGAGGGTCACCGGCAGGGCGCTGATGCGGCCGTCGGAGTCGACGACGTCGATCGAGTCGTTGCCCGCGTCGGCGACGTAGAGGTTCCCCTGCGGGTCCACGGCGATCCGCTCGGGGTGGTCGAGACCGCTCGCGGTGGCCGGTCCCGGTACGACGGTGCCGTTGCGGCCGCCGGCGACCACGGTGATGGTCCCGTCCCGGATCGCCACGACGTCGTGGGCGAACTTGTTGCTGACGAGCAGCGTCCCGTCGGCCTGGACGACGAGTCCCTTGGGCCCGAAGAGGGGGGGACCGGTGACGCCGAGCGCGGCGTTGACGTCCGCCCTGGCCGCAACCACGGTCAGCGTCCCGTCCCGGACCGCGACGACGGCCGACGCGTCCTCGTCGACGGCGTAGACGGTCCCGTCGGGTCCGACGGCGACCTCGATGGGGTTCAGCGGGGACTGCCGGGCCGGGCCGGGTCGCGGTCCGACGAGGGTGCCGTCGGGGGCCTTGCTGCTCGTGCCGTCGCCCATCACCGTCGTGAGGTCTCCCTGCGGGGTCACCTTCACGACGCGGTGCTGGGTGCGGTCGGTGATGTAGACGTTGTCGGCGGCGTCGACGGTCAGCCCGTAGGGCTGGCCCAGGTCGACGGACCAAGCTTTCCCCTCAGCCGGGTCGGGGGTGGTGGACACGCGTCCCGTGCCGGCGAAGACGCTGCGCACCCCGGTGCGGGCGTCGATCCGGAAGACGACGTGGCTGCCCCAGTCGGAGACGTAGGTGTTGCCGGTCCGGTCGACGGCGACGTCGACGAGGCCCCCGCTCAGTTCCTCTGGGGTGCCGAGGTAGCCGGTGTTGTCGGCGATGACGAATTCGGTGTACCCGATGCCGTCGGCGGCCTGCGCCGCGGGAGCGAAGACCAGGGACGCCGCGGCGACGACGACGAGGAGGAACGCGGCGGGTCCCCCCGAGCCGCGTCCTTGCCGTCGTCTCCAGCAGAACGTCACGGTAGGTCCTTCGTCGTGTTCGGCCCGGGAGTGGAGGGGCGTCCATCACCCGGGCGAACGTTGCGTGTTCAACCTTCGTCACACCCACCCCGGCGCGCTGCGCCGAACGGGTGGCCCCGGGGCCGCCGGCGGGCCAGGCGGCGCCCCCGGGGGTGACGGCGGCCCGCACGGCGTCCCTCCGCCGCTGCTCCAGACAGGGAAAGGGCCGGGCGGGGAGGCGAACGGGTGAGTCGGGAAGGCCCCGTCGCCCCCACCGGGGCGACCCGGGCAGCGCTGCGCCCCGCCGGGTCCACGGCTCCGCCGATCGGGTGACCGGGCGGCGCGCCGGTCCTCCCCGCCACGACGCGCCCGAGCGGGTGAAGTAGACAGGACGTGTCCGGGCCGTGACGATGAGCAGTCAGGGACCGGACACGGTGAGGCCACCCCCCCACCGCGCACACGCCACCCACGGAAGGGGAGGAACGCCGGATGAGCCGCTGGCCCTGGTCGGTCCGCCACCTGGCCGGAGATGACGTCCGCACCCGCGTCGTCCCCTGGGCCGTCGTGTCCCCCCTCGTCGTGGTCGGCGTCGTCGCCCTCGTCCAGGTCGCCCTCGCCGGCGAACCCACCCTCTCGGTCCTGCTGACCGCGCTCGCCGGCGGCGTGGTGGCGGCCACCCTCCTCCTCGTGCTGGCCCTGCAGTCCGCGGCCCGCCTCGACGTGGAGGGCCGCGACCGGCAGGAGGCCCTCGAGGCCGCGATGCGGCAGGCGCTGCACGACCCGCTGACCGACCTCGGCAACCGGCAGCTGTTCACCGACCGCCTCCAGCACGCCCTGGCCCGCCGCGGCTCCAAGGCGTGCGCGGTCCTCTACCTCGACCTCGACGGGTTCAAGACCGTCAACGACACCCACGGGCACGGCGTCGGCGACACCGTCCTCGTCGAGGTCTCCCACCGGCTGCGCGCCGCGGTCCGCCCCGAGGACACCGTCGCCCGCTTCGGCGGCGACGAGTTCGCCGTCCTCTGCGAGGACCTCTCCGACGAGCTGAACGCCAGCCGCATCGCCGACCGCGTCGTCAGCTCCATCGCCAACCACCCGATCGAGTTCGGCGACGGCCGCAAGCTCACCATCACCCCCAGCGTCGGGATCGCGCTGGCCCGCGACGAGGCCGACGCCTCCAAGCTGCTGCGCCGCGCCGACGCCGCGCTCTACCGCGCCAAGGAGAGCGGCAAGGCCCGCTCGGAGCTGTTCGACGAACGCATGCAGGCCCAGGCCGTCGACGCCCTGCAGACCGAGGACGACCTCGCCCTCGCCGTCTCCCAGGGGCAGCTGCGGCTGCACTACCAGCCCATCATCGACCTGCGCGACGGGCACGTGCAGGGGGTGGAGGCGCTGCTGCGCTGGCAGCACCCCCGGCGGGGCCTGCTGCAGCCCAGCGACTTCGTCCCCCTCGCCGAGCGCAGCGGCCTGATCGTCGACATCGGCAAGTGGGTCATCGCCGAGGCCTGGCGGCAGCTGGAGGAGTGGTACTCCACCATCGAGGACTGCCACCTGACGATCGCGGTGAACGTCTCCCGCCGGCAGCTGGCCAACGCCGAGCTGCTCGACGCCGTCGCCACCAACCAGCCGACCGGCCCTGCGGGCAGCGCGCTGCTGGTCGAGGTGAGCGAGGACCTCCTCGTCGCCGACGCCAACGCCGGGTTCTCCACCCTGCACGCGCTGCGCATGATGGGGGTGCGCGTCGCCGTCGACGACTTCGGGGCCGGGGTGTCCTCCCTCAAGCACCTGCAGACGATGCCCATCGACCACGTCAAGGTCGACCGGCACTTCATCGCCGGGCTCGGCCGGCGCCGCCAGGACGAGGCCGTCGTGGCCGGGATCATCGGGATGGCCAAGAGCATGGGCGTGGGCGTCGTCGCCGAGGGCGTGGAGTCCCACGAGCAGCTCGACGCGCTGCGCCGCCTCGGCTGCGACAGCGCCCAGGGCTTCCTCCTCGGCCGGCCCAACGCCGAGGTCGGCGCGGTCATCGACCTGGCCCGCTCCCGCCCCGCCACCCCCGTGCAGCCGGCCGACGAGCACGTCCCCGCGACCGTCGTGCTCTGAGGCTCCACCCCGGGACCGTTCCTGCCGATGCTCCCAGCTGACGGCGTCACCGGGGCGCCACGGGGAACGGGGCGGTTGTGATGGCGGGTCTCCCGCGCAAGGGTGGGGTCTCCCTCACGTCGGGGATCGTCGGGGCGGCGGGCTGCATGGGCGTGGTGGCCCTCGCCCTCGGCGTCACCGGCACGGTCGCGGCGCAGGACCAGGCGGAGCAGCTGGAGCAGCTGAAGGGCGACGCCCTCGTGCGCCTGGAGGCCGTCCGCTCCGTGGAGCTCCTGCACGAACGCGTCGGCGGCCTGACTCTCGCCGTCCAGTACCTGAACGGCGGCTCCCAGCTGGCCCCGGACCTGCAGACCGCCACCGCCGAGCGCGCCGACGCGGTCGAGGCCCTGCAGGACGTGGCGACCGGCCCCGACCAGGAGCTCGCCGCCGACCTGTCCGAGCAGCTCGACACCATGAGCGAGCAGGGCCAGGTGCTCATCAGCGCCACCGACGACGCGACCCGCGCCGCCGCGGGCGAGGCCTACACCGCGGCCCAGGACGCGTTCCGCGCCGACGTGGAGTCGCTGACCGAGCTCTCCACCGCCGCCGTCGACGACGTCGTCGCCGAGAGCCGCGACGGGGCCCGCACCACCCTGTGGACCACGATCGCGGTGCTGCTGGGCGGGCTCGTCGTCTGCGCCGGCGTCGTCGCCCGCGTCGTGCGCCGGGTGCGCGCGGACGCCGGGCGCATCGCCTCCGTCGCCGAGGCGCTGGACCAGGGCGACCTGACCGTCTCCTCCGGCATCGAGCGCGGCGACGAGCTGGGCCGCATGGCCTCCTCCCTGGACCACGCCATCGCCCGCCTGCGCACCGAGTTCGCCTCCGTCGCCGCCGGCGCCGAGACCCTCGGCCACTCCTCGCAGGTGCTGGCCCAGGCCTCCTCCGACGCCGCGGTGGCCTCCGACCGCGCCGGCAGCGAGGTCCGCTCGGTGTCCGGGGACATCTCCACCGTCTCCACCAGCCTGCAGGCCGTCTCCGCCGGTTCGGAGCAGATGGGGTCCGCGATCCGGGAGATCTCCGCCTCCGCCGCCGAGGCCACCGGGGTCGCGGCGCACGCCGTGCAGGTCGCCGAGGACACCACCGCCACCGTCGCCCGCCTCGGGGAGAGCTCCCTGGAGATCGGCAACGTCGTCAAGGTCATCACCGCCATCGCCGAGCAGACGAACCTGCTGGCCCTCAACGCGACCATCGAGGCGGCGCGCGCCGGGGAGATGGGCAAGGGCTTCGCCGTCGTCGCCGGTGAGGTGAAGGAGCTCGCGCAGCAGACCGCGCGCGCCACCGAGGACATCTCCCGCCGGGTCTCCACGATCCAGTCCGACACCACCGGCGCGGTCACCGCGATCGCCTCCATCAGCGAGGTCATCGCCCGGATCAACGACCTGCAGACGACCATCGCCTCGGCCGTGGAGGAGCAGACCGCCACGACGAACGAGATGTCGCGCTCGATCGCCGACGCCGCCGGCGGCGCGGACCGCATCACCGCCGGGATCGACGGGGTGTCGACCGCCACCGACGCGACCGACCGCTCCGTCGTCGCCACCCGGACCGCCGCCGACGAGGTGTCGGGGGTGTCGCAGCAGCTGCGGACCGTGGTGGGTCGGTTCCGCCTCTGAGCCTCCGGTAGCTTGCCCGCGTGCCGCTGATCGAGTTGGACGACCTCACCGATCCGCAGCACGCGGGCTCCCTGCGCGACTACACCGCGCTGAAGGACGTGCAGCTGCGCGCCCGGCGGGAACCGGCGGAGGGGCTGTACCTCGCCGAGGGCGTCGAGGTCATCCGGCGCGCGCTGGCCGCCGGGCACGTCCCCCGCTCGCTCCTGCTGTCCCGCAGCCGCTTCGAGGACCTCGCCGACGTGCTGCCCGCGGGAGCGACGGTGTTCGTGGCCCCCGTCGCGGCGTTCGCCGACCTCACCGGGGTCGACCTGCACCGCGGCGCGCTGGCCTCCATGCAGCGCCCCGCGCAGCGGTCGGTGCCGGACCTGCTCGCGTCGCTGCCCGCGGGCCCGGCGCGGCTGGTGGTCCTCGAGGACGTCGTCGACCACACCAACGTGGGTGCGCTGTTCCGCTCCGCGGCCGCCTTCGGCGTCGACGGCGTCGTCGTCAGCCCGCGGTGCGCGGACCCGCTGTACCGGCGCAGCGTGCGGGTGTCGATGGGGACGGTGCTGCACCTGCCGTGGGCGCGGGCGGCGTCCTGGCCCGGGGACCTGGACCTGCTGCGCTCGGCGGGGTTCGCCGTCGCGGCGCTGGCCCTGACGGAGGACTCGGTGGCGCTGGGCTCCTTCGCGGTGCCGGAGCGCCTCGCGCTGCTGCTGGGGACGGAGGGGGACGGGCTGAGCCGGCGCGCGCTGTCCGGGGCCGACCTCGTGGTGCGGATCCCGATGGACCCGCGGGTGGACAGCCTCAACGTCGCCGCCGCCAGCGCGGTGGCGCTGTGGGAGACGCGGCGGGCGTAGCGTGGCGGGTGTGCACGTCGCCGTCCTCGGGTCCGGAGCGTGGGGAACGGCCGTCGCCGGGCTCCTCGCCGCCAACGCCAGCAGCGTCGGGCTGTGGTGCCGCCGGCCCGAGCTCGCCGAGCGCATCCGGGTCTCGGGGCGCAACGAGCAGTACCTGCCGGGGATCGACCTGCCCGCCCGCGTCCACGCGGGGTCCCGCGTCGAGGACGTCGTGGAGGGCGCGGAGCTGGTGGTCCTCGCGGTGCCGCTGCAGCGGCTGCGGTCCCTGCTCCTGCGCTGGCGGGAGGTGCTGCCCGCCGTCCCGGTGGTGAACCTGGCCAAGGGCGTGGAGACCTCGACGGGGCTGTTCGGCTCCGAGGTCGTCGCCGACGTCCTGGACGGCCGGCCCGTCCTGGCGCTGTCGGGGCCCAACCTCGCCCTGGAGATCGCCCGCGGTCAGCCCGCCGCCACCGTCGTGGCCTGCGTGGACGCGGAGGTGGCCGGGCGGGTCGCGACCTGGTGCAGCACACCGGACTTCCACGCCCACCCGCTGACCGACGTCGTCGGCGTCGACGTCGCGGGGGCGGTGAAGAACGTCGTCGCGCTGGCCGTGGGGATGGTGGAGGGCGCGGGTCTGGGCGCGAACGCGCGGGCCGCGGTGACGACCCTGGGGCTCACCGAGACCGCGGAGCTGGGCCGGCGCCTCGGGGCGCGGCTGGAGACGTTCCTGGGCCTGGCCGGCGCCGGGGACCTCGTCGCCACCAGCACCTCCACGCTCTCGCGCAACCACCGCGTCGGGGTGGCGCTGGGGGAGGGGCTGCCGCTGGCCGAGGCGCTGGTCCGCGCGGGCGGCACCGCGGAGGGCGTCGCGACGGCCCCGGCGCTGCTGCGGCGCGACCCGGACCTGCCGTTCGTGCGCGACGTCGTGGCCGTCCTCGACGGGCAGCGCTCACCCGTCGAGGCGGTCACCCGGCTGCTGACGGTGGCCTGAGACCAGCCGCCGCAACGCGATCCGCGCCACCGGCAGGTAGGGCAGCGGGCCGTCGAAGGTGGTGGCGCAACCGCTGGGCGTGGCCCGCACGCCGTGGTGCATCCGCACGCCGAGGACCCGCCAGCTCCACGTTCTCGCGTCCTCGTCGACGGCGGTGATCGTGAACGGCAGCCGCAGCGGGCCGCTGCACACGACACCGGTCACGCCGGGGGCGATCCGCTCGGCCGAGGCGTGCACCGACGTCATCTGCGGGGACCAGGTCGGCCAGCGGGCGATGCGGGCGTAGTCCTCCCAGGCGTCCGCGGCCGACCTGCGTCCCCGGACGATCACGTCGAGGCCACCGGGGGCGTCATCGCGATGTCCACGACCTCCGCGCCGGGCAGGGCGGCCAGGTCGGCGCCGCGCACGACCAGCTTGGACCGGCGCACCCCGGAGCCGATGAGCACCCACTCGCTGCCCGCGACCCGGGTGTCCACGAGGACCCGCCACCCGCCGGGCAGCCCGACGGGGGTGATCCCGCCGAACTCCATGCCTGACTCCTCCACGGCCCGGTCCATCGGCAGGAACGACGCCTTGCGGACGTCGAGGACCTTCTTGACCGCGCCGTTGACGTCGGCGCGGGTGCTGGCCAGCACCACGCACGCCGCGACGCGTTCCTCCCCGTCCCGCTTGCCGGCGACGACCACGCAGTTCGCGGACCCGTCCAGCGGGACGTGCGCGGCGTCGACGAGGGCCTGGGTGTCGGCGAGGCCGGGGTCGATCTCCAGGGTCCAGGCGCCCTCGGGCAGCGCCGCCCGCACCGCTTCGGGCAGCAGGTGCGGGTGCTCGGCGGCCGGCAGCAGCTCCAGGTCGCCCGCGACGCGCTGGGCGGCGGCGGGCGCGCTCACCGGGAGTAGACCGGCGCGAGCGTCGCGCGGGCCAGCACGTGACCCAGCGAGGCGAAGGCCGCCACCGTGGGCGTCGCGGTGGCGGGCAGGCCCAGGCTCTCGACGTCGAGGGCGTGGACGGCGAAGACGTAGCGGTGCGGGTGGTCACCGGGCGGGGGAGCGGCGCCGGTGAAGTCGGCGGTCCCGAGGTCGTTGCGCAGCACCGTCGCCCCCTCGGGCGCCGGCTGCGACCCCGCCCCGGTGGGCAGGCTCGTCACCGCGACCGGCACGTCGACGACCGTCCAGTGCCAGAAGCCGGCCGGGGTCGGGGCGTCGGGGTCGAAGCAGTTGACGAGGAAGCTCCTCGTGCCGTCCGGGAAGCCGTCCCAGCTGAGCTGGGGCGAGACGTTCCCGCCGGCGTGCCGCTCGTCCATCTGCTCGCCCGCGGTCACGTCGGTGGAACGCAGGGCGAAGCCGGGGACGGCGGGGAGCAGGGAATACGGCTCCGGGGCGACAGGTCGTTCGAGGTTCATGGGACCGACCCTACGAGGGGCGCCGGGCGCCTGCCGCCCAGCGCCCCTGCCGGGGTCAGCTGGTCAGCTGGCGGGCGGGTTCAGCGGTGCGTCGAGGGGGTGGTCCTCGCCGTAGAGCATGGCCTGGACCGCGCGGTGCGCCTTGGGGTTCACGACGATGGGCGCGAAGAGGTTCATCGTCGCCTTCTCCATGCCCTGCGCCATGTTGACGATGGCGAGGATGGCGCCGTCGCCCTCGTCCTCGATCTGCAGCGACTTGGCGGTGTCACCGTCGATCACGGCGTCGTAGTCGGGGTAGAACGGCTGCGGGTCCGCCAGCACGAGGCGGAGGCTGGGGTCCGACGTGGACTGCATGGTGAAGAACATGCCGTCGTCGTCGAGGGCCTCGATCTCGAAGGCGGTGTGCTGGTCGAAGCCCATGAGGGGACTCACGAACTCGATCTTGGGCTTGGTGTCGGAAGCGATGCTCACAACGGATCCCTTCGTCTGCAGGTCCCGGGGGGCTCTGTTCCCGGGCGTCGCCTGGTCACCGCGATACGCACTCGCGGTGTCTCGACCACTACAGACGGTAGCGGAGATGGGCCGATCCGTCTCGGCGTTCGTGTCGTTCCCGGAACGCGCGAACGCCCCGCCGGGGACCCGGCGGGGCGTTCGCGGTGCGAGGCGGCTCAGGCCGCCAGCAGGGGGGCGCGCAGCGGCAGATCCGTCCCCACCAGCACCACCTGCGACGCCTGCAGCGTGCGGTGGTTGATCACGATCGGGGCCAGCAGGTTGACCGTCGCCGTGGCCGGGTCGTCCCCGACGTTGACGACGTTCAGCACCGCCGCCTCCGTGGCGTCCCGCAGGTCGAGCTTCATCACCGTCTCGTCGTCGATCTCCGGCGCGTAACCGGGGAAGAACTTCAGCGGGGCGACGACCACGAGGCGGACGCCCGTGCCGTCGGCGGCGCGCAACGAGTACAGCGTCCCCTCCTCGTCCAGGGGGACGAGGTGGAAGGCCGAGTGCTCGGCGAAGCCCATGATGGGCGAGACGAACTCGATCGTGGGGGCGGACACGGGGGTGTCGGTCGTAGAGGTCACTCTGGGATCTCCGGGGGAGGCGAGGTGGGTGAGGCGTTCGACCTGCGGTGCGGTGGCCCGCGTCAGCGGAGGAAGTCCAGGAGGGAGGTCTGGACGGTCTTCGCCGTCACCTGCAGCGCCGCCTGGTAGGCCACGTTCTGCTGGGTGAACTCCACGTAGGCCTTGGCCGGGTCCACACCCTGCACGTCGTTCAGCTGCGCCTCGAGGTAGGCCAGCTGGTTGGCGTTGACCTCCTCGGCGTGGTCGAGCTGGTTGGTGCGGGCGCCGATCGTGGCCATGGCGTTGGTCGCCTTGGTGATGCGGCCGTCGATCGTCGACAGCGACGCCGCCGCAGTGGGGTCACCGTCAGTGATCTTCTGGGCGAGGGTGTCCAGTTCGGCGAACAGGGAGTCGTTCCCGGACCCGTAGACGCTGTTGCCCGAGATGTTGACCTGCATGTGCACACCGGGGGAGACGGTGCGGGTGACGACGCCCACCGCGGGGGTCACCGTCGTGTTCGTGTCGTCGTTGCTGGCGTACGTGGTGGCGTCGTAGGCGACCGTCCCGGCCGAGGTGCCGGCGAACACAGCGCGGCCCTGGTACTGGGTGTTGGCGTCGCCGAGGATCGTCTCCTTGAGCGCGGTGATCTCCGCTGCGATCGCCTTCCGGGCGGTGGCGTCGAAGGTACCGTTGCTGGCCCGCACCGTCAGTTCGCGCACCTTCTGGAGAGCCTTCGTGGTGCTCTCCAGCGCCGGCTCCTGGGTCACCATCCAGGCCCGGGCCTCGTCGAGGTTGCGCCCGTTCTCGGTGTTGACGGCGATCTGGTCGTTCAGGCGCAGGGCCGCGGCCGCGCGCACGGAGTCCTCGGACCCCTTGGGCAGCGAGTTGCCGCTGGTGATCTGCTCCTGCAGCTTCGCCATGCGGGTCTGGGTGTTCTGCAGGTTGGTCAGCGCGTTGGTGGCGATGCTGCGCTGGGTCACGCGTCCGAGCATGATCAGGGTCTCCGGTCAGTCAGTGGGGTCAGCGGACCATGTTGAGGAGGGACTGCAGGGCCTCGTCCATGGTGGTGAGGACCTTCGCGGCCGCGGAGTACGCGTGCTGGTAGGCGACGAGGTTGGTCATCTCCTCGTCGAGGTTGACGCCGGAGACCCCGTCGCGGACCGCGCTGGACTTCAGCGACACCTGCGCGGACAGCTCGGCGCGGTTGTTCGCGGACTGGGTGGAGGCGGCGAGGTTGGTGACGTGGGTGCGCCAACCGTCCTTGATGCCGGTGACCGCCGGCTTCGCCGGGGTCGTCCCGACCGCCGGCTTCGCCGGGGCACCGTTGAAGGCCTCCGACACGGCGCGGGCGTAGGCGCGGTCGGCCGAGCCGGTGCCGGTGCCGGTGCCGGTGCTGTCGCGGAAGGAGGTGGTGGTGACCGAGACGGTCAGTTGCGCGGCCTTCACGGGGCCGGTGGTCCAGCCGGCCTCCACGCTGCTGAAGAAGGTCGTGCCGTAGGCGGCGTTCACCTTCGTCGTCAGGTCGGTCGCGAAGTCGTTCAGACCCTTCTGCTGGTCGGCGAGGGTCTTGTTGGCCCCGTCGAACGTCGCCTTCAGCGACCCGGCCACGGGACCGGCGTTCTGGCCGCCGATCGTGGCGACCAGCTGGTTTCCGATCCGCTCCGCGCCCGGGGCGATCGGCGCGGTGCTGGTGGTGCTCTCCTGGACGCCGATCTTCAGGTCGTACGAGAAGTCGCCGGTGACGATCGTGGCGTTCCCCACGAGGACGTCGACGGTGCCGTTCTCGCGGTGCACGACGCGCGAGCCGGTGATGTCGGAGAGCTGGTTGAGCAGCTGGTCCCGCTGGTCCATCAGCTCGTTGGCCGAGGCGCCGCTGGCCGTGGTCTCGCGGATCCCGGTGTTGAGCTTGGCGATGTTCCCGGCGATGGTGTTGGCCTGGGTGGCGAGCGTGTCGGCCTGCAGCGTGAGCTGGTCGTACTGCCCTTCGAGCTGGGTGTTCATCCCGACGATCTGCGTCGCCACGGTCTGGCTGCGGGTGATGACCAGGGACTGCGCGCCGGCGAGGCCGTCGGTGCCCGCCTTGGCGGCGAGGTCGTTCCACGCCGAGGACAGGTCCTTGAGGTTCTCGCTCAACCCGCTGGCGCCGGTGTCGCCGATGGCGTTCTCGACGCCGGACCAGATGGAGGCGGCCGTCGCCTGCTCCTGCGCGGCGGCGGAGTCCTGGCGCGCGGTCGCGGTGGCCAGGGCGTCGGAGACGCGGGTCAGTCCGTTGACGACGACGCCGTCGCCGGGGACGTACTTCTGGGTGAACTGACCGGTCTGGTTGAGGACGCTCGAGGACTGCTCGACCCGCTGGCGGGAGTAGCCGGGGGTGTTGACGTTGGCGATGTTCTGCCCGGTGGTCTCCATGCCGCGCTGGGCGGCGCCGAGGGCGCGCGAGGCGGTGTTGATGCCGGAGAAGGTGCTCATCAGGGGTCCTCTCAGAGGGCTTCGTCGACGAAGTGGGCGCGGGATCCGCCGGCCGACGCGGCCGTGTTCTTGCCCCGGGCGGTGTAGGTGTCGAGGGGCTGGTCCAGCCCGAGCAGGGTCTCCCGCAGGGCGCGGGACCCGGCGGTCAGCAGGTCACGGTTGGCGTCGGCGAGGTCCTGGATCTCCGCGGTCAGCGTCAGGAACGCGTCGCGGTGGCCGCGGAACAGCTCGCCCCAGGGGTCCGGGGCCGCCGCCGCGATCGCGCCGAGGCTGGGGCCGGGCTCCAGGCCCAGCTCGCCGGCGGCGGCGTCGACCTCGACGGCCCGCAGGAGCTCCGTGGAGCGGATCTGCTCCATGACGAACTCGACCTCGCGGGTCGCGTGCGCCAGCCAGCGCGTGCGGCCGCTGGCCAGCACGAGCTGCTCCTCCTCCAGCTTGAACAGGAGCAGCTCCAGCAGCTCCCGCTCCTTCCAGAGGATGCCGGAGACCTCAGCCAGTCCCATGCGTGTCCTTCCCCGATCCGATCAGCAAGTGGTGCTCGAGACGTCCATCGGCCGCTCCTACCACGAGCTGAGGGGCCGGGCGGGTGGATCGGGGCGACCAGTGGCGGCGGCCGGCGCACCCGTGCGGGGTGGGGCGCCGTCGAGGCGAGCCCCGCCCGGGGGAGCGATCAGTCAGACTTGCGGATGAACTGGGCGTTCTTGGTGGGCTTGCGCAGGTAGTACGGCCGGCCGTCGTCGCGGGCGGTGCGCAGCTCCTGGTGCAGGACGCGTGCCTCCTCCTCCATGGCGCGGTTGACCGCGGCCTGGTCGACACCCATCGCGCGCTCGGTGGCGATGTGGTCGTTGCGCCCGATCTCGTGCTCGACGTCGAGGAAGTTCTTCGCGCAGAGCGCGTAGAGGGCGCTCACGCGCTCGCCGTTCACCTCGGCGTAGTAGTCGAGGAACGTCGGGGTGAGGCGGCCCTTCTTGTGCGCGAACTCCAGGTCACGCACGACCTGCCACAGCGGCTTCACGTCCATACCTCCAGCCACTCGTACACCATCCGCCGCATCGTTTGCGGCGTCGTTGCTTCCCGACAACCTTCGGCTCACCCGCTCCGGTTGCTGAGCATCGTCGCCCCCTCCGGGGATCTTGTCACCCGGCTGGCCGGATGAGCGACCCGCAGTGACGCCTGCGGTCCGTTCGGCGCACCCGGGGGCCAGCGGTCCTCACCCGTTCGGCGCTCAAGTCACGAGGGGGTAGCTGCCGAGAAGGGGGGTGTGACCGCAGACACCGCCTTCGCCGCCCGGGAGCTCCCCATGGTCGAGCTCTCTGCCGCCGAGCGCCACGCGCTCGTCGAGAAGAACCTGCCGCTCGTCGGCTACATCACCTCCGAGTTCATCGGTCGTCTGCCGTCGCACGTCAGCCGCGACGACCTCACCTCGGCGGGGCTGATGGCCCTGTTCCAGGCCTCCCGCGGCTACGACCCCAACACCGGGGTGCCGTTCAACCGGTACGCCAACACCCGCATCCGCGGTGCCATCCTCGACGACCTGCGCGGGGCGGACTGGGCCTCCCGCGGGGTCCGCAGCCGCCAGCGCCAGCTGAGCCGGACCGAGGACCAGCTGACCACCGAGCTGGGCCGCACCCCCACCAGCGCCGAGCTCGCCGCGTCGCTGGGGGTCTCCGAGAAGGAGCTCGCCAGCACCCGCGACGAGGCGCAGCGTTCCATGGTCCTGTCGATGCAGGGCTTCACCGCCGAGGGCGGGTCCATCGACGACCACCTCCCGACCCACGCCCCCGGCCCGGAGCAGGAGCTCCTGCACCGCGAGCGCCTCGGCTACCTCCGCTCCGCGATCGCGGTCCTGCCCGAGCGCCTGAAGCACGTCATCGAGGGCTACTTCATCCAGGAACGGCCGATGGCCGAGCTCGCCGAGGAGCTCGAGGTCTCCGAGTCCCGCATCTCGCAGATGCGCGCCGAGGCGCTCGCCCTGCTGCGCGACGGCATGAACACGCACCTCTCCCCGGAGATGGTCTCGAAGGTCACCGGCTCCGGTGCGGCGCTGAAGCGCAAGGAGTCCTATTTCGCCGCCGTCGGGGCCCAGAGCGACTTCCGATCGCGCCTGGCCCTCTCAGCGTTCGCGTCGATGGGCGCGCCGCCGGCCCGCCGCACCGCTTGAGCCCCTCCGCTCGGCTCAGAGGCCCCGTTCCGACCCGTCGGAACGGGGCCTTCCTCATTCCTCACTGAGCGCGACAAGTTGTGACCCTGCGTGGTTACATGGAAGAGACGGGGTTCCGCTCGCGGAGCCGCGTCGACTGGTGGGCTCAACACGACCGAGCGTGCCTGGAGGGACTCCAGGTGGTCGTGGTGCGGATGATCGCAGAGGGTCACCCGTTTGCCACGGGATGAACCGCTCAGGTCCGGAGCCCACGAGCCGATGAATGAAGTGTCAGGCCACGGAGGGCAGACACGAACCACGTCAGACCCCACATCACGGAGGAATCGTCACCATGGGTCTTCGCATCAACAACAACATCGCCGCCGTCAACAGCTACCGCAACCTCGCGGCCAGCGACAAGGCGATGAGCGGCTCGCTCGAAAAGCTGTCGTCCGGCTTCCGCATCAACAAGGCTGCCGACGACGCCGCCGGTCTGGTCGTCTCCGAGGGTCTGCGCTCGCAGATCAACGGCATGACCCAGGCCGCCCGTAACGCCCAGGACGGCGTCAACGTCGCGCAGACCGCAGACGGCGCGCTCGGCGTCTCCACCTCCATCCTCCAGCGCATGCGTGACCTGGCCACCCAGGCCGCCAACGCCGGCTCGCAGGACGTTCTGGCCAAGGATGCTGCGCAGAAGGAGCTGACCCAGCTCAACGCTGAGCTTGACCGCATCTCCACCACCACCTCCTTCGGCAACACCAAGCTGCTCGACGGCACCTACGGTGTGACGGCCAAGGTTGATGGTGACGCGAGCACCCGTGCGGTCAGCGCTAGCAACCCGATCGAGATCCGGTCCGCGGCGGTGACTAACCGCAACGACGTTGCCGCCCTGACCACCGTCTCCGTCAACGGCGCCAGCGCCACGCTGACCATCGCGTCGACCAACTTGCCTGCCAAGCAGGAGTTCGCGGACGCCAACGCTTACGCGGCTGCCCTGACGACCGCCGCCCGAACCCAGCTTACTGCGGATGGTGGTAGCGCCGCGGTCGACGGCACGCTCACTGCGACCGCGGCTGTGGACAAGGCAACCGGGCTGGTGACAATCTCTTGGACCCAGACTGGTGGCACCGGTCCTGCTGCCGGTACGCGCACCCCCGGTGGTGGCCAGTCGGCGCTCTCCGGCGGAGATGCAATCCGTGCCGGCGTCGACGGCAAGGTCAGCACGCGAGACCTTGCAGCAAACAACATCCTCAACCTGCGCAACTTGAAGACTGCCAGTGGTGAATCGTTCGGCCCTGCGACTGGTGTCGACGTGACTCTGGACGCTGCCGACCACGCCAGTGCGGACGCCCTCTTGACGGCCGTCAACGCCAAGATTAGCAGCGCTCTGATCGCTGCTGGTGGCAAGGGTGACGAGGTCGTCATGAAGAACGACGTCGTTCCTGGTGGAACCGGTTACAAGCTCTCCCTTACTTCCATCAGTTCTGACTTCACCCTGGGGGCTACTACCAACGCGCTGGGTCTGACTAGCTCCGCAACGGTCCAGAAGGGCAACACCGGCGTCTTCCAGGTCGGCGCAAACGCTGGCGAGACGATCACGATGGGTGTCACCGGGGTCAGCAGCGCTGCTCTGGGCACGTCCAGCATCGACCTGCGCGTCAACGCGTCGGAGGCCATCACCAAGATCAGCAAGGCTCTGGACAGCATCTCCTCGCAGCGTGCTTCGATCGGTGCGATCCAGAACCGCTTCGAGCACGCGGTGAACAACCTCAACGTCTCCATCGAGAACATCACCGCGTCGGAGTCCGCGATTCGCGACACCGACATGGCGAAGGAGATGACGAAGTTCACCAAGAACCAGATTCTGTCGCAGGCCGGCACGAGCATGCTCGCGCAGGCGAACTCCGCCTCGCAGAACATCCTGTCCCTGCTGCGCGGCTGACCTGCTGAGCTCTGAGCCTGCCTGACCCTAGTCGGGCCGGTCTCACCAGGCGGGGGGGCACCGGTGACCCCGGTGCCCCCCCGCTTCCTGCGTTCTCAAGCACCACACACCTGAAAGGAGGGGGCGTGATGTCCACGATCTCTTCGTCCAGCGTCGACGGCCTCGTCAGTGGCCTGCAGACCAGCAGCATCATCTCCTCGCTCATCGCCGTGGACTCCGCCACCCAGACACGGCTGAAGAGCAGCGTCAGCTCGACGCAGCTGAAGATCACGGCCTACCAGTCGGTTAGCTCCAAGATGCTGGCCGTGCAGGAGGCTGCAACCAAGCTCCAGGCGGCCACGGCCTGGACTCCCACCAAGGCGACGTCCTCGGACAAGTCCGTCGCCGTCAGCACCACCGAGGCCGCTTCGGCGGGTTCGGTGAGCTTCTCGGTCACCGGGGTGGCGGCCGGCAGAACCGTCACCAGCGCGATCTTCAACTCCAAGGCCGCCGACAAGGGCGCTGAGTTGACCAGCGCACTCGGGGGTTCCCCCTTGGACGTGGTGCGCAGCGACGGCAAGTTCGTCACGATCACCCCCAGTTCGGGTGACCTGGAGGCGGTGGCCAAGGCTGTCAACGATGCTGCTGACCTCGGTATCAAGGCGGTGGCGATCCGCGTCGGAGACGGGCAGTACCGGTTGCAGATCACCTCAACGAAGACCGGCGCCAGCGAGGGCGATTTCAAGATCGTGCCCAGCGTGGGCGGCAACGCGAGTACCGGCCGCGACGGGAAGCTTCGCGAGGTCGGCTTCGACGCCCAGGACTTCGCCGATTTGAACGTCCAGGACGTGACTCGAACCGGCGGTACGGGATATACCGCGTCCTCGTCGAAGGACGCCAGCATCCTACTGGCTACCGGTGACCCGATGACGTCTCCGACCAACACCTTCTCCGACATCATCGCGGGTCTGTCCTTCACGGTCTCCGCGGAGTCGCCCTTCAAGGCGGATGCGCCCACGGAGAGGGAGAAGGCGACGGTCTCCGTCGCTCCGAACAGCGCCGCGGTCGCTGCCTCGATGAAGGCACTCGTGGACGCGGCCAACGCCGCGCTCGACGACGTGGCCTTGCAGTCGCGGGCCGCGTCGGTAAGCGCCGACGGTTCCGTCACCGGCGGCGGCACGCTGCGTGGTGACCCCGCGCTGCGGTCCCTGCGCAGTCAGATCATCGAGGCCGTCACCGGCAACATCACCGCGACGGGCATCAACACGTCCGCGGCCTCGTTCGGCGTCGAGTCCACCAGGGACGGCAAGCTCGTCTTCAAGGAAGGATCCTTCCTCGCCGCCTACGAGAAGGACCCGACCGGGCTGAAGGACCTCGTCGCCAAGCGGTCCACGACCGTTGTCGACGGCAAGACCGTCGTCGCAGACGACGGCAAGGACGGCATCGCCACCCGCCTGAGGAACGTCGTGGACCAGGCCATCGGCCGCAAGGAGGACACGGCCATCGGCCTCAAGGCGCTGGACGGGACGATCACCCAGATCATCACCAACCAGAACATCTCGATCGCCGACCTCAAGAACCGCATCGCGGATTGGGACGTGAAGCTCAAGGACAAGCAGGCGTACTACCAGAAGTACTACGGTGCCCTGGAAGTGCAGCTCGGCAAGCTCCAGAGCCAGTCGAGCTGGCTGGCCGGCCAGTTGAGCAACCTCGGCTCGTAAGTTCTCAGCCGGAGACCAGCGCGACAGGAGGGTCGGGTGCAGCGCATGAGCGCTGCACCCGACCCTCCTACGTTTCGGGTGACGCAGCGTCACCGGCTCGTCCGGCCGGATTCATCCCGGTCGGTCCGGTGAGAAACCTCGGATGGGCGGTCCCGCGGTCGATGGAGGAGCAGGAAACACCTCGACCACGGAGGACCACCACATGACCGCGATGATGCACCGGCGTGCCCAGGCCAACGCCTATCTCAACGACAGCCTCGCCACCGCGAGCCCCGCCGCGCTGCTCGTCATGCTCTACGACCGGCTCCTGCTCGACCTCCAGCGCGGTGAGGACGCCCAGCGCGCCGGCGACCGCGAGACCGCGCACACCAACCTCATCCACGCGCAGGACATCGTCCGCGAGCTGCAGGTCAGCCTCGACGTGTCGAAGTGGGAGGGTGGCCCAGGCCTGGTGGCCCTCTACACCTGGATCGTGCAGGAACTCGTCGCCGCCAACCTCTCCGGGGACGCGGACCGCACCGCCGCCGTCCGCGTCGACACGATCGAGCCGCTGGCCGAGGCGTGGCGCCAGGCGGCGTTGGAGAGCCTGTCCGGCGGCGCAGCCCCCGCCGCGCTGTGATCGATCCGGTCGGCCCCGTCGAGAGCCTCGCGGGAGACCGCTGGCGCGACGCGTGGGGTGCGGCCCTGGCCGACGTGGAGGTCGACGTCACCACGGCCGAGGAACTGCTCGCGCGTCTGCACGCGGGCGGGGAGGACGTTCCCGAGGAGCTGCTGACCCCGCAGGACTGGATCGCACCCAGCCTGCAGGGGGCGATCCCGATGGAGTTCAGCGACCGGGCCCGTCGGCTGCTGCAGCGTCACCTCGAGGTCAGCGAACGTCTGGCCGAGGCGCTGGTGCAGGTGCGCGCCCAACGCCGCGCGCTGGGCAAGATGGAACGGGCGGAGCGTCGCCCGGTGTTCTTCGACAAACCGCTCTGAACGTCGCACCACCCGGAGGGTGGGGCCCGGCCACCTGGCCGGACCCCACCCTCCTCCGTTTTCGCCACTGGCCGCCCGCGCCGGATGGAGCCGGCGGTCGCTCCGCAGCTGTACGCGGCGCCGTCCTGGGGGCGGGGCAGGCACTCGGTCCCGATCCGGGGCGGGGACTGACCTGCCGGCGGCGCTGAGAGCTGCCCCCGGTGTCCGGCCGGTGCAGTCACTGCCCGACGGTAGTGAACCCGTCATCCCCAGCGGCACCGCGCGGGCCCTGCGGATCACAAGAGCACGAGCGCCCTGGACGTGTCCGCCCGGCGAACGACGGACCCCGGATGTCAACGCTGTGTAAAAAGAGTGTGACACGCGTAACTCTTCAAGGGTGCCGCCCGATGCTCCGAGGAAGGGTGTGACCAGCGCCCCCTGCCGACCGACGGAGATCACCATGGCCCCCACTTCCCGCACCACCATCGCGGCGTGCCTCGTGCTGCAGGGCGCGAGCGACACCGCGACCCTGGCCCCGGCGCTGGAGCACGACCTGCGGGGTCTGGTCGACGTGGCCGACGAGGTCGTGGTCTACGACACCGCCGACCACCTCGCGCCGGGGAGCGCGGCCTTCGACGCGACGCTGCACCCGGCGGTGACGGTGGTGTCGGGGTTCTGGGCGGAGGACCGGGAGAAGGCGCAGCAGGCGGCGATGGCGCACGTGGGTGCGGACTGGGCGCTGTGCGTGCTGGCGGGGGAGCGGGTCACGGCGTCGCCGGAGGCGCTGCGGCAGCTGCTGAGCGACGCCGTGGACGTGCCGGCGATGTCGGTGCGGGTGGACGACGTGGTGCGCGGGACGCACCGCTCGGCGCGGTTGCTGCGCACTGGCTCGTCGGGGGTGACCCTGGAGGGGGAGCTGACCGAGGTGCCGAGCGCGCTGCTGCGGGTGTGCCAGCCGGTGGCGACGACGGCCGGCGTGCCGCGTCAGCGCGGGGTGTTCGACCGGGTCTGACGACGGCCGGCGCGGCTAGGCTGGTCCGCGACCCGGAGGAGGTGTCCCGTGACCGAGCAGACGACGTCCCTGTTCACCGTGGGGCGGTCCCTCAGCTGGGAGGAGTACGAGAGCCTTCCGGAGGACCCGCGTGCCGAGTACATCGACGGGGGCCTCGTCGTGAGCCCCAGTCCCACGCAGCAGCACCAGCAGGTGGCGCTTCGGCTGTCCTTCGCCCTGCAGGCGGTCCTGCCGCCCTCGCACGAGGTGATCGCCGCGTGGGCGTGGAAGCCCGGGCGCGACGAGTTCATCCCCGACGTCATGGTCTACGACCGGGCGACAGCGGCCGCCGGTTCGGGCGCCCGATTCACGGGCACCCCCGAGCTGGTCGTGGAGATCGTGTCCTCCAACCGCGGGGACGACCTGCTGCGGAAGATGGCGAAGTACGCCGCGGCCGGCCTGCCCCGGTACTGGATCGTCGACCCGCGCGCGGAGACCCTCACCACGTACGTGGTGCTGGAGGGGGTGTTCGCCCCGACCGCCGTCCACGGCCGCGGCGACGTCGTCGACCTCGACCTCGGGGTGGCGACGGTCCGCGTCGACGTCGACGCGCTGCTGGGCTGACCCGGGAGCGCGCGCCGTCGCGCACCGGGCCGCCGCGCCCTTGTACGGTAGGTCCTCGCTCGTCACCGACGGTGGTGCCGGCGGGAGGACCGGGTGGAGGGACGATGCGACCGACGGGGCTCGGGTCGCCGGACCGCACCGGGCGCGGGGCCCAGCGGTGACCGGGGCCGGCGAGCGCGACACCGGCGACACCCGTGACACCCGCGTGGCCGTCGATGCCGCGCTGCTGCCCTCGGTGTTCAGCGGTGCCCCCGTCGCCATGATCGCCCTGGACCGCGACGGCGCGGTGACGGCCATGACGCCCTCCGTGGAGCGCCTGCTCGGCTACGGCGAGGCGGAACTGCTCGGCCGCCCCCTGCACGACCGCGTCCGCCACCAGCACGCCGACGGGCACGCGGTCGCGGCGGAGGAGTGCGCCATCCTGGCCGCGCTGCGCGCCGCGCGGCCCGCGGCGGGCGAGGACGACGTCTTCCTGCGCGAGGACGGCTCCGCGCTGGTCGTCACCTGGGCCTTCGCGCCCACCGTGCTCGCGCACACCCTGACCGGCGGCGTCCTGACCTTCTCCGACGCCCGCGCCCACGGCGCCGAGGTGTCCCGCCAGCGCGCGCGCCTGGCCGACCTCGAGGCCGCCAACGTGCGCCTGGCCCTGCTCGCCGACGTCTCCCGCGCCCTGGGCGACAGCGACGACGTCGTCACCGGGTTGCGCACTCTGGCCCGCCTCCTCGTCCCCGTCCTCGCCGACTGGGTCACCGTCGACGTCCTGGCCGAGGACGGCTCCGCCCTGGAACGCGTCGCGCTCACCCACCGCGACCCCGCCCTCGACGCCGCGGGCGCGGCGCGCCTCGGGCCGCTGCCGCCGCTGCGGCCGGGGATGACCAGCGGATTGGCCCAGGTGCTGCACGGCGCCCCGTTGCACCACCACCGGGTGGTCCCGGCCGTCGCGGTGGACGCCCTGGCCGCCGAGCGCCTCGACCTGGTGCGCGACCTCGGTGCGGTGGAGGGGATCACCGCACCGCTGCGGGCGCGGGGGCGCACCCTGGGTGCGATCACGCTGGTCCGCACCGACACCGCTCGCCCCTACCGCCAGGAGGACCTCGACTTCACCGCCGACCTCGCCGCCCGCGCCGGCGCCCTGCTGGACACCACCCGCGTCCTGGGGCGCCAGGTGCACCGCGCGGAGCAGATGCAGCGCGCGCTGCTGCCGGACCTCGCCCCACGCATCGGCCCGCTGGAGCTCGCGGGGCTCTACCGCCCCGCCAGCGACCTCGCCCAGGTCGGCGGCGACTGGTACGACGCCTTCGCCCTGCCCGACGGCAGCACCGGCCTCGTCATCGGCGACGTCGCCGGGCACGACCTGCACGCCGCGACCCGCATGGGCGCGATCCGGCACAAGCTGCGCGCCCTGGCCGGGGACCGGATCGGCCCCGCCTCGGAGGTGGTCACCCGGCTGGACCGGGTGGTGCAGCGCTTCGCCCCCGACGACGTGGCCACCCTGGTCTACGCCCGCCTCACCACCACCCCCGGGGGCGCGCACCTGCGCTGGACGTGCGCGGGGCACCCCCCGCCGCTGCTGCTGACCCCCGGCGCCCCCGCCCGGCTCCTCGACGACGTCGTCGACCTGCCGGTCGGGGTCGCCGACCTCGCGCGCGCCGACGCCGACCTGCCCCTCGCGCCGGGCGCGACGCTCGTCCTCTACAGCGACGGCCTGGTCGAGCACCCCGGGGAGTCGCTGACCACGGGTCTGGCGCGGCTGCTGCGCGTCGGCGCCGACCTCGGTGGGACCCCCCTGCCCGGGCTGGGCCCGGAACTGCTGGCCCGGATGCGCCCCACCGGCCTCGACGACATCGCCGTCCTCGCCGTCCGCCTCGACGGCCCCGCCGCGACCACCGCGGGGAGCCCGGTCAGCTGAGGAACCCGCGCAGCAGCGCGGCGCTGGCCTCCACGTGCCGCAGCGCCTCCGCGCGCGCCCGGGCGGGGTCGGCCGCGAGCACGGCGTCCACGATGTGCCGGTGCTGGACGTTGGAGTGCTGCAGGTTCGCCGCCAGCAGCGGGATGCGGTCGAGCAGGTCGTTGAGGCGGGTCCGCGCGTCGGCGACCACCGCGACCAGCGAGGGTGAGCCGCTGGCCTCGGCCAGGGCCAGGTGCAGGCGGGAGTCGCAACGGCGGTAGTCCTCGGCCGGGGCCGCCTCGGCCAGGCGCAGGTGGGTGTCCAGCTCCCGGCGCTGGGCGGCGCTCAGCGACCGCTGGGCGGCGACCTCCACCGCCCCCACCTCCACGACCCGGCGCAGGACGAGGACGTCCTCGACCTCGGTGGGTGAGGGCAGCGGCCCCGCCCCCGGGACCGGCGCCCCCTCGCGCACGAAGGTGCCGCCGCTGCGGCCGCGGCGCACCTCCACCCAGCCCGCCGCGTGCAGGGCGGCGAGAGCCTCGCGCAGCGTGGCCCGCGAGACCCCGAGGCGGGTGGCGAGGTCGCGCTCCGCGGGCAGGCGCTGGCCCGGGGGGACCAGGCCGAGGCGGATCGTCTGCAGCAGCCGCTCCACGGTCTCCTCGAACGCGTTGCCGGTGCGCAGCGGGCGCAGCACCACGGGGTCCGCGCGCGGCGGCCCCGGCGGGACGGTGGCCGCCGCGCCGGGACCGCTGCGCGCGGCCGCCGTCACAACGGCGTCACGTAGGCGCTGGAGATCCCGCCGTCGACGAGGAACGTGGACGCCGTGATGAAGGAGGAGTCGTCGCTGGCCAGGAAGGCCACCGCGGCGGCCAGCTCCTCCGGTTCGGCGAAGCGGCCCACGGGGACGTGGACGAGCCGGCGCGCGGCGCGCTCGGGGTCGGCGGCGAACAGCTCCCGCAGCAGCGGGGTGTTCACCGGACCGGGGCAGAGCGCGTTGACGCGGACCCCGTCGCGGGCGAACTGCACCCCGAGCTCCCGGCTCAGCGCCAGCACCCCGCCCTTGGAGGCGGTGTAGGAGATCTGCGAGGTCGCCGAGCCCATCACCGCGACGAACGAGGCGGTGTTGACGATGGAACCGCGGCCCTGGGCCCGCATGTAGGGCAGGGCCGCCTTGCAGCACAGGTACACCGACGTCAGGTTGACCTCCTGCACCCGCTGCCACGCCTCGAGGCCGGTGGTGAGGATGGAGTCGTCCTCGGGCGGGGAGATCCCGGCGTTGTTGAAGGCGACGTCGACGGAACCGTAGGTGCGGTGCGCGGTGGCGAACAGCTCCTCCACCTGCACGGCGTCGGTGACGTCGGTGCCCACGAAGAGGCCCCCCACCTCGGCCGCGGCGGCCTCCCCGGCGGTGGCGT
Organism: Kineococcus radiotolerans SRS30216 = ATCC BAA-149; assembly: GCF_000017305.1. GTDB lineage: Bacteria > Actinomycetota > Actinomycetes > Actinomycetales > Kineococcaceae > Kineococcus > Kineococcus radiotolerans. Next base: position 572,361 of record NC_009664.2, on the reverse strand, counting down.
CGACGTCGGCGACGACGACGTGGGCCCCCTCGGAAGCCAGCCGCCGGACCGTGGCCAGGCCGATGCCGCTGCCGCCGCCGGTGACGACGGCGACCCGGCCGGGCAGCCGGCGGGAGGTGGGGGCTTCCTGGGTGCTGGCGGTCGTCACGGGGCAGCCTCTCGGGGGAGCGGTTCGGGTGGAACGAATCGGGGGAGCGGATCAGGTGGTGGAGATGAAGACGTTCTTGACGTCGGTGAAGGCGTCCAGGGCGTGCGGGCCCAGTTCCCGGCCCAGGCCGGACTCCTTCACCCCGCCGAAGGGCGTGCCGTAGCGCACCGAGGAGTGGGAGTTCACCGAGAGGTTCCCCGCCTCCACCGCGCGGCTGACCCGCAGCGCGCGGCCGAGGTCGCGGGTCCAGATCGACCCCGAGAGGCCGTAGCGGGAGTCGTTGGCGATCCGGACGGCGTCGGCCTCGTCGTCGAAGGGCGTGACGGTGACGACCGGACCGAACACCTCCTCGGTGGCCACGCGCACCCGGGGGTCCGGGGCGAGCACGACCGTCGGCCGGAACCAGAACCCCGCCCCCTCCGGGGCGGTGCCGGTGAACGCCACCTCCGCGCTGGCCCCGAGGGACTCCTCGGTGAGGAAACCCGCCACCCGCTCGCGCTGGGCGGCGGAGATCAGCGGGCCCATCTGCGCGTCGGGGGAGCGCGGGTCGGCCACCCGGACGCCCTTCACCGCGGGTTCCAGGAGTTCCAGGAAGCGGTCGTGGACGCTGCGCTGCACCAGGATCCGGGACCGGGCGCAGCAGTCCTGCCCGGCGTTGTCGAAGACCCCGTCCGGCGCCGTGGCCGCCGCGCGCTCGAGGTCGGAGTCGGCGAAGACGATGTTGGCGCTCTTGCCGCCCAGTTCCAGGGTGACGCGCTTGACGTGGCGGGCGGCGCCGGCCATCACCCCGCGCCCGACGGCGGTGGAACCGGTGAAGACGAGCTTGCGGACCGCGGGGTGCTCCACGAGCCGCTGCCCGGCGACGTCGCCCCGCCCGGGCAGCACCTGCAGGACGCCCTCGGGCAGACCCGCCTCCCGCGCCAGTTCCGCGAACCGCAGCGACGTCAGGGGGGTGAGCTCGGCGGGTTTCAGGACGACGGTGTTCCCCGCGGCCAGGGCCGGGCCGACGCTCCAGCCCGCGATGGGCATCGGGAAGTTCCACGGGGTGATGACCCCGACCACGCCGAGGGGTTCGTGGAAGGTGACGTCGATGCCGCCGGCCACCGGGATCTGGTCGCCGAGGTGGCGCTCCACGGCCGCGGCGGAGTACTCCAGCACGTCGCGCAGGTTCCCCGCCTCCCAGCGCGCGTTGGCGGTGGGGTGACCGGCCTCGCGCACCTCCAGGTCCGCGAGGTGGTCCAGGTCGGCGTCCACCGCCGCGGCGACGCGGCGCAGCAGCCGGGCCCGGTCGGCGGGGGCGACGTCGCGCCAGGCGGGGAAGGCCGCGGCGGCGCGCTCCACGGCGGCGTCCACCGCGGCGGTGCCGGCCATCTCCACGGTGGTGAACGCGACCCCGGTGCTGGGGTCCACGACGTCGTGGGTGCCGCCCTCGTGCTGCTCGCTCACCGCGCCACCGCCGCCGAGGCGTCGCGGGCGGCGGCGACGACCGCCGCGAAGAGCCGGCGGTCGCCGGTGTCCTCCTCCGGGTGCCACTGCACCCCCAGCAGGAAACCGGCGCCGGGGTCGACGCCCTCCACCGCCTCCACGGTGCCGTCGCCCGCGCGGGCCGCGACGCGCAGGCCGTCGGCGAGCCGGTCCACCGCCTGGTGGTGGTAGCAGTGCACGGTGGTCTCCTCCCCGAGCAGGTCCCGGACCCGCGAGCCGGGTTCGGTGCGCACCCGCGTCGTGGTGAACTCGGCGGGTTCCCCCTGGTGCCGGCGCCCGGCCAGGACGTCGGGCAGGTGCTGGTGCAGGGTGCCGCCCAGGGCGACGTTGAGGACCTGCGCCCCCCGGCAGATGCCCAGCACCGGCAGGCCCAGGCGCAGGGCGGAGCGCACGAGGGAGATCTCGTGGTCGTCGCGCACCGGGTGCGGGGTGCCGGTGGTGCTCAGCGGGACCTGCCCGTAGCGCGCGGGGTCGACGTCGCCGCCGCCGGTCAGGACCAGGCCGTCGAGGTCGGCGAGCTCGGCGTCGGACCAGCCGGTGCCCCCCGGTTCGCAGGGCGGCAGCAGCACCGGGCGCCCGCCCGCGGCGCGCACGCCGTCGACGTACACCGCGGGCAGCAGCGCCGAGACCACGTCCCACACCCCGTGCCGGCTCGGTTCCAGGTAGGTCGTGAGGCCGATGAGGGGCCGCCGGGTCTCAGAGGCGTTCGAAGCCACGGGCGCGCTCCCAGTCGGTGACGGCGGTCTGGAAGGCCTCCAGCTCCACGTGCGCGGCGCGCGCGTAGTGGTCCACGACGTCGTCGCCGAAGGCGCGCCGGGCCAGCGCGGAGCCGGCGAAGAGCTCCGCCGCGGCGAGCAGGGTGGTCGGCACCCGGGGGGCGCCGCCGGTGTAGGCGTTCCCGGTGGTCACCTCCTCCAGCTCCAGGCCCTCCTCGATGCCGTGCAGGCCGGCCGCGATGAGCGCGGAGACGGCCAGGTAGGGGTTCGCGTCCCCGCCGGGGACGCGGTTCTCCATGCGCAGCGAGGGCCCGCGGCCGACCACCCGCAGCGCGCAGGTCCGGTTGTCGTAGCCCCACGCCACGGCGGTGGGGGCGAAGGACCCGTCGGCGAAGCGCTTGTAGCTGTTGACGTTCGGGGCCAGCAGCAGCGTCAGCTCGCGCAGCGCCGCGAGCTGGCCGGCGAGGAAGGAGCGCATGACCGGCGCCATCTCCGAACCCGCGCCGGCGGCGAAGACCGGGGAACCGTCGAGGTCGGTGAGGCTGAGGTGGATGTGGCAGGAGTTCCCCTCCCGCTGGTCCAGCTTCGCCATGAACGTCACCGACATGCCCTCCTGGGCGGCGATCTCCTTGGCGCCGAGCTTGAAGACGGAGTGCTGGTCGCAGGTGGTGAGGGCGTCGGCGTAGCGGAACCCGATCTCCTGCTGGCCGAGGTTGCACTCGCCCTTGGCGGACTCGGTGTAGAGGCCCGCGCCGTCCATCTCGTTGCGGATCCGGCGCAGCACCGGCTCCACCCGGCCGGTGCCGAGGAGGGAGTAGTCGATGTTGTGGGTGCTGGCGGGCCGCAGGTCGCGGTAGCCGTTGGCGTGCGCCTCCTCGTAGGTGACGCGCAGCAGGTTGAACTCCAGCTCGGTGGCGACCAGGGGGCGCAGGCCGTGCCCCTCCAGCCGCTGGAGCTGGGCGCGCAGGACCTGGCGGGGGGAGGGGCGCACCGGCTCGTCGTCCAGCTGCAGCACGTCGCACAGCACCATCGCCGTGGCCGGGTGCCACGGGATGCGGCGCAGGGTGGAGAGGTCCGGGCGCAGCAGGAGGTCGCCGTAGCCGCGCGACCAGGAGGTGATCTCGTAGCCGTCGACGGTGTTCATCTCGACGTCGACGCCGAGCAGGTAGTTGCACCCCTCGGTGCCGTGCTCGAGGACCTCGTCGAGGAAGAACCGCCCGGTGAGGCGCTTGCCCTGCAGGCGACCCTGCATGTCGGTCATGGCGACGAGGACGGTGTCGATCCGGCCGGAGGTGATGTCGTGGCGCAGGTCCTGCAGCGACAGGGGTGCGCCGGTGCTCGCGTCGGTACTGGTGCGCCCCACAGGGGCCTCCTCGTGGTCAGCCGGGGCCGGACCGGCCCGGATGGTCCGCTGGCGAACCATTTCGAGCATCGAAGTGCCCCGCCCGGACGGCTGTCAAGACCGTTGACGGCACCGCCCGCACCCGGCATGCTCGGCGTCCATCCGGAAAAGGATCAACGGCGATCCATTTGCTCCACCTCGGGCACCACCTGGCCTCGGAGGTCCGCATGAGCGCGCAACGAAGCTCCACCCCGTCCCGCGTCGGCTACGACGACGTGTCCGTCGAGTACCTGCAGCAGCGCCAGCTCAAGCGCGGCGCCGCCGGCTGGGTGCTGCTGGCGGGCCTGGGGGTGGCCTACGTCATCTCCGGGGACTTCTCCGGCTGGAACCTCGGCCTCGCCGAGGGCGGCTGGGGCGGGCTGCTCATCGCCTTCGTGCTGATGGGCGTCATGTACACGTGCATGGTGTTCGGGCTCGCGGAGCTGTCCTCCTCGCTGCCGGTGGCCGGCGCCGGCTACGGGTTCGCCCGCCGCGCCCTCGGCCCGCTCGGCGGCTACGCCACCGGCATCGCCATCCTCATCGAGTACGCCATCGCCCCGGCCGCCATCGCCACGTTCATCGGCGGCTACGTCCAGGCCCTGGGGTTCATGACCGACGCGAACCCGTGGCCCATCTACCTCGCCGCGTACGTCGTGTTCGTCGGCGTCCACCTGTGGGGGGTGGGGGAGGCGATGAAGGTCATCTTCGGCATCACCGCCCTGGCCGTCGTCGCCCTGGTCGCCTGGGCCGTGGGGATGGTCGGGCACTTCCAGTGGTCCAACCTCTTCGACATCGCCCCCGACGGCTCCGCCGGTTCCTCCTCGTTCCTGCCCTTCGGCTACGCCGGGGTCCTCGCCGCCTTCGTCTACGGGATCTGGTTCTTCCTCGCCGTCGAGGGCGTCCCGCTGGCCGCGGAGGAGGCGCGCGACCCCCGCCGCGACATGCCGCGCGGCATCATCGCCGCGATGCTGATCCTGCTGGTGTTCGGCGCCGCGGTGCTTCTGCTCGCCCCGGGCGCGGCGGGCTCCTCAGCCATGCAGGCCTCCGGGAACCCCCTGCCGGAGGCGGCGCGCATCGCCGCCGGCGGGGACAGCGTCCTCGCCACCGTCGTGAACTGGGTGGGCCTGGCCGGGCTGGTGGCGAGCTTCTTCTCCATCGTCTACGCCTACTCCCGGCAGCTGTTCGCCCTGTCCCGCGCCGGGTACCTGCCGCGGTGGATGTCGGTGACGGGCCGGCGCAAGACGCCCTACGTCGCGCTCGTCGTCCCCGCCACCATCGGTTTCGCCCTGGCCGCGATCACCGGGAACGGGGCGCTGCTCATCAACATCGCGGTGTTCGGGGCGACGGTGTCCTACGTCCTGATGAACCTCTCCCACATCGTGCTGCGCCGCCGGGAACCGGACCTGGAACGTCCGTACCGCACCCCCGGCGGGGTCGTCACCACCGGGATCGCCCTCGTGCTGTCCGCGACGGCCGTCGTCGCGACGTTCTTCGTGGACGAGCTGGCCGCGGGCATCACCGCCGCCGTGTTCGTCGCGTTCCTCGCCTACTTCTGGTTCCACTCCCGCCACCACCTCGTGGCCAGCGCCCCGGAGGAGGAGTTCGCCGCGGTGCAGGCCGCCGAGGCGGGGCTGAAGTGAACGGGGTTGAGGTGAGGCGGGCTGGGGCGAGTCGGGTCAGCCCCTGACCACCGGCCGCGGCGCGGACACGTCGACGACGCGTCCGCGCTGCGCCAACCCGGCCACGACGTGCAGGAAGACCACGGGACCGGCCATCTCGCAGGCCTCCTCCAGCGCCTGCAGGGTCCCGAGGAACAGCCCCTGCTCGCTGTACCCGGCGTCGCTGAGGGCGTTCGCGACCATCTCCAGCCCCACCGAACCCCCGACGTAGAGGGCCCCGGCCAGCAGGGTCAGGGCGGCCGCCCGGCGGGGCAGGGCCAGCAGGAACCGGGCGTAGAGCAGGGCGACGAGCACCACGGCGGGCAGCGCCGCGGCCACCCAGGCGTAGCGGAAGACGCCGCCGTCGCCGACGACGGCGGTCATCGGCGCGACCAGCTTCTCGTGCAGGCCGACGAGCTCGTCCAGCGACAGGTAGCCGAACCCCACGCCCAGGAACACCCAGTGCCAGCGCCACCGCGCGCCGGCCACCAGGAGCCGGCGGCCGAACTCGAACGTCACCAGCCCGACGACGGTCAGCAGCACCGCGGAGAACCACGACGGCAGGTTCGTCTCGGCGTTGACGTCGACGAACTTGCGGGCGGCGACGACCGGGCCGGCGTCGACGCCGAACCCGACGGTCGCCAGGAGGAACAGGTAGCTGACCGTGGACAGCGCGGCGACGGCGGTGAGCAGCGCGACGAGCAGCTGACGGGGTGTGACGGAGACTTCGAGCACGTGCTGACCCCCGGGTCGGTTCTCGCCTGGCGGCGCGGAGCGGGCGCCCAGGGTAAGCACGGGGAGGGCGGAGGGGGCTACGACGGACTAGACCGACCGGGTGAGGGTGGGAACTCCGGTCAACGCTCCGTCGACGAGGTCCAGGACGCGGTCGGCGCGGTCGACGCCCTCGGCGCGGTGGGCCAGCAGCAGCACCGCCTGCTCCCCGCGGGCGTCCAGCAGGTCGCCCAGCAACCGGGTCCCGGTCTCCTCGTCCAGGCCCTCGGACGGCTCGTCCAGCACGAGGACCCGCACGTCGGCGAGCAGGGCGCGCGCCATCGCCAGCCGGCGGCGCTCCCCGCCGGACATCGGCTCCCCGCCGTCGCCCAGGCGGGTGTCCAGCCCCCGCGGCAGCGCCGCGGACCAGTCGTCCAGGCGGACCCGGTGCAGCGCCGCGGTCAGCGCCTCGTCCCCGGCACCGGGTGCGGCCAGCAGCAGGTTCTCCCGCAGCGTCGTGGCGAACACGTGCTCGTCGTCGGCGACCCGGCCCACGACCGCGCGGACGTCGTCCCCGGCCAGCCCGGTCACCTCCACCCCGTCGAGCAGGACCCGCCCGGCGCGGGGGTCCAGGAAGCGCTGCAGCACCGCTGCCAGCGTCGACTTCCCCGAACCCGACGCCCCGCGCACGGCCACGACCTCCCCGCGGCGCAGGTCCAGGTCCAGCCCGCGCAGGCAGTCCTCCCCCCAGCCGGCGCGCAGGCCGCGCACGCTGAGCACGAGGTCGCGGGGCGGGCCGGGGGCGCGCGGGGCGGAGGGCTCCACGGCCGCCGGGGGAGTGGCCAGCAGCGCCTCGCTGCGGCGGCGGGCCTCGCGGGCGCGTTCGCGGGCGCGCGCGGCGTCGGGCAGGCCGCGGGCGGCGTCGGCGACGGTGAGCCCGGCCAGGACGACCGCGGCGACCCAGGCCACCCCTGGCCCACCGGCGGGGGCGGTGAGCCCGGCGACGAGGGCCAGGGCGAGCACCGCGCCCCCGGTGCCCAGGGCGGTGAGGGCGGCGGTCGCCGCCGCCGCCCGCGCCCGCCGGGTCTCCGCCCGGGCCAGGGCGGAGACCCGGCGGCGTACCGTCGCCAGCGGGTCGGCGCTGCCCAGGGTGCGCAGGTCCTCGACGGCGTCGAGGGTCTCCACCGTCGCCGCGGCGAGGGCGCCGACCTCGGTGCGGTGGGCGCGGTCGCGGCGCTCGGCGCGGGCGGCCAGGGCCGGGGCGGCGAGGACGACGACGGCCACGGCGGGCAGCGCGGCGAGGGCGGAGCGGACGTCCACGGCGGCCGCCGCGGCCAGGGCCAGGACCAGCGCGGTGACGGTGACGGTGACGGGGTGGCGGAAGCGCAGCAGCCCGTCCACGCGGGCGTCGACGTCCTCGACGAGCTGCACGAGCAGCTCCCCCGAGCGCCCGGAGCGCCGGCGCGAGAGCGGGCCCGGCAGGCGCGGGATCAGGGCGGCCACGACGTCGGAGCGCCAGCGGGCCAGGCGGGCGAAGGCGGTGTCGTGGCTGAGCAGGCGCTCGGCGTAGACGAGCAGGGGCCGGGCGGTGGCGGAGGCGCGCACGACCACGGCGGCCACCGACAGGGTCAGCACCGGGGGGCGGTCGGCGGCGCGCACGATCAGCCAGGTCGCGGCGGCGGTCAGGGTGGCGGCGGCCAGCACCGCGGCGACCCCAGCGAGGACGGCCAGCGCGCCCGCCCCGCGCCGGGGTCCGCGCGACGCCCCCGCGAGGTCCGCGACCGCGCCGGGGCGGGCGGCACCGGACCCGGGGCGGGCGGGCGCGGGCGAGGGTGCCATGGCGGGGGAGGCGGGGGGAGCGGCGGGACGAGTGAGGGTGGTGGTGCGGTCGGCGGCGGCCAGCAGGGCCGGGCGGTGGGCCACGACGAGGACGGCCCAGCCCCGCTCGTGGGCCAGGGCGCGCAGCGCGGCGACGACGACGGCCTCGGCGGCGGGGTCCAGGTGGGCGGTCGGCTCGTCCAGCACGAGGGTCCCGGTCCCGGTGCGCGCGGTGAGGAACGTGCGGGCCAGCGCCACCCGCTGGCGCTGGCCGGCGGAGAGCCCCGCCGCGTCCTCGCCCAGGGCGGTGTCCAGGGCGAGGTCGGGGGCGGCGGCGAGGTCGAGGGCCGCGCGGACCTCCTCGTCGGTGGCCGTGCGCCCGGCGCGGACGGCCTGCGCGACCGTCCCGGCGTGGGGGAAGGACGGCCGCTGGGGCAGGTGGAGGAGACCGTCGAGGGTGTGCTCGACGCTCCCGCCGTCGGGGACGAGGACCCCGGCCGCGACGCGGGCCAGGGTGGTCTTGCCCGCCCCGGACTCCCCCGCGAGGGCGTGCAGCTCCCCGGGGGCGACGTCGAGGTCGACCCCGTCCAGCACGTCGCCCCCCGCGCCGCCCCCGTCGCCCCCGTGGTCGCGGCGCACCCGCACCCCCCGCAGCCGCACCCCCGCGGCGGTGCCGGCGGCGACGGGGGGCACCGGGGCGGTGAGGACCTCGTCGACGTCGTCGATCACCGCGGTGGCGTCGGCGGAGTCGTGGAAGCGGGCCCCGACCTCCCGCAGCGGCCGGTAGGCCTCGGGGGTGAGGAGGATGACCAGCAGGGCGGTGCGCAGGTCGAGGGTCCCCCCGGCCAGGCGCATGCCGGCGGTGACCGCGACCAGGCCGGTGGACAGCGTGCCCACCAGGTCCAGGGCGGTGGAGGACAGGAACGCCACGCGCAGCACCGACATCGTTGCCCGGCGGGAGGCGTCGGTGACGGCCGCGACGGCCGCGACCTGGCGCTGGGCCCGGCGGTGCGCGCGCAGCGTCGGCAGCCCGCGCACGGTGTCGAGGAAGTGCGCGGACAGGGTGCGCTGGACGTGCCACTGCCGGTCCGCGCGGGCCTGGGCGGCGCGGCCGAGCAGGACGGCGAAGACCGGGACCAGCGGCAGGGTCAGGGCGACGGTGAGCGCGGAGCGCAGGTCCAGGCGGGCCAGCAGCAGCAGGACCACCGGAGGCAGCAGCGCCCCGGGGACGAGGGCGGGCAGGTAGCGGGTGAACCAGCCGTCGAGGGCGGGCAGGCCCTGGGTGAGGACGGCGGAGGCCCGGGCGCGCCCGAACCGCTCCACCCAGGCCGGTCCCAGCCGCAGGACGCGGGCCAGGACCTGCTCGTGCAGGTCCCGGCGCACGGCCGTCGCGGTGCGCTGGGACAGCCGCGCCGCGGCCCAGGAGGTCAGGACCCGCCCGCCGACGGCCCCGGCGAGCAGGGCCAGGGCCCCCGAGGCCGCCGTGCCGCGCCAGAGGGCGACGACGAGGTCGGTGAGGGCGAACGCCTGGGTGAGGAGCAGCCCCGCGGCGACGACCTCGACGGCCCCGATCGCGGCGATCCCCGCCCGGGCCGGGCGGGCGTGGCGCAGCAGGCGGGGGTCGAGGGGTCCCCGGGGGCGGGTGGCCGCGCTCACCGGCGGGTCACCGGGCCGCGGGGACGCGGGGGCGGGCCCACCGCGGGGCGGGGCCGGTCGACACCCGCTGGCGGAACACCCAGTACGACCACACCTGGTAGACCACCACGGCGGGCAGGACCACCACGCCGGCGACGGTGATGAGCTGCAGGGCGCCCTCGGAGGCCGCCGCCGCCCGCAGGGTGACGTCGTTGGCGCTGGAGAGCGTGCTCGGCAGCAGCACCCACGAGCCGTCGGCGAGGTGGGCGGTGAACACCGCCACGACGCTACCGGCGACGGCGACCGACGTCGCCGCGAAGGCCAGCGCCTCCGCGCCGCGCCAGGCCGCGACCGCGGCCAGGGCCAGCAGGGCGGCGGCCGCGGCGACGGCGGCGTGACCGGCGGCGATGAACAGGGCCAGGGCGATGACGACGAGGGCGGGCGCGGTCGCCACGGCCAGGCGGCGGGCCCGGGCCCGGACCGGGCCGGTGGTGCGCAGGGCCAGGAACGTCGCCCCGTGCACGGTGGTGAGCAGGACCCCGGCGAAGCCGCCGAGGACGGCCCAGGGCCCCAGGATCGGGGCCAGCGAACGGCTCAGGCCGCCGCCGTGGACCTCGCCGCCGGGGTCGAGGGCGAGCCCGGTGACCAGGGCGCCCAGGACGGCGCCCCAGGTCCCGGCCAGCAGCAGCGAGCTGGTGGCCAGGAACGCGTCGCAGCGCCGGTGCCAGCTCGCGCTGTCGTGCTTGCCGCGGAACTCGATGGCCACCCCGCGCACGGCCAGCAGCAGCAGCAGCGCGATCATCGGCAGGTAGAGGCCGGAGAGCAGCGCGGCGTACCAGTCGGGGAACGCGGCGAAGGTGACGCCGATCGCGGCGACCAGCCACACCTCGTTGCCGTCCCAGACGGGGCCGACGGTGCGCAGGGCGGCGCCGCGCTCGGCGTCGGTGCGCCCCAGCAGCGGCCCGAGGAACCCGACGCCGAAGTCGAAGCCCTCCAGGACGAAGAACAGCACCCAGGCCAGCACGGTCACGCCGAACCAGAGGACGGGCAGGTCCACCCAGGATGTCATCGCGGTCTCCCGATCTCAGTAGCTGACGGCGTGGGTGTCGTGGTCGTGGCTCTCGTCCTCGCGCTGGGGGACGGGCAGCTCGGGCAGGCCCCGGCGCACCAGGCGGGTCACCAGCAGCGTCCAGGCCCAGGCCAGCGCGCCGTAGACGAGCGTGAAGGCGGCGAGGCTGAGGGCGACCTCGGCGAAGGACAGCCCGGGGGAGACCCCGTCGGCGGTCTTGAAGAGCCCGAAGACCAGCCAGGGCTGGCGGGCGGTCTCGGTGAAGATCCAGCCGAAGGAGTTGGCGAACAGCGGCAGCAGCGGCAGGACGGGCAGGGTCCAGAGGATCCCGCGGGCCAGGCGCGGGTCGGGGTCGAGTACCGCGGACTTCCGTGTGACCCACAGGTGGACCAGCGCGACGAGGGCGGCGAGCATCCCGACGCCGATCATGAGCCGGAAGCTCCAGAACGCCACCGGGATCCAGGGGGTGTAGTCCCCGGCGCCGAACTGCGCGGCGTAGGCGTCCTGCAGGTCCTTCAGCCCCAGGACCTCCGCGGAGAAGGAGCCCTTGGCCAGGAAGGACAGCATCCCGGGGACCTCGATCGCGAACGTGGGGCGGTCGGAGCCGAGGGGGGCGTAGGAGAAGATCGAGAACGGTGCGCCAGTGGTGGTCTCGTAGAGGCCCTCGGCGGCGGCCATCTTCATGGGCTGGACCTCGGTGATGACCTTGCCGAGCAGGTCGCCGCTGGCGGCGACCAGCGCCCCGCCGGCCAGGGTGGCCCAGGCGCCGAAGCGGGAGAGGGCGCGGAAGGCGGCGAAGTCCTCGGAGCCGACGGCGTGCCCGCCGCGCAGCAGGTGCCAGACCCCGACGGCCATGACCAGGGCGCCGCCAGCCATGACGGCCCCGGCGTAGGTGTGGGGGAAGGCGGCGAGGTTGACCTCGTTGAGCAGCAGGTCGCGGAAGCTGCCCAGGCGCGCGCGCCCGGTGGTCTCGTCGATCGTGTAGGCGACGGGGTTCTGCATGAAGGAGTTCGCGGCGAGGATGACGAAGGCGGAGATCGCGGTGCCGACCGCGACGATCCAGATCGTCGCCAGGTGCACCAGCGCGGGCAGCCGGTCGCGCCCGAACCACCACAGCCCCAGGAAGGTCGCCTCGAGGAAGAAGGCGAGCATGCCCTCCACGGCCAGGGTGGGGCCGAAGACGTCGCCGTAGAAGCGGGCGAAGGCGCTCCAGGACAGGCCGAACTGGAACTCCTGGACCAGGCCGGTGACGACGCCGACGGCGAAGGTGACCATGAGCAGCTTGCCGGTGAGCAGCGACAGCCGCCCGTAGCGCTCCGCCGCGCGATCACCCGGGGCGGTGCGGGCCCGCACGCGCAGGTGGGCGGTCTGGAGGAGGGCGGTGAACAGCGCCAGGCTGATCGAGAGCGGGACGAAGAGGTAGTGGTACAGCGTGGTCACGGCGAACTGCAGACGGGTCAGCGACTCGATGCTCACGGCTGGTTCCTGGCCTTCCCACGACGCCCTGTCGTGCTACGACCAACTGTAGTACTCAGCCTCGTAGTACGACGGCTCGCGTTCACGGGTGTGGTTGACGTAACATCCCCCCGTGGCGCTGGGTGAACTCGAACGAGACGTGATGGACCGCCTCTGGGCGGCCCGGTCCCCGCTGACGGTCCGCGAGGTCCACGAGCAGCTCGCCGAGCACCGCAAGATCGCCTACACCACCGTCATGACCGTCCTGGACCGCCTGGCCAAGAAGCACGTCGTGCGCCAGGAGCGCGAGGGCCGCGCCTTCCGCTACACCCCCGCCGCCACCCGCGAGCAGATGGTCGCCGAGCTCATGCTCGACGCCCTCGGGGGGGTCCCCACCGTGGACGACCGGCAGGCCGCTCTGGTGCACTTCATCGGTGGTGTCTCCCCGGCCGAAGCAGCCGCCCTGCGCGAAGCCCTCGACGCCATGGGGGCGACCGGCGCGGACGGGGACGACGCCCCCACCCCGTAGGTTCGAGGCGTGACCGCCGTCTGGTTCGCAGCACTGGCGCTGCTCCTGGCCGGTCCCGGGCCCGCGCTGCTGGCCCGGGCCCGCTGGACCTGGCAGGTGCCCCGCGCCGCCCTCGTGCTCTGGCAGGCCATCGCCCTGGGCGCGGTCCTGGCCACCCTCGGCGCCGGGCTGGCCTCGCTGTCGCTGCTGTTCACCGAGGAACCCGGCTTCCCCTTCCTCGAGCGCCACGGCCCCGTCCAGACCACCCTCATCGGCCTCACCTCGACCTTCGTCGCGGTGGTCACCGTCCGGTTCTGGGTCGTCGCCACCCTCGTCGGCATCCGCACCCGACGCCGCCGCAACCGCCACCGCGACATGGTGGACCTGCTGCACCGCAAGGAGTCCACCTCCGAGGTGGACGCTGCCCTGCTGGCCGAGACCGGGGTGCGGGTCCTCACCGGACCCGGCCGCGTCGCCTACTGCGTGCCCGGGGTCCACTCCCGCGTCGTCGTCTCCGACGCCATGCTCGCCTCGCTGACGCCCGAGGAGGTGCGCGCGGTCCTGGCCCACGAACGGGCCCACCTGCGCGCCCGCCACGACCTCGTCCTCGAGGGGTTCACCGCCCTGCACGCCGCGTTCCCGCGCGTCGTCTCCAGCCAGGCCGCCCTGGACTCCGTGCGGCTGCTCGTGGAGATGCTCGCCGACGACAGCGCCCGCCGCCGCGCCGGGTCGCTGCCGCTGGCCCGGGCCCTGGTGGCCCTCGCCGGCCAGCCGGACTGCACCTCGGGCGAGGGCGCGGAGATGCCCGTCGGCTCCGCGGCCCTGGCCCGGGTGCGCCGCCTCGCCGCCCGCCCGGCCCGGCGCGGGCTGTCGCTGGCCACCTACGTGGCGGCGGTCCTCGTGCTCGGCGGGCCGACCCTGGCCGTGGCCGTGCCGTGGTTGCAGGCCAGCTACCGGGCCCTGGTGCGCTGAGCCCGGACCGCGCCGCGACCACCCGCCGCGACCGCCCCCGACGACGACACCCCTCCGGTCGGGGACCGGAGGGGTGTCGGTGCGGACGGGGCCGCGGGACCTGCTGGGTGCGGGGCCTACTGGATGAGGTACAGCTCCAGCTGCACCACGCCGGGGTGGGGGGAGTCGGCGTTCACCGCGCGCCAGAAGTCCCGCTTGGCCGAGCCGGCGAAGACCGCCGGGGCGGCCACGTCCAGCTGGGCGTTGACCCGGCGGGCCAGGGCGGTGCCCGCCCCGGGGGAGGTGGCGGTGCCGAAGGTCAGCACGAACGCGGCCCGGCGGCCCTGGGCGGCGAGCTCGCCGACCGCGCCGGCCACCGCGGCGCGCACGGCCTCGTCGTCGGTCCCGTCCACGCTGATGCTCACCACGACCGGCGCCTGGGCGACCCCGGCGGGCATGGGCGGGGCCTCGACCGGCGCCGGGGCCGGGGCGGTCACCGTCACCGTCGGGGCGGGGGTGGGCTGCACCACCGCGGGAGCCACCGTCGCGGCGACGGCCTTCGACTCCCCGATGCCGGCGTGCACCGCACCCCCGGCGGCCAGGCCGATGATCGTCAGGGCCAGCAGCGCGTCGGCGAAGACCCAGCCCGCCAGGCCCACGGCGGGGTTGTCGCCCCCCGCGGTGCGCCGCGCGCCGCGTGCCGCGCGCCTCACTGGCCGGCCCGGGAGTAGCGGCGGGCGGCGAGGCCCTGCAGGGTGCGCGGGGCGACGGCCACGAACTGCTCCTCGGGTTGGAAGTCGGCGTGCAGCTCCGGCTCGGCCGGGCGCACGGGGCGACGCTCCTCGCGGGGCAGCTCCACGCGGGTCTCCGGACGCGGCTCGGGACGGGCCTCGGGGCGGGGCTGGACCTGCGGCGCGCGCGCCTCGGGGCGCACGGGGCGACGCTCCGGCGCCGGCTGCGGCCGGCGCTCGGGGGCGTGCTGGGCGGGGGCGTGCTGGGCGGGCGCCGCGGCGGGGACCTGGTGGCGCTGCTGACGGGCGGTGGCGGAGGCGATGCGCTCCGGGAGCTGGTCGACCTGGTCGCCGAGGCGGTCCATCACCTGGTCCACGACGGTGCCCAGACCGGACCCCAGCGTCTGGGTGAGGTCCTGGGTCAGCTGGCGGCTGGCGTCGCGGTAGGCCCGGTTGACCTGGCGGACGTGGTCGTCGGAGGCCATCGCGAGGGTCTCGCTGACCGCCCCGGTGACGTCCTCGCGCAGCGCGTCGCCGATGCTGCGCAGCGCCCGGCCGGTGGCGTCGGCGTGCTCGTGCTGCACCTGGTCCATCCAGCGCGGGACCGAGCGCATGTCGTGCGCGGCCTCCACGAGGCGGTTCTCGATGCCCCGCCAGGAGTCCAGGACCTCGTTCTGGGTGGTCAGCAGGTCGCTCAGGCGCTCCTCGTGGCGGGTGCGGCGTTCCGCGGCCTCGGCGGCGGTGGCCAGGACCCGGCTGGCGGTGCCCAGCGCGGACTCGGCGGCGGCGGAGGTGCGCTCGACGTCGCGGCGCAGCGTCTCCATCGTCGTCGCGGCGTGCTCGGCGGAGGCCGCGACGTGCTCGCTGAAGGCCTCCCCGGTCATCCGGGTGACCTTCTCCACGCTCTCCACGACCGTGCGGTGCATCGTCTCCACCGACTCCTTGGCGCTGGTCGACAGCGCCGCGACGTGACCGGTGACCCGCTCGCCGAAGTCGGCGCCGTGGCGGGTCATCGCCTCCGCAGAGGTGGTCAGCGCGGCCATCGACTCCCGGGTCGAGGACGACAGCAGCTCGATGGAGGCGCTGACGCCCTCCACGGCCGACAGGACGCGGTCGCGGCCCTGCAGGCCCTCCCGCAGCGCCTCCGCGGTGCCCTCCCGCACCTGCGCCAGGTGCCCCACGATCGTCTCGGTGGACTCGGCCAGGGTGCGGGTGTGCTGCTCGCGGTCGGCGGCGATGAGCTCGCCGTGGCTGCTGACCGCGGCGGTGACGGCGGTCTGCAGCTCCAGCGCGGCGCGGGCGACGTCGGCGCCGCCGGTGTTGGCGGCGTTGGCGGCCACGATGGCGGTCTCGCTGGAGCTGCGCACGGTGGCGACCAGGGCGGAGGTGTCGGCGTGCAGGCGGATCGTCTCCGCCACCAGCCGGCCCAGCTCGGTCAGCCCCCGCTCGAAGTGCGCGCCGAGCTGCTCGGCGGCGTTGGCGCGGTGCGGGGCCAGGGCCACCGTGGCGCGGGCGGCGAACCCGCGCAGCAGCCGGCGGTGGGCCTCGTCGGCGTTCGCCGCGCCGACCTCGTCGGCGCGCTGGCGCCGGTCGGTGGCCACGCTGATGGCGATGGCGCCGGCGATCAGCACGACCGCCATCTCCGCGACGTGGTCCAGGGAGAAGGCGGTGCGCCCGCCGAAGCCGTCCAGCCACAGCTGCAGGAACGACTCCCCGTCGGTGGCCTCGCCCGCGGCGCTCATGTCGCCGTAGGCGCGACCGGCGAACAGCAGGCCGACCCAGGTCACCATGACCGGGGCGAAGACGAGGATGGTGCGCAGCGACCCCGACCGCAGCAGGCTGCGGCGCTGGGTCAGCGGGGCGACCGCGGCGTCGACGTCGAGGACCTCGAACAGGTCCGCGTCGGCCCAGCGCCGCAGCTGACCCACGCCCGCGGCGTCGTGCCCGTCGGCGCCGGCGCGCAGGGCCGCGGCGAGCGAGCCGAGCGCGGTGGCGCGGTGCTCGGCGGGCTCGGCCGCGGCCAGCTCACCGGCCTCGATCGCCAGGGCGCCGAGCTCGGCGTCGCTGAACCGTTCGACCGTCTCCGCGGGGGCCGCGGTTCCCGGGTCGGTGGTCTCGTCCGCTGTGGTCATGGCGTCCTCCTCGGCGCGCGGGTCCGCGGACTTGAGCGGCTGGATCGCCCGATCGGGTGACACCCGACCGGCCCGGGCACCACCGGCGGTGAGGGTGCGCCGTCACCGCGCGTTCACCCGTCCCGGTGAACCCGCGCCGGGCGCCGGGCCGGTCCGGCCGTGACGGGTGTGGCGTCGCGGGGTCGTTGGGACGCAGGGGGAGTGGACCCGGCGCGGGCGGTTGCTCCGAACGGGTGAAGGGCCCGGACCCGCTCGGCGCGTGCCCGGCCGATCCGCCCCCTCGGGCACCCGTTCGGGCTCAAGGCCCCCGGTGGATGGGCCGAAGGAGTGGGGGCAAGCCCCGGCGGCAGCGGTCCCCGCAGGGGGCCGGCACCGCTCAGGACGAAGAAGCGTCGTACTACCCACGGAGGATGGCTCGTGTCCGATCTCACCAGCGTCGCGCTGCACACCGCGCTGAACGGTCTGCAGGCGCGTCAGCGGGCCATCGCCGACAACATCTCCAACATCAACACGCCGGGCTACCTGGCCAACAAGGTGGCCTTCGAGAACGAGCTGAAGAGCGCGGTCGCCACCGGCGACGCCGGCGCCGCGGCCGTCTCGGGGATCGCCACGCAGAAGTCGCTGGAGCCCACCCGCGAGGACGGCAACAACGTCAACCTCGACGAGGAGACGATCTCCGGCATCTCCACCAACCTCAGCTACCAGACGGTGCTCTCGGCGCTGAACTCCAAGTACTCGATGCTGCGCACCGCGATGAGCAGCCAGTGACGGGGACCACCCCCTGATCCCCGCCCCCTGACCCGACCCCCGGAGCGAACCCATGAGCATCTTCGACGCGATCGGCATCGCCGGCACCGGCGTCACCGTGAACCGCAAGTGGATGGACGCCGTCAGCGACAACCTGGCGAACATCAACACCGCGACCCGCACCGACGAGGACGCCTTCGCGGCGAGGTACGTCGTCGCCGCCGAGGCCGCCGACGGCAAGGGCACCCAGGTGGCCGGCATCGTCACGGGCAGCACCGAGGGCCGGATGGTCCACGAGCCGGACAACCCGCTGGCCGACGAGAACGGGTACGTGAAGTACCCCGACATCGACATGAGCAGCCAGATGACGAGCCTCATGATGGCCCAGCGCGCGTACCAGGCGAACCTGCAGACGATCACCTCCGCCAAGGAGGCCTACTCGGCCGCCCTGCAGCTCGGGAAGGGCTGAGCGTGAGCATCGAGTCGATCGGCGGCGTCGGCGACGTCGCCAGCACGATGGGAACCCTCGCCACCGGCTTCGGCCAGGGGCTCGAGGACGTGGACAACGCGCAGATGACCCGCGGGATCGGGGCGGCCACCGGCACCGCGGCCACCGGGACCGTCGCCTCCGCCGGCGCCTTCGGGATCCCCGGCGCGGGTTCGGCGACCGCGGTCGAGGGAACCTCCGGCACCGACTTCGCGTCGCTGCTCTCCGGAGGGCTGGACAAGCTGCAGGGCATGCAGTCCCGGTCGGACGACCTGGCGGTGAAGGCCGCCACCGGTGACCTCACCAACGTTCACGACTACATGATCGCCAGCAACGAGGCCCAGCTGGCCACCCAGCTCACCACCGCCATCCGCAACAAGGCGGTCGACGCCTTCAACGAGATCATGAGGATGCAGGTCTGATGGCCAAGGCCAAGGGAAGCGCGGCGATCGTCGAGAACGCCAAGAACTTCGTCTCCGGATTCCGGACCTTCTCGACCGGCCAGAAGGCGGTCGTCATCGCGGTCGTCGTCGCCCTCCTCGGCGGCGCCGTCCTCTTCTCCCGGTGGGCGTCCACCCCGTCGTACACCCCGATGTTCTCGAACCTCTCGGGCGCCGACGCCAACGCCATGGTGGAGAAGCTCGACGCGGACGGCGTGCCCTACCAGCTCGCCGACAACGGCGCCACGATCCTGGTGCCGGCCGACGTGGTCGACAGCGAGCGGCTGGCGATGTCGGGTGCGGGCCTGCCCGCCGACACCGGCTCCGGCTACACCCTGCTCACCGAGCAGAAGGTGACCACCTCGGAGTTCATGCAGCAGAAGACCTACCAGAAGGTCCTGCAGGGTGAGCTGGAGAGCACCATCGAGTCGATCGACGGTGTCGAGTCGGCCGTGGTCAACCTGGCCATCCCGCAGAAGGACGTCTTCCTCGACGAGCAGGACCCGACCACCGCGTCGGTCCTGGTCAAGCTGCGCCCGGGCAAGGAGCTGTCCAACGACCAGGTGACCTCCATCGTCAACCTCGTCTCCGGCGGCGTCGAGGGCATGGACCCCGCGAACGTCTCGGTGGTCGACGACAAGGGCAACACCCTCTCCACCGACGGGTCCGGCTCCTCCGCCCAGCAGGAGAAGACCAGCGACTACAACGCCTCGGCCAGCGCCGACCTGCAGACCTTCCTCGAGAGCGTCTACGGCAAGGGCAACGTCAAGGCGACGGTCAAGGCGACCCTCAACTACGACGACAAGACCGAGTCCTCCACGACCTACAGCCAGCCGCAGGAGATCGACCCCCTGGCCGAGGCCAAGACCGAGGAGACCTACGAGGGCACCACCGGCGCCGCCGCGACCGGTGTCCTGGGCCCCGACAACATCGCCGTGCCCGGTGGCGACGCCGAGAACGGCGGCGGCTACGCCAAGAAGTCCGAGACCAACAACAACGCGATCAACAAGATCGACACGGTCACCAAGCAGGCCCCGGGCAAGCTGGAGAAGCAGACGGTCTCCGTCGTCGTCAACGCCGGCGCGAAGGGCGCCGCCGGGGCCGCCGACGTCAACCAGATCACCCAGATCGTCAACCAGGCCGCGGGCATCGACGCCACCCGCGGGGACAGCGTCTCGGTCGTCAAGACCGCCTTCGACGACACCGCCGCGGCCGAGGCCGCCGCCGCGCTCGCCGCGGCCGACGAGGCCGACCAGCAGACCACCCTCATCGGCTACGCCAAGACCGCCGCCCTGGGCCTGCTCGTCCTGATCATGCTGGTCGTCATCCTGGTCGCCTTCCGCCGCCGCAAGGTGGAGACGGTCGACGTCCTGGACGTCGAGCCGCTGCAGCTGGGCGACATCACCGGCCTGGACGAGGAGCTCAAGGAAATCGCTCCGGTGGTCGAAAGGCCGGTGGCGCTCGAAGCAGCACCGGTGGACCCGGCCCTGGAGGCCGCGGCCGCCCGCCGCACCGAGGTCGTCGAACTCGTCTCCCGCCAGCCCGAGGAAGTCGCGGAACTGCTCCGCGGCTGGCTCGCCGATCGGAGGTCCTGACCCGTGGTGTCCACCGAGCTCGAGGTCGCGCCCATGAGCGGCGCCCAGAAGGCCGCCGTCCTGCTCATGCAGGTCGGTCAGGAGAACGCCGCCAAGGTGCTCTCCCACCTGCGCCCCGCCGAGATCGAGGAGCTGACCGCGGAGATCCTGCGGCTGCGCTCGGTCTCCCCGGAGATCGCCGGCATCGTCCTGGAGGAGTTCCACGGGATGATCGCCTCGCCGTTGCGCGGCGGGCTCGGTGGCCTGGACTTCGCCCAGTCCCTCCTCGAGGGCGCCCTGGGCGCCGAGGGGGCCGCGGAGGTCCTCGGCCGGGTCGCCGAGGCGGCCATCGTGCAGCCGTTCCAGTTCCTGCACCAGGCCGACCCCCAGCAGATCCTCACCTTCCTCACCGGCGAGCACCCCCAGACCATCGCCCTCGTCGTGGCGCACCTGCGCCCGGACCAGGCCTCGATGATCCTGGGCGGGCTCTCGCCGGACATGCAGGCCGACATCGCGCTGCGCATCGCCACCATGGAGGCGACCAGCTCCGAGTACGTCCGCCTCGTCGAGGACGTCGTCCAGCGCCGCACCTCCACGGTGCTGCAGGCCAAGACGAACACCGCCGTCGGCGGCGTCCAGCCCCTGGTCGACATCATCAACCGCGCCGACCGCGGCACCGAGCGCTCCATCCTCGAGGGCCTGGCGACCAAGAACTCCGCCTTGGCCGAGGAGATCCGCGCGCTCATGTTCGTCTTCGAGGACATCACCACCCTCGACGACCGCGCCATCCAGCTCGTCCTGCGCGGGGTGGAGACCGCCGACCTGGCCACCGCCCTCAAGGGCGTCACCGACACGGTGCGCGACAAGATCCTCAAGAACGTCTCCGAGCGCGCCCGGGAGAACCTCATCGACGAGATCGAGCTGCTCGGCCCGGTCCGCATGTCCGCGGTCGAGGAGTCGCAGCAGAAGGTCGTCGCGATCATCCGCCAGCTCGAGGAGTCCGGCCAGATCGTGCTGACCCGCGGCGGTGACGATGACTTCGTGGCGTGACGCGTCCCGTCCCGCGACCTCGTCGCGGGCGTTCACCCCGGCCGACACCCGGCCGGGGACCCGTGAGCCCCGGGTGTTCGTCGCGGTCCCGGCCGCGACGAGCACCTCCCCCCGGGGCTTCGTCGGTCTCGACCTCACCGGCCGCGACGACTCCGAGGCGCTGCAGCGGGTCCGCGAGTCCGCCCGCACCGAGGGCTACGCCGCGGGCTGGGCGGCGGGCATGCGCCAGGCCGCGGAGAAGGCCGCGGCCGAGCTGGAGCGGCAGCGCGAGGCCGCCGAGACCGCGGCCCGGCTGGACCGCGAGGAGCGGCGCGCGGCCCGCAACCGGGCCGAGGAGGCCCTCTTCACCGCCGGGGAGGCGCTGCGCGCCGAGCGCGAACCCGGCATCGGGGCCCTGGCCGACACCGTCCTGGAGCTCGCCCTGGAGCTCGCCGGCGCCGTCCTGGACCGCGAGGTCACCCTCGCCGGCTCCCCGGTGCACGACGCCGTCCAGCGGGCCCTGAGGCCCCTGGACGGGGAGAAGCCGGTCACCGTCCGCGTCAACCCGGCCGACTTGAGCGCCCTGACGGGTGACGCCCTCAAGGGTCGGCACGCTTCGTCCGATGCAGACCTCGTGACCTACCTGCCTGACCCCACCGTCCAACCGGGTGACGCCGTCGCGCGCCAGGGCGACACCGAGGTGGACGCGGGCCTGCGGGCCAGCGTCTCCCGGGCCCTGGAAGCCCTCGTGGGTACCGAAGGGTCGAGCGGAGACCCGGCGTGAGCGCCCAGCTCGTCTCCCACCGCCTGGCGGCCGGCGTGCGCGAGATCCTCGCGCCGCAGGTCGCCCGGGCCGTCGAGGCGGCCCGTCCCGAGGTCCGCGGGCGGGTCTCCGGCATCGTCGGCCTCTCCGTGGAGGTCTCCGGCCTGGAGGCCGCGGTGGGGGAGACCGTCCGCCTCGGCGACGAGCGGTACTCCATCCCCGCCGAGGTCGTCGCCGCGGAGGGGTCGCGCCTGCGCTGCCTGCCGCTGGGTCACCTCACCGGCCTGGCCGCCGGCGCCCCCGCCGTGGCGGTCCGGCGCCCCTCCGACGTCCCCGTCGGCCCCGCGCTGCTGGGCCGCGTCGTCGACGCGCTGGGCAACCCCCTCGACGGGGGCCCGCCCCTGCACACCGCCCCCCGCGGCCCCCTGCACGCCACCCCGCCCCCGGCCATGACCCGCGGGCGCGTCGACGCCCCCCTCAGCCTCGGCGTGCGGGCCCTGGACACCCTGGTCCCCGCCGGGCGCGGGCAGCGCTTCGGCATCTTCGCCGGCTCCGGCGTCGGCAAGTCCTCCCTGCTGTCGATGATCGCCCGGGGCACCTCCGCCGACGTGTCGGTGCTGGCCCTGGTCGGCGAGCGCGGGCGGGAGGTCCGCGAGTTCCTCGAGGACGACCTCGGCCCCGAGGGCCTGGCCCGCTCCGTCGTCGTCATCGCCACCTCCGACGAGGCCCCCGTGCTGCGCCTGCGCGCCTCGCTGACGGCGACCACCGTCGCGGAGTCCTTCCGCGACATGGGCGCCGACTGCGTCCTCATGATGGACTCCCTCACCCGCGTCGCCATGGCCCAGCGCGAGATCGGCCTGTCCGTGGGCGAACCCCCCGCCACCCGCGGCTACCCGCCGAGCGTCTTCGCGCTCATGCCGCGGCTGCTGGAACGGGCCGGGCCCGGGGTCACCGGCTCCATCACCGGGATCTACACCGTCCTCGTCGACGGCGACGACCACAACGAGCCCATCGCCGACAACGCGCGCTCCATCCTCGACGGCCACGTCGTCCTGGACCGCCGCCTGGCCACGGCCGGGCACTTCCCGACCATCGACGTCCTGGAGTCGGTCTCCCGCGTCGCCGGCCGCGTCACCACGCCCGAGCAGAAGAGCGCCGCCACGGCGCTGCGCCGGGTCATGGCCGCCCACCGCGACGCCAAGGAGCTCATCGACGTCGGCGCCTACCAGCCCGGCGCCAACCCCGAGGTCGACGCCGCGGTGGCCCAGCTGCCCGCGATCAACGCCTTCCTGCGCCAGGACATCCACGACATCACCCCCGCCCCGCAGGCCTGGGCGCAGCTGCAGCAACTGGTCTCGACCTTCGGAGGTGTGCGGTGAGCGCGGCCAAGACGACCAAGGCGATCCTGGCGCTGCTGAAGCTGCGCAAGGTGCAGCAGGAGCAGATCAAGGTCGACGTCGCCGCGGCCAACGCGGTGCTGCGCAACGAGCAGAGGCGCGCCGCCCGCGTCCGCCACGAGCTCGGCGAGGCGCACCTGTCCGACGAGACCATGGCGGCGTGGACCGCGGGCGTGGCCCGCCGTGCCGCGCTGGTCGCCGACCTGGACAACACCCGGGCGCTCGTCGCCCGCGCCGAGGCCGACCTCGGTCACAAGCAGGCCGCCTGGGCCCGCGCCCGCCGCGCCGAGCGTTCCCTCGAACGCATCGTCGAGCGCCACGAGATCGCCCAGGAGCAGGCCGCGCTGCTCGCCGACCAGAACGCCCTCGACGACCGCACCGTCGCCGAGTTCGCCGCCAAGGCCCGTCGCCGGGCCCAGCTGGAGGGGGGCACCCCGTGAGCATCGCCGAGATCCAGTCCCGCATCGCCGACATCGAGTCCCGCATCGCGCAGCTGTCCGGGACGCTGCCGGTGCGCACCCTCGCGCGCACCGCCGCGACCACGTCCACGGCGCCGGCCACGGCCACGGCCACGGCCGGGGTCGGCTCCGAGGGCTTCGCGGACCTGCTGTCCACCAGCGGTTCCGCCACCCCCGCCGCGACGGCGGGGCTGGTCGGGCGCGGGATGCGGACCCTCAGCTCCAGCTCGGCGGGGGAGCAGCTGCTCTCCGTCGCCAAGCAGTACACCGGCGTCCCCTACAAGTGGGGCGGGACGACCCCGGCCGGCTTCGACTGCTCCGGGCTGATCCAGTACGCCGGGAAGCAGGTCGGCCTGACGCTGCCGCGCACCGCGGCCCAGCAGGCCACGGTCGGCACCGCCGTGCCCGGCCTCGCCCAGGCCAGGCCCGGCGACCTTGTGGTCCTGGAGAACGGGCACCACATCGGGATCTACGTCGGCGACGGCAAGATGCTGCACGCGCCGAAGACGGGTGACGTCGTGAAGATCTCCAAGGTCTGGGAGACCCCCATGACCATCCGCCGCCTCGGCGCCGCCGCGGCCACCACCGCCGCCGGCGCCGGCGTCGCCGCGGCCCTGCTCACCGGGGTGGGGGCGACCTCCGCGGCCGACACCTCCAGCTACGTCCGCCCCGCCTCGCTGTCCTCCGCCTCGTCGGCCTCCGCGAAGTCCGCCCCCTACGAGGCCGCCTTCAGCGCCGCGGAGCAGAAGCACGGGCTGCCCGCCGGGCTGCTGAGGGCCGTGGCCAAGCAGGAGTCCGGGTTCAACCCGAACGCCAAGAGCCCCGCCGGGGCGACCGGGCTCATGCAGTTCATGCCCGCCACCGCCCGCAGCCTCGGGATCGACCCCCGCGACCCGATGGCCTCCATCGACGCCGCCGGCAAGTACCTCTCGCAGAACCTGAAGACCTTCGGCTCGGTGCCGCTGGCCCTGGCCGCCTACAACGCCGGGCCCGGCAACGTCCGCAAGCACGGCGGCATCCCGCCCTTCGCCGAGACCCAGAACTACGTCAAGAAGATCACCGCCGACCTCGGGAGTGCCGCGTGAGCGCCAACCTGTCTACGACGTCGCTGACGACGCTGCCCTTCCCGACCCCGGCCGCGCGGGAGCCCGGACGCTCCTCCACGGGGTCCGACAGCGGGTCGGCCTTCGCCGACTCCTTCGGGCAGGCCGTGCAGGACCTGCGCACCACCGCGCGGGACCAGCGCGACGCCCGGGACGCACGGGACCAGCGCGACGCCCGGGACGCACGGGACCAGCGGGACGCCCGGGACGACGTCGCGCGCGCCGGGACCCCGGCCCGCGGCGAGGACCCCCGCCCCGAGCGCCCCGCGGAGACCCGCCCCGAGCGCCCCGAGCCCGCGCACCGGCCCGCCGTGCGCACCAAGCGCGACCCCGCCCGCGTCGAGGACGCCGCGGCCACCGAGGCCACCGGCCCCGCGGCCCACCGCGGCGACGCCGTCCGCGGCACCGACGAGACCGCCGGCGGGACCCCCGACGAAGCGGCCGACGCCGCGGCTCCCGCGGGTCCCGCCCTCCCGGTGGACCCCTCGCTGCTCGGGCTGCCCGCCGCGCTGCGCGCCGCGCTGACCCCCAGGACCGAGACCCCGGCCCCGGCGACCGCGCCGGCCGCGGGTGTCGTGGGTGTCGAGGGCGTCCCGGCGGTCGCGACCGCGGTCCCCGCCGCCGTGCCCGCCCCGGGTGCGGGGGAGACCGCCACCGTGCCCGTACCGGCCGTCCCGGCCGCCCCGGTCCCGGGGGCCCAGCCCGCGCCCGCCGCAGTCGCCCCGGCCGCCCCGGCCCCCGTCGCCGCTCCCGCCACGCCGGGCGCCTCCACCGCGCCCATCGCCCCGGCCGTGGCGGCCCCGGCTGCGCCCACCGCCCCGGCCGCCCCGGCCGAGGCGACGCTCGCCGGCGCCGCGCTCACCTCCACCCCCGCCGCCCCCGCCGCGTCGTCCGCCTCCCCGGTGGCCGTGCAGACCGCGCTCACGGGCCTGCCGCAGCACGTCATCAAGAACGCCGTGCTCACCGACCAGACCGCCCCGGCCACGGCCGCGGGGCAGGCGGTCACCTCCGTCGCGCCGCAGCCGGCCGGCGCGGGAACGCCCGTCCCCGCCGTCCCGGTGCCCTCGAACACCGCTGCGCCGCAGGGCCAGCCGGTCCCGGTCGAGGCTCCCGCCCCGTCGGGCGCCCCTGCCGTGACCGCCGCCCCGGCGGGGCAGTCCGGCACCGGCGGCCAGGCCGGCCAGCAGGGCCAGCCCGGCCAGCAGGGCCAGCCCGGCCAGCAGGGTCAGCCCGGCCCGGTGGCCTCGCCGGTGGCGCCGGCCGCGCCGCGCACCGCCGCGGGGGAGTTCCCCGTGCCGCAGCAGCCGGTGGCCCCGGTCGCCGGCCCGACCGCGTCGCCCACGGCCGCCGTTCCCCAGGCCGCGCTGAAGGCGCCGGTCCAGGTCGTCGACCCGACCCCCACCGCGGTGCCCACGACCGCCCCGGCCGTGACGGGCACCGCGGTCACCGGCAGCCCGGCCGTCGCGACCACCTCGACCCCGCCCGCGCCGCTGCCGCTGACCAACCCGGCCGCCTTCGCCCAGGGCGTCGCGGCCCGCTTGGACGACCTGCCCGCGGCCGACGCGGTGCACCGGATGACCGTGGAGGTCACCCCGGAGGGGCTCGGCACGGTCAAGGTCACCGCCGAGGTCACCGGGGGAGCGCTGCACGTCTCCCTCGCCGGGGCCTCCGAGGCCGCCCGCCACGCCCTGAAGGCCGCGGTGGGCGACCTGCAGCGGGAGCTGTCCGGCTCCGGCTTCACCCAGACCACCGTCGACGTGAGCACCGGTTCCGGCTCCCAGCAGCGCCAGTCCGCCGACGCCCAGTTCGGCGCGGGTCAGCAGGGCTCCTCCGCCGGGTCCCAGGGCCGGCAGCCCGGCCCCGGCTACGGCCAGGGCTCGCGCGCGTCGCTGTTCGCCACCGACGAGCGCCGCAGCGCGGCCCGCACCGCGGCCGCGGCCGCCGACGGGCGCCTCGACCTCAGCATCTGAAGCCCGCCCGCCCGAGACCACCTGCCTGGGCGCCGAAGGTGCCCGTTCGGGTTAAAGCCCCTCACCCGTTCGACCGAAGGAGTAGGCATGACAGTTGATGCGGCCGGCGGCGCGAACCCGTACGCCGGGCTCATGGCCAACTCGGACCTGATCACGCAGACCAACGCGGCCAAGAACGCGAACAAGACGGACACCTCCGCCTCGGCTGCGGTCGCCAAGACCAAGACCGACAAGGACACGTTCCTCAAGCTCCTGGTGGCGCAGCTGAAGTACCAGGACCCGTCCAAGCCGGCCGACACCACCCAGTTCATGGCCCAGACCGCGCAGTTCTCCGCGCTGGAGACCATGCAGGAGGTGGCGGCCAGCAGCGGGTCCATGCTGGCGGCGCAGAACAAGCTGCAGGCCAGCACCCTCATCGGTCAGATCGTCTCCTACACCGGCGAGGACGGCACCGCGAAGAGCGGCGTCGTGAAGTCCGCGTCCTTCACCCAGGGCTCGGCCGGCGGTACCAACGGCGAGCCCGTCCTCAACGTGGACGGCACCAGCGTCGTCCTGTCCAGGGTCTCGGGGATCGGTGAGGCTGCGGCCACGACCACCCCATCGAAGTCGGCCTGATCCTCCTCCAGTCCATCCCAGTTCCCCGTCAGCCCCTCGAAAGGTCTGAAGCATGCTCCGCTCCATGTTCTCCGGTGTCAGCGGTCTCCGTTCCCACCAGACGATGATGGACGTCGTCGGCAACAACATCGCCAACGTCAACACCGCCGGCTTCAAGAGCTCCAGCGTCGTCTTCGCCGACACGTTGTCTCAGCTCACCAAGGCCGCCGGTGCTCCCACCGATGCTGCGGCCGGTACCAACCCGGCCCAGGTCGGCCTCGGCGTCCGCGTCAACGCGATCACCCAGAACATGACGCAGGGCTCGGCGCAGGCGACGGGCAAGTCCACCGACCTCATGCTGCAGGGCGACGGCATGTTCGCCATCCAGCAGGGCGACGGCACCTTCTACTCGCGCAACGGCTCGTTCACGCTCGACGCCAACGGCTCTGTCGTGACCAACGACGGGGGTTACGTCATGGGCTGGAAGGCCGACGCGGCGGGGGCGGTGAACACCAACGGGCAGATCGGCAAGCTCGTCATTCCCTCCGACACTGTAATGCCGGCGGTGGCCACGACTGAGGCGAAGTTCAAGGGCAACATCGACCGGACGTTCAAGACACCGACCGCTTTGCCTGCTGCTGACCAGTATGTCACTGGGAGCTCCCCTGGAGATGGCGTGATCAAGGGAACAGCGGTCACGAGCTCATTCTCCTCGTATGACGACCAGGGAATTGCGACCAAGGTTTTCGTCACCTTCACCAACGATGTGAACTACACCGCCGCGACGGCGGCAAGCACCGACGCAAATGGTGTGGTCACGCCAGCGAAGGCGGCCGTCTACGAGCCCACCAACGTCTGGCACGTCAAGGCGGTGGACTCGAACGGCAAGGAGGTCGTACTCAAGAAGGCGGATGGAACCACTGCCGAGACCGTTGAGTTCGATCCGGACGGTGCGGCGAAGGGTACCAACAGCATGGTGGCGACCGTGGAGGGCGCTGGAACGAAGGCTGACTCGACGGTTTCTTTGGACCTTACTGGTTTGACGAGCTATGTCGGCACCACCGGTACCAGCAACGTCAACCCTGTCGCTGACGGCGCCCCGATCGGCACTTTGACCGGTTTCTCCTTCGGGACTGACGGGGTCATCACCGGCAACTACTCCAACGGCTACAAGCAGACGTTGGGTCAGATCGCGATCGCTTCTTTCAACAACTCTGCTGGTCTGCGCAAGGAGGGTAACTCCCTCTACAGCGTCTCGACGAACTCCGGGCAGCCCGTCTTCGGCATCGCCGGTTCCGCCGGCCGCGGCTCGATCCTCGCCGGCTCGCTGGAGATGTCCAACGTCGACCTCTCCGCCGAGTTCACCAACCTGATCCTCGCCCAGCGCGGGTTCCAGGCGAACTCGAAGGTCATCACCTCCTCGGACGAGCTGCTGCAGGACCTGGTCAACCTCAAGCGCTGACCCTGATCCCGGCCCCGCTCAAGCGGGTCCGGGGACGTGCCGAACACCCCTCTGGAGCAACGCTCCAGGGGGGTGTTCTCGTTGCGCAGAGTGAACAACCGCAGGGCATTAGCACGAACGGGTGTACCGCGCAACCCTCTCTCAGGTCCCCTCGCCGTGCGCCGATGGACTGGACGTAGCAGCCCACGGACGGGCACCCCACTCCACCCCAAGGACGGACCCCACGTGATCCTCGTGACTCGCCTCAACGGGTCGGTGTTCGCCGTGAACCCCGATCTGATCCAGCGCGTCGACTCGACCCCCGACACGGTCATCACCCTCGTCGACGGCGCCAAGTTCGTCGTCACCGAGCCGCTGGCCGAGATCATCGAGCGGGTCATGGCGTTCCGCGCGCGGGTCGTCGCCACCGCGCACTCCCTGGAGGAGTCCGGCCCCGGCGCCGACGTCCTGGAGCTGCCGCACCACACCACCGAACCGACCACCCCCAGCGACACGGACGGCGAGCTGCCTGCCCCGGTCCCGCTGCACCGCAGGAGGCCCTGAGCCATGGACTTCGCATTCATCGGCGGTCTCGTCGTCACCGTCGCCGCCGTCCTCTGGACGCAGAACCACGAGGGTGGTTCGCTCACGGACATCCTGCTCGTCGGCCCCCTGGTCCTGGTGATCATCGGGACCATCGGCGTTGGCGTCATGGGTGGCACCCTCAAGGACGCCGCCGGGACCATCAAGCAGGTCAAGAAGGCGTTCCTGGGCAAGCCGAAGAACGCCGGCGAGACCGTCGGCACCATCGTCAAGATGGCCGAGCGCGCCCGCCGCGAGGGCCTGCTGGCCCTCGAGGACGCCATCAAGGAGGTCGACGACGAGTTCCTCCGCAACGGCCTGCAGACCGCGATCGACGGCACCGACCCCGACGAGCTCTACGAGATCCTCACCGCCCAGATCCAGGCCAAGAAGGCCGCGGACAAGCAGGGCGCGAAGATCTTCGGCGACATGGGCGGCTACGCCCCCAGCGTCGGCATCTGCGGCACCGTCATCTCCCTCACCGTCGTGCTCGCGAACCTCTCCGACGCCGCCGCGCTCGGCCCGATGATCGCCGGCGCGTTCGTCGCGACCTTCTGGGGCGTCGCCAGCGCGAACATCCTCTACCTGCCGATGCAGAGCCGCCTGACCCGCCTGTCCGCGCTGGAGACCGCGCAGATGGAACTGGTCGTCGAGGGCATCCTCGCCATCCAGGCCGGCTCCAACCCCCGCTCGGTCGCCAAGAAGCTGGAGAGCCTGCTGCCCCCGGGCACCACGGTCCCGGACGCGAAGGCGGCCTGATGTCGGCAGCGCACAAGCGGCGCCACAAGCACGAGGAGCACGAGGAGCACGCCAACCACGAACGCTGGCTGGTGGCCTACGCCGACATGCTGACGGTCCTCATGGCGCTGTTCATCGTCCTCTTCGCCCTCAGCCAGATCGACCAGCTGAAGTTCGCCCAGTTCAAGGACGGCCTCACCAAGGGCACCAGCAGCAGCAACCAGGCCGTCTCGGGCAGCGCCGGGATCCTGGAGGCCACCAACGGCGACATGCCCATCGACATCACGCCCAACTCCACGGGCCAGCCGTTGCAGCAGAGCGTGTCCACCGAGGTGCGGAAGATCCTCCAGGCCGCGCAGACCGCGCAGACCCAGGAGGACCTCAAGGCCGCCCAGGAGGAGGTGCAGGACTACCGCGAGATCGCCAAGCAGATCGACGCGGCCCTCACCGCCAAGGGCGACCAGGACCAGGTGACCTACCGGATCACCTCCGACGGCCTCGTCGTCGGGCTGGTCGCGGACAACGTCTTCTTCGCCAACGCCTCCGCCGAGGTCGAGGAGAAGGGCCGCGAGGTGCTCGACGTCATCGCGCCGATCCTGGCGCAGCTGCCCAACGACATCGCCGTGCAGGGGCACACGAACTCGCTCTCGCTGAGCGCGACCACCCGCTACCGGGACAACTGGGACCTCTCGGCCGCCCGCGCCATGACGGTCGTGCAGCGCTTCACCGCCGCCGGCATCCCCGGCAACCACCTCTCGGGCACCGGCTACGCCGACAGCCGCCCGCTCTACCCGAACGAGGACCCCAAGGCGCTGACGGGCAACCGCCGCGTCGACCTGGTCGTCGCCTCGCCGAGCTCGGACGCGGTCAAGGCCCTCCTGCCCGAGGTCGCCGCCGGCATCCCCACCGGGGACGGCCCGGCGGAGCTCACTGGCACCAGCGGCACCAGCGGTTCCTCGACCACCACCAGCACCGTGAGCACCACCGACGTCGCCATCGACGTCGCCGCCGGCATCGCGCCGGACCTCGCGACCGACGTCGCCCACTGACCACCTGACGACCCCGAAACGGAGTTCCCATGGCCAAGAAGGACAAGACGGCGGGCGACGGCGAGGCCAAGCCCGGCGGCGCGAAGAAGCTCATCGTCATCGGCGCGGCCGCGGCCGTGCTGCTGGCCGGCGGCACCGGCGCCGGCGTCTTCATGCTCACCAAGGGCGACACGGCCGCGGCGGCCGAGGCCACCCCGACGCCCACCCTCACCCCCGGTGACGTCACCGCGCTGGACCCGATCAGCGTGAACCTCGCCGACGGGCACTACCTCAAGATCGGCGTCGGCCTGCAGGCCGTCGCCGCCGCCGACGCCGGCGGGCACGGGGGCGGCAGCACCGCCCTGGACGGCAGCAAGGCCTACGACTTGATCATCTCCGAGTTCTCCAACCTGTCGATGGCCGACCTGGCCAACGCCGAGCAGCGCAACCACCACAAGGACCTGCTGCAGGAGAAGATCATCCACGCCTACATGACCCACGACGAGGAGGGCGAGGAGACCCAGGGGGTCATGGGCATCTACCTCACGTCCTTCGTGATGCAGTGACCCGACCCGACCCGGCGCCACCCGGCGCCACCGGCTCCGCCTGACCGGACCTGGTCCGACCCGGGCCCCCGTGCGACGACGCGCGGGGGCCTTCGTCGTCCCCGCGCAGCGCCCCCCGGCCCCCGCGCAGCCCCGCGCAGCCCGCGCCCGGACCCGGCGGACTTGAGGGCCGGGCGCCCGGTAACACCCGTTCGGGCTCGCGCTAAAGGGTGACGGCCGTTCGTGCCGATAGGGGAGCGTGGCAGCCGAGACCCCCAGCACCGCAGAGCGGACAGGCACCCGTCGCTCCCGGCGACGCGGTGTTCCCGTCCCGTACGACTTCCGACGGCCGACCAAGCTGTCCCGTCAGCACGCCCGCGTGCTCGAGATCACCTACGAGGGCTTCTGCCGGCAGTGGGCGACGCTGCTGTCCTCCACCCTGCGCACCACGGTGCAGGTGGAGCTCGACGGCATCCAGCAGTACAGCTACGACGAGTACGCCGCGTCGCTGCCGATGCCGACGGTCATGGCCGTCTTCGACCCCGAACCGCTGGTCGGGGCGGCCGTCCTGCACATGGACATGGCCTTCGTGCTCTCCTGCATCGAGCGGATGCTCGGCGGGACCGGGCACAACGCCCAGCCCGAGCGGCAGCTGACCGACATCGAGGCCGTCCTGGCCCGCGGCATGGTCGAGCGGACCCTGGTCGAGCTGGCCTCCTCGCTGGTCACGGTCACCGACCTCAAGCCGAAGCTGACCGCGATCGACCAGAACCCCGCCTTCGCGCAGGCCGCGGCCGCCACGGACGTGATGATCGTGTCCTCCTTCCACCTGGAGGTCGACGGGGTGGCCGGCACCGCGACCCTGGCGATGCCGCTGGACCCGCTGTCGACGGCGCTGACCGCGGCCGAGCTGCGGGTGGCCAGCCCCGAGGAGCTGCGGATCCGGCGCCTCATGCGCGACCGCCTCGACGACCACCTCGAGCACATCCCCGTCGAGGTCTCGGTGCGGATGAAGGCGGCGCAGATGCGCCCCGACGAGATCCTCGGTCTCGTCCCCGGCGACGTGCTGCGCCTGCCGCACCGCGCCGACGAACCCCTGGAGGTCGTGTCCTCCGACGCCCACGTCGCCTCCGCCGTGGCCGGTAGCCGCGGCGCGAAGCTCGCCTGCCTGATCGTCCCGACCCCCGAGGAGAACGCACGATGAGCACCGCCACCCACGCCGACCTCATGTCCACGCTGCGCGAGGCCGCTCAGGCTGCGCTCGCCGTCCTCCCGCTGTCCGCGCCGGGCACCATCTCCACCGTCCTCGCGGTCGCCCAGGCCCCCGACCTCGGCGACGAGGGCATCGCGGTCTCGGCGAACTTCGCCGGCGCCGCCAACGGGCGGGTCACCGTCGTGGTCGGCGAGGAGACCCTCAACACCCTCCTCATGAGCCCCGAGGGCGCCCTGGACCCCGTCGACGCCCTGCGCCCGGCGCTGGAGACCGTCGTGCACGCCCTGGGTCAGTGCACCCTGGAGGCCGGGGTCGAGGGCGACCCGGCGCAGGCGCTGTCCCAGATCGCCGACGGGGCCGTCGCCGTCATCGACGCCGGCGGGGAGACCCTGGCCCTCATCGGCCTCACCCTCACCGCCCAGCCGGACACCACCCCGGCCCCGATGCCGTCCTTCGCCCCGGCCGGCACCCCCGCCCCGGCCGGCCCGCGCCGCACGATGGACCTGCTGCGCGACGTGCAGATGGACGTCACCGTCGAGCTCGGCCGCACGAGCATGACCGTGCAGGACCTGCTGGCCCTGACCCCCGGCTCGGTCGTGGAGCTCGACCGCGCCGCGGGCAGCCCCGCCGACGTCCTGGTCAACGGCCAGCTCATCGCCCGCGGCGAGGTCGTCGTCGTCGACGAGGACTACGCCATCCGCATCACCGAGATCGTCACCCCGGAGGCCGGCGCCTGATGGACGCCGTCGCCGCGATCGCCCGCACGAGCATCTCGCTGGTCGCGGTGCTCGGCCTCCTCTACCTGATCTCCCGCTGGCTGCGCCGCCGTCAGGGCGTCGTGGCCGGCGGGGCCGGCTTCGCCGTCCTGGCCAAGCAGAGCCTGGGCGCCAAGGCCGCCGTGGCGCTCGTCCAGGTCGGCGACAAGGCCCTGGTCGTCGGGGTCTCCGACGCCGGGGTGAGCCTGCTCGGCGAGACCGACGTCGCCTCGGTCCTGGGCCCGGCCGCGGCCGCGGTCAAGGGATCGGCCGCACCTGCCGAGGAGGAGGGCGTCACCGCCCCCGCGGCGGACGACGACACGGACCCCGCCGAGGGCGTCACCCCCCAGCCCGCGGCCGGCGAGCGGTACGTGCGCAGGGACGGGGAGACCATCGCGGTGAAGTCCGCGCGCCACGCCTCCTCGGGCGTCGCCGGCTCGGCCCTGTCGCCGGCCACCTGGACCAAGGCAGTCGACGTGCTGCGTGAGAGGACGACCCGCAGGTGAAGAACTCCCGTGCTCGCACCCTGGTCGCGGCGCTGGTGCTGTCCGGCGGACTGATCGCCGGAGGTGCCGCGACCGCGCAGGCCGCCGCCCCGGCCACCGTCTCCGCCGCCGCCCCCGTCGCGTACACGACGGGCGTGAGCGCGGGCGCCGTCGCCCCCGCCGACCCGGTCGCCCCGCAGGCCCCGGCCGCCCCCGGCTCGGTGTCGCTGGACATCAACGGCGTCGACGGCAAGCCCAGCCAGTCCATCACCGTCATCATCGCCCTGACGATCCTGTCGGTGGCCCCCGCGCTGCTGCTGCTGACGACCTGCTTCACCAAGATCCTCATCGTCCTGGGCCTGACGCGCAACGCGCTCGGCCTGCAGGGCACCCCGCCCAACCAGGTCCTCGCCGGCCTGGCGCTGTTCCTCACGATGTTCGTGATGGCCCCCACCTTCGGCGCGATCAACGACACCGCGGTCCAGCCCTACCTCAAGGGCGAGAAGACCGCCACGGTCGCCTTCACCGACGGCAGCCAGCCGTTGAAGGAGTTCATGCTGAAGCAGACCCGGCCCGAGGAACTGGCCCTGATGACGAAGGCCGCCAAGCGCGACCTCCCCGCCACCCGCGAGGAGACCCCGCTGACGACCCTGGTGCCCGCCTTCGCCCTCTCCGAGCTGCGCAGCGCCTTCATCATCGGCTTCGTGATCTTCATCCCGTTCCTGGTGATCGACATCGTCGTCTCAGGGGCCCTGATGAGCCTGGGCATGATGATGCTGCCCCCGGTCACGGTGTCCCTGCCCTTCAAGCTGCTGCTGTTCGTCATGATCGACGGCTGGGGACTGATCATCAAGGCCCTGGTGAGCTCCTACACGGGCTGAACCACGCACGGCGCCCGCGAGGGGCGCAGGCCGGGGTGGGTCCGGCGGATGTCCGGAGTGAGCGCCCGAGGGCCGTCGCGAGACGCGTGGCCGGGTGGCGCGAACGGAGTATCCGCCGGGCCCGCCCCGTCCTGCGTCCAGGCGACGACCAGCCGCGGAACCCCGCCCGGGCCGGGTTCAAGAACCTCACCCGATCGGCCGAGAACTACGCCAGAAGCGTGAACACCCCTGCGAACGGAAGGCACCGCGATGACCGACGTGACCGTCATCCACATCGGGATGACCGCTCTCGTCCTCGCCGCCAAGCTCAGCGCCCCCATGCTCCTGACGGCGCTGGCCGTCGGCTTCGGCATCTCGCTGTTCCAGTCCGTCACCCAGCTGCAGGAGCAGACGATCGCCTTCGTCCCCAAGGCCGTGGCCGTCGGCATCGCGATCGTGGTGTGCGGCAAGTGGATGCTGCACGAGCTCACGGGCTTCACGTCCACCCTGTACGGGCAGATCCCCTCCCTGCTGACCCACGGCGGCTGAGCCGGTGGAAGGGCTCCCCGCCGTCCCGCTCGACCTGCTGGTGGCCGTCCTGCTGGCCTCGGTCCGCTCGGCGGCGTTCCTGATGCTGGCCCCGCCGTTCGCCAACAAGGCCGTCAACGGGCAGGTCAAGGCCCTGCTGTCGGTGGGGCTGGGACTGGCGGTGGCCGAGCGCCTGCGCGACTCCGTGCCGGCCGTCGAACCCGGCGCCCTCATCACCGCCGTCGTCCAGCAGGCCGTCGTGGGGGCGGTCATGGGGGCCTTCGTCGCTCTCGTCTTCGCCGCCGTCCAGGCCGCGGGGGACATGCTCGACCTGTTCGGCGGTTTCCAGATGGCCTCGGCCTACGACCCGCTCATGCAGTCCCAGACCGCGGTCTTCGGCAAGCTCTACACCTGGACCAGCACCGCGCTGCTCGTCGTCTCCGGCGGGCACCTGCTGATCCTGCAGGGCTTCCTGCGCAGCTACGACGTCCTGCCGCTGGACGCCGGCCTCGACACCGGCACCGTGGCCCGCGTCTTCACCGAGGGCGTGGCGCAGCTGGTCATCTCGGCCGTGCAGATCGCCGCGCCGCTCATCGCGGTCCTCTTCCTCACCGACATCGGCCTGGGTCTGCTCTCCCGCGTGGCGCCGGCCCTGAACGTCTTCGCCATGAGCTTCCCCGTCAAGATCCTCATCACCCTCACCCTGGCCGGGTTCGCGTTCTCGATGCTGCCCGGGGTCGTGGACGACATGGCCGGCACCGCCCGCGAGACCGTGGTGCGCCTGGTCACCCCCGGTCCCCCCGACACCGGCGGCGCGGCCGCCCCCGCGGGCGGGGGTGAGGGCCGGTGAGCGGTGAGAAGACCGAGAAGCCGACTCCGAAGAAGCTCAAGGAGGCCCGCGACGAGGGGAACATCCCCTTCTCCCGCGACGTCGCGGCGTGGCTGTCCACCGGGGCGGGGGCCGTGACGATCCCGCACACCATCGAGTCCGGTCAGGTGCTGCTGCGCAAGGCGTTCGCCGGGGTCGGCGCGGTCGCGGCCGATCCCGAACCCGCGCGCGCCCTGGCCGCCCTGGCCGCCACCTTCGCCGGGATCCCCGGCGTCCTGGGCCCGCTGGCCGCGGCCACCGTCTTCGCCGTCGTGGTCTCCGGCGGCGTCCAGGGCACCCTGCGCCCGGCGCCGAAGAAGCTGAAGCCGAAGTTCAGCAACCTCAACCCCGTCAACGGCTTCAAGCAGCACTGGGGTCCGCAGGCCCTGTGGGAGGGCACGAAGTCGCTGCTGAAGACCGTCGTCATCGGGACGGTCATGTGGCTGGTGGTGAAGAACCTCGTCCCGCAGTTCGTCGGCAGCGGCCTCATGCCGCTGGCCTCGGTGCTCACCCTCACCAAGGGGGCGGTGGTGAAGATCGTCGCCGTCACCGTCCTCCTCGGCCTGATCATCGCCGCCGGCGACTACGCCATGAGCTACCGCCGCACGATGAAGAAGCTGCGGATGAGCAAGCAGGACATCAAGATGGAGCACAAGAACGCCGAGGGCGACCCGCTGCTCAAGGGCGCCATCCGCTCCAAGCAGATGGCCATGTCGCGCAACCGGATGATGTCCGACGTCGCCTCCGCCGACGTCGTCCTGGTCAACCCCACCCACATCGCGGTGGCCCTGCGCTACGAACCCGGCACCGGGGCGCCCAAGGTCGTGGCCAAGGGCGCCGGCGCCATCGCCAGCAAGATCCGCGAGAAGGCCAAGGAGAACGACGTCCCCCTGGTCAAGGACGTCCAGTTGGCCCGCACCATGTACAAGAGCTGCAAGATCGGCCAGGAGATCCCGCCGGAGTTCTTCGCTGCCGTGGCCAAGGTCCTCGCCTTCGTCATGAACCTGCGCAGCCGCGGGTCGCTGACCGCCTTCGGCGACGCCCACACCGTCCCCGCCTGAGCCGTGCCGCGCGAAGCGGGCCCCCCGGGGTCGTTCAAGACCGCCGGGGACCGGGCCGATGGTGACGGTGTGGGCCGACCGGGTGGTGCGCGCAGGGCGCCGGACGTGGACCGCGCGCACCCGCCGCGGCCCGGCGGCGACACCCACCCCGACACCCACCCCGCAGCCCGTCCGGCCTCCCGCCCCCGCGGGCGCACCGGCACCTCGGTGGGGGCCCGCCTCACCCGCGCCCACGGCGTCGTCGTCGTCCTGCTGCTGCTCGTGGGGGTCTCCGGGGCGGGCGGGCTGCTGGTCACCGGGGCCTCCCGGGCCCACGAGACCCAGCTGCGCCGGCTCGAGGCGGCCAACACCGCCCTGCAGCTGACCACCGCCGAGGCCGACGCCGCGCTGCGCGACTACCGCGACACCCTGCGGCCGGACCACCTGGAGGCCTACCGCCAGTCCGTCCGGACGCTGCCCGCCCTGCGCGGGGACGTCGAGTCCCTCCTCACCGACCCGTTGCAGCGCAGCCTCTTCGACGAGCAGACCCGGCTCGCGGAGGTCTGGCTGGCCGGCACCGACCCCGACCGCGGCGCCGCCGTGGTCGCCGCCGCCACCGCCGAGGCCGACGCCTTCGACGCCCTGCACGAGGCGAACGAGCGCCTCGACGTCCTCGTGCGCCACCAGCGCGACGAGGCCACCTCGGCCGAGGACCGGGCCCGCACCGGTGCCCTCGTCGTCACCGCCCTCACCCTCGCCGCCGCTCTCGCCGTGGTCGTCACCACCGGTGTCCGCACCCGCCACGCGCTCGTCGACCCCCTGCGGGCCCTCGTCGACGTCCTCGACGCCCTGCGCACCGCTCCCGGCGGACGCGCCCAGCGCGCCACCCCCGTCGCCGACCCCACCCGCGGCCCCGGCGAGGTCCGCGCCGTGGCGCTCGCCCTCAACGACCTGGCCCGGGAGAACCGCCGGCTGCTGCAGGCCGCGGAGCAGTCCGCGCACCTGCACCGCCTCGCCGGTGACATCGGCCGCCAGGTCCGCGACCAGCTCGTCGCCGACGACGCCCTGCAGGTGGCCGTGACCCGGCTGGGGGAGGAGCTCGACGTCGCCCGGGTCCGGGTGCGCCTGCTCACCGGCTCCGGGGTGACCCCCATCGCCCAGCAGTGGGCCCGCCCGCCGCTGGCCCCCCTCGACGCCCCGGGCCCCGGCGGCACCGCCGTGCCCGGTGACCCTTCCGGCGCCCCCGGGGCCGCGGAGTGGCTGCGGCGGCTGCACGCGGGCGGGGAGGTCCACGCCGTGCCCGGCACCACCCCCTCCGAGGTCCCCCGCGAGCTGCTCGACGACCTCCCCGGCGCCCGCGCCGGCGCGGCGCTGCTCGTCCCCATCGGCGTCGGGGAAGCCCCGCACGGCCTGCTCACCCTCGTCGGAGCCCGGGCGCGCGACTGGTCGGTGCCGGAGGTCGAACTGGCCCGCTCGGTGGCCGTCGACCTGGCCCGCGCCCTGGTCCTGGCCGGTCTCTACCGCGCCCAGGAGCGGCTGCTGGGGGAGCTGCGGGAGGTGGAGTCGGTGAAGTCGGACCTGCTGGCCACCGTCTCGCACGAGCTGCGCACCCCCCTGACCAGCATCGCCGGCTACCTGGAGCTGCTGCGCGACGGCGCCCTCGGGGAGGTCCCCGAGGACGTCGCCGCCGTCCTGGGCATCGTCGAGCGCAACACCGACCGGCTGCGCTCGCTCATCGAGGACCTGCTGCTGCTCTCGCGGGTGGAGCCCCTCGCCGCGGGCCCCGGGGCCCCGGTGCGCACCACCACCACCGTCGCCGACCTCGTCGCCGGGGTCGCGCGCACCGTGCAGGGCGGCGCCACCCGCGGCGGCACGCTGCGCTGCACGACCCCGCCCGCCGACCTCACCGGCCTGCGCACCCGCGGCGACGCCGAGCACCTCCACCGCGCCG
This sequence comes from Kineococcus radiotolerans SRS30216 = ATCC BAA-149, assembly GCF_000017305.1. Taxonomy (GTDB): domain Bacteria; phylum Actinomycetota; class Actinomycetes; order Actinomycetales; family Kineococcaceae; genus Kineococcus; species Kineococcus radiotolerans. The sequence continues at coordinate 533,367 of NC_009664.2, read as the reverse complement.
TGCTGGCCGTGGTGGACAACGCCGTGAAGTTCTCCCCCGTGGGGTCCCTGGTCCGCCTGCGGGTGGAGAACCACCCCGGGCGGGTACGGATCGTGGTGCAGGACAACGGGATGGGGATCCCGGCGGGGGAGACCGACGCCGTCTTCGCCCGCTTCGCGCGCGGGTCCAACGCCACCGCGCTCGCCGTGCCCGGCGCCGGGCTCGGCCTCACCATCGCCCGCGACCTGGTCCGCCTGCACGGGGGGTCCCTGGACCTGGAGTCCGTGGAGGGCCAGGGCACCACCGCGCGGCTGGAGCTGCCGCTGCTGGAGGACCGCGACCCCGCCCGGACCGGAGGCGCACCGTGACCCGCCCCGCCGTCGTCGACCCGCGCGCCCGGGACCCGCGCGCGGCCGCCGCACCCGCGGAGGCCGCCCGGCTCGCGGCCCTGCGCGCCCACGACCTGCCCGCCGCCGCCGCCGACCCCGAGCTGGACGCCCTCGTGCGCGTCGCCGCCGCCCTCGTCGGGGTCCCCACCGCGACCCTCGACCTCCTCGACGCCACCCGGCAGCACCGGGTGGCCGCCGTCGGCGCCGCCCGGGGCGGGAGCGAGCGGGCGGAGTCGCTGGGCGCGCGCGACCTCGACGACCCCCGCGTCGTCCACGTCCCCGACGCCCGCCGCGACCCCCGCTACGCCACCTCCGCGTGGGTCGACGGGCGGCTGGGCGAGGTCGTCTTCCACGCCGCCGCCCCGCTGGTCACCGCCGAGGGCCACCGCCTGGGCAGCCTCTGCGTCGGCGACGTCGCCCCCCGCGAGCTGAGCGCGGACCAGCTCGAGCGGCTGCGCGACCTCGCCGGCGTCGCGACGGCCCTGCTGGGCCGCCACCGCCGCACCGGCGAGCAGCAGCGCCTGCTCGACGAGGTCGAGGAGCAGCGCGCGCTCGCCGAGCTCACCCTCGGGGAGCTGCAGGCGCGCGAGGAGCTGACCCAGGCGCTGCTGGACAGCCTCGAGGTGGGCGTCGTCGCCTGCGACGCCGACGGCGCGCTCACCGCCTTCAACCCCGCCGCCCGCCGCTTCCACGGCATGGACGCCGGCTCCGGCCCGCCCCCGGCCGGGTCCGCGCCCACCCACGTCCTCTACGACGCCGACGGCCGCACCCCGCTGGAGGCCGGCCGGGTCCCGCTGCGGCGGGCGCTGGCGGAGGGTTCCGTCCGCGACGCCGAGGTGGTCATCGCCCCCCGGGACGGCGACCCCGTGCGGGTCCTGGTCACCGGGCGCGCCCTGCACGACGACGAGGGCCGCGTCCTCGGCGCCGTCGTGGCGATGCAGGACATCACCGCCGACCGGGCCCGCATCGCGGCCCTGGAGCAGGCGGGGGAGCAGCTGCGCCACCAGGGCGGGGAACTGGCCGCCGCGGTGGCCGAGCTGCGCCGCTCCAACGAGGAGCTCGTCCACCTCGCCGCCGTGGCCAGCCACGACCTGGCCTCCCCGCTGACCGCCGTCCTGGGCTACCTGGAACTGGTCCTCGACGTCCACGGCGAGGCCCTCGGCGGGCAGGGGCGGGAGTGGATGGCCACCGCGGTGCGCGCCGCGCTGCGCATGCAGGGCCTCATCGAGGCCGTCCTCGACCACGCCCGCGCCGGCTCCACCGGGTTCAGCGTGCGCCCGGTCCTGCTGCCCGACGTCCTGGCCCACGTCGTGGAGGACCTGGGCCCGGCCGCCGACGACGCCGACATCGCCTTCGAGCCGATCGCGACCGGCACGGGCGGTGGCGCGGGCGGCGCGTGCGCCGGGACGGGGGTCGAGGTCGAGACCCGCGCCGACCCCGTCCTGCTGCGGCAGCTGCTGCAGAACCTCGTCGGCAACGCGGTGCGCTACCGCTCCCCGCTGCGCCCGTGCCGGGTCCGGGTGAGCACCCGCCCGCTGCCCGGGGGCGGGTGGGAGCTGCTCGTCGCCGACAACGGCCGCGGCATCCCCGCCGGCCAGCGCGAGCAGGTCTTCGCCATGTTCGCCGTCGCCCCGCTGGGCGAGGAGCGCCCCGGGGGGACCCCCGCGGCGCGCCCCGGCCACGGGATCGGGCTGGCCACCTGCCTGCGCATCGTCGAGCGCCACGGCGGGCGCATCCGCGCCGAGGAGACCCCCGGCGGCGGCGCCACCCTGCGCTGCACCTTCCCCGCCGCGCGCCCCGCGGGCGCCCACCCCTCCGCCGGGCCCTCCCTCAGCTGACGCCGCCCGCCGCCGATGGGGCCGACGTCAGTCCGTCGACCCCAGGAGGAACCCCGTGGCCCGAGTGCTCGTCGTCGAGGACGACCCCGACATCCGCCAGCTCGTCGAACTGCGCCTGCGCGGGCTGGGCCACCGCGTCGTCTCGGCCGCCTCCGGCCCCGAGGCGCTCACCGTCGTCGCCGAGCGCGGGGCCCCCGAGGTCCTCGTCCTCGACGTGGCCATGCCGGGCATGACCGGCCTGGAGGTCCTGCGCACCCTGCGGGAGCAGCCCGAGCACGCCCACCTGCCCGCGGTCTTCCTCTCCGCGCGCGTGCGCCCGGAGGACATCGCCGCGGGGGAGGCGCTGGGGGCGATCTACCTCACCAAGCCCTTCGTGGTCAGCGCGCTCGGCGCGGCGATCGAGCGGGCCCTCGCCGCGGCCGTGGAGACGGCGGGCTGGTGACGGCCGGCGGTGGCGTCCGGACGGTGACGTCCGGACGGGTGCGCCCGGACGGGTGGCTCAAGGGAACGGGGGCCGGTGCCGAAGGAGGCACTAGCCAGGAAGGCTGACAGCAGGGCCACGGATGGGCCGCTGGACGAGGGACCCGCGAGGGCTCCCGCGAACAACAGGCGGTGCGGTGCGAATCCCCAACATCTCGCAGATGGTGGTCCCGGCGGGAGTCGTCGGCATCATCCTGCTGCTCATCGTGCCGCTGCCGGCGACGGTGCTGGACTTCCTCATCGCCGTCAACATCACGCTGTCGCTGATGGCGCTGCTGGTGACGATGTTCGTCAAGCGGGTGCTGGACTTCTCCGTCTTCCCCTCGCTGATCCTCGTCCTCACCCTCTTCCGCCTCGGCCTCAACGTGGCCTCGACGCGGCTGGTCCTCGGTGACGGCTTCGCGGGCAAGGTCATCGAGGCCTTCGGCCACTTCGTCATCTCCGGCTCGCTGGTCATCGGCCTCGTGGTCTTCCTGATCCTGGTCGTCATCCAGTTCGTCGTCATCACCAAGGGCGCCGAGCGCGTGGCCGAGGTCGGGGCCCGCTTCACCCTCGACGCCATGCCCGGCAAGCAGATGGCCATCGACGCCGACCTCAACGCCGGGCTCATCGACGAGGCCACCGCCCGTCAGCGCCGCGCCGACGTCAGCGCCGAGGCCGACTTCTACGGCGCCATGGACGGTGGCTCGAAGTTCGTCAAGGGCGACGCCATCGCCGGCATCATCATCATGCTGATCAACCTCATCGGCGGGTTCGCCATCGGGATGGTCCAGCACGGTCTGAGCCCCGCGGAGTCCATCAACAAGTACGCCCTGCTGAGCATCGGCGACGGGCTCGTCACCCAGGTCCCCGCCCTGCTGCTGAGCGTGGCCACCGGCCTCATCGTGACCCGCTCCACCTCCACCGGGGACATGGGCACCGAGGCCATCAAGCAGTTCACCCAGCAGAAGATGGCCTTCCAGATCGCCGGCGGGGCCATGGTCGTGCTCGCGCTCATCCCCAGCATGCCCAAGCTGCCCTTCCTGTTCGTCGGTGGGCTGGCGTTCTTCGCCTCCACCCGCATCGCCAAGCGCGACCAGCAGGACGAGCGCGCCGCGGCGCTGGCCGAGCTGACCCCCGCCCCGGTCAACCCCAATGAGGCCGCCGAGAACCTCCTGGAGGAGATGCGGGTGGACCCCCTCGAGGTGGTCCTGGCCCCCGACCTCGTCGACCTCGTCGACACCTCCGGCGGTGGCGACCTGCTGGAGCGCGTGCGCGCCCTGCGCCGCAAGATCGCCCTCGAGCTGGGTCTCGTCGTGCCCCCGGTGCGCACCCGCGACTCCCTCGACCTGCCGATGTCCACCTACGCGGTGCGCATCTCCGGCGTCGAGGTCGCCCGCGGCACCGCCCCGCCCGGGCAGGTCCTGGCCCTGGGCGACAACCTCGACGGCCTGCCCGGGCGCGCCACCGTGGAGCCGGTGTTCGGCCTGGCCGGCAAGTGGATCCCCGCCGAGCTGCGCCACCAGGCCCAGCTCACCGGCGCCACCGTCGTGGACCGCGCCAGCGTCCTCATCACCCACCTCGGAGAACTGGTCCGCACCCACGCTCCGCGCCTGCTCTCCCGCGAGGACGTCCGCTCCCTGGTCGAGGCCCTCAAGCGGACCCACCCCGCCGTCGTCGACGAGCTCACCCCCGCGGTGCTCACGCTGGGCGAGGTCCAGCGCGTCCTGCAGGCGATGCTCGACGAGGCCGTCCCCATCCGCGACCTCGCCCGCATCTTCGAGGCCCTCTCGCTCAAGGCGAAGGCCGGCTCCGACCTCGACGGCCTCGTCGAGGCGGCCCGCCGCTCGCTCGGCCCGGCCGTCGCGGCCGTCCACGAGCAGGACGGCACGCTGCACGTCATCACCCTGGACCCGGTCCTGGAGCAGCAGCTGGCGGAGTCCCTGCGCCCCGGGGAGCACGGCGCGAGCCTCGCCCTGGACGCCGCGACGGCCGAGCACCTGGTGACCGGCTCAAGTTCCTGCCTGGAACGTGCCGAACAGCACGGCATCAGTGCAGTCCTCGTGTGCGCGCCCCCTCTGCGAGCCCCCCTGCGCCGCCTGCTGAAGGTGGCGGTGGGCCGCCTGCACGTCCTCTCCTACGACGACGTGAGCAACCACCCCCGGATCGAGACGGTTGGATCGGTGAGCGGTGTCCATGCACTTGCTTCTTGAAGGTTCTGACTTGCAGGAACTGCTGACGCAGGTCCGTGAGACCCACGGCGAGACCGCCCGCGTGATCCGCGCCGAACGCATCCGTTCCGGTGGTGTCGCCGGGTTCTTCTCCAAGGAGCGCTACGAGGTGACCGTCGAGATGGACAGCGAGACCGGTTCCGAGGACCCCGCCGCGGGTGCGCAGGCCGGCCCCGGCCCGGTGGAGGGCGAGGAGCGCGAGGCCCTCGACTTCGAGGCCCTCCTCGCCGCCGCCGACGCCGCGGAGTCCGCCGCGGAGTCCCTCCCCGAGCCCGTCCCGGCGCCCGCCCAGGCCCAGCCCGCGGAGGACTTCGAGGCCGCCCGCCAGGGTCTGCTGGAGGTGCTGCGCGCCTCCGGCGCCGACGCCCCCGAGCTCACCGCGCCGGCCGCGTTCAAGGTTCTCCCCGCAGGTGCCGAGGACCACGGCGTGATCGCGCAAACGGGTGACAGCACCCCGGTCGAGACCGGTGGCGACGTCGAGCACGACCGCGAGGTCGAGGCCGGCGCGCAGGCCGCGGGCTTCGAGGCCCAGCTCCTCGAGCAGGCTCGCCGCCAGGCCGAGCGCGCCGAGCAGGAGCGCTTCGAGCAGGAGCGCGCCGACGCCGAGCGGGCCGAGGCCGAGCGGGCCGAGATCGAGCGCATCGAGCGCGCCGAGGCCGAGCGCGCCGAGCAGGAACGTGCCGAGCGCGCTGCGCAGCAGCGCATCGAGCAGCAGCGCATCGAGCAGGAGCGGGCCGAGCAGCAGCGCGCCGAGCAGCAGCGCGCCGAGCAGCAGCGCGCCGAGCAGCAGCGCGCCGAGCAGGAGCGCCTGGCCGCGCAGCAGGAAGCCGACCGTCGAGCCCGGGAAGAGGAGCGGATGAGGCAGCAGCAGATCGAGCGCCAGCACGCGCAGGAGGTGTCCCGCCGGGAGGCCGCCCGCGAGCAGGAGCTGCGCCGCGAGGAGGCCCGGGCCGACGTCCGCCGCCGCCAGGCCGAGCGGGTGGCCCGCACCGCGCCGGCCACCCGGTCGCTGGGCGAGGTCCTCGCCGCCGCCGACGCCGCCGAGGGCACCAACCGCCTCGAGGCCATGTTCACCGCCGGGCGCTCGCAGGCCCCGGTCCCGGCCCAGGCCGCCCCGCGCCGCGAGCAGGCCCCGCTGCGCCCGCACCGCCCGATCTCCACGGAGAGCGACTCCTTCGCCCAGACCCTGGCCTCGATGCGCTCCTCCGCGAGCACGGGGGGCGAGGCGGTCCGGCCCACGCGAACTTCTGCGACTGGAGTAACGGCTGATGTACGCTCGGTGACGAAGCAGCCTGCGCGGCCCGCTCGTCCCCGTCCGGGTCGCCCCGTGGTCGAAGCCTCGACCCGGACCGTTCGCAGCTCGGAGGATCGCGTGTCTGACCAGTTCGGTGCGGCCAACGGCGTCGCCCCCAACGCTTCCCCGGGGCGCCGAGCCGACCAGTTCGAGGCCCGCGGGCCCGTCCGCCGCCCGGAGCTCCGCCGCCCGGCGGCCGTGGCGGACCAGTTCGCCGACCAGTTCGGTGACCAGTTCGGCGACCGCTTCGCCGAGCGCGGGATCGAGGAGCGCCGCGCGGAGTGGGCCGGGGAGCACGAGCAGCCCGGCCAGGACTTCGAGGCGGCCTACCAGCAGGACCTCGCGGGCCACTACGCCCCCGAGCAGGACGAGCGCGCACCGCGTCAGGACGAGCGCGTCGCCCGCGAGTACACGGCCGTGAACGGCTACCAGACCACCAGTGCACGTGACGGGGACGAGAACGAGGCGATGAGCATGGATCTGACTTACCGTGAACCGATGTCCACCTACAGCGAGCGTGCGGTGCAGCGCCCGGTCTACCGCGAGCCGCAGGACACCGGCGACGTGCTGCGCCTGGCCCGCGACATCGAGGTCCCCGCGCCGCTGCGCGTGGGCGCCGGCGAGCTCGTCGTCGTCATCGGCGAGGCCGACGCCGTCGTCTCCGCCGCGCTGCTCGTCGCCGACGAGGTCGGCTCCGAGGCCCCCGTGGTGCTGGGTCGCGCCGACGTCCAGAACACCGTCACCGCCGACGAGCTGCCCGCCCGCCAGGACCAGGCCCGCCGCTGGAGCGCCCCGCTGACCGTCGCCGTCCCGGCCCGCCCCACCGGGGCCGACGCCGAGCGCGCCGCCCGCATGGCCGCCGAGATCGGTGCCGCCTCCGTCGTCGTCTGCGTCGACGCCACCCGCCGCAGCCACGCCGTCGCCAGCCTGCTGCGCGCCCTGGAGGCCGTCGGCCTCCCCGCGCGCCGCCTCGCCGTGCACCGCGCCGCCGAGAGCCCCGACCCCCTGGACGTCCTCTCCCTGGACGTGCCGGTCGGCTTCCTCGACGGGCGCCCCGCCACCTCCGGCGCCTGGGCCGGGCTGCTGCTGGACGCCGCCGGCGACCACGGCGCGCGCTGAGCGGTCCCCGGAACACGAGGACGAGGCCGTCATGGCCCGACGCGCCGCCCCCGGGGCCCAGCTGACCCGCGCCGCCGCGCAGTGGCCCGGTCTCAACGACCGGGTCTGGGTCGAGCTGCAGATGCCCGACACCCTGGGGGGTGAGCTGATCCGGCTGCCCACGCGGGTCGAGGACACCGGCGAGGCCAGCCTGGTGGTGGCCGCCCCCGGCTTCCGCGGGGACCTGCACGTGGTGGCCCCCGGCCTCCCCGTCACCGTGGCCTGGGCCGGCACGCGCGGCCGCAGCAAGCAGGACTTCCTGATCGCCGAGGTCGTGCGCCGCCGGGTGGCGGCGTGGGACCTCGCCCCCTGCGGCGAGGTCGTCGTCGAGCAGCGCCGCCGCTACGCGCGGGTGCCGGCCACCGGGACGGCCCGGCTGTCCCCGGTGCCCGGTGACCCCATGCAGCGCGAGGTCGACCCCGTCGACGCCGCGGCCGAACCGGTCGTCACCGCCCACCTCGTCGACCTCAGCGAGGGCGGGTCGGCGCTGAGCGTGCCGGTGGGCACCTGGCTGCGGCTGGGCCGGCTGGTGCGCACGTCCTTCGACCTCGAGGGGTCCCCCGTGGACCAGGTCGGGCAGGTCGTGCGCTCGCTGGACTCCCTCGACCCGGCGCTGCTGGAGGTCGTCGTGGCCTTCACCGAACCGGTCCCGGCCGCGGACCGCCTGCGCCGCTACGTCATGCAGACCCAGATCAGGCAACGCCGTGGAGGAGACCGATGACCGCGATCGTGCTGGCCGTCAGCCTGCTGCTGGCCGGGCCCTCGGTGCTGGCGGCCCTGGAGGGCACCGGCGACGTGGACACCGCCCTGCTCCACCTGGTCCTGGCCCTGGTGGTCACCGCCGTGGCCGGGCACCTGGTGCGCGGCGTGGTGCGCGGCTACCAGGCCCAGGCCGCGGAGAACCCCCCGCACCCCGCCGGGGAGCAGGACGCCGTCCCCGGGGTCCCCGGACGGCGCCGCGACGACTTCTGAGCACCCACCGCCACGAGGCGCCCGTCCCCTCCGGGACGGGCGCCTCCTGCGTGCGGTGCGACATCGGAACCCGGTCACGACAACGACATGGCCGAACACGGTTCGTCACCTATGCTGAGCCCCATGCTGGTCCTGACGCGCAAGGCCGGGGAATCCGTGGTCATCGGCGACGAGGTCGTCGTGCGCGTGCTCGAGGTGCGCGGTGACGTCGTCCGGGTGGGCATCGAGGCCCCCCGCGACGTCCAGGTGCACCGCCAGGAGGTCTACGACGCCGTGCGCGAGGCCAACATCTCCGCCGCCACCGCCTCGGAGGAGGCCATCTCCGCCCTGCAGGGCATCGTGCGCCGCGCCGGCACCTGACCCGCCCGGGCGCCACCCGATCGGGTGCGCGCCCTCAAGGCCGCCCCCCGCGCGGCCGACAGCACCCGTGAGCACCGCGGCCCAGCCCCGGACCGGGTGCGACCGCGGAGGTGGCAGGTGGAGACGGTGCGACCGGGACGACCCGTGCGCTCGGTGCGGTCCTCGGGCCCCTCGGGCCCCGCCGGGGGCGCCGCGCCCGTCGCGGTGGACCCGCGGCTGGCCGGGGCCCTGGAACGCTCCGGCCTCGCCCTGCTGCTGCTCGACGCCGAGGGCGCGGTGGTCCACGCCACCCGCGGGCTGACGCGCGCCCTGGGCCTGGGACCGCAGGAGGTCCTCGGACAGCGCCGGCTGACCTGGTGGCTCGGCCTCAGCGTCGTCGCCCCGCTACCGGGCCAGGGGGACCCCGCCGGCGGGGAGCCTGCCGGTGGCCGCTCCCGGCTGGACCCCGTCCAGGGCGCGGCGCTGCGCGCGGCGGCGCCCGCCGGCGTGGACCTCCTCCGCGCCGTGCGCGCGGGTGACGTCGACGTGGAGGTCGACGTCGCGCGCAGCGACGGGCAGCTGCTCGTCGCCCACGTCCAGGTCACCACCGACGACGGCGACGGCGCCGTCCTGGTCCTGCGCGACATCACCTCCGAACGGGCCGCCCAGCAGCAGCTGCGGACGCTGCTGGCCCGCCAGGAGGCCGTCATCTCCGCCAGCCCCGACACCATCTACCGCATCCACCTGGGGCAGCAGGTGGTGGAGTGGGCGAACACCGGCCCCGCCTCCCTGCTGGGGCTGCCCCCCGGCGACGGCAGCACCCCCGCCGAACCCCCGCACCCCGACGACGCCCCCGGCGTGCGGCGGGCCCTGGAGGCCCTGCGCACCGCGGGCACCGGGGAGATCGTCGAGTGCACCTACCGCGTCCTGGACCCCTTCGGCGGCCACCGCTGGATCCACACCCGCTCCACCGTCTCCGACCGCTCCGCGGCCGGGGTCCCGGTGCGGGTGGTGGGCCTCGCCCAGGACCTCACCGAGACCATCACGACGATGGACGCCCTCGCCGGCTCCGAGCGCCGCTTCCACGAGATCTTCGCCCGGGGTCCGGTGGGCATGCTGCTCTTCGGGCTGGAGGGCTGGATCAGCGAGGTGAACCACGCGCTGTGCACCTTCTGGGAGCGCGACCCCTCCGAGCTCGTCGGCGCCCCCGCGGGGGAACACCTCGACCCCGCCGCCCCCGCCGAGGACGAGCGCCCCCACGCCGGGGACCGCGACGAGCGCGCCCGGGCCGAGGACCAGCTGCAGGCCCTGCTCAGCGGCGACGCCGAGGTCGTGCACCGCGAACGGTGCTACGAGCTGCCCAGCGGGAAGGTCGTCTGGGCCCGGATCTCGCTGTCGCTGACCTCCAGCAGCTCGGGGGAGCCGGCGTTCCTGGCCTTCGTGGAGGACGTCACCGCCCGCCGCCGCGAAGCCGAGCAGCTCGAGCACGCCGCCCTGCACGACCCCCTCACCGGGCTGCCCAACCGGGCCAAGGCCGAGGAGCAGCTGCGCAGCGCCCTGTCGCGGACGGTGCGCCGCGGCGGCGGCTGCGCCGTGCTCTTCGTCGACCTCGACCACTTCAAGGACGTCAACGACACCCTCGGCCACGCCGCCGGCGACGCCCTGCTGATCGACGTCGCCGACCGGCTGCGCGGGCTGCTGCGGGCCGGGGACCTCGCCGCCCGCATCGGCGGCGACGAGTTCGTCCTGGTCTGCGAGGACGTCGGCGACGCCCAGGCGCTCTCCTCCATCGCCGAGCGGGTCTGCGAGCGCATCTCCATCCCCGTCGACCTGGGGGTGCGGACGGTCACCGTCAGCGCCAGCATCGGCGCGGCCCGCACCGAGGGCGACCTGGGGCCCGAGGAGCTGCTGCGCGCCGCCGACCGCGCCATGTACCGCGCCAAGGCCGCCGGGCGCGCCTGCTGGCGCGCGGCGTGACCAACCTCACCCCACGGCCCGGCGACCGGGAGTTCCGCTGCGGGCCCCCGTCGCTATCCTGGTCCGGACCCGCCACCGGCTCGGTGAGGACAGCGTCGTCTGCGGTCGACCAGAGTCACCGTCCTGAACGAGGAGGTCGTGAGATGAACGACAGCACCACCAACGACAGCACCGACGTCGTGATCGACGTCCGCTCCCTCGAGCTGACCACCGTCGCGAACCCGCGCCGCACCCAGCTCTGAGCCGAACGCGCAGGAGGCCGGACCCCGTCGGGGTCCGGCCTCCTCGTCGTCGTGGGCCCGCCCGCCTCAGGGGGTCTTCAGGACCCCCGCCCGGTACCAGTGGTGCAGCAGCTCGTAGCCGTTGTCCCCGGTGACCCAGGGCACGGGGGAGTCCGCCGGCATCGCCGTCGGCGCCAGCGGGTGCCCACCGGCCAGCAGCTGCTCGGCCGGGGTCAGCCGGCGGATCGCGACCCCGGCGACCCGCTCGGGCGCCGCGGCCAGGAACTCCGCGTACAGCGCGGGGTCGTGCTGACCGTCGTCGCCCACCAGCAGCCACGTCACCTGCGGCAGCTCCCGCGCCAGCCGGGCCAGCGACTCCCGCTTGTGGCGGGCGCCGTCGCGGAACAACCCGGTGTTCGTGGGGCCCCAGTCGGTCAGCAGCAGCGGGCCCGCGGGGTAGCCGGAGCGGTGCAGGAACCGGGTCAGGGTGGGGGCGACGTTCCAGGCCCCCGTCGAGAGGTACAGGACGGGGGCGCCGGGGTTCTCGGCGACGACCTGCTGGTACAGCTCGGCCATGCCGTTGACCGGGACGCGGGCGCGCTCGTCGAGGACGAAGCTGTTCCACGCCGCCACCAGCGGACGCGGCAGGCGGGTCACCACGACGGTGTCGTCGATGTCGGAGAGCAGCCCGATCACCGGGTCCGGCCCCACGACGACGACGCGCGAGGTCCCGCTGTGCCGCAACGCGCTCTGCGGCACCGGTTCCGCGCCGCCCTCGGTGTCGTCCTCCACGCGCTCGGCCGCGGTGCCCGGGCCCGCGTCCTCGCCGTCGGGACCGACGGTCAGGACGACCTCGTGCTCGCCCGGGGGCAGGTCGACCTCGACGACCTCGTCGACGTAGCCCTCCCGGTTGGTGCGCAGCACCCGCTCGTGGCCGCCGATGCGCACGGTGACGGCCGCCCCGGAGACGGGGACGGTGAGGAAGTTGCGCCAGCCCCGCACCTTGCGGGTCCCGTCGCGCTCGGTGTCGGCCGGGGTGTCCTCCCGGCCCAGCAGCACCCGGCCCAGGACCCGCACCCAGCCCGGGCCGCCGTAACCGGGGTAGGCGATGGCCCGGGCGTGGTAGCCGCGCCGGCGCAGCCGCGAGCCGGCGAGGCCCTTCACCGCGTCCTCCAGGCGGGCGGCGCGGTGCAGGCCGTGCTCGCCCGGACGGGGCGCGAGGTCCAGGGAACGCAGCTGCTCCAGGTCGCGCCGGGCCTCCTCGATGCGCCGTGCCCGGCGCTGCGCGCCGGTGAGAGCGGGTCGGTTGATCACCCGCCCGACCCTAACGGGCGTCGAACCCCCCGGCGAGGCGGTCGAAGCCCTCGTCCAGCGGGACCCGTGGGGACCAGTGCAGGCGCTCGCGGGTGCGGGTGGTGTCGAACCAGTGGGCGGTGGACAGCTGCTCGGCCAGGAACCGCGTCATGGGCGGCTCGTCGGGCAGCCCGAAGCGGGTCCAGACCCGCTCCACCACCGACCCGGCGACCTTGGCCGCCGCCGCGGGCACCCGGCGGGTGGGGGCCGGCACCCCCGCGGCCCGGCAGATGCGGGCGAAGACCTCGCTGACGGTGCGGGGCTCGCCGTTGGTGACGACGAAGGCCTCCCCGTGCACGCCCTCGTCCTCGCAGCGGTCCAGGGCCGCGAGCAGGGCGTCCACCGCGTTGTCGACGTAGGTGGTGTCGATGAGCGCCGTCCCGTCGTCCAGCAGCGGCAGCCGGCCGGCGCGGGCGCGGTCGGCGATGCGCTGGACGAGCTGGGTGTCCCCGGGCCCCAGCACGATGTGCGGGCGCACCGCGCACACCGCGAACCCCGGGGCGTCGGCGGCCAGGGCCAGCAGCTCCGCCCGCGCCTTGGTCACCGCGTACGAGCCGTGCGCGGTGGCCGGGTCGGCGGGCGTGGTGCCCACGCCCACCAGCGCGGACCCCGCATGGGCCACCGAGGGCGAGGACACCATGACGAAGCGAGACACCCCCGCCGCCCGGGCCGCGGCGAGCAGGTTCGCGGTGCCGTCGACGTTGGTGGCCACGTACTCCGGGTGGGGCCCGGTGACCGACACCTTCGCCGCCAGGTGCACGACGGCCTGCACGCCCTCCACGGCCCGCGCGCAGGCCGCGGGGTCGGTCACCGACCCCAGCACCTCCTCGAAACCCTCCAGGCCCGCGGGGCGGCGCTGCAGCAGCCGCACGTCCTCCCCGCGCGCGGCCAGGGCCCGCGCGGTCTCCCGCCCGAGCATCCCGCTCGCTCCCGTCACCAGGACCTTCACGCCAGCTTCCCCGCCCTCTCGCCCGCCAGGACCCGCTCCGCCCAGGCACCCACCCGGGCCCGGTCGATCTTCGAGTTGTGCCGCACGTCGGTCGGCAGCGCGGGCACCAGCAGCAGCGCCACCAGGTTCCGGCCCGTCGCCGCGCGCACGGCCTCGGCCAGCTCGGGGTCGGCGACGGTCGTGCGGGTGATCCCCGGCACCACGTCGGCCTCGACCTCGGCGACGACGGCGAACCGCCGCGCCGCGCGCGGCCCGATCCCCACGAACGCCGCCCGCGCGATGCCCGGCACGGACTCCGCGCGCTGCTCGACCCCCACGGGGGTGACGACCTCGTCGGCGGTGACGACGACGTGGGCCAGGCGGCCCTCGACCCACACCCGCCCCTCGGCGTCCAGGTGCCCCACGTCGCCGGTGCGGTGCCAGCGCCCCGGGCGGACCCGGCCCAGCAGGGTGGGGGAGGGGCGCACGTCGACGCTGGCGGCCTGGGTGAACCACAGCTGGTCGTAGTGGTCCTTGACGTGCTCACCGCCCACGACGACCTCGCCCACGGCCCCGGGGGTGCTCACCAGGTCCAGCCCGGCGCGCCCGTCAGCGTCCAACGGCGCGATCGCCACCACCACGCCCTCCACGGGCCGGCCCACGCAGATGCCCTCCCCGGCCCCCGCGGCCAGGACGTCGGAGAGCCCCACGTCGGTCGCGGGCAGCACCTCGGTGGCGCCGTAGGGGGTGCGGGGGTCGGCCAGCGGCATCAGCTCGCGCACCCGCTGCAGCAGCGGGGTGGGGACCGGCGCCCCCGCCGAGAGCAGCGTGCTCACCCCGCCCAGCGCCTCCCGCTGCGCGGGGGTGAGGTCGCCGGCGGTGGCGAGGACGTTGACGACCGCGGCCGGGGCCAGGAACACCGACGTCGCCGAGGCCGCCGCGACGGCCTCGGCCAGGGCCGCGGCGGTCAGCGTCGCGGGCCGGGTGACGTCCATGGCCGGGACCACGCAGGTGGCGCCCAGGGCGGGCCCGAACAGCGCGAACGGCGCGAACGCCGACACCAGCGGCTGCCCCGGCCCGATGCGGATCGTGGCGCCCATGGCCTGGGCCAGCTGCGCCAGCTGGCCGTGGGTGTAGACGACGCCCTTGGCCGGCCCGGTGGACCCGGAGGTGAACAGCACCGCCGCCTCGGCGCCCGGCGCCGGTTCCACGGGCGCCTCGGCCCCCGCGGCCAGCCGCTGCGCCCCGGTGCGGGCCACCTGCAGCAGCGTCGCCTCCACCCCCAGCGCCCTCAGGGCGGCGTCGGAGACGTCCCCGGCGGCGACGCGACGACCCGGCCAGCGCAGGACCCGCGCGGCGGCCAGCGCCTTGGGCACGCCCACCACCCAGTCCACCCCGGCTCCGGTGACGGCGCGCGAGAGGCCCCGCACGCCCAGCCCGGCGTCGGCGACGACGGCCACCGCGCCGATGCGCAGCAGCGCGTACAGCGTCGCGGTCAGGTCCGCCCCGGGCGGCACCAGCAGCGAGACCCGCTGCCCGGGACGCACCCCCAGCGCGGTGAAGCCCGCGGCGAGCTCGTCGGTGCGGCGCGCCAGCAGCCCCCACGCCACGCGGCGCGAGGTCCCGTCGGGCGACATCTCCACCACGGCGGGGGAGGAGGCCGTCGCGGGGTCGGCCGCGCGCTGCTCCAGCGCCGCCCACATCCGGGGCGCCGGCACCGCGGGGGCGGCGGCGGTGGTGTCGGGGGAGACCGGGTGCAGGACCCGCTCGTCCAGCCAGCGCAGCACCGCGGCCGCGAACTGCGGGTCCTCCGGCGTCAGGTGGCTGGCGGTGGCGAAGCGGTGCACGTCGGCGTGCGGCACCCGCGCCCGCCAGTCGCGCAGGAACCACTCGGTGAACACCGGGTCGCGCGGACCCCACGCCACGAACGTCGGCAGCCCCGCCGCCGCCAGCGCGGCGACCCCCTCGGTGACCGCGTCCAGCGCCGGGCGGCTGGGGTGCCCGGCCCCCACCGGGACGTCGGCGACGAAGGCCTCGATCCCCGCGCGCTCGCCGCGGCTGCGGTACGGGCCGCGGTAGGCGGCCTTCACCGCCGCCGGCAGCGGCGGCTTCGGCAGCGCCAGCGTGGTGCGCAGGAACACCTCGCTGCGGGAGGTGACCCCGGGCAGCACCCCGGGCAGCAGCGCCAGCTTCAGCACCCCCGGCGCCGCGGCGTCGGCCGGCCAGCTCGCCGCGGTGTTGGCCACGACCAGGCCGGCGACCCGCAGCGGGGACGCCGGGCCGGTGGAGGCGTGACGACCGGCGTCGCGCCGGCCCCCGCCGCGCGCGAGCTCCCCGGCGGCCCAGCCCGACACGACGATCCCGCCCCAGTCGTGACCCACGGCCACGACCTCGCCGGACAGCTCCAGCGCCTGCACCAGCCCGGCGAGGTCCTCGACCCGGTCCGCCAGCCGGCGCGTGGTGCCGGTGCGCTCGGAGTACCCCATCTCCAGCTGGTCCACGGCCACGACCCGCCAGCCCAGCTGCACCGCCGAGGCGGCCGAGGCCAGCCCCCGCCACAGGTAGGACCACGTCGGGTTGCCGTGGACGCACAGCAGCGTCCCCACGACGTCGTCGGGCCCGGCGTCGGGCGCGGTGTCCAGCACGTGCCACGTCCGCAGCACCCCCGCGTGGTCGGGGGCCTGCACCAGGCGGGACCAGCGCGGGTCGAAGCCCGGCAGGTCCGCGGGCGGGGTCACCGCCGGCAGCGGGAGGCCAGCGCTCACCACTGCAGCTCGAGCATCGCGGTGTTCAGGCCGGAGCCCACGCCCATCGCGATGACCCGGTCGCCGGGGGAGAGCTCCGGCGCGGTCGCGGCCAGCGTCATCGGCAGCGAGATCGGCCCCACGTTGCCCCACTGCGGGAACGTCATCGGCACCTTCGCCGCGTCCACCCCGATCCGCTCCACCAGGGTCTCGGTGTGCACCTTGGAGATCTGGTGGATGACGAACTTCTCCGCGTCCCGCCAGCCCCACAGCTCGTCGCCGGCGTTGAACGCGTCCACGACGATCTCGATGCCCTCGGTCAGCATGAGCTTCGCGTCGGTCTTCATGTGGTTCATGTCCCCGATGCACAGCTCGTGGTGGGCCGTGCCCGCCCGGCTCACGCCCCCCACGATCCGGTGCGCCTCGGGGTGCTCGTCGGCGCGGCCGATGACCGCCGCGGCCGCCCCGCAGCCCAGCGTCATCGTCGCGAACTCGTTGAGGAAGTCCTTGCGGGTGATGCCCTCGCGCTGCAGGCGCGCGATCGTGCCCTCGTGCATGCTGCGCACGTCCTCCGCGCCCAGCACCACGGCGTAGCGGATCATCCCGGAGTCGATCATCGCCGAGGCGACCTGCACCCCGTTGACCCACGCCAGGCAGGCGTTGGCGATGTCGAAGTTCATCGCCGACGGCGGCAGGTCCATCCCGTGGTGCACCGACGTCGCCACCGCCGGCTCCAGGTGCGGGCGCGTCACGGTCGTGGAGATGACGACGCCCACCTCGCTGGCGTCGACCCCGGCCTCGGACAACGCCTTCGCCCCGCACTCGGCGGCCACGTCGGAGGCCTTCTGGCCCTCCGCCCACCAGCGCCGCTCGCGCACCCCCGCGACCTTCTCCAGCAGCCCCGGCCGCAACCGCAGCCGCTCCAGCGTCCCCGACAGCACCTCGTCGAAGTAGGAGGAGGGCACCACCTGCGGCGCCTCCACGTGCGAGATCGACAGCAGCGCCGCGTTCGCAGGGGCGAACGTCGCGTTCCCGTGGAACGGCGAACCGTCCCGGGCCGCGCGGTCGGAGGCAGAAGGGTCGTACAAGGGCTTCCCCGATCCATCGTCGTCGGCCGCGCGGCGGTGGCTCGCCGTGCCGGGTCCACCGTCCACCCGTTGGCTGCGGGCATCCGCGCGGCGGGCACTCAGGTTAACCGTCGTCGGGCGCGGCGCTCGCCGAGGTCATCCCCGACCGCCCGCCGGGCCCGCGGCGCCCGCCTCGCCCAGCACCCGGGACGCCGCGCGCTCCAGCGCCTCGCGGGCCCCGTCCAGCTCCGCCCGCGCCGGCACCGCCCGCGCGAAGCACGCCCGCTCCACCACCCCCAGCGCCTCCACCGGCACCCCCCGGGACCCCGCCGCCCCCAGCCGGGCCCGCCACGTCGACAACCCCTCTGCCGGGCCCCGGCGCCGATCCGGCGGCAGGGCCGCGTCGAAGCGGTCCAGGGCCACCAGCAGCGCCACCAGCGAGGCGTCCCCCCGCCGCCGCGCGCCCACCGGGACCGCCGCGCTCGCCGGGGCGCCGGTCCCGCGGCGCGCCCGCAGCACCAGCCAACCTCCGACCACGACCCCGGCCAGCACCGCCGCCGCCACCACCCGCGACCCCGTGCCGTCCAGCAGCGCACCCACCGCCCGCTGGGCCCACGACCACGCCCCTGCCCACCACGGGCTCCGGGACCCGGCCACCGGCACCGCACCCGCCGTGGGGTCCGACGTCGTCCACCCCTGGCCCGGCACCCAGACCTCCACCCACGCGTGCGCGTCCACCCCGCGCAGCACCCGCCGCCCGTCCACCTCGGTGCCCGCCGCGAACCCCGTCACCAGCCGCGCCGGGATCCCCGCCGAGCGCAGCAGCACCACCTCCGCGCTCGCGAACTGCTCGCAGAACCCCACCTGGTCCACGAAGAGGAACGCGTCGACCGCGTCCTCACCCGCCCCGGGCACGGGTGCGTCCAGCGAGTACCGCGCCACCGAGCGCAGGTGCTCCTCCACCGCCAGCGCGACCGCCGCCGCGCCGCCCCCGGCGCCGTCGGCCAGCTCCCGGCCCAGGTCCCGCACGCGCTGCGGCACCGAGGCGGGCACCTGCAGCCACCGGCCGGCGTCGGCGGGAGCCGGCCCGGCCGTCCCCGGTGCGACGGCGTCGCCCACCGTCGGGGTCTGCCGGGACGTCACCGCGTACCCCGCTCCCGGCGGGGTCAGCAGCACCGAGGTCCCCAGCACCCTCAACCGGGTGCCGTCGGCCCGCGGGGACACCCCCACCGGTGACCCCGCGCTGACCAGCGCCGGGTACTCCGAGGACAGCGGGCGCACCTCGTCCACCCGCCGCACCGGCGACGCCCCGTCCTCCGCGCCGGCCGCCCAGCCCTCCGGCACCGCCGACCACGTCGCCGTCGCCGCGCTCGCGGACCACGTGCGCCCGTCGTAGGTGTCCAGGACCCCCGAGCGCCACCACGACGGCGATCCCGCCGGCACGCTGAGCAGCTCCGTCTCGGGCAGGTCCCCGCGCGAGGACAGGTCCAGCTCGCCCCCCGCGTACGCCGCGCTCGACCGCGGCGCCGCCGCGGCGGCCCCACCAGCGGCCGCGGCGCGTCCCAGCGCGCCACCGGCCAGGACGGCGCCCCCGGTGGGGGGCACGAGCAGGAACAGCACGACGCCCGCCGTCCCCGCCGCCACGACCGCGCGCACCGTCCGGCCCCGCGGCCCGGCGCCCGGCCCCCGGTGCGGCACCGCCCCCGCGAACCCGGCCAGCACCGAACCCCACACCAGCACCAGCGGGCCCACCAGCGCCGCCACCGGCGACACCCCCGCCGCGGCCAGCACGACCAGCACCGACAACCCCAGCACCAGCCGCACCTCGCGCAGCGAGCGCGCGGTCGCGAACTGCAGCACCGCCAGGGCCAGCCCCAGCACCGGCCACACCGCCAGCGCCCCCGAGGACGCCGCCAGCCCCGGCGCCCATACCGCGCACCCGGCGGCCCCCAGCACGCCCACCGCCACCGCCGCCGCCCGCCGCGGCACCCGGCGCACCAGCACCCCCAGGGCGACCCCCAGCGCCGCCGCGACCAGCCCGCCCACCGGCACGCCCCCGGTCACGGCCAGGCCCCACGCCGACGCCACCACCGCGACGGCCGCGCACCCCAGCGCCACCGGAGCCGGCGCGTGCGTCGCGAACCCGTCCGCCGCCACCGCACGACCCGCCCGCCTCACGACGCGTACCCCCAGCGGGCCCGGGCACCGCCCGCGACGAGCTCACCCACCAGCACCCGCCCCGAGCGGCCCGCGGAGCGGCGCGCCGCGACCACGCCCGCGGCCACCGGTTCCGGGGCGCCCACGGCCGCCAGCACGTCCAGCGCCCCCGGCCCCGCGGCGCTCGCCCCGCCCGCCACCACCCGCACCGCGCCCCCCGACGCCAGTTCGCGGCGCACCAGCGCCGCCGCCGAGGCCACCAGCTCCTCCCACGCCACCTCGTCCTCCACCCCCGACGCCCCCAGCACCACCACCAGCGGACCCGCCGCCTCCGCCTCCCGCTCCACCACCACCAGACCCGCACCGGGCCCACCGGGTCCCCGCCCCGCCGCGCCGCGGCGGGCGCTCGCCCGCCGGTGCAGCGAGGACGCCCCGTCCCCGCGCCGGAACGGCCGCACCCCCGCCACGTCGAGCCCCCCGGCGCTCGCGGGCGGCGCCGGCAGGACCGGCACGGGGGCGGGGGCGGGGTGGACGTGCACGGGCGCGGGGACCCGCCCGGAACCGCTCACCAGCAGCAGCCCCAGGCTGTCGCAGGCCTCGACGACGACCTCCGGCCCACCGCTGAGGCCCCGACGGCCCGCGCGCCGGGGCACCCGCACCGAGACCACCGCCCCGGCGGCGACGGCCGGCAGCCCGCAGTGGACCTCCGCGAACCCGTCCCCGCGCAGGCGCAGCAGCGCGGCGGGCAGGTCGCGGGAGCCGGTGTTGCGCACGTGCACGACGTGCTCGACCACGTCCCCGGCGCGGGTGCGCGCCGGGACGTCGACGCGCACGGCCAGGGACCGGACCCGCGGCGAGGTCGCCGCGGCGACCCCCACCGCACCCAGCAGCAGGCACCCGAGCAGCGTCAGCCACCGGTTGCCGACGCCGAAGGACAGCAGCACCAGCGCCGGGCCGGCGGTCGCGGTGAGGACCGGGCGCAGGCGCGGGGCCCGCGGCGCCGCGCCCAGCCGGACCTCGCGGTCGGGGGCGGTCACCGGTGCAGCGGGACGGCGGTGCCGGGCACCAGGCCCGCCGCGAGGCGCTCCTGGGCCAGGGTCCGCGACCCGGCCCCCCCGACCTCCAGGGGTTCGTGCTCCTCGGCCAGCAGCAGGCGGTGGGCCAGCACCGGGACGACGAGGGCCTGCACGTCCTCCGGCAGGACGTGGTCGCGCCCGGCGAGCAGGGCCCGCGCCTGCGCGCAGCGGACCAGGGTCAGGCCCGCGCGGGTGCCCGCGCCGAGCCGGACCCGCGGGTCGGTGCGGGTGGCCCGCGTCAACCCCACGGCCAGGTCCAGGGTCGCGTCGGCGACGTGGACGCCCGCCGTGGCCCGCTGCAGCGCGAGCAGGCCGGCCAGGTCCAGGACCGGGGTCAGCGTCTCGGGACGGTTGCCGGCCAGTTGCTCGCGCAGCACCCGGCGCTCGACGTCGGCCGTCAGCGGGCCCAGCACCAGACGCACCGCGAACCGGTCGAGCTGCCCCTCCGGCAGCGGGTACGTGCCGTGCTGCTCCACGGGGTTCTGGGTCGCCACCACGACGAACGGCTCGGGCAGCCGGTGCCGGACGCCGTCGACGGTCACCCTCCGCTCCTCCATGGCCTCCAGGAACGCCGACTGCGTCCGCGGCGAGGTCCGGTTCAGCTCGTCGACCAGGACCACCGGCGCGAAGAGCGGACCGGGCACGAACCGGAACCCGCCCGAGGCGGGGTCCCAGACCCCCGAGCCGGTGACGTCGGCGGGCAGCAGGTCCGCCGTCGCCTGCACCCGGGAGCACTCCGCGCCCAGGGACGCGGCGAACGCGGTGGCCAGGGTCGTCTTCCCGCTGCCGGGCACGTCCTCCACCAGGACGTGGCCGCGGGCCAGCACGGCCGTGACGAGCAGCTCCACCGCCGCCCGGCGACCGCGCACGACGCGCTCGACGCCGTCCACCAGGGCCCGGGCCGCGGCCGTGGGGTCGGGCAGCGGGGCGGGAGCGGGCGCGGGCGCACCGGAGGGTTCGGGCAGGGGGTGGTCCACCCCTCGGTGATCGGCACCGGGCGACGCGCACCGGAGGCTCCGGGGGTGCGCGTCCCCCGACCGGCCCACCGCCCGCGTGGCGTGATCGCCACCCCCAGCGTGCTACGGTTTTCCTCGTTCGCACGGGCCGCAGGGCCCGGGTGGGCACCACTCGTCCGGGTGGCGGAATAGGCAGACGCGCTAGCTTGAGGTGCTAGTCCACGTATAGTGGGTGGGGGTTCAAGTCCCCCCTCGGACACTCGTTGAGACAGCGACGAACAAGCCCCTGACCAGCAGAAATGCAGGTCGGGGGCTTCTTCGTTGCCGGGCCTAGAACGGCTAGGACTCACCCGGGACTTCCAGTTACCTCCCAAAAGAGGCAATTGGAGGTAACTTGGTGTCCATGAATCGACCGCACCCTTCCACCACCGGCCCGGTCTCGGCGGCCACGGCGACGGCCCGGCAGTGGTGGCCGGACGACATCCGCGCGCTGGTCTGGGACACGCTGCAGGCCGCCGAGGACGACGAAAGCACCGACATCGTCGAACGCGGGGACCGCGTCTTTGCCGCTCTGCACCGGCACGCCGTGCTGCGCCAGGCCGTACTCGCCCTGGCCGAGGTGTTCGCCACCGAGGCCGGGGCCGAGTCGGACCCATCCGTCTACCGGACCCTCGACCAATGCGCCGCGCGCCTCGCCCGCCTGGCGGAGGTCAAGCCGTGAACGACGGGAGCGCTCGTTCGCGCCTGATCGACGTCATCGCCCAGGTGCACGCCGACGACGAGGGGGTCACCCAGCCCGTCTTCGTCGACCACGCCGACCACCTGTTCGCCGACAAGGTCCTCGCTGCCCTGGCCTCCGCTGGCTATGACGTCGTCCCGCGCGTCGAGGCCTGGGACTGGGGCGTCCGCTTCCTCGACGTCCCCGGCATTGATCAGCAGTTCCCCTCCGAGGAGGCGGCCCGCGACCGCTGCCGTCACCCCCACGCCAGGCCCGTGCTGCTCCGACGCCGCCGCGCCGGCCAGTGGGAGGTCGCTCTATGAGCGACCTCATCGCCTTCCTGGCGGCGCGGCTGGACGAAGACGAGCAGGTGGCGCGAGCGGCGACCCAGGGCCGTTGGGTGTGGGAGCCCGAGGGCTACCTGAGCAGCGGCAACCTGCTGGCCACTCAAGACACCTGGTACCGGTGCTCCTACTTCTGCCGCTGGGGTACCGGCTCGATCACCAGTCGCGGCACGGTCGGCGAGCCGGGACACGAGCACCTCGTCAGCGAGACCGTGCTCGGCGCGTCCGGGTACGAGGACCCGTCCATCTCGGCGGAGGACGCGGACCGGGAGCACATTGCCCGCCACGCCCCCGCGCGGGTACTTCGGGACGTCGCAGCGAAGCGGGCCATCCTCAACGCCTGCGTTAGCCACCAAGACGCGGAGTACCCCTACGACAACGCCATGGAGGACGCCGTCGAGTGGCTTGCTGCCGCCTACTCCGACCACCCCGACTACGACCCCACCTGGAGCGCGACGTGATCCTCGTGCAGCCCAACGGCAAGCTGGCCATCTGGTCCTCGATCGTCGACGCCATCGTCGTCTACGACGCGACCGACGAGGAGATCCTCGAGTACGAGGCGGAGCGCGCTGCCGAGCTGGCGCGCTCGTCCACCCGCCGGGCCATCGAGCGGGTCCGTGCCGGGCTGGTCCCGCGCAACCTGCACCTGACGTGGGAGGAGGCGCTGCAGCAGCACGTCGAGCGCCACGGGCCCTTTGAGGGTGGGCAGGAATGACTCACCGCACTCCTCTCGATCGAGGCCTCAGTCGCGACCAGCTGGCGCACGTCGTCACCTCCCTGCCAGAACCGGAGCCAGAGGACCTCGGTCCCTGGGTCGACCACGACTTCCTGGTCGGGCTCACCGTCACTGACTTCCACGTCGAGGACCAAGACGCCTTCCGGCGCTTCTGGCTGAACGACCGGGTGGGCGCCCAGGCACCGCGCCCGGAAGACCTCACCCGCGGGCCGGGGATGGGTGGCGGCGCGTGAGCATCGGCGAGATCTGCCAGTTCTGCGACCAGCCCGGACAGCCCATGGAGTCGATGTGCCGGCACGAGCACCCCGCCACCCCAGTGCTGTGCTCGAAGCATCAGGGCATGTTCGATAGCGAGGATCTGGCCTGCTCGATCTGCCTCCGTGACGTCCTCGACGTGCATCAGCACTACTGCGTTCTTATCCCCGCCCGACTGATTTCTCCCCAAGGGAGGCCTGTGTGAGCGCCGTCGACGGCCGGCGCGAGCCGCCGCGCATCGAAGAGCGCAAGAACACTGACGGGTCCATCAGCTACCGCGTCCGCGTGCGCCTGCCCGACCTGTCCAAGCCGGTCGTGCTGGGGAAGCCGGCGCCCACGAAGCAGGTGCCGAAGGTCTTCGACACCTGGGCCGACGCCGAGCACTTCCGGCAGCTGATCCGCAGCATCGGCCTGCAGCGCGCCGTCGAACTCGTCGACGCGAAGACCCCGGCCGCAGAACCGGTGTCGCGCGTGACGGTCGCGTCGTGGCTGACGCACCACGTCGAGCACCTCACGGGCGTCACCGAAGGAACCCGCCGGGACTACCTGCAGATGATCGCCATCAGCATCGGGCCCGCCCTCGGCAACATCCCCCTCGCCGTCCTCAGTCGGGACGACGTCACCGGCTGGGTCAACGAGATGGAGCGCCGCGGCCTGTCCGGCAAGACGATCAAGAACCGGCACGCCTTCCTGTCCTCCGGCCTCACGCGCGCCGTGGGCGTGCACCTGCCCACGAACGTCGCCAAGGGGATCCGCCTGCCCCGCCAGGACGCCAAGACCCGCGAGCCGGTCTTCCTGACTCCCGATGAGTACCGGGCGCTCGAGCTGGCGATGCACCCCATCGGCCGGCCGCTGCTGCTGCTGATGGCCGGCACGGGCATGCGCATCGGGGAGGCCACGGCCTTGCAGGTCGGCGACGTCGACCTCACCGGCCGCGACCCCGTCGTGCGCGTCGTGCGGGCTTGGAAGCACACCGACAACAACACCCAGGAGCTCGGCCCGCCGAAGTCCCGCAAGGGCAAGCGCTCCATCGCCCTGTCCGACGCGGTCGCTGACTACCTCGCCGACCTCACGGCCGGCCGTGGCCCTAAGGAGTGGGTCGTCACGACCAGCCGCGGCGACGCCTGGCGGGCCAACTACTGGCGGGAGAAGTACTGGCACGACGCCGTGAAGCGCTCAGGCATCGGAAAGAGCCCCACACCCCACGACATCCGGCACAGCCACGCGTCCTGGCTCATCGCCCAGGGCGTCGTGCTGCCCGTCATCCAGGCGCGCCTGGGCCACGAGAAGATCACCACCACGGTCGACACCTACGGCCACCTGTCGTCGGACATGCACCGGACCGCGGCCTACGCGATCGGTCGGGCGCTGGGCGGGGGCCGGATGAGGGAGCTGCCGGCGGGCAGCTGAGGTGGCCTGCAGCTGCCGAGCGCTACCGGTCCGAAGCCGGTGACCTGCCCCGGCCGATCAAGGGCTCAAGGACTTGTCCCATTCCGCCACCAAGTGCCGATGCCCTATGAAACGCTGGGTGACAGCCCATCACGTCACAGGAGACGCACATGTCTACGTACCAACCGCAGGCCCCTGCACGGCCGCAGGCCGCGGGGATCGCCACCGCCAGCGTCGTCCTCGGTGCGATCGGCTTCATCGTCGGGATCTGCGCCCCGATCGGCCTTGCCTTGGGTCTCGTCGCCCGGGGGAAGGCCAAGCGCGGCGAGATCAGCCCCGCACGCATCACCGCCGGCATCATCGTCTCGGCAATCTCCACAGCTCTCCAAGCGCTCGTGCTGATCGGCATCATCACCGGCCTTTCCAACGCCGACAACGCCACCACGACTACGGCGCAGCCAGTCGCCAGTGTCCCGGCTTCGGAGCCCGCCCCCGAGGAGCCAGCTGCCGCCGCCCCGGCCCCCGTCCCCACTGAGACCCAGGCGGCTCCGGCCCCCGCTCCCGCCGAGACAACGACCTCCGAAGCTCCTGCTCCGACGGCCACGGCGGAGCCCCTGCCAGTCGCTCCGGGTATCGGCCAGGCGGTCATTGCCGCCGACGTCGCCTACACCGTCACCGCCTTCGACTGCGGCATCGCCCAAGTGGGCAGTGAATACCTCAACCGCACCGCGCAGGGCGAGTACTGCGAGGCCACTGTCGACATCAACAACCAGGGCACCAGGGCGACCACATTCAACAGCTCTCAAGCCAAGGCCTACATCGGCGACATCGAGTACGCGGCCGATGGCGAAGCCAGCATGTACGCCGACGACGGCAACGCCTTCCTGACGGAGATCAACCCGGGGAACACCGTCACGGCGAAGTTGTACTTCGACATGCCGGCCGGCACCCGCCCCGACCGCCTGGAGATCGGCGGCGGTCTGTTCAGCGACGGTGCGATCATCAGCGTCGCCTGACCCAAGGAGGTCTCAGCATGTTCGGCAAGAAGGACGACGACGGCGATGGCAAGACGCGCGTGGAGAAGGCGCAGAAGCTCCTCGACCCCGCCTTTGTCAACCGGCAGTGGTCAGTGCAGGACGCACCCAGCCACATGCGGGACGTCATGCGCGCTTATGAGCAGATCAAGCTGACCGAAAAGCTGATCGCCGAGCAGCAGGAGACCAACCGTCTGCTGCAGCTGCTCGTGGACCGTCAAGCCTGACCCGCTGTGGCGCTATCGCAGCCCGACCGGAAGCGCGACATGGATCTGCTCTGCTACCGCCACCTGCGTGAGAGCGAGGACGTCCCCGCAGTCACGGTGGGCCTGGGAATGGCCTTATGTCGACCCTGCGTCCTGGCCGCTCTCGATGAGGCCGTCCTGGCCAAGCGGGTTGCGGAGGAGGAGATCGACGCGGCGATCGCGCAGACGGTGGCCGAAGCGGAGCGCGACACCGCCGATGCGTTCGAGCGGCTTCGCCGGCCTGAGAGACCCGGTTGGCGTCTCTAATCTACTGGCGGGCATGACCCGCTCCATCTTCAGTCGGCGGGAACCCCTTGACGGTGAGGCCTGCGTGGCCCTGCATATCGTGCTGGTCTCTCTATCGAGTACGAACTCAGGTCGACAGCTGCTAGAGATTCCAATGCAGTGAACACGTCAAGCCCGTGAAGCGATAGGACAATTGTTGCTATGAGTGAGACGGAACTGTACGACCCTTTTCCTGTCATGCCGCCAGATCTGGTGCATGCCATCGGCATGGTCGCAGTGCAGGCCTCCCGACTGGAAAACACGACTGCTGTAGTCATGTGGTCAACGGTGGCGGCTGACCAGCTTGCCGTTCGACGGATGCCGACAACACCTGACGAATTCGGCGCCATCGTGCAGAGTCTCCATAAGGTTGCTCGGACACTTGCCCCAGACACGGGGCAGCGTCTACGTTCTTGGCTCCAAGTAGCAAAGAACACCATGGACCAGCGGAATCGCGTGCTTCACGGTTGGTGGGGTGGGGCGCCCAATAATCGTGACCAGTACATGTGCCAGAGCATGCGCAGGTTCAAGGGTCGCCAAAGTCGGCCGACCACTTGGTGGATGACTGTTGAAGACGTGGAGCACGTGGCAAATGAGTTGGCCGAGCGTTTATCTGAACTGCAGCAGTTGATGCCGGACCTTGTTGCGGAGTTGCCCCACGCTGGTGAATACCTTCGGCCAGGTAGAAACCTGCCGGACGATGTAGCGGGTAAGGCGCGGCCGGAAAATTTCCAAGGTCAGCCAGGCCCTGGGCTACGGATGACCAAGGGGCCAGAGTCATAGAACTCCGTCGTTGGCGCGCTACATCTTTGACAGAGTGGTAAGCCAGCCTGTTCTGGAGCAGATAAGTTTCCCCATCGGTCTTCGAGGCGGTGCTTAAATGCTTGGACGCCATGGGCCACCTGGTGGCGAAGGGGCGGCCGGGCGACGCCCTACCTCCGGGGTGAGGCTGACCCCTGTTGGGCGGATGTGCTGCGGTCGCGGGGTGGCGACTGAAGTTGCCTCAGCTCTTCCGGTTCTGCGGTCATCCGGATAGGTTGCCCGGGCGAGTCACGGACGGTGACTACGCGTAACGACCGGGAGCACCGTGATGACGCGCACCGCCCGCCGACTTCTCGCCGCCGCAGCTGCCGCGGTCAGCGCCCTTGCCCTGGGCGTCCCCGCCGCTCAAGCCGCGCCCGCCCGCAACGGCGTCGTCTCCTTCGTCCAAGATGCCTCACCCATCGGCATCCCCTGCGTGGGGTCATGGTCGTGGGAGCCGAACTTCATCGAAGCCGACCGCACCGCCTGGGCCCCCAACGGCGTGCAGGCCGCGATCCTCGACCCCAACGGCGCGCTCATCGTCATCAACACTCGCACCTGCGCAAAGCGGACCGTCGCTACTGGCGTCAGCCGCTTCCATGGCCTCGCCTTCACCCCCGACAGCCGCAGCATCGCCATCAGCCGCAACGGAGACCTCTTCCTCATCAGCGCTGGCACCGGCGCTACCGTTCGCAAGTTGACCAGCACCCGCCTCATCGTCGAAAGCGACCCGTCCTTCTCGCCCGACGGAAAGTCCGTCGCCTATCGCCGCGAAGGCGCCATCTGGATCCAGACCATTGCAACCGGCCAGAGCATCCGCTGGCGCGTCGGCGCCATCAACCCGCAGTACTCACCCGACGGCACGAAGATTGCCTACCAGGTGTACGAGGGGGACGAGCCGGCATACAACCGCGGTGACGGGCGCATCTGGTATGCGCCCGTCACGGGTGGGACACCAAAGGACACTCTCATCGACGCCAACGCCGACGACTTCGTCTGGTCCCCCGACGGGACAGCTTTCGCGTTCAGCGCCGCCAGCACCGGCGAGAACGCCTACACCATCTTCCTCGCCCGGACCACGGGACGGATCTACCAATCCGTTGGGGGCACCCCGTCCAGTGGCGTGTCTTGGCAGCCCCTGCGCTAACCAGGGAACGGGTGGCGCACCAACGGCGTACCTAACCCAGGAAGCAGCAACGGCGAACGGCCCCCACCGCCGCAGTCTGCGGAGGTGGGGGCCTTGTACGTTGGCCTGCCGGGCGCGATGAGCGGCCGTCCGGTGGGCGTTGGAGCAGTAGCGGGCGTCACGCCGCGCCGGGTGGAAGGTCGCGCCGCAGTGCCTGCAGGTGACGATGGGGCGCGCAGGCGGCGCTGCGGACGGTGGGCACCGCGGCGCAGCCCCCGGCGCAGGTGGGGCGGTGAGCGCGGCGTGCAGTGCGCGGCGTGCCCGGGTCAAGAGCTGCGAGACCGCCGACTCACCGACCCCCAGCTTGTCGGCGATCTCAACGAGGGTGGCGTCTCCCCAGTAGTAGGCCGCGACGGCAAGCCGTTGGTGGTGGGTAAGGCCGGCCATGGCTCGGGCAAGGTCGACACGGGCGATGATGTGCCCGACGTGATCGTGCGGGTCGGGCGTGATGTCCCCGCGGGTCACAGGCGTGCAGGACCGGTGTCGGTGACCGATGGGCTCGTCGAGGGAGACGGTGGCCATCGTGAGGGCGAGCTTGCCGTTGTAGCCGACGCGCCCGTATCGG
The DNA here is from genome assembly GCF_000017305.1 of Kineococcus radiotolerans SRS30216 = ATCC BAA-149. Taxonomy (GTDB): domain Bacteria; phylum Actinomycetota; class Actinomycetes; order Actinomycetales; family Kineococcaceae; genus Kineococcus; species Kineococcus radiotolerans. Next base: position 504,671 of record NC_009664.2, on the reverse strand, counting down.
CTGCGAAGGCCGTCGGTGATGGTCGTCTCGACGTGGCGACGCACCCATGCAGCGGAGCTGCCTGCACCGCGCCAGGCGCGGGCAGCGTTCCAAAGGCCGAGGAAGGCATCGGACTCGACCTCGTCCAGGTCGCCGCGCCAACCGGCCTGCGCGGCGCGGCGGCGGGCGACCCAGAGGGCGAGGCTCCAGTGGCGCTCGACGAACGCCGTGACGTCCTGGTCAGCCGTGCGGGGGCTCATCAGGGGTCGAGGTAGTCGGGTCGGGGCTGGCGCCGTTGGGGATGTTGTAGACGGTGATCCCCGCGGCGAGGGCGGCGATGGCGATGCCGACCCATTCCTGGCCGGTGACGACGCCGTCGACTAGGGCGGTGCCGGCAGCACCGAGCCCGGCGAGGGCGCCGGCGCTGATGGCCTTCACGTACAACTTGGGCTGGGCGAGGGCGCTCATGGTCACGCTCCCCGCAGCTTTTGGACGGCGGCGAGGGTGTCGGTGGCGATCTTGTTGGTCCACTCGGTCATCTCGCGCCACGACATGCGGCGTCCGTTGCCCTCGCCCTCAACCTTGGACGCGACGCTGTCCTCACCGATGAGCACCTTGTGGATGTCGGCGAGCTGCTGGGCCTGTTCGGGGGTCAAGTCGTCCTCCTGGTGGGGTGCGGGCTTGGGCAGAGTGAGTCGCGTGACGGCGGTGTGGGCCTGCTCGGGGCTGAGCAGCGCCTCGAAGTGCATGGGGTCTGGGCGGGACCACTCCCGTCCCCAGGACAGGCTCCACTTCGCGGCGATGGCGTAGGTCTCGTCGCGGGGGAAGTCGGAGCGAACGGGGGAGCCCATCGGGTTGGCGCCGGCGTTGAGGTCGACGGCCAGGCCCCAGGAGTGGTTGGAGAGGTACTTCGGGTTCCGGGTCCGGCCCCACTGCTCCTCGTAACCGCGGATGGGGCGGAAGTTGTACCCGCCCGCGGAAAGCAGCGGGGCCCGGCGGGTGCGGGCGCGCAGCACCTGCAGGTCGGCGACCAGGCCGCGGAAGAGGGGGCCGACCGCGGGGTGCACGCGGATGGGGAAGCCGGGCACGGTGAGGACTCCGACTGCCCGTTCGGCGGGGGTGGGGTCCGGCTTGGAGACGAGGTAGAGCTCGTGGGCGGCGAGCTGGCGGATGGGCCAGCCGCGGTCGAGGGCCGTGGCCATCAGGACGACTCCCCGTCGCGGTCGCTGGCGCGGCGACGGCGCAGGTGGTCCGGCTTCGGGGCGCGCACCGCGGACTGGGCGCGGGACTGCAGGACGACGCGGGCCCAGGCGGCGTAGCCGATGAGGGGGTAGAGCGCAGCCCCGACGGAGCGCCGGAGCGGGTAGTCCCCGAAGAGGTACACCGTCAGGATGAACCCGAGCGCGGCGGTCAGGCAGGCCATGAGGAGCATGACGTTGCGGCCGGTGGCCGACCCGAACCAGGCGCCGCTGGTCGAGAAGTGGTAGCGCACGACGAACGTAGCGCATCCCAGGAAGGCGATGCTGACGCCGATCATGTTGGCGATGAACAGCTGCGGCTCGGTGAGGAAGGTTGCCCCGACGATGATGGCGGACACGGCGAGACCGCCGATGACGAGGTGTCGACGGATGCTCGTGCTCATGGGTTCCTCCTGGGGTGCTCGCCGTACAGGCGGTCGATCATGGTTCCGAAGCCGTTGACGGCGAGAGAGTGGTCAGATCTCTTCATCAGAGCGTCTGCCGCATCATTGAGCTCCTCTGCCTCCGCTAGCCGCCTTCGGGCCGCGGCCAAGGTGGGGTCTAACGCGGCGTCCGTCTCCGAATGGTCCGGTTCGGGCTGACGCTGCGGGCGGTCCCAGAACTTGAACCTCATGACGAACCACCAGGTGAGTCGATGGGGGAGGGGTGCGGGTAGTCGGGCGGGACGGGGGTTCCGGATGCGCGCATGAGGCTGAGGTGGAACTCCTCGATGAGGTGCTGCGTCGAGGCCTGCTGCGCCATGAACTTGCGGACAGCCTCGTCTTGGATGTCGCCGCGGGCCTCGAGGGCGACGATGGTCAGACGGGCCCTCTCCAGTTCGGCGTCGCGGCTGGCGATCTCAGCGTCCTTCACGGCCAGCATGCGTTCAACCGAGCTTCGGGGCTGAACGTGACCTCGGAGCATGGCGTAAAGGAAGGCCAGGGCAAAGCCGAAGAGGCCGAGGGGCGAAGGGTCGAAGCCGAGGAATTGGGCGAGGCCAGCGACCTCTTCCGGTTGGGCGGTCTCGTAGGGCACAGCCACCCCTTTCGGGTGGTTCTGGTGGGGCGGGGTGACTGTGCCATCCGTGGCGAAGCGCGCTCCTGGCCTTAAGGATTCTCGTAACCGGGCGAGACGTACCCGATGCCGACCTTGGAGGGATCCACGAACGGGGCAGGGGGTGGACCCTGCTGCAGGCCCACCCAAGTGCCGCCGACGGCCTGGGCGTAGCTGCGGCCGGGCCCCGGGTTGATGTAGACGTTGTAGCAGGTGCGGCGATCCTTGCCGAGAACGTCCGGGTTGGTCACATTGATCAGCTGCGCCGTGCTCTTCGGACTGGGAGGACTGTAGGTCGATCCGTCGACCCCGTGGAAGTCCATGTTGCGGAACTGGTACAGGTCCAGCGGAACGTAGCTGCCCGGGTAGAACTTGACTGGCTGCAGGAACAGGGATTGGTAGGTGCATTCCGGCGCACTGAGTCGGTCCACCCGCAGGCGCCACGGACCGCGCCACACCTGCAGCACGTCGCCGCCGTCATGCGTGCCGCCGCCAGGCGGTACACGCCAGTTGACCCGCTGGCAGTAGTAGTTCTGAATTGTCACCGTGGCGCGAGTGTCGTTCATCATGTCGACATTGACGCCCTCCCACACCTCCACACCGCTAATCTTCAATCCCTCGATAAAGATGTGGCGCGGTGTCGCCAAGCCGGCCGTGCCGGTGTTACCGACGATGTAGACCCCGCGGTTGAGCTTTGCCGCGTCGGACCCTGCATCTCCGGTATAGGCAGGGCTGTTGAGGCGGATGTCCCCGCCGCGCCAGATGATGTTCCTGCCGCCCTTGATCGTCACCCCGTTCTTCCAGGTGATTGGAACAGGAGTGTTGATGATCACGTCTTGATCGTTCGCGAACGTGCGCGACGACGTGGCTGCGGAGGTGATGTTCCAGGTCACCGGGTTCACCAGCGTCGGGGGCGCCCAGCGCAGCTTGCTCGAGACGGGACCTGTGGACAGTTCGTTCGGGGCGACGTCGGGCGGGTATGTTGGGTCGACCGGCGTGGTCGGGTCGACCGGGTCGACCGGATCGGGTGGCGGGGCCGTTCCGGCGGACCTCGCGATCTTGACGAGGGTTCCTTCCAGGATGCCGCCGCGGCTGTTCTTAAGGAGCGCGTAGCCGGTCATGCGGTGAAGACCTGGAAGCTGTCGACGGCCGTCGTCTGGTCCTGGCTGTACGTCTGACCCGAGGCCTGTGCCTGGAGACGGAACCCGGCGTACTGGTTGGAGGCGAGATCAGCGTCCACGCCGCTCCAGATAACGGTGCCGTTCACCTTGACCGAAGCGGCGTCGGTCGCGGTTCCGGGCACGACCTCCACGGCATCTCCCGCGGCCCCCGTGATACTGGAAGTAGCCAGGATCGTGGCTGCCCCGGCGACCACCTTGCGTACCACCCAGACGCCCCCGTCACAGTGCACCTGGAAGAAGTTGGCGGCGTCACTGCTCACGGCTCGGAAAAGGCAGCCCGTGCGGCGCTTGGTGGTATCTGCCAGCAGGGCCTTCCATACCCAGCGCAGACGCTTCGCCGCCGACGGCGCGCCAATGTCCAGCAGGTGCGCCACGGGCTGGTTGCCAGCAGCGCCACGGACGCCGCCGTCGTACAGAGCAGAACTCCAGGCCGTGGCCGAAGTGGTGTAGACGACCCAGGGTCGTGCAGTGCTTCCGTCGCTGGCTGTGCGCGGACTGGCGGCAGACCAGGTGGACGTGCCGGAGAAGAGGTCGGCGTAGAGGGCCGGCGTCGTCGGAGTTGCCGTCAGGGCGTAGACCGGGATGACGTCGATCTGGTATCCCTGCGAGTTGGTCAGGCCAGTAACCGTACAGGACAGGACGGACGGGGCAACGAAGGCGAACGAGACCCACGCGCCAAGGGTGGAGCCGACGATGGTGCGGTATCGGACCTCGTACCCCTGAATACCGACCGTCGATGCCGGCGCCTCCCAGGTGGCCGTCGCCTGCCCCGCGCCGGCCACCACGTTGAGGTTCTGCACGCGCATCGACAGGCCGGTGACAGGCTCGATGTCGGTCGTGGCGAGCTTGCCGTCGAGGGTCGACTGCAGGTCGGCAACGGTGTCGATGGGCTGACTGCCGGTGTGGGTCGATCGGTCGCGCAGCTGCGTGTCGGAGGCATTCGCGGTCGCGCCGGTCGCCACCCCGTTTAGCTTGGACTTGTCCGCGGCTGCCATCAGCCCCGCCGAGGTGGTCGTGGCTGCCGTGGTCCCGGCCTTGCTCAACAGGTCTGCGTTTGCCTCAGAAATTGTCGTCTGGAGGGCTGCCCGTAGTTCCGCGAGGGCGTCGACGATCTGCTGGTGAAGCTGGACGTGGATCTGTTCCTTAGCGTCAGCCTGTGCCTGCGTAGGGCGGGTGACGGCGGTGGTGGGGGTGAAGGAGTTGACCATGGTTTCGGGCTCCTCAAAGGGTGGAAGTGAAGGTCGACTGGAGGGATCCGGCAGGTGCCTCGGGGGTGGACCCGCCACCGGTGTTGGTGATGATGAGCAGGCCGGCCTGGGGGTCGTAGGCGACCTGGATGCCGGGCCCAGCAACGACCATCTGCGCAATCTCGTTGCGGATCAGCCGCTGGAGGGCGGCGGTCTTGGTGTACTCCGTGAGCGCCGCGTCGATGCTGTCGTCGACCTGGTCCCTGGTGGGGTGTGACTGCAGGTCCGTGGTCTTGGCGTATCCCTGGAGGGCGTCAGCCAGCGCAGCCTGATTCAGAAAGGCGGGAAGGATGACGTTGCCGCGGGCGTCGGGCTTGTAGGCCGTCGAACCGACGGTGACGGTGCGCACGAAGCCGAGAGTGATGATCGGCAGGCCATCGACCTCGAGCAGCTTGTTGAGGTTCACGATCCTCAGCTGCTGGCCGTTCTCAGTGATGGTCTCGACGTCGTCGTTGGTGACGGTTACGGTCCACGTCTTCGGCCGGGGGGAGCCGTTGATGCGGGCGACGATGTCCAGCTGCAGGGGGCGACTGAGGTCTGGGTCGTCCCCGACGGGGACGGGGATGTCCAGGCGGCCGTTCTGCAGGCGCACCTCGACGGGCGCATCGGTGATGAGCGTGTCGCCGATGCCGGTGAAGTAGCGGGCAGAGATGGACAGGATGGCTGGCGATGGGTCGCCGTTGAACTTCAGCCAGTTGGCGCGTAGGCGGGCGACGGACAGCTCGTTGGGGAAGGCCATGGGTAGCCCCTTTCAGGGTGGCCAGTCAGGTGGTGGGCGCGCTGGTGGAGGTGACGCCGTTGGCGCCGTGGGCAACGGCGCGGTAGGCGTGCTCGACGCCGGTGGCGGGGGTCCAGTCCGTCCACACCGTGCTTACCGGGAGGTTGGCCGCGACCCGCTCCTCGCTGCCCTCACCGGCCCGGCGGTACAGGTCGAGGAACCGGACCGCGGGTTGGGTGCCGGTGGGGGCCGGGCTGACGAGGTCGACGATGATGGAGCCGTTGACGTCGTCTGCGGTGACCGACACTGCGGTGACTGCGGGGGCCGTGTAGGAGACCGTGGCGGTGACCGTCGCCCACGGGGACCAGAGGCCGCCGGCCTGGATGCGCACCGCGAGGCGGCGGGTGACGTTGTTCTCGGGGAACGTCAGGCGCTGCTGTCGCTGCTGACTGGTGACGGTCCCCGTCGTGGAGATCAGCGCGCCGCTGGTGTCACTGACGCGCACCTCGAAGCTGACCTGGGAGGCGCTGGACCACTGGGCGGTGAACGTCTCGGTGGGGATCTGCCCGCCGTTGGTGGGGGACGTCCACGTCGGTGCCGGTGGTGGGGTGCCGGCGCGGAAGTAGGACGCCGCCGACCAGGGGCCCACGACGCCTTGAGCGTCGTAGGTGCGGACCTGCCATTGGATCTGCTGGCTGTCCCCGAAGGTGCCGGTGGGCACCGTGTAGCTGGCGGTGGGGGTCTCCTGGGGCCTCCACGTCCATGTGTCGGAGCCGACGACGCGGTACTGCAGGTCGAACTTCGACTGCCGATCATCGACGTCGGGGTCGTTGAACTGCCAGCGCAGGGTGATGGGCTGGGTGCGGTCCACGACGGCGTTGGTCGCAGGCTCGACGATCAGCGGCGCGTTCGGTGGGACGTTGAGGGTGTCCAGGGAGACCCGGGTGAACTGCACCTGGTCGGCACCTGCGGAGATGCCGTGGGCGTTGCGGGCGCGGGAGGTGGCGTTGGAGTCGGTGGCGGTAGCCACCTGGCTCCCGTTCACCCAGGCCGTGATGGTGGAGCCCTGGGCGCGCAGGCGCAACAGGGGTGCGTAGGCGGTCTGCCCGGACCACACGATCGAGCCGTCGGGGTTGATGAGGCGGCTGAAGTACAGGGTGTAGGAGCCGGGGACGTACACCTGGCACGTGCCGGACTGCTGCACGCTCTGGAGATAGGCGCGGTAGGAGCTACGGCCGGTGCCGGAGCTGCCCCCACAGGCCCCGCCGATGCTGCTCGGGAACGAGGAAGACCCGCACTGCGACTGCGTCATGGTCTGCCCGATGGTGGGGCAGTTCGGCACGTCGTAGCTGTCGGTCGTGAGCTCGGAGACGGTGTAGTAGGCGGTGTAGCTGGGCTGAGTCTGGTAGGAGCCGCTGGAGTACGTCTGGTAGTAGCCCTCGAGCCGCCACCCGCCGAGGCCGCCGGGTCCGCGGACGAAGATGCCGGCGTAGTTGCCGCCGGCGACTTGGGCGGTGAGGTCGGCTTCACCGGTGCCGGCCAACAGGAAGGCGCCGCTACCACCGGGCAGCGTGGCGACGTCGCCGTTGAGGCTGGCACTGCTGTTGGGGTTGGACCAGACGCCGTCGCCGGACTCAGTGCGGGACCCGGAGAGACTGCCGGTGCGGGTGAAGGTGTCGACGAACAAGGTCATTGGCCGCTCCTCACCTCAGGTTCAGCGCCGACCGGACCTGGTCGACGAAGCTGTGCACGTCGTGCACCTGCCAGTGGGCGATGACCAGGCCGTGGTCGTCGGTGATCAGGGCCACCCGCGCAGGTAGCGCTTCCCGCCACGGGTCCCCCTCGGGTCGTGCTGCGCCCAGGGCGTGAGCGGCGGCCAGGTCGGCGGTGCACAGGGGGAAGGGGATGGTCAGGTGCCTCGCCCAGGTGGCGAGCGTGTCCGGGGCGTCGTAGCTCACGCCGACGACGTCGACGCCGTCGTCGGCGAGCGCCGCCCACGAGGCGACCAGTTGGCGGGCCTGCACGGTGCAGCCGGGCGTGTTGGCCTTGGGGAAGAACCATGCGACCTGGACCCGGCCGGGCGTGGCCTGCCCGACGAGGGTCGTGCCGCCGGTGTGGTTGGGCAGGGCGGCAGCGCTCATTCGTCGTCCCGGGGGCTGTCGGCCGGCGGGGCGGGTGGCGTGAGGTCGAAGGCCAGGAGCCCAGCGGGCGACGCGGCCTGCAGGGTGGCCTTGCGCTCCTTGGTCCAGGCGCGCACCGCGGACCGGTGGGCGGCGATGGCCTCCGGTACCGGTTCTTCAGTCTCCAGCTGGCGCACGACGACCCAGTCGGTGACGGCCAGGGTGGTGCGGGCCAGGGTGTTGACGAGGGCGGTGAGGCCGGCGCGGACGGCGTCGGGGGTGTAGCGCGCCTGCGGCCACTCCCGGACGAGGGTGTTGGTGTCCGCGTCCCATCGCACGACCGCGGGACCGAGGAGGTCCGGCAGCAGCGGCAGGTAGGGGTCCGGCCACACGGACTGGACGTTGAGGACGACGGTCGCCACGCCGGGGGTGGGGGCGGCGCCGGTGGCTTGCCGGGGGCGGAAGGCGTCGGTGTCGTCGAGGAAGGCGATGACGGTCTTACCGACCGGGTCCCACTCTGCCTGCAGTCCCAAGGGGTACCTCCGAGGTGGTGGGTCAGATGACGCGGCCGAGGACGAGGACCTCGGAGCCGAAGACGACGGCGGCGACGCGGTCACCGGCGGCGGGGGAGTAGCTGGCGAGCCTGCGCGCAGGCACCGCGGTGGTGGACCCGTCGAGGCGGACCTGCAGGGGCGCGGTGCCCACGACGACGCCGGGCAGGAGGTTCACGCAACGACCTCCCACGTCCAGCGCATGTCCGCCCCATCCAGCGACAGGTCCCAAGACCTGGCCTGCATGCGGGACAGGTCCGGGGCGAGGCGGTCCGCATAGGCGGCGATGTCGAAGTGACCGGCCAGCGGGAACGGCCCGGTGCGCAGCTCGATCGTCGCGGTAACCCGGCGGTCCGCGGCGACGATCGCGTCCCCCTGCGACCGCAGGGCGGCCTGGTCCGCGGCGTCCAGCCAGACGACCTTCGGGACGCGGCGGCCGAGAGCGTTGACCGAGGTCGGCCCCTCAGTCTGGTTGGTGACGGTGTACTGGCCGGCGCCCTCGCTGGGGGTGCTCTCGGTGGATCGGCGCAGGAAGCGCCACCAGTTGGGGACGCCCCAGGTGTCGGCGGTGAGGGTGCGTTCCTCGACGATGATGGTGGTGCGGGAGTCGTCGACGTCGAAGCGCCACTCCAGGGGCCGCTCCGTGGGCGGGCGGTAGGGGTCGGAGCGGAAGAAGCCGTCCTGGTCCGCCCACAGGGCGCGGTAGCCGACGGCGGCGAGGAGGTCGTTGACGATCCTCAGCCACGTCGTGGGGGTGCCGGCATCCAGCGGCCAGGTCATGGCCGCGGCGAGCACCTTGTCGGCGGCGGCGGAGTCCAGGAGCACGGCGTCCCCGCCGCCGGCCGCAGCGATCGCGACACGGACGGCGGCGAGGTAGCCGGTGCCGGCGGGCACGCTGTACGAGTCGCCGACCTGGACCTGCAGCAGGTGCATCTTGTCGTAGCCCTGCACCTCCCAGACCGGGTTGTCCTCGAGCAGGCGCCGCGGGGTGGTAAGGACGAACACGCCGAGGTTGAACCGCGCCGAGACGGCGAGACCCGGCAGGTTCGTCTGCAGCACCATGTACGGGCGAACCCGGTCACGACCCCAGGCGAGCTCCCGGGTCAGCTGCAGCGTGCAGGCGCCGTGAACGTCGGCGAGGCACTCCCGCTTCACGGATCCGCCGAGCAGGTCGCCGGAGATGTCCGCGATGACGTCGTCTTCGCTGTCGAGCAGCTCGCATCCGGCGGAGACGGTGAGGCTGTCGGCGGTGAGCACCGCCCGCACCTGGTCCTCGGTGAGGTCCTGGCGGGGGGCGGCGGTGAGCAGCTGCACGTCAGACCGCCTCGCTGTGCGTGACCTCGTTCAGGATGAGGCTCACGTTCGCCTCCTGGTTGTAGGGGTGCTCCTCGACAGGCAGGTCGAAGAACACGGCCCAGAACTTGCGGCCGCGGTCGTCACGGACGCAGAGCAGCTCTCCCTGGTGCTTCGCGAGCCAGTCGATCTGCTCGCGGGTGCAGGCCGGCAGGGACGCGGTGAGCGTGTGCGCCCTGCCGACCTTGGTGATGGACCGCATCCGTCCCGTGGTGTAGGTGCGGACCTCCCCCTTGCGGGCGGTGTTCACCTGCAGGGAGGCCATGTGCGGGAACGACTGCCTGACCTCCGGTGTCGCGGCCAGGTTCAGCCAGAGGGTCCGCAGTTTGACCTTCGCCATCAGCGGCCTCCTCCCTGCCTCGTGAGCTGCTGATGGCGCCGCGGCCCGTCCTCCACTGCCCCGTAGATCCGGTCGAGACCGGACTGGGCGATGGCGTTGCCGTCGCCGGCTAGGTCGATAAGCTCGCGCAGCAGCGGCGCCAGCTGGTCCTGCCGGCGCGTGGTGCCGGCCATCGCCGCCAGCTGCTGCGCGCTGAACGACACCGCCTGCTGAGAGGTGAGGCCCTCCAGCTCTCGCATGCGCGCGTTCAGCAGCCCGGCGTCGACGACGGCCTCATCACGTCCGGCTTCGGCCAGACGGACGATGGTGCCGCCCGGAGTGGCGCGCACCACCCCACCGGCGGCCATGGCTGGCACGTCGGCGAGGTGCCCGAAGGGCTGCAATCCCAGCGCGGCCAGCGCCGGGATGTACTTCCCGGGCCCGGGGCGCAGGTTGTGCGCCTCCGGCTGGCCGATGATGCCGCCGCCCCAGTACCAGCCGTTCTTCTGGTGAAAGCGCTTCGCCCCGATGGGGTCGGTGTAGCGCTGCGCGATGTACCGCAGCCCGTAGTCGGTCTGCAGTCCCGGGTCGGACGTCTTCCGCCCGCCGACGTCGTCCCAGGTGCCGTTGAGGAACTGGAACAAGCCGTAGGCCGTCGACGTGGGGTTCTTGACGTCGTTGCGGTAGCTGGACTCCTTGTTGACCAGCCAGTCGAGCGCGGCCCACTGCGGGCCGTCGCCCCACCCGCGCAGAGCCGCGCGCTGGCGCACGACCTCCCGGTTCTGGGCGGCCGTGCCGCCGAGCGCGGAGGGCGTGTCGTTCTCGCTGCCGTCGAACGGGTTGACCGACGACAGCAGCGACATGATGCTGCTGCCAGCGACGTCGAGCAGCTTGTTCGGCACAGCCTTCGCCAGGTCCAGGGCTGCGCCTGCCCCGGGAACGGAGCCCATGAGCTCCCCGACCTTGCCCTTGAGGTAGTCGATCGGGTTGAGCCCGGAGAGGAAGTCCCAGGCGCCGGCGGCGAGGTCACCGATAGCGCTGAGGATGCCGCCGTCGGGGAAGGCGCCCTCGAAGCTCCGGGTGGGAGCCTCGGCGTGCAGGTGGTTGAAGTGGCCCGGCACCCGCCAGTACACCGTCCACCCGGCCGCCTTCAGGGCGTTGGCGTAGCGGTCGAAGAACTCCTTCTCGTAGTCGCTCTCCGAGCCGTTGTTGCCGTTGCGGTTGACGTCGATCGCGCGGCCCTCGTAGTGCCCGCGGCCTCGGTGGACGTTGGAGACGCCACCGAATGCGGGGTGCTCGGCGACGCGTGCCCCCTTGCCCTGGAACCAGCGGCCGAGGTCGACGATGCCGCCGCGGGCGTAGCCCTGCATGCCCCGCATGTACTGCCGGACAGCGCTGGCGCCGCCCTGGACGCCGAGGCGGTTCCAGGTCAGCAGCTGCTCCCGGGCCTCTGGGACCTGCATGGCCTCGGAGACGGCGACGCCTTCACCGCGACGCATCGGGACGAGCTGGTCGTCGCCGTCACGCCACGACGACTGCCCGGCGAGGACGCCGCCTCGGGCGAAGCCCTCGGGGAGCTTGAACCGCTGCAATTGCTTGTCCTGGGGCAGGCCGACCTTGCCGGCGATCCAGTTGAAGGCGTCGACGATGCCCTGGTTGATGACGGTGTCGATGACGAACCGGATCGGCTGCTTCAGCTTCTCCTTGATCATGTCCCAGGCGGCGCCGATGCGGTCGGTCGCGGTGGTGAAGTAGCCCGGCAGGGTCACCGTCACGAAGTTCGCGAAGACGTTCCAGACGTTGTCGCGCAACCAGTCGATCGGGTCTGTGATCTTCTTGGCGTACTTCGCCCACTCGGTGCCGATGAGGTTGACGCCCGAGGCGACGAAGCCTGGGACCTTCACCGTCAGGAAGTTGGCGAAGACGTTCCAGACGTTGTCGCGCAACCAGTCGATGGGGTCCGTGATCTTCTTGGCGTACTTGCCCCACTCGGTGCCGATGAAGCCGACTGCTGTGGTGAACCAGCCGGGCAGCGTGACGGTGTAGAAGGTGAAGTAGGGCGCGAAGACGTTGTCGCGAAGCCAGTCCAGCGGCTTGCGGACGGTGTCCTTGACCCACTCCCACGCTCTGGCGATCCCGCTGACGGCGGTGGTGTAGTAGCCGGGCAGCGTGACCGTCAGGAACGTCTGGATGGGGTTCCAGACCTTGTCGACGACGATGCCCCAGACGTCGAGGAGGGCCTGCTTGACGACGATGAAGGCGGCGTGGACCCGCTTCTGCAGCCCCTCGAAGGCGGACAGCAGACCCAGGATCAGGAACTCGCCGATCTCCGCGAAGACCGTGGAGGGGGAGTGGATCCCGAAGAACTCCTTGATCGCTTCGAGCAAGAAGAAGAAGCCCGACTTGATGCCGTCCCAGATGACGCCCGGGTTCCGGAAGGGCCACAGGATGCCATCAAAGAGCATGTTTCCGAGCCAGGACGCTTTCTCCCACAGCCAGACGAAGACGTCGCCGATCCCGTAGATCGCGTTGCGGAAGGTCTCCGAGTGGTGCCAGGCCGCGAGGAAGGCCGCGCCCAGGGCGACGACCCCGGCGACGATCAGCGTCACCGGCCCCCCGAACGCCGCGATGATGACGGCCAGGACGGGCAGGCCGGCGCTGATGCCAGCGATGATCGTTGACACGAAGGCGATGACCGGGCCGAGGATGGTGAAGGCCGTCACGATGCCCGTCACGGCCAGGGCGATGGCCGCGAGCACCCCGGGGGGCACGGCGGCGATCATGTCGGCCAGGAAGCCGATGACGCCCAGCACGACCGGTCCGAACGGCGCCATGGACCGGATGATGTTGACGAAGGCGTCCGTGAGGGAGCCCAGGAACTCCATGACCGCGGGGGTGTTCTCCTGCACGTAGCGCAGGAAGTCCTGGAAGGACTCGTTGTCGCCAGCGGTGTGCAGGAAGTCAGCGAACCGCTGCGTCAGCCCGGCCAGCGAGGTGATGGTCTGCGCCGCGATCGGCCCGAAGGCCTCCGCGAGTCCGTTGAAGACCGAGAACACCGACCCCACGAGGGTGCCAAGCGAGGACAGGATCCCCGGCCCCTGCGTCTCCAGGAAGACGTAGAAGCGCTGGAACTCCGGACCGGCCAGCGACTGCCCGGCCCGCTCGAACAGCGACCCCAGGGCCGTCCCGAACGTCAGCGCCAGCCGCTCGAAGGTCGGCATGAGCGGCAGCAGCGCCTCGATCCCGCGCTGCACACCCGGCAGCAGACCGGCCGCTGAAGCGTCCTGCAGGACCCCCAGCTGCGGGCCGAGGCCGAACAGGAACCGGGTGAACTCCTGCTGCAGCGGCGACAGCTTGCCCATCGCCGTGTCCAGGTTCCGCATCGCTGCCGTCGCCGCGACGGCGCCGCCAGCTGCAGCGGTCGCCGCGGACTCACGAGCGCCGGCCAGCGAGCGCTCCGCCTGCTCCAGCGAGAACGCGGCCGAGCGCTGCTGCTCCGCTTGCGCGGTCACGGCCTGGCTGACCGTGTCCTGCGCCTGCGCGATCCGCTCCAAGCCCTCCAGTCGCGTCCGCTCAGCGCCGGCGACCGCGTCGGCCGCCCTCTGCTGCGCGCCCGCGACCCGCTCGGCGCCGTCCTCCTGGGCTTCCATGCGGGCGGCTTCGGCTTCGGTGATGCGCTCCGCGGCGTTCACCTGCGCCTGCGTCTGCGCACCGAGCGCATCGGCCAGGGCTCGCTGGGCGTCGGAAACACGGCGTTCGCCGTCCTCCTGACCCTTCAGCCGGGCCGAGCTCGCCTCCGCCAGACGCTCCTCGGCGTCAGCGACCGCGTTGGCCGCCTCCACCCGCGCCGCTTCGACCCCGGCCGCCGCTTCACGGGCGGCCCGATCGGCGTCCTCCCGGGCGCGCACCGCGGCGGCGATGCGCTCCTGGGCGGACGCGACTGCGTCAGAGCCCTCGACGCCCTCCTCGTTAGCTTCGGCCTGCTGCTCAGCCAGGCGCTGGTTACTGACCTCCAGCTGCTCCAGCTGCAACTTCGCTTCCTCGAAGCGGATGCGGGCCTGCTCGCGCGACGCATCGGTTGCCTTGCCGTCGGTCTGCGCCTTCTCGTACTCCGCCCGGGCCTCAGCGAGGTCCAGGCCAGCCTGCTTCTCGTCGAGCGCGCCCTGGCGCACCCGGAAGGACAGGTCCTCCAGCTGGTCCTGCGCGTCCTTGCGGGCCTGCGCCAGGTCACGCTGCAGGTCCCGCTCGGTCCGGAGGGCATCGGAGTAGTCGCGTTCGGCGTCCGTCTGACGGCGCAGGGCGGTCTGCACCCGCTGGGCGCCGTCGGTGGTGACTCGCGCGAGGGCTTCCCGGGCGTCAGCGACGCGCTTGGCGTCCTGCACCGCGGCCTCGTCGGCCGCCTGGCGGGCGTCCTGCAGGTCCCGCTCCGCGTCGGCGACGCGACGGGCAGCGGCCTCCGCGGAGCGGGCAGCGGCCTCGCGGGCGTCCGTGACGCGCTTGGTCGCCGCGGCGACCGACTCGGCCAGTGCCTCCTCGGCGTCGGCCAGGCCGGCCTGCGCGTCCAGCACCTGCCGGGCCGCGGTCGCCGCGGACCGCGCCGCGTCCTCCCGGGCCTTGATGACGCCCTGCTGGGCCTGCGCGATCTGCTGGGCAGTCCGCTGCTCCGCTTCGGCGACGTTGGCGCGGGTGTTGGCCAGGCTGGCCTCGGCCGACTCCACCTGGCGTGCTGCGGCGGCCTGGGCCTGCGCCTGCTGCTGCGCGGCCTCGCTGTTCTTGTCCGCCAGCCCGGCGGACTCGTCCTGCACCTTGCCCATCTGCTTCAGCGCCTCACCGACGCCCTTGAAGCCCAGGACGAGGGTGGCCAACGCGGGGATGGCCGTGGTGGCCGCGGCGCCGATGGCGCCGAGGCTGGTGATGGCGATCCCGCCGATAGGCAGCAGCGCCGGGGCGATGGAGGCGATGGCCGTGCCCAGCAGGACCAGGCGGCCGGAGAAGGTGTTGATGCTGGTCGAGTCGACGTCGACGCGGGCGCTGGAGCCGTTGAGGCGGTCCACCTGCGCCTGCACGGCCGCCAGTGCCGCGGCGGCAGCTGCAGCGTCGGCGTTGACCCGCACGTCGGTGGTGCTGGCCTGCAGCCGCTCCAGGCGGCCCTGCAGGCGGGTGATCTGCGCCGCGGCGTCCGCGGCGGAGATGTCGACGCCGATGCGGCGGCTCCCGAGCGCGTCGAGGCGCCCCCGGATGCGCTGGATCTCGACCTCGGCGTCGGAGCTGTCCGCGTCGATCTCGATGCGCGGCAGCGCCGCCTGGGCCCGCTCGATGGCCTGGCGGATGCGGGCCGCGAACGAGCCGTCCTGCACCTCCAGGTCGACGTCCACCGTCGCCCCGGACAGGCTGCGCAGCTGCTCCTGTAGACCCTCCAGCTTGGCGATCGCGCCCGCGGTGTCGGCCCGGACCTGCACGTCGGTCGCCGCGGCGTTCAACGCCCGCAGCTGACCCAGGAGTCGCTCGACCTCCGCCTCGGCGGTGGCCGCGTCGACGTCGATGCCGATGCGCTGGTTCGACAGGCGCTCGAGGTCGGTGCGCAGGTCGCGGATCTTCTGCTTGGCCTCGGTGGTGGCCATCGGCAGCTCGATGCGCGGCAGCGACCGCGTCGCCTGCTCCAGCTGCGCGCGGAACGCGTCACCGTAGGCGCCACCGGAGCGCTGCCCCTGCTGACGCGACTGCGAGGGGGACGGGCCGGGCACCGGCGCGGGGCCGCCGGAGCCGACGCCGCTGCGGAACCCGTTGCCGTAGGCCTTGCCCGCGTCGTTGCCCAGCCGAGCCGCCTCCGCGTCGGAGGGGCCGGGGTTCACGGTCGGGGCCGCGGCCACTTCGCGGTTGAAGCCCGTCTGGTACGCCCGGCCGGCGTCGCGGCCCCACTTGCCGGCCTCGCGGCCGATGCGCTCCTGGACTCCGGCAAAGGAGGGCCAGACCGTGAGGACGACCCGGCCTGCGTCGTAGGTCGCCATAGGGCTGGCCCTCCTTCGTTTAGTTGTTCTGCTGCATGCTCGGCGTCACCCGCGCGGCGAAGTCGAAGACGACCTTCATGTCCGCTTCCCGGCGCAGTTCCTGCAGCGCGGTGACCGGCCGCAACGCGGGCTCGACCTTCGGCGGCTTGCCCGTGGCGACGCCGACGGTGGCCACGTACACCCGGTTCAGCGCGTCGATGATCTGCGCCTCGGCTTCACGCTCCGGGGACCACTCGGAGATCCGGATGGTCGGCTTGGCCTCCTCGACCTCGCCGGCCAGTTCCAGCTCCAGCCACTCACGAGCCAGGTCCTCGTCCCCAGCCACGGCCTCCATGTAGAGGGAGTGCCGCGGCAGGCCGTCGATGAGGTCCAGCAGGTCCGTCCAGTGCCGGGCCCGCCACATCTCACCGACGTCCTTGCCCGGGTACCAATGGGCGAAGTCAGCCTTCAGCGCTTGCCCGAACCGGCCGAGGGCCTGCGCGAGCCGCGCCCTTTCCCCATGTCCACGGGCAGCTTGTACTGCTTGGCCCACCGCTCCATGAGCGGGTCGATGAGGTAGCCGTCGACCTCGTCCTCGTCCATGAACTCGTCGTAGTCGTCGCCCAGGAGAATCAGCAGCGTCTCTTCGGGGTCCTGGAAGTTCAGGCGCAGCAGGTCGCGACCCTTCAGCGCCTTCGGGTCCGCGAAGACGTACCGCCGACCGCTCTTGGCGGTGTAGGCGAACTCGTCGTCGGGACGCTCGATCTCGAAGTCGTCGATGGTGAAGTCAGGCATGGGGTGGGCTCCTCGAGTGGGTGGGGTGGGCTGAGGCCGCTCAGGACGGCTGGGTGGCCTTGCGCAGGGCGACGCGCTTGTCGTCGGCGGTGCCCTCGTTGGGCACGCCGGCGGCTTCGACAGCTGCGGCGAGGGACGCGCCCTTCAAGGTCGCGGGGTCCACTTCGCCCCAGCCGGTGAAGATCAGCAGGGTGCGGTGTGCGGGGTCCTGCGCCACCTTGGTGACGCCGTCCTTGGTGAACGTGCCGTGCATGACTGCCTCCTCGGCGGTGGGGTGGGCGGACGAGGACTGGCGGCGGATCGGCCCACCCCTGAGCAATCCGCCGCCAGTCGTCATCAGGGAGCGACCGTGACGGCCGGCAGGCCCATGTCCTCCGCGACGAGCGCGAAGCCGGGACCACCCTGCATGTGGTTCTTGGAGTAGCCGACGTCGCCGTCGTTGTAGGCGGTGAGCGTGACGCCCCACTGCAGGGCGCCCTCGCGGGTGTCGGCCTGGTCGGCGAAGTTGGTGACCTTCATGCGCGGGTAGAAGTTGATGAAGTAGTACTCCTCCCCGTCGACGAGGTCGATCGCCACGCGCAGCACGCGGTAGTAGCGCGACGGCGGCAGTTCGGGCTTGGGGATCTCGAACGCGCCGTTGACGTAGGTGACGTTCGAGAGGTCGGCGCCGGTGTAGAGCTCGATGGTGGTCTTGGAGGTCTCCATGAAGTCGACCTGCACCGTCTCGGTGTCGGTGGTCAGCTCCGACCGCACCGGCTCTCGCAACTGCCAGGAAGAAATGTCCTCCTGCTCCTGGGCCCGTGCGGCGCGGAGACCGTCCGTGGTGGTCAGGCCGCTGAACTTGTAGTCGAGCGGGAGGGTGGCGAAGGTGCCGTCCGCGCCGAGCAGGTTCGACCGGGTTAGGACGGTGGCGTCCTCGTCGGCGATCCAGAGGCCGCCGGTGAGGGTCTTGCGGACCAGACGGGTGTTGAACTTCGTGATGGCACCGAAGTTGGGCATGGGGGAGCCTCCTGTGTGAGGACAGCGTGGTGTGGTGCCCCACGGAGGGGCGAGGGCGTGTCAGGAGCTGCGCGTGACGAAGCGGTACGTGCCGGAGAAGCGGCGGACGCCGGTCGCTGGCCAGGGCAGCTCACGAGGGCCCACGGGCTGTTGCGGGTTCTCCAGCAGTGCACTCGCCCCGTCAGGCATGCGGATGAAGTGATACGGCGAGCCGAGCAGCAGGTCGCTGACTTCGCCGGCTCCCTTCACCGACCCGGCGCGGGTCGCGGTGAAGTAGTCGATCTCCACGACGGGGGCGTCTTCGAGGGCTGTGCGGGGCCCGCCGATGCGGCCGACGCGGATGTAGGGCAGCCGCTGCTGCAGCTCGGATGGTGTCTCGGTGCCGATGTGCTCGAGGCCACCGACGAGAGGCGCCAGCAGGTGCTTCAGTGCCTGGTCGATGTCGGGGTAGCTCACGGTGAGCCACCCAGGAACGCGGCCGTCTCGCCGAGGATGCGCTGGGCCCGCATGCCGGGCCGGTAGGACCCCGCGGAGATGCTCGGCTGGGTCCCGAACTCCAGCGGGACGGCATGGTCGGAGTCGTTGGACAGCTCGGCCGCGGCGCGCACCCCGTAGGCGGGCAGGGTGACGGTGCTGGCCTCCACCTTGAAGTGGGACCGGTAGTCGCCCGTGCGCTGGGGGGAGATGGACTCGGCGTAGGCCATGCCGCGCGTCGCCTCAGCCATGCAGGCGTCGAGGACGCTCTGGGAGACGACGATCCGGTCCCAGGCCGCCTCGTCGGGTTCGTAGTTGCCGAGACGGACCATCAGCCCACCGTCCGGCGCAGGGCGACCTGGGAGCCTGCGGGGCCCCAGTCGCCGAGCTCGCCCTGCACGTCGTAGACGAGGCCGCGCACCACGACCCGGTCGCTGGGATTGACGTCGAGGGTGCGGCCGGGGCAGAAGAGCATCCCGCCGGAGATCACCGTGTTGGCGAAGTCGCCGGGCTCGGTGTCGGCCCCGCCCAGCGTCGCAGGGGCGAAGATGCAGCCCGGCTCGTCGTGCTCGTCGCCGGGCGTCTCGTCGCCGTCATTGTCCCGGGTGATGGGGCGCAGGACGCGCACGGTCAGTGCGTGCTGGCCGATCACCGGCCCTCCCGGGTCTGCCAGGGGATCGGGTCGCCGCCGAACTGGTCGTTGACCCACAGCGTGTCGCTGAAGTCCTCGCCGCGGGTGGTGCCCAGACTCCAGAGCCCGCCCGCCGACCGCGTAGGACCGTAGCGGGACAGAGCCTTCTTCTCGTCCTCGGTGAGGAAGGCGCCCGTGGCGCCGTAGCGGTAGGCGAACGGGCCCACCGTCTCCGACGTGATGCCGGTCGGGTTCTGGTACGAGCGCTTGGCCGAGGCGAAGATGACCGTGGACACGGTCGAGGGCACGTCCGGCTTTCCCTGCGCGTCGCGGAAGGTGCGCTTGGTCTCGTCGAGGACCAGGCCTATGGCGTCGTCCAGTGCCGCCTGTGCGCGTTCCGCCTCAGTCGGGGAGGGGAACTCCTCCAGACCCAGGCGCGTCTTCAGCTCCTCGAGGAGCACGAGCGGGTAGGCCATCAGGGTTCCCCTCCCTTCAGGAGGTTAGGATCAGCCGGCGGGGAGGACGATCTTGATCGCACGGATCAGGGCGTCGCGCGTCCCGTCGCCGTTGGTGTCGTCCAGGACCGTCGAGGTCCCGGCGAAGACGTCCACCAGGGAGCGGTCCTGGACGTTGCGGAAGTCGTAGTCACGCAGCCACCGCAGCGCGAGGCCGCCGTAGCTCTGCGAGGCGCCGAACGTCGCACCGGACGGCACCGCGGGCGCGCGGGTCGCGGAGATGAACGCCGTGCGGTGGAACGCGAACCCGACGTCGGCGGGGATGGCGTTGGACACGTAGACGGGGAAGCCCGACAGGGTCCCGATGTTCGCCGCGCGCAGCGTCTCCGTGGACCCGGACTGGTGGGCGTTGGAGAGCTTGTCGCTCTTCAGGAAGTAGCCCTCGAGCTCCGCGCCGAGCACGATGCAACGGTCGGCGCGGGGGATCTTCCGGCTGTTCAGCGCGGTGTTGGCGTCGACGGCCGTGTTGTACGGGTTGGCCGTGTTCAGCGTCAGGGTCTCGGTGTAGGTCGCGCCCACCATCTCGGCGACGATCATGTCCTCGACGCCCTCGACGACGGCCGCGACCTGCGGCTGCAGGATCTGCGCACCGAAGTCGGTGATGTCGAGCGTCAGCTCCTCGTCGGTGACCGGGATCGCGTTGTACACGTCCGTGTCGAGGGTGACGTCGAAGCTGTTCTCGGACAGCTCGTCCATCGTGATGATGCCGTTGCCCTCCGACGCCGTCGGGCGGGCGCCGCGCAGGGCGCGGGTGCGGGCCCGGGTCGTCGCCGGGATCCGGACGGTGATGGTGTCGCCGGCCTGGCCAGCGAAGTCGCCGAGCCCGTCGCGCCACACCAGGGACGAGATGGTGACCTCGTCCCGGGCCAGGCCCAGAGCCGCGTTGACGATCTGGCGGCCCTTCAGGAAGTTGTTGGCCACAGTGGTCCTCCTCAGGAGATGTCAGATGGGTCCGCTGACGGCCACCGTGGCGAGGCCGTGCAGGGTGGTTCAGTTGCGAGCCGAGCGGATCTTCGCCGCGAGCTTGGCGGGGTCCATCTCGTCGGGCTCGTCCTCGGGGTCGGAGCCGCCACGCAGACGCTCCTTCGGTCGGCCGGGGACCACGTCCGCCGGTCGATCCGGAGCGCTGGCCGGAGCGAGCAGAGCGAACAGCTCCTCGGCGTCCGCCTGCATCTCCTCGGCCGTGCCGCCGGAGATGCGCTTGGCGACCTGCCTCAGCAGCGTTACGGAGATGCCTTCCGGCGCGGCCTCCAGGGCCACGTCGAGGCGGCTCAGCCGCTGCTCGGCAGAGGATGCCCGGTCGCGGAATGAGTCGCGCTCACCGCTGAGCTTCTCGAGGTCCGACTTGCCGGCCTCCTCGAGCTCCCGGGCCTTCTGCGCGAGGGGTTCCAGCTCCTTCAGTCGCTCGCGCAGCTGCTGGGCCTCGCGGTTCTTCTTGTTGAGCGCCTCACGGGCGCGGGCCTCGTCGAACGGCTCGCGCTGCTTGTCGCCGCCGCCGTCGGCCTCCGGGGCCTCGTCGTCGGGGTTCACGTCGTCAGGTGCGTCAGCCATGCTGCGGCCTCCAGGGCCTTGTTGGTGGTCAAGCCACGTCGGCCTCCGGGGCCGGCGAGTTCGTGGTTCCGTCACGCTGCTGCTTCAGCAGGTCACGGATCTGCGCCTCATAGGCGCGGCGGAAGTCCCGGCGCATCTGCTCGGGACTGGTGCGGGGGGTCGTCGCCTCGTACCAGAGGTCCTGGTAGTCCTTGCCGCGGCCGGGCCAACCCGTGCGGACGGAGTAGACGGACTCGATGGTGCAGCCGCAGTGGTCGTGGACCTTTTGCTTGCCGGCGCCCTCGAAGCGGGGGTCGGACTCCGCGAAGGAGTCGCTCTTGTAGACCGGCCCGCGGGAGGCGAGCATCGCGCAGAAGTAGCAGGGCTGGAAGTCCGTCACCCGGATATAGCCCAGCGCGGCTCGGTCTTCGCGGACCAGCTCCAGCATCGCCTTCCGTCCCCCATAGAGGGTCTGGCGGGACGCAGCGCCGGCGACCTCGACCCCGGCGACCTCCAGGGCGCGGGGGGCTTCCTCCCCGCGCTCGATGCGCCGCCGCACACCCACGGGCCCGGTCACCATCAGCGACGTCACCATGGCCTGCTCACGCGCGGCCCAGTCCGGCTCCGCAGGAGGCCGCCACAGTGACCCCGTCGACGGCGTCTCCAGGACGTCGTCCACGTCGTCGCGCAGGAACTCGGGCAGGTCCTCGTCGGCGGCTGTGGCCGGGCGGCGAGGCCGCGGCCGTTCGCCGGGGTCGATGTCGATGTCGGCCAGGGCGTCCAGCTCGGCGGCACGGAACGCCTCGTAGTAGCGCACCGCGGCCCGCCACGACTGGCGCCGACGGGCCGTGATGAGCCGGGCCACGGCCCGCACCCACCCATCCGCCGTCCCCGGCAGCCGCAGCGGGTCCAGCAGCCGCATGGACTGCGCGACCTCCAGGGCCACCAGGGCGCCGATCGCGACCTGCTGCAGCCGGTGCTGCTCGGTCAGCTCCTGGCCCTCCTCGCTGACCGCCACCTACTCGTCCCCGAGCCCGAACTGCCGCTCGAGCTTGTCCATCATCGACGTCGTCGGGTCGCTCGAGCGGGACATCGCTGCCCACTCGTCCACGTCCGACTTCTCCACGCCCGGGATGCGCGACCACAGCGCCTGCGGCGGGACCTGCAGCATCTGCGCGGCCTTGCCGAGGGCGTCGACGGCCTGGGAGATCGACCGGATCTCCAGGTCCTGCCACCCGACGCGCAGCTGCACATCGCGGGCGATGTCCTCGTCGCCCTCCTCGGCCGCCGCCAGACGCGCGGACTGGACGTGGGAAGAGCCGAACGACTTCTGCCGCTCGGCGACCTTCTGCGTCTGCCCGGCCTTGGCCGCGGAGATCGCGTCTGCCGAGAGGTTGATGAGCGGCCCGAACGCGTAGGAAGGCGTCTGCGACACTGCGGACAGGGTCTCGCGGTCCTGCCGCTCCGCGTCGAGGAAGCCACCCAGCGGCGTCTCGTCCAGCGTCCCGAACTTCGTGTCCGGGTCGTCAGCGACGAGCAGGTCGTCCTGGCGCAGCTGCAGCTTTGCGCGTGCGGCTTCTTCGTCGTCCTCCGGCTTGGCCATGCCAGCGACGGTGCGGATCTTCCACGACGAGAAGTGCTGAACCAGCAGCCGGTCGTAGAGGGTCTTGTTCGCGCGGGCCGCGACCACGATGAACGGCTCGACCTCACCGAAGGACCGGCCGTCGAGGTCCAGCATGTTGGTGTAGCGCACCACCGGGACGACGCCGACCTCGTGCCGGGAGTCGTCGATGTACTCGATCTTGCCGGTGCTCGCGTCCAGGGACACGCGGTAGACGGCCTCGTCGTCCATGACCTCGACCAGGCGCAGATCGTCGCTGCCCTTGGAGCCGACCTCGATCGTGTACTCGGCCCAGTCGTCCTCGGCGGGGTCGCGGTACAGGGCCAGCATCCGCCGCGGCGAGACGCCGCGCATGACGGCCATCGGTTCGCCGCTGCGCTGGTCCTGCCCGGGCATGATCTTGTTGTAGGCCGTGCCGTAGGTCAGCGCCGCGCGGTGAATGGCGTTCTGGCGCTGGTCGAAGCGGTTCATGACCCACGTCCGCCACGGGCCGCGCTCCTGGGGGTCCAGGTCACGGCCGATGTCGCGGGAGGACTTCAGTGAGTCAACGCCGAGACACTGGGCCGTCGTCGTGACGACCAGGCTCAGCCAAGGCGTGTTGGACAGCTCGGCGAGCCTCTTGTGCTCGGCGGTCGCCGTGCGGGGCAGCTTAATCTCGTCCGGCACCCACCGGGCCCAGCGGTCGATCCAGTCCAGGTGCTGCCGCTGCTGCTCCCACTCCGGCCACAGGACGTCGTGCACCAGCTCGACCACAGAGGCCTTGGCGAGCACCATGCCGGCCTCCTTCTCACCACACTCGTCCGGATCGCTTCTTCTTCTTGGAGGCCAGGGCCCCGGAGTCGAGCACCAACTGCCGGCCCAGGCGGGCGCCGACCATGCAGACCGCGAGGTCCACCAGGTGCGAGGAGTCGCGGGTCTTCTTTCCCAGCGAGACGCCCCACTTGTTCGGGCGGGCCTTCGCGTTCTGCACGTGCACCGTCAGGGCCGGCGACCCGTCGTGGGTCAGCGACTTGTCGGTGTCGATGTCGTGCTGGGTCCGCTCGGCCTGCTTCGTGAAGGCCGCGTTGCGCTCGACACCACCCACCTCGGAGAGGCGCATGTCGAAGCGCACCGAGTTCCCGCCCGTCTTGCCGGGCGCGGCCCACAGCGCGAGGTCGTCGCGGAAGTCCCGGTGCCAGCCGTCGATCGAGGACGCCCAGTAGAGGGCCTCGGTCTCGTCGTCCTTCGCCGGGGAGGGGTCCACGCCGAACCACAGCACCTCGTAGGTGGCGAACGCGTTGCGCACCGCGGCGTCGACCTTCTCCCGCGGCGCCAGCCACGTCTTGCCCCGGTCGCCGTGCGGCTTCTGCCACACGCCGAGCTGGATGACGTGGCCGTCGGAGAGGCGACAGGCGACCAGGCCGGTCGCGTCCGAGGACTTGGAGCAGTCCAGGAACATCGCGATCTGCTCGCCCGGCATGACTGTGAGGTTGGGCCTGGCGCACTCGTCGAACGCCCGGGGGTCGATCCACGCGTCCTCTGCGGCGGCGAGGCCGTTGAGGTAGAAGCGGATCGAGTCCGCCACGCTTGTGCGCGGGTCCAGCACCTCATCGGACAGCCGCTCGATGTCCGCCCACTCCGCGTCGCTGTACGCCGCGCGCAGCCCGGCCATGCGGGACGCGTCGTCGTAGAGGTCTGTGCTGGGGGGAGCCTCGATCGAGTCGTAGAGGATGTCGCGCTTCTTGGTCTTCCCCGCGGCCTGCGCCTGCCAGGCCTTGTAGGACAGCTCCCCGACGGAGTCGTAGCCCTGACGGTGGGCGTTGGTGAACTCCACCATCCGCGCCTGCACCGACGCTGGCGACTTGCCGACGTTGCGGCGGGCCACGTCGGCTAGGTTGTGGCCGCCGTTCGACTCCGTCATGTGGTGTGACTCGTTCAGGGCGATGGCCGTGGCCGGGTCGCCCTCGGACGACTTCTCCGAGGCGGTGAGCACCTCGAGGCGCCCGCCGGAGTCGCGCAGGATGGTGCGCGTCTCGCCGCAGTCGATGCCGTAGTAGTCCCGGGCCTCGCGCGAGAGCAGCGCGTTGGCGATGCGCAGCACGTCCTTCGACTGCGCTTCGCTGTTGGAGCCGATCTGCACGAGAGGCATGCCGTGCGGGGCACCCACCGGGGTGCCGGTCCGCTCGTCCCAGTCGTGGAGGCGGGCGGGGCCGGCGAGCTCGCCCAGCAGCCAGGCCGCGGCGAAGGGGTCCTTGCCGGTGCCCTTGCTGCCGCGCTTGACGCCGGAGCGGTAGACGAACCGGCCGTCCTCGTTGACCCAGTACCAGAGGATCAGGAACCGCTTCTGGCCTGGGGTGAACCGCCACTGGTCGCCGGTCAGGTAGTGCGTGAGGCCAGGGCCGTCGCCGCGACCCTCGGCCCAGTCGATGAGGCTGGGGCCGAGGCTCTGGCGGACGATCAAGGCCTTGGCCTCAGGGTCCTCCGGCCAGGGCGAGGAGATCCACGCCCCGGACTTCGGGTCGATGCGGTACCCAGGAGGAAGGTCGAGGTCAGAGGTCGCGGTAGTCGTCAAGGCGCGTCACCTCTGCGGAGCTGGCCTGCTCGACCGGCGCGCTGATCTCCCAGCGCAGCCGCAGCATCGCCATGGGGTTCAGGCCCAGGCGGTCCTCCATCTGCCGGACCTCGCCGAGGATCGCGGCGGAGCCGTCGGGCGACTCGGCCAGCACCAGCGTCGCGGCGTAGCGGGCCACGACCCGGGTGAGGTGCAGTCGCTCCCACGCGACCGCCTGGGGCAGCCGCCACAGCGACGGCCAGGACGACGGCTTGGGCGTGGACAGCGGCCACTTCGGCGGGTTGCCGCGGCGACCCTCGGCGGGCAGCTGGATGGTTCCCGGGGCGGCG
This sequence comes from Kineococcus radiotolerans SRS30216 = ATCC BAA-149, assembly GCF_000017305.1. Taxonomy (GTDB): domain Bacteria; phylum Actinomycetota; class Actinomycetes; order Actinomycetales; family Kineococcaceae; genus Kineococcus; species Kineococcus radiotolerans. Next base: position 479,480 of record NC_009664.2, on the reverse strand, counting down.
TTCGTGCGGCGACGCTGCGCCGCCGGCTTGGGGGCGGGGCCGGGCACGTCGCCTCCTCAGGTAGCCGCGGTCAGGTGCGAGGCGGCCAGTTCCAGTGGCCAGGGGTCGGGACGTCGTCCTCGGCGTGCGGGACCTCGACGCCGAAGAACAGCCCGGTCGGGTTCAGCACGGCCAGCGAGACCGTCATCCCCTCGATGGAGTCCGGCACGGCGGTGATGACCGCGGCCCGCGGGGCGGGCAGGTACTCGCCGCCGGGGGTGCCGTAGCTCTGGTAGTGCACGACGCGGCCGACGCTGGGCTGCTGGGTCACGAGTCCTCCGGGGTGGGGTGGGCGCAGGGGCGGCCGCCGGCCAGCGGCGGCCGCCAGGGCCCCGGGGTCGCGACCCTGGAACCCGTAGCGCCAGTCAGGCGCTATGCGGAACGGTGGAGGAAGATCACGGGAGGGGGGTCACCCCCCACCCCCGTGATCACTCGCTCTGGTCGTCGCCCTCGGCGGCCGCGCGGCGGCGGCGCGTGGGCTTCGGCTCGTCGTCGGCCGGCTCGTCGTCGATGGCCTGGGCCAAGCCGCGGTCGAGCAGGTAGCGGGCGCTGGCGTCGTCGACGTCGACGGTGTCGCCGGCCTTGTTCTGGCCGAGCTTGCGCAGGTACTTGAGCTTCACGGCAGGACTCCCGGGTGGCGTGGTGTGGGGCGCAGGTGGCCGCGGCGCTTGAGTGCGCTGGCCTTGCCGGCGGCGCTGCGGTTGCAGCCGGCTGAGTGCTCGGGGCCGCGGTACTTGCTGCGGTCCTTGTCGTCGTGGCCGAGATCCCATGCGCTGTCGGGGATGTCGGCGGGCAGCTGCTCGCCGCACCGCCAGCAGGTGACGCCGCCTTGCTTGATGCGGTGCTTCCACATCCCACGCAGGCGGCGGTGCGCGGCCCCGTAGCGTGCGTTGTGGTCAGGTGGGAGTGGTCTGCTCATGCCGCGGTGCGGCGGAGGTGACCACGGCGTCCCGTGCGCAGGCGTCGCAGTCGGGCGACGAGGTCGGGCTGGTAGGTCAGCGCGGCCTCGGTGTCGATGAGGGCGTTGACGTGCTGCCAGACGCGGGTGAGCTCGCCGAACCTGGCGTGCAGCACGGGGCCTGTGCTGCGCGGGCTGAGGTCGGGGAGGGCGGCGAGACAGTCGAGGATCTCGCGGTCGTCTGGGGTGAGTCGGCGCTGCACTGGTAGACCTCCTCGGCAACGAGAAGGCCGAGCGGGCCCGCACTGCTACCTCAACCCCGGCAGGCCTCTTGAGCGAGACTCTGTGGGTGGGGAGTGCGGGCACACGCCCGGCCGATCGGGGGATTGAGAGGGTGGCTGACCAGCAGCAGAGACACTCCTGCCGCAACAGCCCTGACCTTACCCTAAGTACCTCCTTCTGTCTCTAGTTGCGCGAAGTGAGGCACGTGTGTCCTGCTGATGACCTGCCGTCTGTGCTCAGCGCCGGGAGCGTGCTCGCATCTTGGTGGCCTGCGGTGGAGGAGCTGGTGCCCACGCCGTGGCTGTCACGCCTTCGACCCAATGCTTAGGGACGGTGGCGATGTGATCTAGCAGCTCGACGTCGGCTCGGTACCACTCTCGTCCTGAGTGCAGCAGTGCTCGGAAGTGGCGGTGTAGCTCCTGCTCCTCGTCCCAGGTGCCGGGACGATAGGCCAGCACTGCCGCGGCAGGCGGGTAGGCGCGTAGGCGCTTCCGTAGGTCGGTGCTGAAACCGATCTTGATGAGCTTCTCCACCTGGACGTAGTAGATCCAGCCCGCGCGCCCACGGTTGCGCTTGCGGGCCAGGACGCGTTCCTCTCGCTCCGGGTCTTGCCGCTCGACACGGTCGGCGATCTCACGTGCGCATGGGAGACAGACGTCGTCGCGGTAGTCGAACCAGGGCTTGTTCGCGCACCCGGGCATGAGGCACAGCCTGAGAGGGGTGACGAACTCATGACGCGCGCTCACGTGGGCCTTCCTTCCAGAGCTTGTCGCACCAGGCCTTCACTTCCTGGAGGGAGTAGAGCGTCTGACCTTGCGCGTTCTTGCCGTGGCGGTGGACGCCTGTAGCGCTTCGCCCGCTGGGCCCGCCGTCAGCGCGGCTCGCCCATTGCCACAGCTGCTCCTTGGTGATCGTGCGGTGGTACTCCTGCCCGACGAAAGAGATGACCAGGGCGCTCGGGACGGGGCTCGATGTGGCCAGCTCGACGCCGAGGATGCTCTTCCACTCCTCCCAGGGGCGACACACCCCGCATCCGCCGCAGCAGGCCACCGCTCGTAGCGGCACCCAGCGGACCGTCTCGTGGCAGACGGGGCAGTCGCCGAGGGCAGGGCCCGCGGGCACGGGCGGGTTCGCCGCGTCGTGCAGCTCCTTGGCTAGGGCGACGAGCCCGGACACGGGCCGGTCGAGCTCGTCGAGGATGACCTGGTCGGTGGCCAGCTCGTCGGCGTGGTGGAGGAACCATCGCGCCAGGGGCGGGACGTCCCACGAGGCGGGGGTGTCGGCGAACCGGTCGGCGAGGTAGCGCCGCCAGGAGGCGAGGAACTCGAACACCTCGGCACGTACCGACAGGGAGCTCGTCGGCAGTGGCGGCTTGGAGCCGGCGGGGCCGGGTGCCTTGCCGGCGCTGGGCGTGGGCAGCGGCTCGAGGGCATGGTCCCAGTCGGTCAGCACGCTGGACAGTGCGGCGTGCAGTCGCTCGGTGGGCGTCTTCATGCCGTGTCCTGTTCCCGGGTGGCGACGTACCAGGCGTCGCGGGCGGGGATGCGCTCGTAGACGCGGTACTCCTTCACCTGCCCGTCGAGGGGGCCGCCGTCGAAGGAGAGCGTCTCGTAGCCGGTGACGACCTGGTCGCTGACCAGCCAGAGGTCCCAGGAGGTGATCTCGGGGTGGATGTAGCCGGAGAGGGACCAGGCGAGGTGGGGGTCGTCGGAGAAGCAGACGAACGGTGGGCGCCATGCGCCGTCGAGGGAGCGGCTGCCGGGGCGGAAGCCGTATCGCTGGATCTGCTTGCGGCGGCTGGTGGGGGACCAGTGGTAGAGGTGCAGGCTGGCCGGGGTGGGGTGGTCAGGCATGGGCGTTCCTCCCGGGGCGTTCGGGGGCGTCGAGGCGGTTGTGGGTGACGTGCCAGCCGAGCGAGCCATCGCTGCAGCGGCGGGGGACGACGGTCGGCCCGCAGATGCAGGCGTCGCCGTCGGTGTCGTGAGCGATGACGTCGTCCTGGGCGTCGACGTGCGCGGCGCCGGCGAGTGCGGTCATGGGTTGCTCTCGTGCTGTTCGCGGCCGTCGAGGGAGTGGTGGGTGATGAGCCACCCGATGGAGCCGTCTGGGCGGGGGACTGGCTCGGTGGTGGGGCCGCAGGGGCAGTCGTCGCCGGTGGTGTTGTGCTCGACGAGGTCGTTGACGGGGCTGACGTGGATGCTGGTCACTTCCACCTGTCGATCTCGTGGGGCGCGCGCACGATCGCGTTCAGGAGGTTGTAGGACTGGCCAGAGCAGGCTTGGTCGTCGAGCTCCAGGACGCGTTCCACGAGGAGGCGCGGCACGTAGTTCTTGTCGACCCAGGCGAGGGCTGCGCGCGCGAGGCGGGGTAGGTCATCGTCCTTCTCGTCGAGGTTCAGTTCCGCGTGCCAGAGGCCGCCTGCGAGGTAGAAGCGGTTGCCGCGCTGTTGTGTCAGCTCGAGGACTGCCTTGCCGAGCGCGTCGGCTAGGTCGCTGGTGGGGTCGTCAGGCATGGCCTGCTCCGTTCTGGGTAGCGCGTGTCCGATGGGCTTTGGCGTAGGCGCCGCGCTTGGTGAGAGCACGGACGGCCCGTCGGCACCCGGGCCACTCGGCTTGCCACCGCATCTGCGGGTTCTGGGCACGCCACAGGAGTCGTCCCGCGGCGGTCAGTGTCCGGGCCAGCGCTGACCAGGGTGCGCGGTCGGCGCGGGGCTCACGAGCTCCGTGCTGGTAGGCGGTTCGCAGTAGCCACGCGGCGGTCTTGCGGGGCCTGCGGTCCATGACGCGGTAGACCTCGACGCCGTCGCTCACTGTCCTGCCCCTTGGCCGTAGTGGGTGCACGGCGGGTCAGGGCACTCCACGTGGTGCGCCGCGTCGGACTCGTGGGTGATGTGGTCGGGGTGCACGTCGGCCGCGCGGCTGGTGAGGGCCTTGCACATGGGGCACCCGGGCTGGGCGGTCACTGGTCCTCCAGGGCGGCGGCGTTGATGAGGAGGTGGAGGGTGTTGTCGGTGAGGATGAGCAGCCACACGCTCATCCACGGCGGCTTGTCGTCGCTGTAGCCGGTGGCGGTGTGCCCGGGACGGAAGCTGGCGGGGGCTAGCTGGTTCTTGGCCCAGGCGACGTGCTTGGCGAGGCGCCACCGGTCGATGGCGAAGTGGGTGCCGCCGATGATGGCCAGGCGCCAGGGGGAGCGCGTGAGGGCCAGGAAGGGCAGCGTGTAGGTGGCGGCGTGCAGTGCCGCGGTGGCGCTGCTGCTGGTCTTGGTCTGCGCCTGATGGTCGGTCTGCAGGACGTAGTCACCAACCAAGTGGGCGAGGATCGGGGCGGCGTCGGTTCTCATCGCTCGACGACCGCCCAGTCCGTGCGCGGGGCGGCGTCGATGGTGCACTCGGTCGCGGTGAGGATGGCGTCGATCAGTTCCTTGACCTCGGTGGGCTCGGCCGGGAGCGCGACGACGACCTTGCTGTCGCCGCCGATGTCCTGGGAGTCGTGGTGGTTCGCGACGAGGGAGCGCTTGCCGACGAGGACGAGGTAGCCCTCCTCGATAGCCAGGTGCTCGCCGTCGGCGTCGACGTGGTCGAAGAGGCTCACGGCGCGATCTCCCATTCTCCGCCGTCGAGGCGGGTCAGAGCACGCAGCTCGGCAGCGTAGGTGTGTCCCAGTCCAGCTCGCTGGCGTGTGGTGTCGCTGTCCCACTGCCGCGCGAGGCGGGTGAGGGCCTGCTTCGTGACGGTGTTCTCGTCCACCCAGGTGGCGACGGCGCGTGCGAGGTCACCGAACGTCGCTGGGCGGCCGGCGCGGGCTGCGTCGGCGCAAGCACCCACCATGACCTCGATGAGGGCGGGCTCGCGGGTGGGCATCTGCTCGTCAGGCATCGGCCATCTCCCTGCACAGTCGGCACGGGTCGGAGGGGTAGCACCACTCACTGGCGTCGTAGGACCAAGCGCGGTAGTCGCCGACGGTGCGGTGCTCGTGGGTGGTGCCTTGCTTGCCGTAGTAGTTGCCCCGCTTGTCCAGCAGGGGGTTGGGGATCCGGGTGATGCGGTATCCCAGGTCGTCCAGGGCGGGCAGGAGCCGTCCTTCCACCCAGGCCACGGGGGCACCTAGCTTCGTGGCGAGGTCGTGTAGCCACTGGCGCGGGTGTTCCGTGGTCGGCTCATCAGGCACGGGAGGCCTCCTGGTCCAGCGCGATGGGGAACGGCTGCCCGGCCCACTGCTGCCGGAACCGCTCCCGGCGCAGCACCCACAGTGGGTCGTCCGCGAAGTCCGACCAGTCCACGTCGGACAGCCACGGGTAGCACTTCGACCCGTACTCGTCCTCGTCGTAGATGCCCTCGTCGAATAGGGCCCGCTGGTAGGCGTCGCACTGCTGGCACGCCTTGTTGGTGTGCCAGCCGTCACCGGTGACGCCCTCCCAGCGGGAGTAGGTCTCGCCGACGGGGATGGTGCGGGCGCACTGGTCGCAGCGGTGCTCGATGCGAGCGCGTGGGGTGGTGCTGGTGCTGTAGACGCTCACCGGATCCACCGCTGCCGTAGCCGCTCCCACAGCCATCGCGGGCAGGGGGTCGTGCCGAGCTTCCGCGGGCCGGCCGGTGTGGTCCGCACGATGAGCAGGACACGCTGGCCGGGACGGGTCCGGCCGCCGCTGACGTGGGTGGCGGGGACAATACGAATCACTGCCCTGCCTCCTGGCTGGTGTCGGTGGTGTCGGGGTAGGCGATGGTGAACGCGGCCCCCGGCGACGCCTTCACGGGCTCCCAGTGGGCGTGCCACTCACCTTCGAGGTCACAGGGGCCTCCGTAGTCGGCGCAGTTCTTGACGCGGGGGTGCAGGTGCACCCACACCTCCTCCGTGCTCACGTCGACGGCGAGGGGTTCCATGTCGTGCTGAATCTTGGCGAGCACGTCCGTTGCGTCGAGGTCGTGGCCCTCGAAGATCAGGCCGGACCCCTCCTGCGTGTGGATGAGGCGGGGGTAGGAGCTCACTGTCCTGCCTCCTGGCTGGTGCGGGCGCGGTGCGCGTCGAGGGCGCGGAGGGCATCCGGGTACACCCTGAGGGCGTACCCGATGGCCCGGCGGACGAACTCAACCTGCGCTGGATGCTCGGCGGGGTCCTGGCTGGCCACACCCACGGGCTTCAACATGCCCGGCGGGACGTTGCAGCCGCTGAGGCCGCGGTGCACGGGTTCGGCGAGAGCGTCCGCCAGAGCCTCGATCGCGGCCTCGTCGTCGCTGCTGGTGTCAGCGACCTCCGCGTCGAGGAACGCAGCCACGGCCAGGTAGCGGGCGCCCTCGCGCAGGTACTCGCGGCGGGGCCATTCGGCGAAGTGCACGCCATCGACCCAGAAGCCGCCGGGGAGTCCATCGTCGCGGGTGACGGGTCCGACGTCGGGGAGCTGCTGCGCCGCATGCAAGCGCTCGACCTCGGCGGTGAGCGCTGGGATGCGGGCGTGGTGGTCTAGGACGCCGCAGCCGCCGCGGATGGCGATGACCTCCGCTTCAGCGGCGAGTGCGCGGCGTTCCCACGCGGAGGAGGTGTCGTGCTCGCGGGCGAGCTGCCGCTGGGTTTCCTGCAGCGCGGCCGTCCGGTCGTTCCAGGCTTGCTCGGCGCCCTGGATGGCGTCGCGGAGCTTGTCGATGTGGGTCACTGTCCTGCCTCCTGACCGCCGATGTTCAGTTCGATGTGGCTGCCGACGGAGTGCCACGCGGGCTCGGCCTCCTGGCTGGTGCGGGCGCGGTGCGCTTCGGCCGCGTCCAGCCGGCGCTCCAGGTCCATCGCTACGAACGAGCGGCGGACGACATCACCGGGTCCTTTCCTCACGACGTCGATGTACTCGCGGATGGTCTTGCTCACGGCGTCCTCGTTGTCGCTGCTGGGGCCGGTGGCTTCCGCGTCGAGTAACGCAGCCACGGCGAGGAGGCGTGCGGCCTTCAGTCGTTCGACGTGAGCCTCGGCGTTGGCATGAGCCGACCAGATGCCACCGACCAGGAAGCCTTCGGGGCGTCGCTCGACGGGTCCGGCGTCGGGGAGCTGCTGCGCGGCACGCAGACGGTGCAACTCGTCTTCGGCGCGCTCCAGGTCGACCACGGCGTTGTCGCAGCCTTCCCGGGCCTCGGCCAGCTCGGATTCCAGACGGCTCGTCGTCCGCCCCCACGCCTCGTGCTTGTGCTCCAGCTCGTCACGCAGTCGTTGACCCAGGACTCCCAGGCTGGCGATGAGGTCGACAGGATCGGCGAGTATGTCCTGACGGTTCGGGGCGACGGCGTCGGCAGCCTGGTCGATGCGCTTCAGCTCGGCACGGGCCTCGTCCCGCTCTCGGCGAGCATCCATGAGGGCCACCCACACGGCGGGGGAGGCCTGCTGGCCGCGGAGGTCCTCCAGGCCGTTCTCCTGCTCAGCGGCGGTGGGGGCGGTCTGGGCGTTGACGGCGTCGACGACGCGGCGGGCGTCATCGGGGTGCTCGAAGACGGCGACGGTGCGGTGGGGTTCGATGGCGAGCTTGATGGTGCGGTCGCCGTCGAGGGTCCAGCGGGCGTAGGTCTCGTAGGCCTTGGTTTCAGCCACGGGGCGGCTCCTGGGTGGTGAGGGCTGCGATGGCAGCGCGTGCGATGGGGGAGTCCATGGGGATGCGGGCGCGCAGGAGGTCGTCGTTGACGCGGGTGAGGCGGTGGTTGGCGACGCCGCCGAAGAACCGCGGGGCGGGGCCGTCGGGTGCGCCGGTACCCATGGCGCGCAGGGTGACCTGGAGCTCGTCGGCGTCGCGGTGGAGGACCTGCTCCACCTCATGCACGCGCAGCTCGTAGACCTCGCCGGTGGCGAGGCGAAGCTCGCCGATGGGGGTGGGCGTGGAGGTCAGGGCCATCCACCGGGGTGCCTGGGTCACTGTTCGTCCTCGCTGCTCTCCTCAGCGGCTTCGAAGCGCGCGCGGACGGCGGGGTCCTCGATGGCGTCGAGGTCGACAGTGAGCGCGAGGGGGCGGGGGACGGCGTGCTTCTGGGCGAGGAGGTTGTGGGGGTGCGTCTCCTCGGTCATGGCGGTGTCGCCGAGGAGGTTGAATCGCTGGACGGCCTGGTCGCCGCCAACGTTCAGCCAGTCGTCGATGACGACCTCGGTGCCGATCTGGGCGTCGTGGTCGGCGTGGGGGTCCTCGGCGATGGCGCGGCGGACGATGCGGTGGTCCATCTCGGTCATCGGATCTCCTTGGGTTCAGCGGGGAAGGTGGTGAGGTTGTCTGCGGCTGTACGGAGTGCCCGGGCGAGCTCGATGCGCAGGCCGACCTCGTCGACGGTGACCGCGACCTGGCCGGCGGCGGTGGCGTCGCCGATGTGAATGGGGACCGCGATGGTGCAGTCACCGACGACGTGGGGCTGAGCGCCAGTGACGGCGACCTCCCGGGCCAGGGGGTGCAGCAGGATGCGGAACGCGGTCTCGACGTGGGCTTGGGGGACGCGCGCCATCAGGACTCCTTGCGGGTGGTGGTGAGGTGGGCGGTGCCGGCGACGTCCCAGGCGGAGCGGGCGTGGCGGAGGATCCCGCCGCCCTTGACCTCGCGGGCGCCGACGAGTTCGGGCGGGTAGCTGCGCAGGGGGCGGGAGCCGTTGCCTGCGGGTGGGACGAACATGACGTCGGCGCCAGTGGTGACGAGGGCGCCGGTGACGGCCCCGGCGATGGCGCCGAGGGCGATGAGGTCCTTGGGGTGCATGGGGGACTTCGCGCCACCCATGTGCCAGGACGGGGCCCGGACGGACTCGATGGCGTAGATGCGGACGTCGAGGCCGCGCGTGAGGTCCTGCAGGGCTTCGGTGATGCGGACGATGTAGCCGGGGGCGGGCAGCTGCTCGAGGCCGGGGTAGGTGATGCGCTCGGCCTTGTCGGATTCGATGACGGCGTGGGCGACGTAGGCGTTGCGGTGGCGGACGACGATGCCGGTGCTGGCGCCGCCGGGGTCGATGCCGACGACGAACCAGCTCACTGGCCGCCCCAGGCGTGGATGAGGATGCCGGGACGCTGGTGGACCTCGACGGGCTGGAAGACGACGTCGTGCTCGTCGGAGGGCAGCGCACCGCGGATGAGGCTGATGGTGGGCTGGTAGTCGCGCTCGGGTCGGCGGCTGGCGCCGGGGATGACGGACAGGTGCAGGCGGCTGATGCGCTGGTCGGCGAGGCCGACGCGCGCCCGCTCGAAGACGAGGCGCTGGCGCCAGACGGCGGCGCGGTGCTCGTTGTGGCCCTCCGGCATCCAGCAAGCACGTCCGCCCGTGTCGGTGGGGGCGGCGATGAACAGCGTCCAGCGGGTCGGCTTTGGCTGGCCTTTGGGGGAGGTGACAGCGGTGGCCTGAGCGACGATCGCGTCGACGGCTCGGCGGTCGCGGTCGGAGAAGAGGGGCTGGTGCGCAGTCATGCGGTTCTCCGGATCTTGTGGCGGAGGCGGAGCTTCTGCACTCCGCTGGGGGTGAGGCCGATGCGGTAGCCGATCTGCTGGTCGGTGAGGCCGGCGGAGTAGAGGAGCTCGACGGTCTCGACGACGTCGGGTTCGTTGGCGTAGCGGGCGGTGCCGGCGCCTGCCGTGGTGTCGACGCCTTCGGGGGTGACGGTGGGGTCGTCGATGGTTTCGTCGTCCCAGGCCGCCGGCGGCGCCCAGCGGTGGCGGGCGGCGTGGGCGTGCGGCTGGCGTGCGGGGAGGCGGGTGGAGGACAGGCGGTCGTAGGCGTCCGCGATCGTGGCCGCGATGACGGCGGCCACGGTGGAGGGGCCGTTGTCGGAGCGGGCGTCGGAGAGGGTCATGACCGGGATGCCGATCTCCTGGCTGAGACGGGAGAGTCCCCAGCCCATCCAGGTGAGGGCCTGCAGGCGGCGGCGGGTGCCGGTGACGCCGATGAAGCCGGCGGTGGGTGGCCCGGCGGTGAGGATGCGGCGGACGGTGGCGTGCTGGAGGTCGCGGCGGTGGCCGGCCCGGATCTCGCGGACGATCTCCCAGCAGGTGGGTTGGGCGACGCCCGTGGCGGAGGCGATGGCCAGGGGCTCCCAGCCCAGCGCGATCCAGTGCTCGAGGCGGGTGAAGGCCCGGGCCTGGGCGGTGGCGAGCGCGGTGGCGTTGTAGCGGCCGGTGCGGTTGAGCTTGGTGAGGCGGGCGTCGTGGGCTCGGCAGTCGGCGCACTTGCAGCGGGACCAGGTGGAGCCGGGGCGGCGGATGCAGCGCTGTGCGTCGTTCTCCGGGGCCGGAGCGGTGTCGCTGGTCTCCGCGTCCGCAGCGAGCGCCGCCGGGGCGTGTGGGGCGGTCACGGGGCCACCCGCTGGGTGCGGCGGTCGAGGGCTCCGATCCACTGGACGGCGACGGCTGCGACCTGGATGAGCTCGGCGCGCAGCAGCTGGGGGTCGTCCTCGGCGAAGGCTTCGTGGACTTCCTCGCGGAGGATGTCGGTCCACGTCAGCTGGCCCTGCGCGGTGGCCAGGTCGCAGTGCTGGCGGAAGACGTTGGAGAGGCTCCGGTAGGTGGCGCCGCCGGTGCCGTCGGGGTGGTTCTGCTCGTTCCACTTCGCGTCCTGGCGGGCGAGTTCGGCCTGGACCTGGTCGAGGACGGTGGGGGGCTGGGCGGCGTAGTCCCACTCCCACTCTCCGGGCTCCCACCCGGCCTTGACGGTGATGGGGCCGTTGCGGACGGGGGTGGTCTCCTCGTGGGTGTAGGACTCCCAGGCCTCGAAGACGTCCCCGTCGTTGATGAGGGCGGCGACGTAGCAGACGTCGTCGTCCATGGCAGCTGAGACCCAGGGCTGCTGCGGGTCGGGGGTGATGGTTCGGCACGGGGCGTCCTGCGGGGCCTGGCAGGTGACGACGGCGTGCACATTGGCGTGGGGGCCGTGGGTCCAGGTGATGGTGTGGTCACTCACGGGCGAGCCTCCTTCGCGACGAGGAGCGGGTTGCGGCCGTGGGGGTGGCCGAGGGCGCGCCAGGCGGTGGGGGTGAGGGTGATGCGGCGGCCGTGGTCGCCGTCGCCGGCCTGGCGGTAGTCGAACCGGATGCGGGTGGTGTGCTGGGTGTCGACGTCGACGAGGCCCATGTCGCGGGCCCGGGTGATGGTGCTGTCGGCGTAGGCCGTCAGGCGAGACAGGGGGCCGCCCGGACGGAGGGCGGGGACGACGAGCACCTGGCGGCCGGCCTTGCCGCCGACGAGGTAGCAGGGGCCCATGTCGTCGCGCCAGGCGAGCTTCTTCAGGAGGTCGCGGACGGCGCCGGTCAGTTCTGGGGTGGGCTGCTCGGTCATCAGCTGGTGCGCTTCCGGTAGGCGGGGATGGTGGACTTCAGGGCCACGCAGACGAGGCGGGGTCCGATGCGGATGCCGGCGCCGACAACGCGGCCGTTCTGGCGGAGGGCGCCGATGGGGCGGCCGTGCCGTTTGGCGCGCATCGTCCAGATGACGAAGGGGCCGATGAGGGTGTCGCCGGGGATCCGGTCGCGGCGGCCGGTCACGAGGACATCTCCGTGAGGGCGGTGCGGAGCCGGTGGGCGACGTCCGCGGTGCCGTGGCCGTCCCACTCGGGGGCGCACACCACGTCGGGGACCGGGTCGAAGAGGGCCCAGTCCGCGGCGGGGTAGTGGTTGCTGACCTGGCCGGTGGGCAGCTGCGCGGTGACGATGAACCAGCCGCCCCCGAAGCAGGGCTCGCCGTCGTGGTGTCGCCAGGAGCGGACGACGGGGATCATCTCGGCGAGCCAGGTGCGGACGGCGTGGGCGTGGAGAAGCAGCCGGAACTCGTAGAGCTCGTCGAAGGTGTGGAAGCCGTCGGAGGTATCGCCGGTTGCGGTGGGCTGGTCGGTCATGGGGTCGTCTCCCGGGGGATGGCGGCCAGCAGGGCGTGGACGTGAGCGATGCCGACGGAGATGGCCGTGTTCGCGGACACCTTCGCGACGAGGTCGACGTAGGCGGCCTGGTCACCGCGGCAGATGTCCCAGACTCGGTCGACGTTGGTGTCGTGCTGCTTCGTCGCCGCGATCAGCAGCTCCTCCGCTTCGTGGTAGTGCTCGCCGGGGGTCACTGGGTCACCGCCCGCAGGGGCGTGGTGCGGTTGGCGAGGTCGCGGTGCTCGCGCAGTCGCATGACCCGGGAGCGCACCGACAGGTACCGGCGGCCGAGGCGGCCGGCGAGGGTGTGCAGGAGCTCGTCGGGGGAGTCGATGTGCTCCTGAGCGAGGGCTAGGTCGCGGGTGCCCCACATGAGGTGTTCGCGGGGGGCGTCGTCGACGGGGACGGGGCTGCTGGCGATGAGCTCGCGCAGGTCCCGTTCGGTGGTGTCGATGGCGAGGTCGGTGTCGTGGGTGTCGGTGGTCATGCGTGCTTCTCCTCGGTGAGGGGGGTGACGTCGCAGCCGCAGTGCTTGAGGGGCTGGCCGTGGGTCTCGCAGCGGGGCTGGACGACGCGGAGGCGGGTGCCGGGGCCGGGGAGGGACTGCCACACGCCGACCCAGGCCTGGGCGAAGGCTGCGGGGCGGTCGGCGCGGTAGGCCTGCTGGGCGGCGTGCACGAGGCGTTCGTCGCCGTGGAGGGCGATGGCGGCTTCGATGGCCTCGATGTGCTGGGGGGTGAGGCGGTCCCAGCGGACGATGAGCTTCCGGGCCTCGAGGGCGGCCTTGAGGATGACCAGCGAGTCCGGGAGGTCTGTGCTGGCCGTGGCGTTGTCCACAGGCTGCGGCGGCGGCGCGTCTACTGCTGCCGCAGCAGCAGCGAGATGTTCCGAAGGAACATTTGGTCGGGTCGGGTCGGGTCGGGTCGGGGGTTCGCCAGCAGGTGAAGCACCTGCTTCGTGGTTGCTTCGCTGGTGTGCGTCGCGCTTGGCTCGTCTGGCGGCGCCAGATGCCTTGCCGCCCAGCCGACCCGCCTCGGCTTTGTCCGCCCGGCGGGCTTCCTCGTCAGCCCGGGAAGGCTGCCTGTCGAGCCAGTCATGGAAGCGCCAGCCGTCGGCGTCGCGCGTCCAAAGACCGGCCGTCACGAGCTTGTCGGCCTGCCGTCGCGTGCCCAAGAGCCTCAGGATGTGCTCGGGGACGTGTCCGTCGGTGAGGTGCTGGCCGCACCAGGAGCCTGCTCGGACCCAGAGGCCCATGGCTTCGTTGCCGGCTGCCATGACCTTGGGGTGGAAGGCGAGGTTGTCGTCGACTTTAAACCAGGTCAAGAGGTCCTCCCGTGGAGCGGAGGCGGTCGCAGACGCGGCACTGGCGGTGCCCGCGCGGGTCGATGCGGAGTGACTCGGGTGTGTAGGTGTGACCCCGGCCGCAGGCTGTCCGGGCGCGTCTGGTGTTCATGGGTGATGCCGGCGAGCGCAGCACGTTGTGCCGGTTCGTCACCTCAACCAGGTGCTCGTGGTTGACGCAGGCCTTCACGTCGCACAGGTGGTCGAGGACCAGGCCAGATTGTGGCCAGCGTCCTGTGGCCTGGTACCAGGCGACGCGGTGCGCCAGACGCAGTCGGCCCTCGAGCCAGAAGACGCCGTACCCGCGGTTGTTACGAGCACGCAGCCAGATCAGGCACCCTGCGGCGTCCTCTGCCGCATGAGCGGATCGGAACCGTTCCTGCCAGTCCACCGGTCACCTCCTTTCCTTCTTGGTCTCGGTGTCGTGCGGGTCGCAGCACGGGTGGGTGTCGGTGATGTCCGCGATGAGCGGGTGCAGCGGGGTGAGGCACACCGCGCACACGGGCCCCGGGGGGATGACGGGGCGCCGGCGCCGGAACGGTGGTGGCTGCCGGACCCGTCCGGCGCCGGGCGGTGGGGGTCGCCGCGGGGACGGCTCGCTCACGACCGGCTCCCGCGGAACTGCCTCCCGCAGATGAGGCGGCAGTAGCGGGCGTTCCGGGGCTTTCCCGTCAGTGGGCGGCCGCAGTACCTGCACTTGCGGTGTTCGGTGTCGCCGTTCATGAAGCGTCTGAGGCGGGTGATGACCTCCCGCTCCATCTGGCTGACGCGGGACTCCGTGACGTTGAGGTATCCGGCGATGGTCAGCAGGTGCAGCTCGTCGACGAACCGCCACTGCAGCAGTCGCCGATCGCGGTCGGTGAGGTGGTCGATTGCCCGCGTCAGGTCGATGCGGTCCATGGCGCGGTCGATGTGGTTGACGGGGTCCTGGATGGTGTCGCCGAGGGTGAGAGAGACTCGATCCCCGCCTGTGACGAGGGGCATGTCGAGGGACACCTGGGCGGCCATCGCCTTGTGGCGGGTGCTGCCGGGCCGCCCGTGGCGAGCGCGGAAGTCGTCGGTGATGGCGCCGTTGATGCGGTGCCACAGGTGCGGAGCGACTTCGCCGCGGGCCGGGTCCCACGCGCGGGCGGCCTGCAAGAGGCCGAGGTTCGCGGCCGACGCGGCTTCGTCACGCTCGCTGGGCGCCACGTCGAGCAGGCGCCTGCGGGTGATGCTCATCGCGATGTCCCCGTGGTCCGCGATGAAGCGCTCCTCAGCGGTCGGAGCGGGGTCAGAGCTCATCGGTCCGGCTGAGCCAGGACGATGGGCATGTCCCGGCCGCAGCGCAGGTAGAAGGCCCGGAGGTACCCGGCGCAGATGTTCGTCATGACGACGATCTCGTGGAGGGTGGCGCCGTTCTCGGCGAGCCACTCGACGTCGTCGAACAGCTTGCCGATGTCGGGGGTGATGACGGTCCCGCCGGTGGGGGCGGGCCCGGGGAGCGGGTTGAGGCTCATGGGTTCTCCTGCAGGACGGGGGGAAGGGCCCGGCCGTGGCGGGCGTAGGTCACGCGGATCCGGTAGGGCGGGGTGTCGACGGCTCGGACGATCTCGGCGACGGAGCAGCCGGTGTCCGCGAGCTGCTCGACCTGGTCGAAGAAGCGGCGGGTGGGGATGGACAGCTGGTGCACGACGGCGGCCGGGGTGCTGACCGGCGTGGGCTTCGCGGACCAAGCGGCCTGCTGCGGGCTGGGCTTGGGTGCGGCGGGGATCGGCCGGTCCGCAGCGGGCTGAGCGGCGGCGTCGGCGCGGATGGCCGCTTCCCAGCACTGCCCGCAGGCGGTCGCCCCGAGGAGGCGCCCGGTGCCGTGTCCGGCGCGCCGGCAGTGCTTGCGGGCGGCCTCAGCGAGGGGGTGGGTGGCGATGAACCACCAGGCGCCGCCGTCGGTGCGGGGGCCGGGCAGCTTCCGGGTGCCGCGTTCCCGGCCGCGCTTGACGCCGTCGCGGATGAGCATCTGCCCGGTGCGGATGGACTCCTGCTCGCCCTTGGTGAGGTTCAGCAGGGCCAGGCGCGCCGACACCGCGGTCTGGTGCTTGCCGATGCGGGCAGCGAGGTCGCGGTGGGAGAGGCCGTGGATGTCGGCGAGCTTGCGCATGGCGCGGGCTTCCTCGATGGGGTCGAGGTCGGTGCGCTGCCCGTTCTCGACGAGCATCGCGGCGAGGACCTCGTCGGGGGCCATCTCGTCGCGGACGAGGATCTGGATGTGGCCGCGGCCCAGGTGCTGCAGCGCGGCGAGGCGGCGGTGGCCAGCGACGACGACGTAGCGGTCGTGGCTCCAGTCGCCGCGCTCGTCGACCTCGTGGACGCGGCGGACCACGACGGGCTGCAGGAGACCGGTCTCAGCGATGGACTGCGCGAGCTCGGTGATGTCACCGACGTCCTCGCGGAGGTTGTGCGGGTCGGGCTCGACGTCCTCGATCGGGACGGTGAGCAGCTCCTGCCGCGGCGCCACGCTCACGAGGTGCCGCCTGAGGCCAGCGCGGCGTGCAGCTGCTCAGCGAACTGGACGAGCTTCGGCGTGCAGTCCAGTCCGTCGCGGGCGTCGCGGAGGACATCGGCCAGCCACGACCAGCCGTCCTCGACTTCCAGACTGATCTCGAGGTAGGGGACGTCCTCCGCGGCGCACTCGTTGAGCGCGGCCTGCAGCGCGCTGGCCGCGTTGGCGAGGGCCGGATCGGTGAGGGGGGTGGTACTCGTGCTGGTGATCACGGGGTGGCTCCTTCGCGTTCGGCGGCGAGCGCGGCTTCGAGGTGGTCGATCTGGTCGAGGAGGGAGATGACGGTCTCGGCGTCGACGGCTGCGAGGTAGTCGGCGACGGGGGAGCGGAAGCCGACGACGTCGTGCCGGTAGACGCGGGAGTCGTGCTGGCTGGTGGCGTCGCGGCACACCTCGTAGATGGGGATGTCGCTGGCCTGCTCCATCCCGAACCACCCGAGGTGGCTGACGCGGAAGGTGGGCTGGGCGGTGTTCATGCCCTTGCGGGTGAACCGCATCAGGAACTGCTGACCGTTGCCGTCGGTGCAGAGCGAGTAGTTGCCGTGCTTGCTGTTGCCGGCCCAGCGCCAGCGTCCGGCGAGGTTCTGGTCGATGAGAGCGGTAGCCAGCTGGCGGAGCTTCTCGCGGGTGGTCATGGCTGCTCCGGTGCGGTGAGGGCCGAGACGTCGACGCGGAGGCCGGCGGCGAGCGCGGCGAGTTCGGTGTCGCCGCGGAGGTGGCGCATGCCGTAGCGCAGGTCGTGGATGTCCTGGGCGGTGGGCTTGTAGCTGGGGCTGCTGCAGTGCTCAGCGACGTCGGCGGTGGTCCAGCCGCGAGTGAGGCGGAGGACGTGGACGTGGCGGCCGACGCGCTGGGCCCGCTCGCAGACGGTGAGCGCTGACCAGGGGCGCCGCTCGACAGGGCGCAGGGTGTCAAGGAGGGGCCGCAGGTCGGCGGTGCGGATGGCGTTCCCGTGGTGGTCGACGCCCGCAACGTCGGGGTGCAGCTGGTGCGCGAGGCGGCGCAGCTCCGTGGCGACAGCGGTGCGGATGCTCATGCTGCTCTCCTGAGGTCTCGGCTCATGTCGCGGCGGGGTCGTTCGGCGATGCCGCCCCACACGCCGTGGCGTTCGCCGTTGTCGAGGGCGAGCTGCAGGCACTGGTCCCGCACCTCGCAGCGGGCGCAGATCGCCTTGGCGGGGCGGCTGGACTCGCCCTGCTCGGGGAAGAACACGTCGGTGTCGACCTGGGCGCAGAGGGCGTCCTGCATCCAGGCCGTGTCGTTGATGAGGCTCACCGTCGGTCACCCCGTCGGGGGCGGTCGGTGTAGATGAGGAGGGCGCCGGCGAGAAGCAGGACACCGGAGGCGAGGCCGATGAGGTAGCCCAGAACGCCGGGTCCCATCAGGCACCTCCCTGCGGGCGGGCGGGTTCCTGGTCGTCGGGGAGGCGTTCGCCGAGGATGACGGCGTCGTAGATGGCCATGACGGTGCGGACGTCGCCCATCGCGGTGTGCTCGAGGTCCGGGTCGATCGTGACGTCGAGCGCGGCGGCGCAGGCGGCCAGGCCTCCGAGGTCCTCGTCGCCGATGAAGCCGACGGCCATGGCTTCGACGTCGCGGGTGCGGTAGTGCCAGCGGGGCGCGTGGCCGTCGGTGCGGACGAGGCGCTCGAGGATCTGCACGTCGAAGGCGGGGTTGGCGCCGACGATGGTCGCGCCGGACGTCCACTGCGCGAGGAGCCGGGCCGCCTTCGGGACGGCGAGCACGACGGGGCCGGGCTCCTGCGGCACCGGGCGGGGCGCGTCCGCGGGCTTCGGGGTCGTGAAGGGCGGCTGCGCCGGGATGGTCGAGATGGCGATGCCGTGGGGGTGCCGCGCGTAGTAGCGGCCGATGTCGAGGGCTCCGGGTTCGGCGCGGACCTCCTCGATGGGGAGGAAGAACTCCAGGGGGCGTTCGGTGCCGTCGGGTTCGCGGCGGACCAGGGCGATCTCCCAGGCCTGGCGGCCGGGGCCGAGGCCGGTGGTCTCGGTGTCGAAGAAGACGAGGGGGCGCTTGCTCATCAGTGGCTCCCGTTGGCGCGGCGGACGGGCATCTGCAGGTAGCGGGTGTTGGGGCGACCGCCGGTGATGACCACGGGCCGGTAGGGGACGGTGAAGGCGAACGTGACGCGGTCGCCGCCGACGGCGTCCAGGCCGTCGAGGAGGAACTGCGGGTTCAGGGCTGCGTCGAACGCCTCGGCCCCGGTGAGGGTGGTCGCGACGGTGGTGGTCGCGTCGAGGTCCGTCTTGTCGCCAGCGATGAGCACCACGACGTTGCGGCCGAACGCCAGCTCCACGGGCGTATTGCGGGGGGTCGCGACCATGAGGCGGCGCAGGGCCCGGGCAAGGTCCCCGCGGTCGACGGTGGCGGCGATGGGTGACTCGGGAGGCCAGAGAGAGTCGACCTTGGGGTACTCCCCATCGACGCACTTGACCCGGCAGGAGCGGCTGCCGACCACGAAGACGATGAACTCGTCGACGGTGCTGATCGTGACCTCTCCCTCGCGCTTGGCGAGGCGGGCGATGTGCTCAAGCGCGTCCGTCGGAACGAGGGCTTGGAAGCCGGCGGGGACCGGGTGCAACGTATTGACGTCGAGGAGGCGGAAACGGTCGGTGGCCGCGGCGACCAGCGACCCCTGACGTTCGGTGAGGCGCACCGCGTGGATGATCGGCAGCGTGAAGTCGGAGGTGGCCGCCGTTCCGGCCAGCGCGAGCGCCTGGACGTCGTCGGCGGACACGGTCGCGATGTGCTGGACCTCGTCGGCGGGGATGGCCGGCCAGTCGCCAGCGTCCATGGTGATGAGCTGGTAGGTGACGCCGTCCCCGGCGATCCGCAGGAACTCGCGTCCGCTGCGGTGCAGCAGGGTCAGGATGATGCTGGCGCCGGGCCCGATGGCTCGCACGATCGCGGCGAAGGCGGATGCGCTGACCACGGTGGAGCGGGCGGGGTGCCCGACCTGCGGCAGCTGCAGCGTCGCGGTGTTGACCACGTCGTAGTTGGTCCGGCGCAGGGTGAGCTGGTCGCCTTCGACGTCGAGGCGGACGCCCGCCAGGATCGGAACGGGGGGCCGGCGGCCGATGAGGGCGTTGACGTCGGTCAACGCTTCGGCGAGGGCCTTGGAGTCGACGCCGGCGACGAAGGTGTGGGGCGCGTGGGCGTCCTCGCCGACGCCGACGGGTTCGGTCACGGTGGTCATCGGGCTCCTCCTTCGAGTGCCTGTTCGATCAGCAGCTGCAGGCCGTGCGGGACGTCGTGGACGCGGTGCTGGTGCCAGGCGCCCTGGGTGCCGTCGGCGCGCAGGAACGGTCCGGAGATGTAGACCACGCGGGGCTTGTCGTCGTGGGTGGCGCGGACCTCGACGGTGTGGGCGAGGATCCGCAGAGTGCGTTCGCCGCGGGGCAGTTCGACGACGAAGGCGGGCACGCGGAAGGTGGTGACGGTGGTCGTCACCTGAGAGATGTCGGAGACGGCGGTGGTGCTCACCGGTTCGCCTTCCGGGAGGCGCGGGCGAGGCGGTTCTTGACGCGGCGGGCGTCGCGGCGGTTGCGCTGGCCGGCGCCGCGTTCGGTGAGGACTTCGCGGCCGAGGTCGTCGGTGGTGGTCTCGAACCCGGCGTAGACGTGCTTGGCCTCGCGGTTGAGTCCGGCGAGGATGTGCAGCTGGTAGGTGTTGAGCTCGGTACTGGTCACGGGGTGGGCTCCAGGATGCGAGTGAGTCGGTAGATGCGGGCGGGCTTGCCCTTGTTGCCGCCGCGGAGGTCGGTGCTGTCGGTCCAGTCGACGAACTCCAGGGCCCCCTTGGCGGCGAGGGTCTGGTAGACGGTGCCGATGAGGCGGGGGTAGACGACGAGGTCGGTGGACCCGTCGGCGTTGGTGCGGGTCAGGCTGGTGCGGACCCGGTTGGGGTTGACCAGGCCGTCGTGGGTGAGCGCGTCGTCGACGATGGCGTCGACGATGCGTTCCCGGTCGCGGTCGTGGATGGGGTCGCCGTTCATCAGCGCGCAGATCGCGGCCACCAAGGGCCCGGCGGGTTTCGGCGCCGGGGGTCGGGGCGGCTCGGGTTCGGGGAGAGCGGCGAGCGCTTCGAGGATGTCGAGGGTTCCGTGTCCCTCGTTGGGGTGGGCGCTCATCGCAGCTCCCGGCGAGCTTCGGTGCAGGTCTGCTCGACTTCGAGGGTGACGGACTGGCGGAACGCGGGGTCGGGGGTGCGGTGGAACTGCATGACGCTGCGCTGCAGGGAACGGGGCAGGTGCTTCCAGCAGATGTCGCAGACGAGGCGACGGCCGTCCATGACGGTGTCGCATCCGCCGAGGCACCGGGGAAGGGTCGCGCCAGCGCTGTTTCGGATGGACGGGAGGTCGTGGAGGGTGACGCGGGGCGGGTAGAGGACCATCACCGGGCTACCCAGGAGAAAAAGCTGTGCGCGGCCGTAACGACCAGGACGTCGACGGCGATGGTTCCTGTGAGGAGCGCAGCCCAGACGGTGCGGGTGCGCGGGTGGTCCCCGTGGTCACGCATCAGCTCTCCTCGGGGAGGTGAGAAAGGACGTCACCGGCGAAGGTTTCGGCCTGGTCGGTGTCGAGGTGCCGGGTGAAAGCGGCCAGGACGTCGGGGTGGATGACGAGGAAACTGAGGGCCTCGTCGCGCTGCTCTTCCTGCCAGGCCGTGATCTGTTCGTCGAGGTGACGCTGGGGGGCGTCGAGGTGGCGAACGGCGTCGGTGACCTGGACGAGGGCGTCGGCGACGTCGTGCCGGGTGAGGGCCCGGGCGAGGTCGGTGAGGTGCACTGCGAGGGAGCCGGGGTCGGGGGCGATGGTTACGCCCCCGTCCTCGGCGGAGACGACGGTGTAGTCCTTCACGGTGGGGGCCTTCCTGGTGGGGGCCCGGCCCGCGGGGTGCACGCGATCGGGGGATCGCGTTCCTGCAGCGGGCCGGGCCGTTCGGTGGGGGTCAGGCGAACTGCAGGTGGGCCGGGCTGGTGAGGCCGGCGCGAACCGTTGCGACGAGGTGAACGTCGCGGCAGTACTGACCGCAGGTGACGCTGACGCCGTTGAACAAGCAGCTGGTGCAGACGGCGTGGTCGTTGCTGGTGGTGGCGGTGCGGCAGTTCTGGCAGGGGACCTGACGTTCGCGAGGCTGGTGTTCGAAGAGGACGGTGGGGGTGGGGGACATCAGGACTCTTCTCGTCCGCGGTGGGGGGAGTGCCCTCGCCCGGCTCGGTACGGGCTGGCTTCTCGCGGAGGGCGGGCAGGTCGCGGTGGCCGCGACCTTGGGTGGCGGTTGGGCTTGTCGCTCTCGGCGGTGCATCCCCCCGTACTTGCGTCCGGGCTCACGTGAACCGGGGGGTAGGCGCTGATCTGGGTGCGGCCGTCGACGTTGAGCTGGGATTGAGTCGACGGGTCCCCACCGAGAGCGGGCTGTTGAGTTCTCAAGGTGCAGGTGCCGGATGAGGGCGTGTGGCATCGACCGGGCGGCCAGGGGCCGTCGGGCGGGACGGTGCGGTAGTGAGGTCAGCGAGTGCGGGTGCGCCGGCCGTAGCCGTTCACGACCGCGGCGGGCTTGCTGACGGTGCGGGAGTTGCGCTCGATGTAGTCGCGCAGCTGCTGTTCGGTGAAGCGGATGCTGCTGCCCACGCGGACGTGGGAGAGGTCACCCGCTCGGACTCGGTCGCGGACCCAGCGTTGGGACCGTCCGAAGATGACTGCGACCTGGGCGAGGGTGTACAGGTCGAGGGCGGTCATCCGACCGGTGCGTCCCCGGGGACGAGTTCCTCGAGGGCGGAAGGGTCGATGTGCTCGGGGATCACGTAGGTGATCACGTCGATGCCGACGCCGAGGGTGTCGGCGAGGGCACGGACGACCCGAGGTGTCGGCTGCTTCTTGGCGGCCTCGATGTTGGCGAGGTAGCCGGGGGAGATGCCGACACGCTGGGCGCAGACGCGACCCGAGACGCCGAGCGCTTCCCTGAGAGCTCTGACGGTGGAACCGTTGGTGAGGCGGGCCATGGGGAGAACGTACAGGCAACGAGAGGCAACTGCAAGTAGTGCTGGGCACCTACACGGCCTAGAACTTCCTGGGCGTGTCGCATGCAGATGGGGTGAACCTGCGTGCTAGTGGGCGGTTCTACTGGAAGTTGCCCTAAGTTGCCTGGCACAGTGGTCGCTATGAGTGACGACTTCCCCTCGCGGGTCCGCCGCGCCCGCGAACGACTCATGCTCGATCGCAAAGAGTTCGCCCAGCTATTGAAAGTCTCCGAGAAGACAGTGCAGAACTGGGAACTAGGCAAAAGCCTTCCCCGCAACCGCATGGGCGCCCTGGAGCAATATCTAGAGCCGTCAGCGCCGGCCCTTGACCCTCTTGCTGCCATCGAGCAACGCGTCCGCGACTCCGGCCTATTCGCTGGGGATGCCTTGGACAAAGCAATCCAGCTAGCCAAAGAAGCCTATATAGCCGATCATGCGCCCGAATCCGTTGATCACCATCACCAATCTCCTCGCGCCCAACGAGGTGCCTAACTGCCCGTAGTTGCCCGGTTGCGGTACCTAGTTCCTCGCGGTTTTCTGTGATCCCTAGGGGACACGGACCGTCTCCACGCAACTGGGGAGTTAATCGTGAGGGCATCGACCTTTTGCTTCGTCAAGGCCAGCATCGGCGCCACCATCTCGCTGAGCGGCCTCTGGTGGGCCACGTCCTGGGACAACTGGCCGGGTCGCCTGTGGTTCATCGTGGTGACCCTGACGAGCGGATTCGCCGTCGCCGGCCTGGTGCTGCGCGGCACCGAGCGGGAGCTGCGCGCGATGCAGCTGGGCCTGGACCTGCACCACCTGATGCAGGAGATGGCGGAGGAGGAGCGCCGAGGAGGCGTGACGCGGTTGCGCCCGAAGCGGCAGGGCGGGGAAGCCGAGGCCACGAGCCGCTGACTACTCGAGTCCGGGGACTCGACTTGAGTCCCCGGACTCAGAAATGCCGTCACCTACTTCCACCTACCTCCAGTTCTCTCCATCCTTCGACAGCGTCGTCGCAGGTCAGAGAGCGTTGGTGCAGGTCAGCGCTAGGCCACTCGGGGGTTCAAGTCCCCCCTCGGACACTCGTTGAGACAGCGACGGGACAGGCTCTGACCGGCATTCGTGCAGGTCAGGGCCTTTTTCGTTCCCGGCCCCGGTCCCCCGTCGCTCGTGGGGCGGCCTCGTGGGACGGCTGGGGGACGACCGGCGTCCGGACCACGTCCACGCAGGTCCGCCGTGCCTCCGCCCCTCCACCACCGACGGTGACATCCCCTCCGCCCCGGACGCGGACGGCCCCGGCGGCCTCAAGCACGCCCCGTGAGGAGCCGAAGGGGAACTGGTCCGCGGACGGTCGTCAGAGAGCTGAACCCAGGAGGACCACCGACGTGGTGAACGTTTCATCGCCGGCGACCACCGGTGAGCTGGGCCTGGCCTCCTCGGCCCGCGGCCACGACGGGCTGGTCGTCGCGCGGACGGCGAGCGCATCGGGGGCAGCGCTGGCCCGCGAAGCCCGCGCGCGTCAGGCACGCGTCCTGGCGTCCTTGACCGTCAGCGACCGCTCCTTCCTCGAGGTGGTGCTGGGCCCGGGTCTCGAACTGGCCGACGCTGCCTCCACGGAGGAGATCGGGGCCTCGGCGCTCGCCGCCCAGGTCGCGGCCGACCGGGACAGCGGCCTGCTGCCCCAGGGGTGCCCGATCGACATCGCCTACGTGCGGCTGCTGGCGGGCTTCAGCGTCCAGGACGAGACGGGGGCGTCGCAGCCGTTGCTCGGCCCGCGGCAGTACGACCGGGCCCGCCGCTACCTCGACGAGCACGGCGGCCGGGCCACCATCGACTTCCGCACCTGATCCTCCGGCAGCAGCACCGTCGGCGCCCGGCCTCCGCGGGCCAGCTGCGCCAGCGCCGCCCGCAGCCGCGCGCCGTCGTCGAAGGCGCGGGTCCGTCCCCCGGCCACGAGCTGCCCGTCGTGACCGCGGCCGCTGACGACGACGACGTCGCCGGGGTCGGCCAGGGACACGGCCAGCCGGATCGCCCGGTCGCGGTCGGCCTCCACGTGCACCTGGGCCGAGGCGGCGCCCCGGGCGCCGCCGGCCACGGCCTCGCGCAGCGCGGCGGGGTCGTCGTCGTGGGGGCTCTCGTCGGTGACGATGACCACGTCGCCCAGCTGGGCCGCGGTGCGCCCCAGCGGCCCGCGCTTGCCGGGGTCCCGTTCGCCGGTGGCGCCCAGGACGACCACCAGGCGCCCGCCGGTCAGGGTCCGCAGGAAGGGGAGCAGGCGCCGCTGGGCGGCGACGTTGTGCGCGTAGTCGACCAGCGCCAGGAACGGCTGGCCCTCGTCGATCCGCTGCAGCCGCCCGCTGACCGCGGTCAGGTCCTCCATCCCGCGCAGGACGTCCTCCACGTTGAGGCCGCCGGCGTGCAGGGCGGCGACGGCCCCCAGGGCGTTGTCGACCTGGTGGGTCCCCAGCAGGTGCAGCCGCACCCGCCGGTCCGTGCCCGGGCCCAGCAGCCGGAAGGAGGTGCGGTCGGCGTCGGCGCGGACCTCGGTGGCGCGCCAGTCGGCCTCGCGCCGGCCCGCCGCCGAGAACGTCGTGACGGGGACGCGCACCTGCGCGGCCAGCCGCCGGCCGTGGGCGTCGTCGACGTTGACCACCGCCAGGGCGCAGCGGTGGGGTGCGAACAGGGAGGCCTTGGCCGCGAAGTAGGACTCCTGGTCCCCGTGCAGGTCCAGGTGGTCGCGGCCGAGGTTGGTGAACACCGCCGCGCGGAAGCGGGTGCCGTCGACCCGGTGCAGGGCGAGGCCGTGGCTGGAGACCTCCACCGCGGCGCTGGTGGCCCCCTGCTCGCGCAGGGCGGCCAGCGTCTCCTGCAGCTCCGGCGCCTCGGGCGTGGTGCGCTGGGCCGGCCGCGACCACTCCGGGGTGCGGACCCGGATCCCGCTGATCATGCCCGTCCGGTGGCCCGCGGAGCGCAACCCGGCGTCCAGCAGGTGGGTGGTGCTCGTCTTGCCGTTGGTGCCGGTGACGCCGTACACCTCCAGGTGGTGGCTGGGGTGGTCGTGCAGGTGGGCGGCGAGGGGGCCCAGGACCGCCCGCGGGTCGGGGACGACCAGGGTGGGCAACCCCGGCAGGGGGCGGTCGCTGAGCGCGGCCGCCGCACCGCTCGCCCGGGCCTGCCCGGCGAACTGCGCGCCGTGGTGCCGCGCACCGGGCAGGGCGGCGTAGAGGTCGCCCGGCAGGACGTGCCGGGAGTCCAGGGTCACCCCGCGCACCGCGGGATCGGCTCCGGACGGGTCGGCGGGACCGGCCCCGGGGGGCAGCCCGAGCACGCCGCGCAGCTCGGAGAGGGCGACCGCGCGCGTCGAGGGGGGAGGCCGCCGGTGCGGGCCGTGCGTCGCGGGGGTTGCCGTCACGGGGTCATTGAGCCACCCCGCGCCCCCGACCACGAGTCGGCGGGCCGGTGGACCCGCGGGGGTTCCCGGGGGGACGGCGGGGGCCCGAGGTCCCCGCCGTCCCCCCTCGCCGGGTCAGGCGCAGTTGGTGGTGAGCGCCTCGGCGGTGACGGAGGTGGGCCCGCCGAGGACGATCTCGGCGCTGACGTCGCTGCCGACGAGGTAGTCGTAGACCGAGACGGGGGTGCACTGCTGGGGCAGCAGCAGCATCGGGGCGGCGTTCAGCGCGGCGGCGGGGACCCCGGCGAGGGCGTCGGGGAAGTTGTCGCCGGTGGCGATGACGGCGGTGACGGCGTCGGGGAAGACCTCCGTCGCGACCGCGGCGGCGGTGTCGTAGCGGTCGGCGCCGGCCACGCGGGTCGAGGCGGTGGGGTCGCCGGTGCGGGCGGCGAGGGCGGCGGCGACGGTGTCGCTGACGGAGGTGGGGCCCCCGACGACCAGGCTGGCCTCGAAGGTCCGGCTCGCCAGCCACGCCGCGACCGGGGCGGGCAGCGCACCGGGTTCGGTGATCATGAGGGGGACGCCGGTGGCGGCGGCCGCGGCCCCGCCGGAGAGGGCGTCGGGGAAGGTGTCGCCGCGGGTGAGGACCACGCCGTCGGCGGCGGGGAAGAACTTCTCGGCGACGTCGACGGCGGTGTCGTAGCGGTCCTGCCCGGCGATGCGCTCGACGGTGGCGCCGGGGGCGGCGGCGGCGATGGCGGCCAGGGTGGTCGCGGAGACGCGGTCGCTGCCCCCGACGACGTAGACGGTGGCGGGGGTGAGGCGTTCCAGTTCCGCGGCGGTGGCCGCGGGCAGCGCGTCGGCCCGGGTGAGCAGCAGCGGTGCGTCCAGGGAGGCCGCGGCGGGGCCGGCGGTGAGGGCGTCGGCGGGGGCCTCGCCGCTGGTGACGAAGACGGTGGAGCCCACCGAGGGGGCGAAGGAGCCCTGGGAGATGACGGCGGCGGTCTCGTAGCGGTCCGCGCCGGCGGCGCGGACGAGGCCGACGTAGGGGAAGGGGGTGCCGATCTTCGGCACCACCGTCTGAGCGGTCGGCGAGGTCGCGGCGGGGGCCGGACCGGTGGGGGTCGCGGCCACGGCGGCGCCACCGGTGAGGGCGCAGGTGGCGAGGACGGTGGCGCCGGCGAGCGCGGACAGGGTGGGTCGACGTGCGGAGCGCATGGTGTGGTCCTCGGGTCGGGGAGGTGCGGCGGCCTCGCCGCACTTCGCGGAACCTAGGCCAGGAACGTCGCGCCCGGTGATCGCCGGGCGAGGTTCACCCGGTCGGGGGAGGGGGGACCACCGGACCGGAGGAACGCCTCCGGGCGGTGACCGTCCTCGCCCGGTCCGCGGACCGGCCTCCGCCCGGGGGACGTGATGCACCCGACACGTCCCGCCGGCTTCGGAGGGGGCCCGGGCGCTGTTGCACCGGGGGTGGGGCGATCGCGGCCGGTTGCGACCGAGCCGGGCGCCCCGCGACCCCGAGGCACGACGAACGACGAGCGAGGAACGCATGGCCACCCCTGACGTCCACGAGCTGTGGAACCACGTCGAGCACCGGCGCGGACCGCGACGAGCCGCGGCCCCGCTGCCGGACCTGCACCGGCTCACCCGCGACGACCTCGACGACGACGCCGTCCGGGCGGCGACGGTCGTCGCGCTCGTCGGGCTGGGCACCGACCGGCTCACGGCGCTGCTCGACCTGCGCGACGCCCTGGACAGCGGCGCCGCGGACGAGTGGGCCAGCGCCTGGGCGCACGAACTGCGCTGACGGCGCCGCAGCGCCCAGGGAACCCCGCCCCTGCCGGGTGAGGGTGCCCTGAGCGTTCCCCCCTGCGTGGTCACCCAGCGTTCACGCGGATTCCCCGCGTCGGCACCCGCGAGGTTCCGGGACCGGAGCATGGTCGTCCCCGACCGGTTGCGTCGCAACGCCGCCCACCGCTCCCCAGCCCCCCGTGAGGAACCCCCGTGACCCTGCCCGAACCCCTCCGCAGCGCTCCCACCGACACCGGCCACCCCCACGGGCGCCGGACCGTCCTCGGCGCCGCCGCCGGCGCCGGCCTGCTGATCGCCGGCGGCTGGAGCGCCTCCGCCGCCCAGACCCCCGCCCGGCAGGCGAAGTCCGCCGCCGGGCGGCTGGGGAACCCCTTCACCCTCGGGGTCGCCTCCGGGGAACCCACCCCCGACGGCGTCGTGTTGTGGACGCGCCTGGCGCCCTCGCCCTACGCCGAGGACGGACGCGGCGGGATGCCCGAGCGCGACGTCCCGGTCGAGTGGGAGATCGCCGAGGACGACGGGTTCCGCCGCACCGTGCGCCGCGGCCGCACCTACGCCGTGTCCCAGCTCGGGCACAGCGTCCACGTCGAGGTGAACGGCCTCCCCTCCGGCCGGGAGTTCTTCTACCGGTTCCGCCTGGCCGGCACCGGGGGCGAGGTCTCCCCGGTCGGCGTGACCCGCACCGCGCCCGCCGCGAGGTCCTGGGGCACCCCCCTGACGATGGCCTTCGCCTCCTGCGCCCAGTACGAGCACGGCTGGTTCACCGCCTACCGCCGCCTGGCCGAGGAACAGCCCGACGTGGTCCTCTTCCTCGGGGACTACATCTACGAGTACGCCGCCAACCAGTACGTCTCGCCCTCGGGCAACAACGTCCGCGACCACATGGGGCCCGAGACCCGGACCCTCGCGGACTACCGCCTGCGCCACGCCCAGTACAAGGCCGACCCCGACCTGCAGGCCGCGCACGCGGTCGCGCCGTGGATCGTCACCTGGGACGACCACGAGGTCGAGAACAACTACGCCGACCTCGTCGCGGAGGAGCAGGAGCCCTACCCGACCCTGGAGGAGTTCACCGCGCGCCGGTCCGCGGCCTACCAGGCGTACTACGAGAACATGCCGCTGCGCACCCGTGCGCGCCCCACCAGCGCCGACATGCAGCTCTACCGCCGCCTCACCTGGGGCCGGCTGGCGGCGTTCCACGTGCTCGACACGCGCCAGTACCGCGACGACCAGCCCGGCGGGGACGAGTTCCCCGCCGCCGGCCCCGAGCGCGACGAACCCGGGCGCAGCATCCTGGGGGAGCAGCAGGAGACGTGGCTGCTGGACGGCCTGGAGTCCTCCGCCGCCACCTGGGACGTCATCGGCCAGCAGGTGATGTTCCACGAGCACGACTACGTCCCCGGCGTGGACCGCGGTTTCAACCCCGACTCCTGGGACGGGTACACCGCCAACCGTCAGCGCCTCCTCGACGGTTTCGCCGAACGCCGGGTCGCGAACCCCGTCGTCCTCACCGGGGACGTGCACAAGCACTACGCCGCCGACCTGGCCCGGGTGGCGGCGGACCCGGACTCCGCCCCCGTCGGGGTCGAACTGGTCTGCACCTCCATCACCTCCGGGGGTGACGGCGGGGACGTCTACCCCACCCGGGACAGCGAGCTGAGGGACAACCCGGACCTGAAGCTCGCCAACGACCAGCGCGGCTACGTCGTGGCCCGCCTCGACCGCGACGAGCTGCGGGCCGACTTCCGGGTGCTGGACCGCGTGTCCCAGCCCGGGTCGCCGGTGAGCACCCGGGCCAGCTTCGTCGTCGAAGCGGGCCGGCCGGGGCTGCAGGAGGCGTGAGCCCCACGGCCCGCACCGCCGGCCCCGGCGGGCGGTGCGGGCCGGGCCGTCCTAGCGTGCGGGGAGCGTCGAGCCCGCCGGCGCGACCGCTCCCGAGCACCTGAGGACCACCACCGTGATGGAAACCCCCACCGCCCCCGCCCGTGACGGCGCCAGCCCCGCCGGCGGTCTCGACCCCCTGGCCGCCGCCGCGGCGCGACCCGGGGTGGCCCTCGTCGCCGGGTCGGCGGGGGTGATCGGGGCCCACGCGGCCGCCGAGTACGCCGCGATCCCCGGGTGGAAGGTCCGCGGCGCGGCCCGCCGCGACCAGCCCGGCGTCGACTGGGAGGCCCTGGCGGTCGACCTGTCGCAGGCGCGGGGCGCGCGCGAGGGGCTCGCCGCGGCCCGGGACACGACGCACCTGGTGTTCGGCGCCTACGTCGAGCGCGGCGGGGAGCAGCAGCAGATCGACGACAACCTCGCCCTGCTGCGCAACACCCTCGACGCCCTGGGGGACGCCCCCCTGCAGCACGTGACCCTCTACCAGGGCGGCAAGGCCTACGGAGCCCACCTCAAGGGGTTCAAGACCCCGGCGCGCGAGCGGGACCCGCGGCTGCTGGTGCCGAACTTCTACTACGCGCAGGAGGACCTGCTGCGGGAGGAGGCGGCCCGGCGCGGGTTCCGGGTCACGCTGCTGCGCCCCGAGGGGGTCGTGGGGTTCGCCACCGGCAACCCCATGAACATCCTCACGGTCGTCGCCGTGCACGCCGCGATCAGCCGCGAACTGGGCCTGCCGCTGCGCTTCCCCGGATCGCGGGCCGCCGGTGAGGCGCTGTACCAGGTGACCGACGCGGAACTGCTGGCGCGCGCCACCGTGTGGGCGGGTTCGGAACCCGCCGCCGCCGGGGAGGTCTTCAACGTCACCAACGGCGACCAGTTCCGCTGGGTCCACGCCTACGCCGCCATCGCCGAGCACCTGGGCATGGAGCACGACGAGCCGCAGGACTTCCCGCTCAGCTCGATCATGCCGATGCACGAGGGCACCTGGCAGCGGGCGGTGCAGCGTCACGGCCTGCTCCCGACGCCGTACGCGGACCTGGTGCGCTGGCAGTTCGGGGACTTCCTGTTCCATTCCGAGTTCGACAACGTGACGAGCACCGTCAAGGTGCGCCGGGCGGGCTTCGGGGAGTGCCACGACAGCATCGACCGGTTCCTCGAACTGCTCGACGTCCTGGCCGAGCGGAAGGTCGTCCCGCCCCGGTCCTGAGGGGCGCCGGGGTCCGGCGGGCGACCCACCGGCCCCCGCCCGCACCGCGCGTCGCGCGCACCGCCCGGGGCTGGCAGCCTGGGGCGGTGAGCGCGCACGCCGTCGTCCGGCAGGTCCTGCCCGTCCCCGCCGACGTGGCCTTCGACGTCGTGCACGACTACGCGGACCGGCTGCGGTGGGACACCCTGCTGCGCGAGGCGTTCACCGTCGGCGGCGCGCCCCCCGCCCGCGGTGTCGAGGCCGTCTGCCGCGCCCGCTGGACGCTGGGGGGCCTGACCTTCCGCACCCGCTACGTCACCTTCCGGCCCCCGAACCTCGCGGCCGTCACGTTGACCTCCCGTTCCCCGTTCTTCGCCGGCTGGGCCGCCTCGATGCGGCACCGCGACCTCGACGGCGGACGCAGCGAGGTGGTCTACACCCTCACGTTCACCGGGGCACCGGCCCCGCTGCGCCGCCCCGTCGAGGCCGTCGCCCTGCGGGTGTTCCGCTGGGAGACCGGACGCCGGCTGCGGGCGCTGGCCGGGTACCTGGAGGGGTCCGCGGCGGGGGCCGCCGGGCGGGTCCCGGCGCGCTGACCGCGGGTCGGCGGGTCAGCCGCTCAGCCGGGTCGGGGGCCGGGTCAGGGGGCCGGGACGAGGTGGCGGGCGAGGTGGTGCGCCGTGGTCCCCGTCCCCGCGCGCACGACCTCCTCCGGGGTCCCGGTGGCCACGACGCGGCCCCCGGCGTCCCCGCCGCCGGGACCGAGGTCGACCAGGAAGTCGGCGGCCAGCAGCACGGCCGCGTCGTGCTCGACGACCACCACGGTGCTGCCGCCGTCGACGAGCTCGTGCAGCAGCGCGAGCAGGCGACGGACGTCTGCGGGGTGCAGGCCCGTCGTGGGCTCGTCGAGCAGGTAGAGCGTCCCCGCCACGCTGGCCCGCTGCAGCTCGGTGGCCAGCTTGATGCGCTGGGCCTCCCCGCCCGACAGCTCGGTGGCGGGCTGACCCAGGCGCAGGTAGCCCAGGCCGATGGCGCGCAGCGCCTGCAGGCCGCGCACCGCGGCGGGGACGTCGTCCAGGGCCTCGCAGGCCTCGTCGACGGTGAGGGCCAGCACGTCGGCGATCGTGCGCCCGCGGTGGGTGACCTCGAGGGTCTCGGGCGCGTAGCGCGAACCCCGGCACTGCGGGCAGGGCGACCACGTGCCGGGCAGGAAGAGCAGCTCGACGGAGACCGCCCCCTCCCCGCGGCACGTCGGGCACCGCCCCGCGGCGACGTTGAAGGAGAACCGGCTCGCGCCCCAGTGCCGGGCCCGGGCCTCGGGTTCGCGCGCGAACGCCGCGCGGACGGCGTCGAAGAGGCCGGTGTAGGTGGCGAGGTTGGAGCGGGGGGTGCGGCCGATGGGGCGCTGGTCCACCCGGACCAGGCGGGTGACGGCCCGCGCGCCGGTGAGGGCGCCGACGGTGGCGCGCGCCGCCGTCGCGACGGCCTCCTCGTCCGGGTCCTGCCCGGGGTCGTCCCCGTCGCCGTCCGCGCCGTCCCCGCTGTTCCCGCCGACCGTGCTGTCCGCGCCGACCGCGGCCCGCCCGCTCGCGCCGGAGGCGTCCAGGTGGCGCGCCACGGCGTCGGCCACGATCCCCGAGACCAGGGTGGACTTCCCCGACCCGGACACCCCCGTCACCGCCGTGAGCACCCCGAGCGGCAGGTCGACGTCGAGGTCGTGGACGTTGTGCAGGCTCGCGCCCCGCACCCCCAGCCAGGAGGTGGGGACGCGGGGCGCGCGGGTCGCCGGGACGCGCCCGGGGGCGAGGAACTCCCGCGTCACGGACTCCGCGACGTCCTGCAACCCGGCCACCGGGCCGCTGTGCAGCACCCGCCCGCCCCCGTCGCCCGCGCCGGGGCCGACGTCGACCAGCCAGTCGGCGCCGCGGGCGACGTCCATGTCGTGCTCGACGACGAGCACGCTGTTGCCGGCGTCGCGCAATCCCGCGAGGACCTCGCGCAGCGCCGCCGTGTCGGCCGGGTGCAGGCCCGCGGACGGCTCGTCCAGGACGTAGACCACCCCGAACAACCCCGACCGCAGCTGCGTGGCCAGCCGCAGCCGCTGCAGCTCGCCCGTCGACAGCGTCGGCACCGCCCGCTCCAGCGCGAGGTAGCCCAGCCCGAGGTCCACGACGGCCGACGCCCGCTCCAGCAGGTCGCGCACCAGCACCGCGGCCGGGCCGTCGGGCCCCGGGCCGAGGTCGCTGAGCAGGCCCACGAGGCGCTGCAGGGGCAACCGCGACAGCTCGACGACGTCGTGCCCGGCGAAGCGCACCGCCAGCGCCTCCGGACGCAGCCGGCGGCCCCCGCAGGCGGGGCACGGGGTCTGGTGCAGGAACCCGCGCAGCCGTTCCTTCACCGTCGCCGACCCGGTGCTCGCGAAGGTGGTCAGCACGTGGTCGCGCACGCTGTTCCACGTGCCCCGGTAGGGCCGCTGGATCCGGTCCGCCTCCCGGACGGGGTGCACGGTGACGACCGGTTTCTCGTCGGTGAACAGGATCCAGTCCCGCTCCGCCCGCGGCAGCTCCCGCCAGGGGACGTCGACGTCGTGGCCGAGCGCGGCGAGGACGTCGCGGAAGTTCTTGCCCTGCCACCCGCGGGGCCAGGCGGCGACCGCGCCGTCGCGGATGCTCAGGGAGGGGTCGGGGACGACGGACCCCTCGGTGACGGAGAACTCCGTGCCGACCCCGTGGCAGTGCGGGCAGGCCCCGGCCGCGGTGTTCGGGCTGAAGGCGTCGGAGTCCAGCCGCGGCGCCCCCGCGGGGTAGTCCCCCGCGCGGGAGAGCAGCATCCGCAGGGAGTTCGACAGCGTCGTCACCGTCCCCACGCTGGAGCGGGCGGACGCCCCGGAACGGTTCTGCCGCACCGCGACCGCCGGCGGTACCCCGGTGACGGAGTCCACGTGGGGGGCCGCGACCTGCTGGATCAGCCGGCGCGCGTAGGGGGCCACGGACTCCAGGTAGCGACGCTGGGACTCGGCGTAGATGGTGCCGAAGGCCAGCGACGACTTCCCCGAACCCGACACGCCGGTGAACACGACCACCGCGTCGCGGGGGACGTCGACGTCCACGTCGCGCAGGTTGTGGTCGCGCGCACCGCGCACGCGGATGGGACCGGCGGGGGGATCCTGGTGCGGCACCCGCCCACCGTAGGTGCGGCCGCCCCCGCGGGCGCGGGGGCGGGTCTCAGGCGAGGAGGGGGCGCAGGTTCTCCACCCACACGTCGTGCCCCACCTTGACGATCAGCGCGGTGACCACGACGAGGAACGCGGTGCGGATGAACCGGGTCCCGCTGGAGATGGCCATCCGCGAGCCCAGGTAGCTGCCGGCGGTGTTGGCGAGCCCGAGGAGGATCCCGAGCCCCCACGCGACCGCGCCGTGCGGGGCGAAGAACAGCAGGGCGCCGAGGTTGGTGGCGAAGTTCACGATCTTGGCCTTGGCGCTGGCCTGCACGAAGTCGTACCCGATGAGGCTGACCATCGCGATGACCAGGAAGGTGCCCGTGCCCGGGCCCAGGACCCCGTCGTAGACGCCGACGGCCAGACCCACGGCGATCGCGGCGCGGTAGTGGGCGTGCCCGGAGAAGCGCAGCGCGGTCGTGGTCCCCAGGGCGGGCCGGAGCAGGGTGATCACCGCGACGGTGACCAGGGCCAGGACGATGACGGGTTTGAACACCGCCACCGGGAGCGCCGCGGCGATGGAGGCCCCCCCGAAGCTGCCCACCAGCGCGACGGCCGCCATCGGCAGGGCGGTGCGCAGGTCCGGGCGGGCGCGGCGGTAGTAGGTGAGGGCGCTGGTGGTGGTGCCGAAGATCGAGCCCAGCTTGTTCGTCGCCAGGGCCTGGACGGGGCTCAGCCCCGGCACGAGGAGGAGCGCGGGGAGCTGCAGGAGCCCACCGCCGCCGACGACGGCGTCGATCCAGCCGGCGGCGAAGGCGGCCACCAGCAGCAGCAGGAGGGTGGCGAGGGTGAGCTCGGGGGGGAAGAACGCCGCGGCGGAGGCGGCGGAGGCGGCGGAGGCGGTCACCGGTGCCCGCCGGAGCCGGGGTGGCCGCCCGGCCGGTCCTGGCGGTGGGGGCGGGGGGCGTCGAGGTGGGGTGCGGGCACGGGCGTCATCCTGCCGCGCAGCGCGTGGCCCCGGTCACGGGCCGGAGGACCGCCGGCGGCCGTCGCGGGTCTTCCCCGGCCCGCGCCACCGCCGGCGGCCGGGACGAGTACAGCAGAGACCGGGGGACCGGCACCACCGCGGGCCCGTCGCGGGGTGCGCTGCGGGGCCCCGCGGGCGGAGCGAGGAGCCCGGTCCGGCGGGGGGCCCTTGCTAAGATCCCCGGATGAGTTCTCCACGGCTGAACACGGGCGCCCCCCCGCGCCTGGCCAAAGACGCCCTGAGGGTGGTCGCGCTGGGGGGCCTCGGCGAGATCGGCCGCAACATGACGGTCTTCGAGCACGCGGGCAAGCTGCTGATCGTGGACTGCGGGGTGCTCTTCCCCGAGGAGCACCAGCCCGGCATCGACGTCATCCTCCCCGACTTCACCTCCATCCGGGACCGCCTCGACGACGTCGTGGCGATCGTCCTGACCCACGGGCACGAGGACCACATCGGCGGTGTCCCCTACCTGCTGCGCGAGCGCCCGGACATCCCCCTGGTGGGGTCCCGGCTGACGCTGGCCTTCATCACCGCCAAGCTCACCGAGCACCGCATCCGCCCCGTCACGGTGGAGGTCACCGAGGGCGACCAGCGTCGCTTCGGCCCCTTCGACTGCGAGTTCGTCGCGGTGAACCACTCCATCCCCGACGGGCTGGCCGTGGCCATCCGCACCGCCGCCGGCCTGGTGCTGCACACCGGCGACTTCAAGATGGACCAGTTCCCCCTGGACGGGCGCATCACCGACCTGCGCGGTTTCGCGCGCCTGGGCGAGGAGGGGGTCGACCTCTTCCTCACCGACTCCACCAACGCCGAGGTGCCGGGGTTCACGGCCTCGGAGGGGGAGCTGATCCCCGCCATCGAGACCGTCTTCCGGAAGTCGCCGCGACGGGTGATCGTCTCCAGCTTCGCCAGCCACGTCCACCGCATCCAGCAGGTGCTGGACGCGGCCGCCGCCCACGGGCGGAAGGTGGCCTTCGTGGGGCGTTCCATGGTGCGCAACATGGGCATCGCCGCGGAGCTCGGCTACCTGAAGATCCCCGCCGGCCTCGTCGTGGACCTCAAGGTCCTGGAGAAGCTGCCGCCCTCGAAGGTGACCCTGGTGTGCACCGGCTCCCAGGGGGAGCCGATGGCGGCGCTGTCGCGGATGGCCGGCGGCGACCACGTCATCCGCGTCCGCGAGGGCGACACCGTCCTGCTGGCCAGCTCTCTCATCCCGGGCAACGAGAACGCCGTCTACCGGGTCATCAACGGCCTGACCTCCCTCGGCGCGAACGTCGTGCACAAGGGCAACGCGAAGGTCCACGTCTCCGGCCACGCCAGCGCCGGGGAGCTCGTGTACTGCTACAACATCGTCAAGCCGTCCAACGTGATGCCGGTGCACGGGGAGTCGCGCCACCTGCGCGCCAACGCCGACCTCGCCGTCAAGACCGGCGTCGACCCCCGCAACGTGGTGGTCGCCGAGAACGGCCACGTCGTCGACCTCGTCGACGGCCGGGCGTCGGTGGTGGGCAAGGTGCCCGTGCACAACGTCTACGTCGACGCCTCCGTCGTGGGGGGAGCCACCGAGGCGTCCCTGCAGGACCGGCGCACCCTCGCGGAGGAGGGCGTCCTCGCCGTCGTCGCGATCATCGACGCCGACACGGGGCAGCTGGCCGACCCGCCGGACTTCCTGGCCCGCGGTTTCGTCCACGCCGGGGACTCCTTCGACCCCGTCGTGCCCCTCATCGAGAAGGCGCTGGCCCGGGCCGCCACCGACGGGCACCCCGACTCCCGCCAGCTCGAGGACGTCATCGCCCGCACCGTGGCCTCGTGGGCCCGGCGGACGTACCGGCGCGCGCCGCTGATCATCCCCGTCGTCATCGACGCCTGAGGCGCCCGCCCGGACCGGTGGCCCGTCCTCCCCGGGGGACGGGCCACCGCCGGGGGAGCGGGGGACGGGCCGCCGCCGACCCCGGGTACCGGCGCGACCCGGCGTACCCTCGACGAGATGAGCGTGGCACCGTCCTCGACCATCGTCCTCGACCACCGCTTCGCGCGGGAACTGCCCGAGATGGCGGTCCCCTGGCAGGGGGAGGCGGCCCCCGACCCGCACCTGCTCGTGCTCGACGAGCAGCTGGCCGTGGAGCTCGGCCTCGACCCCCGCTGGTTGCGCGGTCCCGAGGGGCTGGGCCTCCTGCTGGGCACCGAGGTCCCCGAGGGCGCCGAGCCCGTGGCCCAGGCCTACGCCGGGCACCAGTTCGGCGGGTTCTCCCCCCGCCTCGGCGACGGGCGCGCGCTGCTGCTCGGTGAGCTCGTCGACGTCCACGGCCGGGTCCGCGACCTGCACCTCAAGGGGTCCGGGCGCACCCCGTTCGCCCGGGGCGGCGACGGCCTGGCCGCGGTGGGACCCATGCTGCGCGAGCACGTCGTCAGCCGGGGCCTGCACGCCCTGGGCATCCCCACCACCCGCGCCCTGGCCGTGGTGGCGACCGGGCGCGCGGTGCACCGCGAGACCACCCTGCCCGGTGCCGTCCTGGCCCGGGTCGCGGCCAGCCACCTGCGCGTCGGCAGCTTCCAGTACGCCCGCGCCACCGGCGACCCCGACCTGCTGCGCCGCCTCGCCGACCACGCCACCGCCCGCCACCACCCCGCCGCCGCGACGGCCGCGAACCCGCCCCTGGCGCTGTTCGAGGCCGTCGTCGCCGCCCAGGCCTCGCTGGTGGCCCGGTGGATGCTCGTGGGGTTCGTCCACGGCGTCATGAACACCGACAACACGACGATCTCGGGGGAGACCATCGACTACGGGCCCTGCGCCTTCCTCGACGCCTTCGACCCGGCCACCGTCTACAGCTCGATCGACCACGCCGGGCGCTACGCCTACGGCAACCAGCCCGCCGTGGCCGAGTGGAACCTCGCCCGTCTCGCCGAGGCGCTGCTGCCCCTGCTGCACGAGGACCAGGAGCAGGCCGTGGCCCTCGCCACCGAGGCCCTGGGGACCTTCCGCACCCGCTACGACGCCGCCTACTCCGGGGGGATGCGCGCCAAGCTCGGCCTGCCCGACGACCTCGGGGACGCGGTCACCACCCCGCTCACCGGGGACCTGCTGGACCTGCTCACCCGCGACCGCCCCGACCACACGTCGTTCTTCCGCGCCCTCGCCGTCGCGGCGCGCGGGGACGCCGCCCCCGTGCGCGCGCTGGTCGCGGACCCGGCGTTCGGGGACTGGCTGGAGCGCTGGCTCGCCCTGAGCCCCGACGGGACGGCCATGGACCGGGTGAACCCGGTCTACGTCCCGCGCAACCACCTCGTCGAGGAGGCCCTCACCGCCGCGACCGGCGGTGACCTCGGCCCGGTGCAGCGTCTCGTGGAGGTCCTGGACGCGCCCTACGAGGAGCGTCCGGGGCTGGAGCGCTACGCGGCCCCGGCCCCGGAGGACTTCGGCGCCTACCGGACCTTCTGCGGCACCTGAGCCCGGCGGGTGCCGGGTCAGCCCGGGAGGCCGGCCGCCGCGGGCAGGGTGAGGACCTCGGCCCCGTCGTCGGTGATGGCGACGGTGTGCTCGCTGTGCGCCGTCCGGCAACCCGTCGCGCTGCGCAGGGTCCACCCGTCGGGGTCGGTGACGAGCTCGGCGGTGTCGGCCATGACCCACGGCTCCAGCGCGAGCACGAGCCCCGGGCGCAGCTCGTAGCCGCGCCCGGGGCGCCCGGCGTTGGAGACGTGCGGGTCCTGGTGCATCGTCGAACCGATGCCGTGGCCCCCGAACTGGGTGTTGACCGGGTACCCGGCGCCGGTGAGGACCGAGCCGATGGCGTGGGAGACGTCGCCGACGCGCGCCCCGGGGCGGGCAGCGGCGATCCCGGCGCTCAGCGCGCGCTCGGTCACCTCGATCAGGGCCAGGCTCCCCGGGGGTCGCGCGTCGCCCACGACGAAGCTGACGGCGGCGTCGGCGGCGATCCCCGCCAGCGAGACCGCGAGGTCGAGGGTCAGCAGGTCCCCGTCGGCGAGGGCGTAGTCGTGGGGGAGGCCGTGCAGGACCGCGTCGTTGACGCCGGTGCAGATGTGGTGGCCGAAGGGGCCGCGCCCGAAGGACGGGGCGTAGTCGACGTAGCAGGACTCCGCCCCGGCCTCCTCGATCATGTCCCGGGCCCACCGGTCGATCTCCAGGAGGTTGGTGCCGACGGTGCTGCGGGCCTTCAGCGTCTGCAGGACGTGGGCGACCAGGGCGCCGGTCTCCCGCGCGCGGGCCAGCTCGCCGGGGTTCAGGATCTCGATCACGCGACGTCCTCCGCACGGTTCAGAC
This sequence comes from Kineococcus radiotolerans SRS30216 = ATCC BAA-149, assembly GCF_000017305.1. Taxonomy (GTDB): domain Bacteria; phylum Actinomycetota; class Actinomycetes; order Actinomycetales; family Kineococcaceae; genus Kineococcus; species Kineococcus radiotolerans. Next base: position 440,790 of record NC_009664.2, on the reverse strand, counting down.
GGTCCTACCGGTGACGGTGCACCGGTAAAGTCATGCCGGTAAAGTCATACCGGTAACACTGTACCGGTACTACGATCGGGGCCATGGTCAGGCTGCCGCTCACCCCCGCCGAGCTCGAGCGCGGACGGCGCCTCGGCGCGCTCCTGCGCCGGGCCCGGGGGTCGCGCTCCATGCTCCAGACCGCCCTCGACGCCGGCCTCTCCCCGGAGACCCTCCGCAAGATCGAGTCCGGCCGGGTGGCCACCCCCGCCTTCCCGACCATCGCGACCATCGCCGACGTCCTCGGCCTCTCCCTGGACGAGGTGTGGGCCGGGATCAACCGGCCCGACGACGAGGCGGACCCCGCGGCGGCGGGTTCCCGCGCCGGCCAGCGGCTGGCCTCCTAGGCCACCCCCGCGGCCGCACGGGCGCGGGCGGGGAGTTGCGGGCCAAGGTTGCGCTGGCGCGTCCGTCCTCCCGCGAGCACAGTGGGCCCCCAAGGGGCCGCGCCGACGGCCCGTCGTTCGACGGCGGCCCACCGGCCGCGACGGGGAGGCGGCACGTGCGCGCCATGGTGTACCGCGGGCCCTACCGGGTCCGGGTCGAGGAGAAGGACGTCCCGAGGATCGAGCACCCCAACGACGCCATCGTGCGGGTGACCCTCGCGGCGATCTGCGGATCGGACCTCCACCTGTACCACGGGCTCATGCCCGACACCCGGGTCGGGACGACGTTCGGGCACGAGTTCATCGGCGTCGTGGAGAGCGTCGGCAGTTCCGTGCAGTCCCTCGTGCCCGGCGACCGCGTCATGGTCCCGTTCAACATCTCCTGCGGTTCCTGCTTCTACTGCGCGCGGGGGATGCTCTCGAACTGCCACAACGTCAACCCCAACGCGACCGCCGTGGGCGGGATCTACGGGTACTCCCACACCGCCGGCGGTTACGACGGCGGGCAGGCCGAGTACGTGCGGGTCCCGTTCGCCGACGTCGGCCCCACCCTGATCCCGGAGTGGATGCACGACGAGGACGCGGTCCTGCTCACCGACGCCACGGCCACCGGGTACTTCGGCGCGCAGCTCGGCGAGATCCGCGAGGGCGACGTCGTCGTCGTGTTCGGCGCCGGGCCCGTCGGTCTCGTCGCCGCCCGCTCGGCGTGGCTCATGGGGGCCGGCCGGGTCATCGTCGTCGACCACCTCGACTACCGGCTGGAGAAGGCGAGGACGTTCGCGCAGACGGAGACGGTGAACTTCGCCGAGCACGACGACGTCGTCGTCCACCTCAAGCGCATCACCGACCACCTCGGCGCCGACGTCGCCATCGACTCGGTGGGCGCCGAGGCCGACGGGAACTTCCGCCAGCACGTGACCGGGGCCAAGCTCAAGCTGCAGGGGGGATCGGCGGTGGCGCTGAACTGGGCCATCGACTCCGTGCGCAAGGGGGCCACGATCTCCGTGATGGGGGCCTACGGACCGATCCCGAACTCCGTCAAGTTCGGTGACGCGGTGAACAAGGGCCTGACCCTGCGGATGAACCAGTGCCCGGTGAAGCGCCAGTGGCCGCGGTTGTTCGAGCACGTCCGCAACGGCCACCTGACCCCCCGCGACCTCGTGACGCACCGGATCCCCCTGGAGCACATCGCCGAGGGCTACCACATCTTCTCGTCCAAGCTGGACGACTGCCTCAAACCCCTGATCGTCCCCACCCCCGCCTGAGGAGGTCCCATGGCCTACCGGCCGCAGAAACCGCCGCTGCCCGAGACGAGCGAGCAGCTGCGGGCCCGCATCCCCGGGTGGGGGGTCGACCTCGACCCGGCGGGCCGCCCCTCGGTGCCGCAGGAGGTGTTCGACCCGGGTGCCTACGGCGCGCGCTGGGAGTTCCCCGAGCGCCAGCCGGAGCTGCACCCCCGCGAGCGCTCGATCGAGCACGCGTTCCTCACCCCCGTGTTCAGCACGGCCTGCCCGCCGAAGGGGCTGTCCGGGGTCGTGCGCCGCTACGCGTACCGCCGCTTCAGCGAGGGCCGTGCCGCGCACTGGCTGCTGCTCGTCGCCGCGGACCGCATCGACACCCTGGAGAGCACCGCCGCCTCGTACGCGTCGAAGCGGCCCGACAACCCGTTCACCGAGACCGGGGTCCGGGCGGAGTTCTCCCACCACGGGATCCGCTCGCGGGTGGGCCGGGGCCGGGCGGACGTGAAGCACACCTGGATGGACCCCCTCGTCGTCGCCGGGCCCTGGGTGGCGGCCGGGACCGGGATCGCCGTCGGCGCCTCCGCGGCGCTGCGCCGGCTGAACCGCGCCCGCTAGGACGACGGCGCGTCCGGACCCGCGGTGGGGGTCCGGGCGCGCCGGCGGTGCGGGCCCGGTCCGGGCCGCGGGTCTAGTGGTGCCCGGGGTCCCCGGCCGGGTCGACCCGCCCGCCGTGGTGGTCGTGGTGGTCCGGGCCGAGCACCCCCTTGAGGACGGGCTGGACGCCCTCGGAGAACCGGACGGAGGAGATCCAGACCTCCTCCGGGTGGGTCGTCGACCCCGCCTCGACCTCCTCGGCCGTGCGCAGCTTCGCGACCTTGTGGATCAGCGCACCGAAGCCGACCTTGGCGGCGATGTCGGCGGCGCTGAAACCGACCTGGATCGTCACCGTCCACCACTGGCCCCCGAACCAGACCTGGAGGGCGTAGGCGATCGGGTACCAGCCCCAGACGCTCAGCAGGAGGATCGTGGCGTTGCGGTAGCTGGTGTACGCCTGCGCGCCCATCGCGCCCCGGGACCGGCGCAGCACCCGGATCAGCACCACGTGCAGCGCGGCGTAGAACGCGCTGGAGACGACCCCCCAGGCGATCAGGGCGGTCCGGCTGGTCCCGTCCTCCTGCACCGCGGCACCGATGAACCCCGTGAGGATCATCAGGAACGCCAGGCCCACCAGCGTGAACCGGGTTCGGCGGGCCGCCGCCCCCACCACCGCCGACACGGCGAGGAACTCGACCATCAGCAGCGGGACGGTGACGGCCCAGTCCATGTAGCGCGGCACCAGGGTGTTCAGGGCCTCGGCGTTGGGCTGGTACACCCCCTCGCGCAGGTCGTAGCCCTGGTCGAACTCCAGGACGAGGTAGACGTAGGAGAGGAACGCGACGCCGGTGACGGCCAGGGAGGCCAGCACCGCGGGGCGGTACCGGGCGCTCACCTCGCCGGTGGAGTGCCAGGTCCGCAGGAAGTGGGCCAGGAGGGCGAACCCGGCCACGACGAGGGAGAAGTGGATCAGGTCGTGGGCGCCGGGCCCGAGCGGGACGAGTTCGGGACGGGTGGTGGCCTCGGCCGGCACGGAACCTCCTGGGAGCGCGGGGGTCGGCGGCTGCTGCCGCGACCCGCGGCGAACGCTAGGGGCGGTGCGCCCCGCCCACCACCCCGGACCCGTTCACCGCGCGACGCGGCGCCCGCGGGCTCACGCCCAGGCCAGCCACCGGACGTCGAACCCCTCCGCGTGCCGGAACAGCGAGGCGATGTCCAGGAGCACGCGAGCGAGGTTGTCGGCGGTCAGCTCGCGCTCGTCGCGCACGGCTCGGCGGTACTGCCGGACGAAGGAGGCCCAGCCGGCGCGGGCGCGGGCGTCGGCGTCGGCCAGGCCGAAGAGGGGCTCGGAGGAGCGGGCCTCCCGGTCGACGAAGTCGGCGACGGCGTCGGCCACGGCGCGCGGTACGGACTGGTCGGGCACGGGGTCATCGTCCCGCACCGGGCCGCGGGCGCGGTGTCAGGCCCGGGGGCTGTTGGAGCGCGCCACCGCCACCGCGTGCCGGTACTGCCTGGCCGCGGCGAGCTGGGTGAACGCCAGGAAGCGCAACCCCGAGGCCCGCGTGCCCGTGGCGTAGGCGAAGTCGTCCACGACGTGCACGCGCTCGCTCCAGCGCATCTTGGCGACGTTGGGGCCGGGGGAGAAGTTGACGACGCGGTCGCCGCGGGCGACCGCGGAGCGCACCACCTCGGCCTGCAGCAGCGTCACCGCCGAGAACTGCCAGTACTCCGGGTCCAGCCCGGAGGAGTGCAGGTACGAGGTGCCGGCGGCGTGCAGCGCCAGCTGGACGGCCACGACCTCGCCGTCGACGACGAGCTCCACGAGGCTGGCCGCCTTGGCGTCGGCCAGGCGGGGGACCAGCCGCTCCAGCAGGGCCCGCCCGGTCGGGTCGGCGTAGGCGTCGGGGTGGCTGGAGGACGTGCCCGCGAACCCCGCCCGCGCCGCGTGCAGGGCGAAGAACCGCTGCACCGCGGCGGCGTCGACCTCGGCGCCCTCCAGGGTGCGCACCTGCCAGTCGCGCCCGCTCCGGGTGAGCCGGTTGCGCCCGCGGCGCAGGCTCTCCTTCAGGTTGCGCTTCAGCCCCCCGCGCACCTCGTCCCACGTGCCCGCCAGCGGCAGCACGACGCAGGCGCGCGCGGCGCGGTGGGTGTAGTGCGGCGCCTGCGCGGTGGTGTCCTCCACCCAGCCGGGCTCGAACCACGCCTGGTCGCGGGCCACGGACAGCTCCGCCCAGTCGGCGCCGGCGTCGCGGGTGCGGGCGACGACAGCGTGGTGCACCGCGCGCGCGTGCTCGTCGGTGGTGAGGACCTGGGGCAGCTCCAGCGCCGTCCCCAGCCCGTAGCCCACCGGGACCAGGCGCCGGCCGACGGGCAGGCGGCGGGGACCCACCACCTGCTCGTGCATCGGGGCGACCCCGGCCAGCCCGCCGTCGGGGTCGCGCACCCACAGCAGGTGCCGGCGGGAGGCGTCGGGAACGTAGCTGCGGTACCACTCCAGGACCCAGTCGGGGGCGCAGAAGGGGTTCCCCACCCCCGACTGCCGCCCGTGCAGGCCCTCCCACTCGCCGAGCTGCGCCTCGGTGAGCGCTCCCGTGTCGAGCCGTTCCACCACGTACCCCGTCGCTGCCACGCCTGTTCCCCCCGCTGTCGTGTGGTCCGGCGGCCCACCCGGCCCGCCGGACGTCCCGGGGCGGCGCGGCCGTGTAGCCGGCGCCGACGCCTGGGAACGGCGAGTGTCCGGGGGACCACCGTGGGCGAGGTTACGCCCACCCCCTCCCGGGCCCCCGGGTGCGCCCGCGGTCGCGGACGGGTGACGGCGGCGCGGGCCGGACCCCGGCGGAACCGCCCCTCAGGGGTGCAGGAGCTCCGTGCCGTAGCCGGATTCGCTGCGGGAGTAGCGCAACCGCACGTGATGGCCGTCGCGCTCGGCCTGGAAGAACTCCATCCGTCCCGCGTCCACCCCCCACAGCCGCCACGTCGGCGCCGTCACCGGCCCCGCCCCCTCCAGCGCCAGCAGCTCGGTGGGGTCGCCCAGCGCGTCGGACAGCCACACCTCGTCGTGCAGCGGACCGCTCTGGCGGTCCGCCAGCAGGTCGGCGCGCTGGTGGGCGCTCAGCCGCTCGAACGCCGCCGCGGTGCGGGCCGCCTCGGCCGGGCGCACCGCCCCCCGCACCCGCACCTGGCGTCCCAGCGAGGGCCAGTGGAAGACCAGCGCCGCCACCGGGACCCGGCCCAGCTGCTTGCCCTTGGGGCTGGTCTCGCTGGCGGCGACCCAGAACGCGGACTCGTCCACGTCCTCCAGCACCGTGACCCGCGCGTCGGGGCGGCCGGCCGCGTCGACCGTGGCCAGCGTCATCACGTGCGGGGCCGGGGCGCCGGCCTCGACCGCCGCCTCCAGCCACTGCGCGAACAGCTCCACCGGGTCCGCCGGGGCGGTGTCGGGGTCGAAGCGCGGGGCCTGCGGGTCGGGCCAGGACAGGCCCGCCAGGTAGGAACGAAGGTCCGCGACGGGCGAGCTCACCCCGCGACGGTACCCGCGTCGGCGTCCCCGCCCGCACACCCCCTCCGCCCGCTCACGGCCCCACCTCCCACAGCGCCCGGTAGTAGGCGGTCCGCACCGGGTCCGGGTCCACCCCGTAGGCCGCCAGGTACGTCCCCTCCCAGCCCGGCCCGTAGTTCCAGCCCAGGCTGAGCGTGGCCACCGCCAGGTCCGCCCACCGGTCCGCCACCCCCAGCGCCCCCAGGTCCACGTGCGCCACGGCCTCCCCGGACCCCTCGGCCAGCAACGTGTTCGGCGCGCACGCGTCGCCGTGGCAGACCACCAGCCGGTCCACCGGCGGCGGCTCCAGCAGCCCCTCGACCGCCCCCACCGCCCGGGCCAGCCGGTGCGGCACCGACCAGTCGAAGGGGCACTGCGCCACCGGCAGGGTGTCGTGCAGGCGCCGCAACCCCCGCGCCAGGGCCGGCACCGCGGCCTCGGGGCGCGCCCGCCAGTCCTCCGCCACCGCGCTGCGACCGGGCAGCCCCCGGGTCACCAGCCACTCGCCCTCCGGGCACGTGCCGTGCTCCAGGACCTCCGGCACCGCCAGCCACCGGACCGCCCACCGCGAGCGGTCCGCCTCCGCGGCCAGGTCCAGCCCCACCCCCGCCGGGGCCCACTTGCAGAACACCCCCCGGTCCTCCAGCCGGAAGGTGGTGCCCCCGGCCGCGTTCACCCACGCCGCCGGCAGCTCCGCGGCGTCCGCGGGCGCGCCCCACCGGGCCACCACCTCCCGCAACGGCGGGGGGACGGCCACCGGGTCCACCGGGACCTGGGCGTCCGTCCAGGAGGGGTTCGAGCTCACCGGACCAACCTAGGAGCCGCGTCGAACCGTTCCCCCTCCCGCCTCGTGGTGTCCTCGAGAGGGACGAGGGAGGACCACTGCGATGACCGAGGCCGACGAGGAGCTCGTGCGGGCGCTGCACGACGAGCACGCCGGGGCCCTGTGGAGCTACGTCGTGTCGCTGACCGGGGACCGGGCCAGCGCCCACGACGTCGTGCAGGAGACCCTGCTGCGCGCCTGGCGCCACCCGGAGTCCCTCGACCCCGCCCGCGGCTCCACCCGCGGGTGGCTCTTCACCGTCGCCCGCCGCCTCGTCATCGACGACTGGCGCTCCGCGCGCAACCGCCGCGAGAGCGTCCACGCCGACGTCCCCGACCGCGTCGTCGTCGACGAGTCCGAGCAGGTCCTGCAGCAGTGGGTCGTCACCCAGGCCCTCACCCGCCTCTCGCCCGAGCACCGCGCCGTGCTGGGCGAGTGCTACTTCCGCGGCCGTTCCGTCGCCGAGGCCGCCCGCACCCTGGCCATCCCGGAGGGCACGGTGAAGTCGCGCACCCACTACGCCCTGATGAACCTCCGGCTGGCCCTGCAGGAGATGGGGGTGAGCCGCTGATGGACGCCGACCGCGACGACCCCTTCGCCACCACCGCCGGCCCCTACGTCCTCGGCGCCCTCGCCCCCGCCGAGCGCAGCGCCTTCGAGACCCACCTGCGCACCTGCCCGGACTGCCGCCACGCCGTCGAGGGGCTCGCCGGCCTGCCCGGGCTGCTCTCCCGCACCCCCCGCGACGTCGTCGACGCCCTCGGCCGGGAGGACCCCGCGGCCGCGCTGCGCGAGCGCGGTCTCGGCGAGGACGCGGTGCCCGACACCGTCCTGCCCGCCCTGCTGCGCGCGGTCCGGCGCCGGCGCACCACCCGCCGCGCGGCGCTCGTCGGCGGGCTGGGCCTGGCCGCGGCGCTCGCCGGGGCGTTCGCGTGGTCCGGCGGCGACCCGTCGGCCCCCGCGGTCCCCTCCGCGCTGCCGGGCGCCCCCTCCAGTGCCCCGTCCAGCGCCGGCCCGGGGGCGTCCCCCGGGCCGGGGCGGGTGCAGGCGATGGACCCGCTGCTGCCGGTCCCGGTCACCGCCACCGTCCAGCTCACCGAGGTGGGCTGGGGCACCCAGGTGGACCTCGTCTGCGCCTACGCCCACGCCGAGGCCGAGCAGCCGCACCCCTACGCCCTCGTCGTCTCCGACACCGCGGGCGCCACCCAGCAGATCGGGACCTGGACCGCGCTGCCCGGGCGCGACGCCCAGCTCAGCGGCGCCACGTCCTGGACCCGCGCCCAGATCGCCAGCGTGGAGGTGCGGACGCTGTCGGGGACCACGGTGCTGCGCCTGGACGAGACCTGACCCCGGCCCCGGACCCGGGGCGGGGTCCCGTCCCGGGTCAGGCGCCGAAGCCGCCGGCCTGGAGCTCGTCGGCGATGCGCTGCACCATCGTCACGTACCAGTCGGCGTGGTTGTAGCGGAACAACGCCCCCGACTCCCCGTCGCGGCCCTTCCCGCCCCCGTTGGCGCACAGGTAGTTCGCCGCGCTGAACACCGCGTCGGCGGGGTCCTGCACGTCCCGCACCCCGTCGCCGCCGCCGTCCACGCCGTAGGCGGCGAACGTCGCGGGCATGAACTGCATCGGCCCCAGCGCCCCCGCGGAGCTCGGCCCGGTGGTGCGGCCGTGACCGCTCTCCACCTGGCCCACCGCCGCCAGCAGCGCCGGCCGCATCCCCGCGCACGTCGCCGCGGCCCGCACGTACAGGTCGGAGTAGTCGGTCGCGACCTCGCGCGCGGGCACCACCGCCGCCGCGGCCTGCGCCTGTGCCTGCACCGCCGCGGCCTGCGCCTGCGCCGCGGCGAGCGCGGCGGCGGCGTCCTCGGCGGCCTGCAACCGCGATGCCTCCGCGGTCAGGGCGGCCACCTGCCGCTGCGCCGCGGCCAGCGCCTCGCTCATCGCGCCCACCTGCGCGGCGACCTCGCCCAGCCCCGCCACCGCCGCGACCGCGCCCCCGCCGGCGGCCCGCGCCGCGTCGGCCGCCGTCGCGGCCCGCGCCTGCGCCGCCCCCTGCGCGGCCACGTCGGCCCGCCGCGCGGCCGCCATCCCCGCCAGGGCCACCGTCGGGTCCCCGCCGCGGGTCAGGGAGGAGAGCAGGGCCAGGCCGCGCCCGGCCTCCGTGGACGCCCCGCCCATGTACATCGAGCGCACCCGCTGCGCCGCCGCCGCCCGCACCGACCGGGCCGCCCCCTGCGCGCGCTCGGCCTCCACCTGGGTCCCCACGCTCGCGCTCACCGCGCTCGCGACCTCGCGCTGCTGGGCGGCGTGGGCCTCCCGGGCGGCGGCGACCCGGGCCGTGGCCACGTCCACCGCCCGCTCCGCCGCGGCCGCCTCGACCCGGGCCTGCGCGGCGCTCACCGGTTCGGCGCGCGCGGGTCCGGCCGCCGCGAGCGCCCCGGCTCCCAGGCCGAGGGCCAGCAGGAGGGCGGGCAGCGATCGTGGGTTCACCCGGGAGGGATCGACCACCTCGCGGAGCTCCTTGAGGTTCCCCGCCATGAGCGGTGGGTCACCGGGCGACTACCGCTATATGCTCGGGCACCGTCACGCACCTGCACGATCCCTTCACGGAGGGTTCATCTCGGGCGCGGCGGGTACAACCACCTGGAGTGACGGTCTGAGGGGGGGCGGCGCTGTGAGGGGGATGTCCCACCGTGCCCGCTGGCACCACCGCCTCGACGCCGTCTGCGCCGACCCCGCGCTGCTGCGCCTCGTCCTGCACCCCGTCGTCGACGTCGCCGCGGGACGGGTGGCCGGCTACGAGGTCCTCAGCCGGCTCCCCTCCGACCTGCCCACGGAGGACTGGTTCCGCGCCGCGCGCGCCCTCAACCGCGACGCCGACCTCGACCGCGTCGTCCTGCGCCGCGGCCTGGCCCTGCTCGACCGGCTGCCCCCCGGCGCCTTCCTCACCGTCAACGCCAGCCCCACCTCCCTGGCCGACCCGGGCGTGATGTCCGTCCTGCAGGCCCACGACCTCACCGGCGTCGTCCTCGAGCTCACCGAGCACGCCGCGTGCGACCCGCGCGAGCTCGTCGGACCGCTCGAGGCGCTGCGCGCCCGGGGGGCCATCGTGGCCCTCGACGACGTCGGCACCGGCCACTCCGGGCTGCTGCGGATGGCCGTGGTGCGCCCGGAGATCCTCAAGGTCGACCTGCAGCTGGTCCGCGGCCTGCAGGACGACCTGGTCAAGCGCTCGCTGGTGCAGTTCCTGGGGGAGTGCGCCGGGCGCCTGGACGCCTGGATCATCGCCGAGGGCGTGGAGACCGTCGCCGAGCTCGACGTGCTGCGCGGGATGGGCGTCCCGCTGGTGCAGGGCTTCCTGCTGGCCCGCCCCACCGGGGACTTCGCCGGCCTCAGCCCCGAGGCGCTGCAGCTGCTGCAGGGACCCCAGCGCCTCCCGCTGGCCCCGGTGCGCCGCACCGGCGACCTGGCCCGGCGCACCAAGACCGCCCACACCGTCCCCGGCGCGGTGCGGATCGCGGTCGAGGACGTCGCCCCCGTCGTCGTCGTCGACGGCGAGGACGTCCCCCGGGTCATCGTGCTGCCCGGGCAGCGGCCGGGGGAGCACCCCCGCGTGGAGACCGTCGACCTGCGCCTGGCCCCGGAGACGCCCGTCCCCGAGGCCGCCGAGCGCGCCCTGGCGCGAGCCGGCCCCGTGCGCTTCGACCCGGTGGTCTGCACCGACTCCGCCGGGCGCTACATCGGGCTCGTCGGGGTCGAGGACGTCGTCCTCGACCTCGCGGCCACCCCTTCGTCCGGACAGCGTCGACACCCGTGGAGGATGGGCGCGTGAAGGCCTTCAGGTGCGGGGACGTGGTCCCCGGCTGCAGTCGCGAGTTCCTCGGCACCGACCGGGACGACATCCTGGCCCAGGTCGTCGCCCACGGCCGCGGTGAGCACCGCATCGAGCTCGACGAGGGCCTGGTCGCCCTCGTCGAGGCGAACCTGCGCGACGCCCCCGACCCGGGGCCCTGACCTCAGTCGGCCAGCCGCGCGGGGAAACCACCGGTGGCGATGGGGCCCCAGCGCCGGATCGTCATGCGCAGCAACGACTTGCCCTGGGTCCGCATCGCCTGCCGGTACTCCGCCCAGTCCGGGTGCTCCCCGGAGATGCAGCGGAAGTAGTCGACCAGCGGCTCGACGGCGTCCTCGCCGTCGAGGACCTCGAACTCCCCGTCCAGCTGCACCCAGGCGTCGCCGAAGTCGTCGGAGAGCACCAGCGCCGACCCGCGGGGGTCGCGGCGGGCGTTCACGGCCTTCGCGCGCTCGGGGTAGGTCGAGACCACCAGCCGGCCCTGCTCGTCGATCCCGGCGGTCACCGGGGACATCTGCGGGCTGCCGTCGGGGCGGGTCGTGGTCAGCACCACCCGGTGGCGGGTGCGGACGAAGTCCAGCAGTTCGGGCAGGTCGACGCGGCGCGACGTGGCGATGGTCCTCGGGCTCATGGCCGGGACGCTACCGTGGCCCGCGCCCCGCCCCCGCGGGGCGCACCCAGCGACCGCGGAGCAGGACCGGGTGATCCCGGGACCACCGTCGAGGAGGACGTCGTGCAGCTCGCACCGCAGGAACAGTCGGGTCTGGGCACCGGCCTGAAACCCCGCCACATCACCATGATCTCCATCGCCGGCGTCATCGGCGCCGGCCTCTTCGTGGGGTCCAAGACCGCCATCGCCGAAGCCGGGCCGGGGGTCCTGCTCTCCTACGCCTTCGCCGGTCTCCTGGTGGTGCTGGTGATGCGGATGCTGGGGGAGATGGCCACCGCCCACCCCGACACCGGGTCGTTCTCCACCTACGCCGACCGGGCGCTGGGCCGCTGGGCCGGGTTCAGCGTCGGCTGGCTGTACTGGTGGTTCTGGGTCCTCGTCATCCCCGTCGAGGCCACCGCCGCCGCCGACATCCTCAGCAGCTGGATCGGTGCGCCGCAATGGGTGTGGGCGCTGCTGGTGACACTGGCGCTGACCGCCTCCAACCTCACCAGCGTCGGCAACTACGGCGAGTTCGAGTTCTGGTTCGCCGGGGTGAAGGTCGTCGCCATCGTCGGGTTCATCGCCGTGGGCCTGCTGGCGATCTTCGGCGTCCTGCCCGGCAGCGACATCAGCGGCACCCCCGGCTTCTCCCTCACCGGCGACGCGGGCGGTTTCCTGCCCAACGGGTTCTCCGCCGTCCTGGCCGGGATCCTGCTGACGATGTTCAGCTTCATGGGCACCGAGATCGTCACCATCGCCGCCGCGGAGTCCCCCGACCCCCAGAAGGGCGTGCGCCGCGCGGTGAACTCCGTCATCGGCCGCATCGGGGTGTTCTACCTCGGGTCCATCTTCGTCGTCGTGGCCCTCGTGCCGTGGAACTCCGCCGCCCTCGACGCCGACGGCTCCTTCCAGACGACGCTGCAGGCCATCGGCATCCCCGGCGCCGCGACGATCATGGACGTCGTCATCCTCACCGCCGTCGCGAGCTGCCTGAACTCCGCCCTCTACACCGCCTCGCGCATGGTGTTCTCCCTCTCCCGGCGCGGGGACGCCCCCGTCTGGCTGTCCCACGTCTCCCGCCGCGGCGTGCCCTACCCGGCGATCCTGGCCTCCACCGTCGTCGGGTTCCTCGCCGTCGTCGGCAACTACCTGCTGCCGGAGAAGATCTTCGAGTACCTGCTGGCCACCAGCGGCGCCCTGGCCCTGGTCATCTACGCGTTCATCGCCCTCAGCCAGGTCGTGGTGCGCCGCCGCCTGGACGAGGCGGGGGAGCGCCCGGCGGTGCGGATGTGGTTGTTCCCGTGGCTGACCTACGCCACCATCGCCTTCATCGCCGTCGTCCTCGTCCTCATGGTCGTCCTGCCCGGCCAGCGCGTGCAGCTCGCCCTGTCCCTGGTGCTGACCGTCGTGGTCGTCGCCCTCGGGCTGCGCCACCAGCGCCGCCGGGGCCCGGCGGCGCGGCCGGCCGACGAGGCGGCCGCGCACCGCTGACGGGGCCCGCGCCCGCCCGCGCCCGCCCGGCTCCGCCCGCGGCGGCTAGCCTGGGCGGGTGCGGGTGCTCCTGGTCGAGGACGAGGTCCTGCTCGCCGACACCGTCCGCCGCGGCCTGGCCGCCGAGGGCGTCGAGGTCGACCTCGCCCACGACGGGCCCACCGGCTACCGCCGCGCCCGCGAGCACGCCTACGACGTCCTCGTCCTGGACCTCATGCTCCCCGGGCGCAACGGCTACGAGGTCTGCCGCGACCTGCGCGCGGCGGGGGTGTGGACCCCCGTCCTCGTCCTCACCGCCAAGGACGGGGAGTACGACCAGGTCGACGCCTTCGACCTCGGCGCCGACGACTACCTCACCAAGCCCTTCTCCTTCCCCGTGCTGCTGGCCCGCCTGCGGGCCCTGCACCGGCGCGGGGCCCCCGAGCGCCCCGTCGTCCTGCGCGCGGGCGACCTCGTCCTGGACCCCGCCACCCGCCGCGTGCACCGCGGCGAGACCCCCCTGACCCTCACCGCGCGCGAGTTCGCGCTCCTGGAGTTCCTGCTGCGCCGCCGCGACGAGGTCGTGCCCAAGGCGGAGATCCTGCGCGCGGTCTGGGACCCCGAGGTGAGCACCGACCCCAACGTCGTGGAGGTCTACGTCGGCTACCTGCGCCGCAAGGTCGACGCCCCCTTCGCCCGCCACGCCCTGCAGACCGTCCGCGGCGCCGGCTACCGGCTCGCCGCCGACGGCGGCTGACCCCCGGCCCGGTCCGCGGGTGGGGCGTCCGGCGGGGCGTCCGGCGGGGCCAGCGGCACCCGCAGGGCCAGGACCGCGCCGCGGCCGGGGGAGTCCTCCACCTGCACCGTGCCCCCGTGCGCGGCCACCGTCTCGCGCACGATGGGCAGGCCCAGACCCGTCCCCCCGGACCCGCGCTGACGGCTCTCGTCCAGGCGCACGAAGCGCTCGAAGACCCGCTCGCGCTCACCGACCGGGATGCCGGGACCGTCGTCGCAGACCCGCAGCAGCGCCTCCCCGTCCCGCACCGACAGCTCCAGGCGGACCGCGGAGTCGGCGTGGCGGACCGCGTTGTCGCTGAGGTTGCGCACCGCCCGCGCCAGCGCCACCGCGTCGCCGCGCACCCGCGCGGGGGTGGTGGTGACCACCACGGCGCACCCGGCGACCGCCCGCAGCCGCGCCGCCTCGGACTCGACCACCTCGTCGAGGTCCACCTCCTGCCACTGCCGCACCGCGCGCCCCTCGTCGGCGCGGGCCAGCGCCAGCAGGTCCGAGACCAGCGCCTCCAGCCGCGCGCTCTCCGCCTGCACCAGGGCCGTGAACGGCGCCGGGACACCCGCCCCCGCCCACACCTCCGCCGCCGCGCGCAACGTCGCCACCGGGCTGCGCAGCTCGTGGCTGGCGTCGGCCACGAACCGCCGCTGCCCCCGCTGGGCCAGCTCCAGGCGGGCCAGCACCTCGTTGATCGTCCGCGCCAGGCGGCTCACCTCGTCCTCGGCGACGGGGACGGGCACCCGCCCGTCCAGGCCCCGCGCGGTGATGCCCTCCACCGTGCGCCGGATCGCCTCCACCGGCCGCAGCGAGCGCCCCACGAACGTCCACGTCGCCACCGCGATCGCCGCCAGCAGCAGGGGGGAGCCCACGGCCAGCAACCCGGCCGCCACCAGCAGCACCCGGTCGGCGTCCTCGGTGCTCTCGGCCACCACCACGTAGAAGGGCCGGTCCCCGACCTCCGCGCCCACCACCGTCACCACCCACCGGGACCGGCCGCCCAGCTGCGGCAGGGCCACCACCTCCTGGACCTGGCCCGCCGAGGGCGGCCGCGCCGGGGACAGCGCCGCCAGCCCCGCCAGCCGCGCGCTGCGCGCCACCACCGCCCCCGAGGCGTCGAGCACCTGGACGTGCGAGCCCCGGTCCACCCGCGCCCCCACCGCGGCGTCCAGCGCCTCCCGCGCCGGGAGCGGGTCCCCCGTCCCCTCCGCGCCCGCCGGGCCCTGCGCCAGGACCTCCTCGGTCACCGACAGCCGCACCAGCCGCGCCTGCACGGAGCCGGTCTCCGCAGCCCCGCCGTAGAGCGCCGAGCGCAGCACCAGCAGCCCCGTCACCGCCCCGGCCGCCACCAGCACCGCCAGCAGGGCCGTCGCCGCCACCGTCGACCGGACCCGCACCCCCGCACGCCGCCACACCCCACCAGTCTCACCCGCCGGGACCGGGGGCTGGACAATGCGCGCAGCACCCCACGCCACCGCTCGGAGGAACCACCGGATGAGCCAGCGCCACACCGACACCTGCACCGCCCTGGGTGTCGCCCTGCTCGCCGACGTCCCGGTGATCCTGTGGGGGCCGCCCGGGCAGGGGAAGTCCTCGGTGGTGCAGGAGCTGGCCCGGGGCCTGGACGCCCACCTGGAGACCGTCATCGCCTCCATCCGCGAGCCCAGCGACTTCGCCGGGCTGCCCGTCGTGGACCCCGTGACCCGCACCGCCTCCCTGGCCGCCCCGTCCTGGGCGGTGCGCCTGCGCGACGCGGTGGTGGAGGAGGGCCGCCTCGGCATCCAGTTCTACGACGAGGTCTCCACCGCGCCGCCGGCCACCCAGGCGGCGCTGCTGCGGCCCATCCTCGAGGGGGTGGTGGGGGACCTGCGCCTGCCCGAGGGCGTGCGGACCGTCGCCGCCGCCAACCCGCCCGACGTCGCCGCCGACGGGTGGGACCTCGCCCCGCCGGTCGCCAACCGCTTCGTCCACCTCAGCTGGGAGCTGGACGCGGACACCGTGCGGGAGGGGTTCAGCACGGGGTGGCCGGCCGTGGCGGTCCCCGCGGTGGACGACAGCGAGGTCGCGGCCCTGCTGACCCGGACCCTCGCCCTGGTCGGGGTCTTCCTGGGCTCCCGGCCCGAGCTCGTCACCCAGCTGCCCCGCTCCTCCGAGGAGGCCGGGCGCGCCTTCCCCACGCCCCGCTCGTGGGAGATGGCCGCCCGCCTGCACGCCTTCGCCCGGGCCGCGGGGGCCAACAGCACGGTCGTGACGATGCTCGTGGCCGGCACCGTCGGCATCAGCGCGGGCGGGATGTTCCTCAACTACCTGCGCGAGCTGGACCTGCCCGACCCCGAGACCCTGCTCGCCGACCCCGACTCCTACGTCGTGGACCGCCGCCGCACCGACCGGACCTACGCCGTCGCGGCGTCGGTGTGGGCGGCCACGGCCGCGCGGAACACCCCGGAGCGGTGGGTCAACTGCGGCACCGTCCTGGCCGCCATCGCCGACGCCGGCAGCGCCGACATCGCGTTCTCCCACGGGCGGCGGTGGGCGGCGGCGCGCCCGAGCGGGGCGATGCCCACCGAGCGGATCGTGCGGGGGCTGGCCCCCATCCTGCGGGAGCTGGACCTCCTCCAGGGCCAGGGCCAGGGCCAGGGCCGGGGCTGAGCCGTGCCGCGCCCCGTCCCCCGCCCCGCCCCGCCCGGCCGCGCCCCGCGCCCGACCCCGCCGGGCCGCGCCGGCGACGCCCCGCCCGACGAGGACCTCCTGCGCCGGGCCGGGCTGCGGCTGGCCGCCGGCCGCGCCCGGGCCACCGAGCTCATGCCGTACCTGGCGGACGCGCTCTACGCGGTGAAGGCCGTCCCCAGCACGCGGGTGCCCACCCTCGCCATCGACACCCGCTGGCGGATGACCTACCACCCCGGGTTCATCGCCACCCTCACCGTCGAACAGGTCGCCGGGGCCTGGCTGCACGAGGTCGGCCACCCCCTGCGCCGGCACGCCGAACGGTTCCGCGACCTCGCCGAACCCGCCGCGCGCGCCGGGCTGTGGAACCGCGCCGCCGACTGCGCCGTCAACGCCGACCTGCGCGCCGCCGGGGTGCAGCCGCCGCCGGTGGGGGCCTGGTTCCCCGAGCAGGTCCCCGGCGCGGAGGAGGGCTCGACCGCCGAGCAGCTCTACCGGCTGCTGCTGCAGGGCCCCGCCGGGCAGCGCCCCGCCGGACCCGGCCCCGGCCTGCTCCTGCTGCCCGACACCCTCCGCCACGACGACGCCCTGCCCGCCGACGTCCTCTGCTTCACCCGCGAGCCGCTCCTGGACGCCTCCACGACGGTCACCCTCCACCACCACCCCCGCCCCGCCCGGGACAGCGGCCGGGACGGGGACGGCGGGGACCACGGGGACGACGGCGAGCCGGTCACCGGCGAGGACGGGACCCCCGCCCTCGGCGCCCTGCGCGTGCGCGGCCCCCGCCAGGGGTCGTTCACCCTCGGGACCCGCCTCCCGCCGGGGCGCTACGACGTCGTCGTCGCCCGCGGCGAGGAGCGGGCCCGGACGGGGTTCACGATCACCACGCCCACCCTGCGGCTGCGCCCGGACCACCTCGTCCGCGGCCACGGCAGCCCCGCGCGGGTCGTCCTCGTCGGCGACGGCACCCGCTTCGACGCCACCTCCCGCGTGGAGGTCCTCGACGCCGCCGGGCGCCCCCTCGACGTCGTCGCCGGCGTCGAGCACGTCAGCGCCACCCACCTCGCCGTCGACCTCGCCGAGGTCCCCGAGGGCACCCACCGGGTCCGCGCCACCACCGGCCCGGAGGTCGTCCAGGCCGTCCTGCCCGTGGGCCGGCCCTTCCTGACCCTGCACCCGGCCACCCTCCCCGCCGGTCACCGGACCCCGCTGACCCTCGCCGTCACCACCGACGACCTCGTCGTGGACGCCACCAGCACCCTCGCCGTCCTCGACCCCGCCCGGGAGCCCGCCGAGGTGGTCGCGGCGACCGGGCCGCTGGAGGTGCGCAGCCCCTCGGTGGCGCACGTCCCGCTCCTGCGGCCCCTGGACGTGGGGCGCTACGCCGTCGTCCTCACCACCGGGGACGAGCAGGCGCTCGCCACCCTGACCGTCGGCGGACGCGGCGCGCCCGCCCCGGCCTCCCCGGGCCTCGGGGCGGACGCGGCGGGCGAGGACACCGACCCGGCGGACGTCCCCCCCGCGGCGGCGGGGGAGGACGCGCCGGGGCCCGGCGACGGGGACAAGGACCACGGCGACGACGGTGACGACGGCGACGACTGCGGTTCCGGCGCGGGCGGGCCCCGGCGGGCCTGGGAGCAGGACGAGTCCGGCACCGACGCCGAGGGTCGCGACGACGGCAGCGTCGACGCGGGCCGGGCGGAGCTGATCCGGCAGCAGACCGCCCGCGCGGTGCTGGAGCACGCCCGCAGCTGCGGCAGCGTCCCCGCCGGGTGGCAGCGCTGGGCCACCCTCGTCCTGGAACCGGAGGTGGACTGGCGCCGGGAGCTCGACAGCGTCACCCGCCGCGTCAGCGCCAACGTCGCCGGGGTCAGGGACTACTCCTACGCCCGCCCCTCGCGGCGGGCCGCGTCCTTCCCCGGCGTCGTCATGCCCGCGATGCGCCAGCCGCGGCCCCCGCGCGTCGCGGCGGTCGTGGACACCTCCGGCTCCATCAGCGACGCGATGCTGAGCCGGGTGCACGCCGAGACCGCGGTCGTGGTGCGCCGCTGCCGCGGGGAGGGCGTCACGGTCATCGCCTGCGACGCGGCGGCCTCGGCGCCGCGCACGGTGCGCTCGATGAGCGAGGTGCGGATGGTCGGCGGTGGCGGCACCGACATGCGGGAGGGGCTGCGGGCCGCGGCCCGGGCCCGTCCCCGGTTCGACCTCGTCATCACGATGACCGACGGGGACACCCCGTGGCCGGCGGCGCCACCACCGGAGAACCCCGACGCCCGCTACGTCGTGCTGCTCCTGGACGGGGAGCGGGAGGGCGTCCCGGCCTGGATGCACACCATCGTCGTGCCCGCCGGGGCCGGGCGGGACCCGCGCCGGGGCTGAGCCGCCCGCTCACCGGCCGGGGCGGCCCGCCCCGGCCCCGGTGAGGGCGAGGACGGTGTCCACCACGGCCCAGGCGTCCTCGCGCCCGTGCAGCGCCCGTGCCTCCTGCGCCCCGAACCCCGCCTCCTGCACCGCGGCCGTCCACGCGTCGTCCCAGCCCTCGCGCAGGGCGACGACGACGACCTCCACGTCGACCACGGCCAGCGCGAGGGGCAGGCTCACCTCCCGCGCCGCCCGCGTGACCGCCTCCGGGGCCAGGTCGGGGTGGCGGGCCCGCAGCCAGGCCCGCACGGCGGGGGAGCGGTGCGCCCGCACCCACGCCCGCAGCCACACCTCGGCGCGGAAGGCCTCGTCGTCGTCGAGCTCCGCCTCCGACAGGGCCGCGACCCCCGTCGCGGCCCGCACCCGGGCGTACTCGGGCAGCTCCGCGGGGTCCACCGCCGGGGCGGGCCGGGACGCGCCGCGGACGGTCCCCGGCCGGCCGGGGACCCGGCGGGCGGGCCACGGGCCGGGCGCGCCCCCCGCCCGCGCCGGAGAGGGCGGCAGGTCGTCGGCGCCGGGGGGCCGCACCGCGCGGGCGAGCACGGTCACCAGTGCCGCCGGGGTCGGTCGCGGCCAGGGCAGCTCGCCCCAGCGCGCGGGCAGGGGCTCCCCGCGGCGGGGCAGCGCCCCGGGCGGGAGGGACCCGGGCGGGAGGGCCCCGCCGCGGTCGGGCTCGTCGGAGCGGTCCACGCCGGGCACCCTCGCACCCGGCTCCGACGTAGCCTCCACGGGTGCCCGCCCGCAGGCGTCACCGCCGCCCCCGCCCCGGGCCGCCCCGGGAGCCGTTCGTCCTCGAGGGCCTCGACCTGCTCGCCCCGCCCCCCGCCCGCCCCGACCCGCACTGGGGGGTCCCCCCCGTCCTCTGGGCCGCCTGGCGGGCCGCGGCGGGCGGCCCCCTCGCCGGGCCGGCCCGCCGCACCGGCCTGACCGCCGCCCACCACCGCCACGTCGACACCGGCGACCAGCCGCCCTTCGACTGGCCCGCCGCCCACGCCGACCTGCACCGCCACCTCCTCCTGCCCGCGGTGGCCGCCACCACCGGCCACCACGTCGAGGTCGCCGCCCTGGGCACCCGCGTCGTGGCGACCCACCTCGACGGCCGGGCCCTGCGCGTCGGCGACCCCACCGGCGTCCTGCGCGCCCGGCAGGTCCTCACCGGCCACCGCCGCGTCCTCGACCCCGCCGAGGTCCTGGCCTACGCCCTCGTCCGCGACGACCTCGCCGCCCGCCTGGGGCCCGCGCTCACCGCCCCGGACCCCGCCCGCCCGGACCCCGGCCTCGACCTCGCCCTCGTGCTCGCCGCCGCCCGCGCCGGCCTCAGCGGGGCGGAGATCGCCGACGCCCACCGCGCCGGCACCCTGGACCCCGAGCGGATCGCGCTGCTCACCGCCCTGCTGCGGCCGTCCTGAGCGGCGGCCCGCGCCCGCGCCGGGAGCCGGGCGGCTACCGTGCGCCCGTGCCAGCGCGACTCGTCGTCCCCACCGAGGACCTGTTCGCCTGGACGCTGGACGGGCGGGACTCCCTGCTGGCCACCCCCGAGGACGACCCCCGCACCGCCCTGTCCCCCCAGCGCTACGGCGTCGCCCACCTGCTGGCCCGGCAGCGGCACGTCATGGCCTTCGGCCCCGCCGTCCTGGGCCACCTGCTCGGCGCCCTGGCCGAGGACGGTGACGACGACTCCGCGGGGAGCCGGTCCGTGGACCTGCCCGCCGACCTGCCCGCCGACCCCGCGCAGCTGCACGCGCGGGTGCGGCGGGCGTGGGACGCCAGCGCCGGGCGCCGCGCCGCCCTGGCCGGGCGGGCCGTCCCCGACGACGACTGCGACCGGCGCGCCGTGCACACCCTCCTCGACGTGGTCCCCGCCCCCGTCCTGCTGGACCTGCTGCGCTGGGCCGGGCAGGACTGGCGGGGACGGCGCAGCGGCTGGCCCGAGCACCTCAGCTGGCCCGCGGGCGCGCCCGCCGACACCACCGGGCGCTTCCCGGACCGGCCCTGCCTGGTCGCCGTCGTCCCCGCCGGCGCCCCCCTCGGCGCCGCCCGGCGCCGGACCGTCGAGGCCTGCCAGCGCGCCGGGCTGGAGGTCCTGCTGCTGCGGGTGCACCCCCTGGGGCGGCTGCCCGACCCCGGCGAGGAGGCGCTGGGGGTGTGGACCACCGCACCGCCCGAGTGCCCCGCGTGCCGTCCCGCCGTCGACGTCGACCCCCCGACCCACCTGCTGCCCGGGGAGCTGCCCCTCCCGCCGTTCAGCAGCCCCGGGGTCCCCGAGGAGCGCCACGACCACCACCTGCGGGCCCACCTGGCCGCCACCACCCCCACCCGCACCGTCAGCGACGACGTCGCGGCGCTGTCCGGCACCGCGCTGCAGCTGGAGGCCTTCGCCCTCCTCACCCACCCCGACGCCTGGCACGGCGCCCGCGACGGGGGCCGCGCCCACCTGCGGGCCGCGGTGCGCCGCTACCGCGACCTGGCCGGGGACCCCCACCTGGCCCACGGCGAGGAGGACCGCGCCGAGGCCTTCCGCGACGCCCTCACCACCTGGCGCCACCGGCCCGGGGCCCCGCCCGCCCCCGCCGAGCCCGACGCCCTGCGCGAGGCCGCCCGCGCCGCGGCCTGGTTCCTGGCCCTGCAGGGCCTCGACGTCGTCGCGGT
Source organism: Kineococcus radiotolerans SRS30216 = ATCC BAA-149 (assembly GCF_000017305.1). Taxonomy (GTDB): domain Bacteria; phylum Actinomycetota; class Actinomycetes; order Actinomycetales; family Kineococcaceae; genus Kineococcus; species Kineococcus radiotolerans. Next base: position 419,669 of record NC_009664.2, on the reverse strand, counting down.
GCGCGAGGCCGCCACCGCCGTGCACCGCATCCTGCGCACCGCCCCCCCAGCGGCTCCCGGCGACCCCGATCCCGCCCTGCGGCTGTTCCGGCTGCTCTCCCTGGGCTTCACCGGCCCGGAGCTGCTCCGGATGGAGGCCACCGGCACCTACCCCGACGAGCAGGCGATCGAGTTCCTCATTGTCCTGCGCCGCTGAGGACGCCCCGTCCCGGACCCGGCCGGGCCAGCACCTACCGTCACCACCATGAGCATGGACAGCGTCGCCCGGTCCTCCCTGTGGCGGGCGATGAGCGCACCGGACCAGACGCCCTTCCGGCCCGGCACCTTCCGCCGCGTCCTGGGCATGGCCCGCGAACGCCGCCGCCTGCTCGCCCTCTTCGTCGCCGGCAGCGTCGTCCTCGCCGTCCTCGCGGTGGCCACCCCCGTCCTGGCCGGGCACGCCATCGACGCCGTCGGCGCGCGCGACCGCCGGCGGGTGGTGTCCATCGCCCTGCTCATCGCCCTCGTCGCCCTCGCCGAGGCCGGCCTCGGCCTGGTCGTGCGGTGGCTGTCCTCCCGCCTGGGCGAGGACCTCATCCTCGACCTGCGCACCCGCGTCTACGACCACGTCCAGCGCATGCCCGTGGCCTTCTTCACCCGCACCCACACCGGGGCGCTGGTCAGCCGGCTCAACAACGACGTCATCGGCGCCCAGCGCGCCTTCAGCGACACCCTCTCCGGCATCGTCAGCAACGTCGTCGCCGTCGCCCTCACCACCGTCGTCATGGCCGGCATCTCCTGGCGCATCACCCTCATCGCCCTGGTCATGCTGCCGGTGTTCGTCCTGCCCGCCCGCCGCATGGGCCGCCACCTCGCCCAGCTCTCCCGCCGCGCCGCCGCCCTCAACGCGGCCATGATCAACCAGACCACCGAACGCTTCTCCGCCCCCGGCGCCACCCTCGTCAAGCTCTTCGGGCGCCCGGAGGACGAGTCGCGCGCCTTCGCCGACGCCGCGCGCGCCGTGCGCGACATCGGCGTCAAGACCGCGGTGCGCCAGTCGGTCTTCGTCACCGCCCTGACCACCGTCTCCGCCCTGGCGCTCGCCGTCGTCTACGGCGTCGGCGGCGTCGCCGCCATCGCCGGGACCCTCGACGCCGGCAGCATCGTCGCCCTGGCCCTGCTGCTGACCCGGCTCTACGCCCCGCTGACCGCCCTGGCCAGCGCCCGCGTCGACGTGATGAGCGCGCTGGTCAGCTTCGACCGCGTCTTCGAGGTCCTCGACCTGGTGCCCCTGGTGCGCGAGCGCCCCGGGGCGCGCCCGAGCCCGCCGGGCCCGGTCGCGGTGGAGTTCGACGCCGTGCGCTTCGCCTACCCGGCGGCCTCGGAGGTGTCGCTGGCCTCGCTGGAGGAGGTCGCGACCCTCGACACCCGCGGCGGGGTCGAGGTGATCCACGACGTCTCCTTCCGGGTGGAGCCCGGGCAGGTGGTGGCCATCGTGGGGTCCTCGGGGGCGGGGAAGTCGACCCTGGCCCAGCTGCTGGCCCGCCTCTACGACGTCGACTCCGGCGCGGTGCGGGTCGGGGGCACCGACGTGCGCGACCTCACCGCCGCCTCCCTGCGCCAGACCGTCGGCGTCGTCACCCAGGACGGGCACCTGTTCCACGAGTCGCTGCGCTCCAACCTGCGCCTGGCCCGCCCGGGGGCGAGCGACGCGGAGGTCTTCGACGCCCTGCGCCGCGCCCGCCTCGACGAGCTGGTCGCGAGCCTGCCCGACGGCCTGGACACCGTGGTGGGGGAGCGCGGGTACCGCTTCTCCGGCGGGGAGCGCCAGCGCCTGACCATCGCCCGGCTGCTGCTGGCCCAGCCCCGCGTCGTCGTCCTGGACGAGGCCACCGCCTCCCTCGACACCACCTCCGAGGTGGCCGTCCAGGCCGCCCTCGACGAGGCCCTGGAGGGGCGCACGGCCATCGTCATCGCCCACCGGCTCTCGACGGTGCGCAACGCCGACGCGATCCTCGTCCTCGAGGCGGGCCGGGTCGTCGAGCGCGGCACCCACGAGGAGCTGCTCGCCCGCGGCGGCCGCTACGCCGAGCTGCACCGGCACAGCGCGTTCTCCCCGGAGACCTGACCCCGCCCGCCCCCCGTGCGGACCGGTGCCGAGCTACGCGCCGGTCCGCGGGGCGGCCTGCGCGGCGGCCGCGGCGGCGCGGCTGGCGTGGCTCGGCGGGTCGCTGGGCACCCCGGCCGCGCGGCGGGACTCGAACTCCCTGCGCAGCACCGGGACGACCTCCCCGCCGAGCAGGTCCAGCTGCTCCAGCACCGTCTTCAGCGGCAGTCCCGCGTGGTCGATGAGGAACATCTGCCGCTGGTAGTCGCCGAAGAACTCCTGGAAGGTCAGGGTCTTCTCCACGACCTGCTCCGGGGTCCCCACGGTCAGCGGGGTCTGGCGGGTGAACTCCTCCAGGGAGGGGCCGTGCCCGTAGACGGGGGCCTCGTCGAAGTAGGGGCGGAACTCGCGCACCGCGTCCTGGGAGTTCCTCCGCATGAACACCTGCCCGCCGAGGCCGACGATCGCCTGCTCGGGGGTGCCGTGCCCGTAGTGGGCGTAGCGCTCCCGGTAGAGGGTGATGAGCCGGATGTAGTGCTCCTTGGGCCAGAAGATGTTGTTGGCGAAGTACCCGTCCCCGAAGTACCCGGCGATCTCGGCGATCTGCGGGGTCCGGATCGAGCCGTGCCAGACGAACGGCGGCACCCCGTCCAGGGGGCGGGGGGTGGAGGTGAAGCCCTGCAGCGGGGTGCGGAACTGCCCCTGCCAGTCGACGACCTCCTCGTCCCACAGCCGGCGCAGCAGCTGGTAGTTCTCCACCGTCAGCTCGACCCCGCGGCGGGGGTCCTGGCCGAACCAGGGGTAGAGCCGGCCGTCGTTGCCGCGGCCGAGGACGAGGTCGACGCGCCCGTCGCTGAGGTGCTGCAGCATCGCGTAGTCCTCCGCCATCCGCACCGGGTCGTTGGTGGTGATGTGCGCGATGGACGTCGAGACGGTCAGCCGGCTGGTGCGGGCGGCGATCCACCCCAGCAGGGTCGTCATGGCGGACGGCACGAACGGGGGGTTGTGGTGCTCACCGACCGCGAAGACGTCCAGGCCGACCTGCTCGGCGTGCTCGGCGATGGTCACCAGCGCCTTGATGCGCTCGTGCTCGCTCGGCTCGCGACCGGTGGTGGGGTCGGGGGTGATGTCGCCGACGCTGAAGATCCCGAACTGCACGTCCCGCTCCTCCTGGAAGTCCGTGCGGCTGCACGAAACTGGTTGAAACGTACAGCACCCGGGCGCCTCGGGCCCGCTCAGGCCCCCGGGCGCCGGGCCAGGCGGGAGTGCCGGTAGCCGTAGGCCAGGTAGACCAGCAGCCCCAGCGCCATCCAGATCCCCAGCCGCACCCAGCTGACCGCGGGCAGGAAGCCCATGAGGACGACCGCGGCCAGCGCCGAGGCGATCGGCAGCACCGGCACCCACGGCACCCGGAACGCCCGCGGCAGGTCCGGGCGGGTCCGGCGCAGCACCACGACGCCGACGGAGACGAGGACGAAGGCGAAGAGGGTGCCGATGTTGACCATCTCGGCCAGGTCCGAGATCGGGGTCACCGCGGCCACCACCGCCACCACGACCCCGGTGATCGCCGTGATCCGCACCGGGACCTGCGTGCGCTCGGAGACCTTCGAGAACCACGCCGGGATGAGCCGGTCGCGGGCCATCGCGAACAGCACCCGGCTCTGGCCCAGCATGAGGATCATCATCACCGTCAGCAGCCCCGCGACCGTGCCGACGCTGATGAGCGTGGCCACGACGTCGGCCCCCACCGCGCGGAACGCGTTGGCCAGCGGCGCCTCGACGCTGATCTCGTCGTAGCGCACCATCCCGGTCACCACGAGGGAGACCAGCACGTAGAGGGCCGTGCAGACCGCCAGCGACCCGAAGATGCCCCGCGGGACGTCGCGCTGGGGGTTCTTCGTCTCCTCCGCCGCCGTCGCGACGATGTCGAAGCCGATGAAGGCGAAGAAGACCAGCGCCGCCGCGGTGAGGATCCCGCCCACGCCGAAGGTGCCCAGCGGCAGGCCCAGGTCCTGCCACAGCGAGGGGTCCGCCGGGGTGCTCGACGCGCCCGCGGAGCCCGTCGGCGGCACGAACGGCGACCAGTTCGACACCTTCACGAAGAACAGCCCCGCGACGATCACCACCCCCACGACCGCCAGCTTGATCCCCACCACGACGGCGTTGAAGCGCGCGGACGTCTTCGTCCCCACGCACAGCACCGCGGTGAGCACCAGCACGACGGCCGCCGCGATCAGGTTGGGCTGGGTCGGGCTCGGGGTGGCGGAGTACAGCCAGGCGGGCACGGCGAGCCCGAGGGTCTGCCCGAGCAGGTCCGCGGCGTAGCTGGACCACCCCACCGCGACCGTCGAGGCCCCCAGGGCCAGTTCGAGGATGAGGTCCCAGCCGATGATCCAGGCCACGACCTCACCGAGGCTGGCGTAGGAGAACGTGTACGCCGAGCCGGCCACCGGCACGGTCGAGGCGAACTCGGCGTAGCACAGCGCCGCCAGCGCGCACACGATCCCCGAGACCACGAACGACAGCGCCACCGCCGGCCCGGCGCGGGTCCCCGCCGCCTCGCCAGTCAGGACGAAGATGCCCGTCCCGATGATGACCCCGACCCCGAAGACCGTGAGGTCCCACGCGCTCAGCGACTTCCGCAGCCGCTGACCCGGTTCGTCCGTGCTCGCGATCGCGTCCTCGACGCTCTTCGTCCTGAAGATGCCCACGGTCGAGGCTAGGACGCTCAGACCGTCCTGGCGACCCGGATGATCTTCCTCCGCAACCACACCTTGCGGCCCCCGCCCATGAACAGCCGCACCCGGGCCAGCTCCCACCGCCCGTACTCCGCGTGCTCGGTCAGCAGCCGCCGCACGTCGGAACGGGACGTCTCGCGGGAGAGGGTCAGGACGCGGTACTCGTACTGGTCCGTCGTCGCCGAGCCGGGCGTCCACCCGGCGTTGCGCTCAGAGTCCGTAGCCATCGCCTCCCATGATGCACCCGCCGCCGCGCCGGGCGGTGGATCTCCGATACGGTCGCCCCATGACGCCCGACCCGCGCGCGGCCCTCGCTCGACTCGTGGCCACGCTCGAGGACCACCTCGCAGCCTCGGCCAACCGACGCGGGGAGACCGACCCCGCCGTCGCCGACGCCTACCAGCGCGTCGCCGACGCCTTCGAGTCCTACGAGGAAGCGCTCTACGACGCCTACGACGAGGTCACCCCGTTCGTCCTCTACGACGACGACGAGGACGGTGACGACGATGACGACGACACCGACGACGACGACGACACGGACGACGACACCGACGAGGACGACGACGAGGACGACGAGGACACCGACGACGAGGACGCCCCCACCCCGTTGTGAGGGTTCGGTGCCCTGCCCGTGACGCGCGCGGGGAGGGCGCCGGGGGAGCCGCTAGCGTTCCGGGCGTGCTGACCGCCGACCTCCCCACCGCCCGCAGGACCCCGCCCGCCACCCGCGCGAGGGGGGCCCGCGCGTGAGCATGGGCATCGTCGAAGGCGCCTTCCTGGGGCTCGTGCAGGGCCTCACCGAGTTCCTGCCGATCTCCTCCAGCGGCCACCTCGCCGTGGTGGGCACCCTCCTGGGCAGCGACCCGGGGGCGGCCTTCACCGCCATCTGCCAGCTCGGCACCGAAGCGGCCGTCATCGGCTACTTCCGCAAGGACATCGCCCGCATCATCGGCCACTGGGCCCGGTCCCTGGTGGGCCGGCTGCCGCGCAACGACCCCGACGCCCGGATGGGCTGGCTGGTCACCCTGGGCACCATCCCCATCGGGGTGCTCGGGCTGCTCTTCCAGGACTCCATCGAGACCGTCCTGCGCGGGTTCGTCGTCATCGGCACCACCCTGTGGCTCTTCGCCCTCGTGCTGGGCGCCGCCGACCGCTTCGGGCGCAAGGAACGCACCCTGGACCAGCTCAGCTGGAAGCACGGCCTCCTCTTCGGCCTCGCCCAGGCCCTCGCGCTGATCCCGGGCGTCTCCCGCTCGGGGGGCACCATCACCATGGGCCTGCTGCTGGGCTACACCCGCGAAGCCGCCGCGCGGTACTCGTTCCTGCTGGCCATCCCCGCCGTGGTGCTCTCGGGCTTCTACCAGCTCTACGACGAGCTCAGCCGGGGCACGACGATCGCCTGGGTCCCCACCGCGGTGGCCACCGTCGTGGCCTTCGTCGTCGGCTACGCCGTCATCGCCTGGCTGATGAGGTTCATCTCCACCCACAGCTACACGCCGTTCGTCGTCTACCGCATCGCCGCCGCGGTCGTCGTCTACGCCCTCGTCCTCGCCGGTGCCCTCCCGGCCTTCCAGGGCACCGGAGGGAGCTGAGGGGTAACACTCCGCTCACGAAACACGCCGGAAGATGACCCTGGTGGTCCACGGACCAGCTACGGTGCGTTCACGGATGTCACGGAACCGCCGGGGGGGCCGACTGTGGAACGCCGCACGGGTGTCACGCCTGCGCGCGAGGAGGGTCTCGAGGAGGCCCGCGCCGGCGCGCGCCCGACGCACGGGCTGCGCATCGCCCTCGTCGGGCTGAACTACCTGCCCGAGCCCACCGGCATCGCCCCCTACACCACCGGGGTGGCCCGCGGGCTCGCCGCGCTGGGGCACGAGGTCAGCGTCGTCACCGGCATGCCGCACTACCCGGCCTGGAAGCGGCACCCCGACTACCCCGGCGTCGTGCGCCACGAGGACGACGGCGGGGTGGACGTCACCCGCGTGTGGCACCCCGTCCCGCGCAACCCGCTGGGCGCGGGGCGCGTCGGCCTCGAGGCCGGGTTCGCCCTCGGCGCGGCCGCGGCCCTCACCCACCACCGGCGCACCCGCCCCCGCCCCGACGTCGTCGTGGCCGTCAGCCCCGCCCTGCTCTCCGTGGCCGCCGCCCTCGCCCACGGCCGCGCCGTGCGGGCCCCCGTGGGCGTCGTCGTCCAGGACGTCTACAGCCGCACCGCGGTCAGCACCGACGCCGGCGGCGGCACCGCCCTGCGCGTCGCCGCCGAGCTCGAGGGCCGCCTGCTGCGCCGCGCCACCGGCGTCGCGCTCGCCCACGAGCGCTTCCGCCGCCCCGTCACCGCCCTCGGCGTGCCCGCCGACAACCTCACCGTGCTGCCCAACTGGACCCACGTCACCCGCGCCGACCCCGCCGCCGGCGACGCCGTCCGCGCCCGGCGCGGCTGGGACACCCGCACCCCCGTCGTGCTGCACGCGGGCAACATGGGCGCCAAGCAGCACCTGGAGAACGTGCTGGACACCGCCCGGCTCGCGGCCGACAGCGGCCTCCCGCACCGCTTCGTGCTGCTCGGCGACGGCGCCCGCCGCCGCGCGCTGCAGGCCCGCGCCGGGGACCTCGCCAACGTGGAGTTCATCGACCCCGTCAGCGACGAGGAGTTCCCGGCCCACCTGGCCGCCGCGGACGTCCTGCTGCTCAACGAGGTCCCCGGCCTGCACGACATGTGCGCCCCCAGCAAGCTCACCTCCTACTTCGCCGCCGGCCGCCCCGTCCTGGCCGCCACCCACGACGACTCCGCCGCGGCCGCCGAGCTCGCCACCTCCCGCGCCGGCCTGCGCGTCGACCCCGCCCGCCCCGAGGACCTGCTCACCGGGCTCCAGCGCCTGCGCGAGCACCCCGACCTCGCCGCCGACCTCGCCGCGGCCGGGCCCCGCTACGCCGCCGAGCAGCTGGCCGCCGGCCCGGCCATCACCGCCTACGACCGCTGGATCCGCGACATCGGAGACACCCCGTGGAACTGATCGACCACCTGCGCCTCGCCGCGCGCCGCTGGACCTGGATCCTCGCCGGGATCCTCCTCGGGGGCCTCGCCGCCGGCGGCTGGGCCTACCTCACGCCCCGCACCTACGCCTCCAGCACCGAGCTCTTCGTCGGCAGCGTCCTCAACGGCCAGAACGAGACCGGGGGAGGGGCCAACTCGGCCTCCCAGTTCGTCCTGAGCCGGATGAGCACCTACGCCCAGCTCGTCGACTCGCCCGACATCGCCGCCAGCGTCGAGGACCGCACCGGCCTGGGGCTGACGTCGGCGCAGTTCGCCGACTCCGTCTCCGCCACCGTCCCCCCCGGCACGGTCCTGCTGCGCGTCACCGCCCAGGCCCGCACCCCCGAGCGCGCCCAGGACCTCGCCGGGGCCACCGCCGACGCGCTGGCCACCACCATCGAGGCCCTGGAGCAGAACACCTCCGGGGGCGGGAAGATCGTCGACGCCACCGTCACCAGCCCCGCCACCGCCCCCAACCGCCCAGCCTCCCCGGACGTCCCCACCGGTCTCGGCATCGGGCTGGCCGCCGGGCTCGCCCTCGGCGTCCTCGCCGCCACCGCCCGCGACCAGGCCGTGCGCCGGCGCAGCCTGGCCCTCGCCGAGCGCGACAGCCTCGACGACCCCGCCCACCTGCTGGCCCGCCGGTGAGGCGCCGGTGAACCGTCCCCGCGTCAGCGTCGTCCTCGCCGTCCACGACGGCGCCCCCCACCTGGCCGCCGCCCGCCGCCAGATCGAGGCCCTCACCGACCCCGACCTGCAGCTGCTGCTCGTCGACGACGCCTCCACCGACGGCAGCGGCGCCACCCTGGACGACTGGGCCCGCGAGGACCCCCGCGCCACCCTGCTGCGCAACCCCGTCCGCACCGGCGTCGCCGCCGCCCGCAACCGCGCCCTCGAGCACGCCACCGCCCCCTACGTCTGGTTCACCGACTGCGACGACGAGTGGTCCCCGGGCATCACCGCCCGGCTGGTCGACCGCGCCGAGCGCACCGGGGCCGACGTCGTCGTCTGCAGCGCCCGCACCCGCCGCGAGGGCCGCGCGACCACCGCCCCCCTGGGGGCGCTGCTGGACCGCCCCACCACCGACCCCGTCGACGCCTTCCGCCGCCTCCTGCGCGGGGAGATCCAGGGTCACCTGTGGAACAAGCTCTTCCGGCGCGAGCTGTTCGACGACGTGCGCTTCCCCACCACCCGCGCCCACTCCGACCTCGCCGGCGTGGCCGCCCTCCTCGCCCGCTCCCGCCGCACCGAGCTGCTCCCCGAGGACCTCTACACCTACGTCCTGCACGAGGGGTCCATCCTCAACAGCCGCGAGACCCGCACCCGCGACCTGCTCGACGTCCGCGACCGCGTCCGCGCCGAGGTCGCCGCCCTGCGCCCGGCCCACCCCGCCCACCGCAGCGGCCTGCGCGACGACCTGCTCCTCTTCGAGTACCGCTTCGTCTACCTCGCCCTGCTCAACGACGCCATCCGCCGGGGCCCCGCGCGCGGCGCGCGGCGCCACCCGACCCCGGACCACGCCGACGCCCAGCGCGCCATCACCCTCACCGGCCTGCTCCGCCTCAGCTGGCACGGGCGCCTGCGCACCGCGGCCCCCGCCGCCGCCGTCCGCTTCGCCTACCCCCTCTACGCCAGCGCCTACACCGCCTACCGCCGCCGCAAGTGGGGCACCGTGGGGTTCGGTGCCCGGTGACCCGCACCCCGGCCCGCCCGCTGCTGCGCAGCGCCCACGCCCTCCTCGACCAGGCCGCCTCCAGCGCCTCCAACGTCCTGGCCCTGCTGCTGCTGGCCCGCGCCCTGGACGCCGACACCTTCGGCCGCTTCTCCCTCGGCTACGCCGTCCTCGTCCTCGTCCTCTCCCTCACCCGCGCCGCCCTCGCCACCCGCATCACCCTCACCCCCGACCACGCCGGCGCCCGCGAGGTCACCGCCACCGTCCTGGGCGCCCTCGTCCTGCTCGCCCTGCCCACCGCCCTGCTCGTCACCGGCGCCGGGCTCCTCCTCACCGGCGGCCAGGACCCCGGCCTGCAGCTGCTCATCGGCCTGGCCACCCCCGTCGTCTGCGCCCAGGACGTCCTGCGCTACGGCGCCGTCGCCGCCGGACGACCCGGCACCGCCCTGCTCTCCGACCTGACCTGGCTGGGCCTCGTCGCCCTCGCCCTGGTCCTGGGCACCGGCAGCCGCACCACCCTGCTGGTGTGGGCCGCCGGGGCGCTGGCCGCGCTCGTCGTGGCCCTCGCCGGGCTGCGCACCCGCCCCGAACCCGCCCGCGGGCGGGAGCTGCTGGTGCGCCTGGCCCGCCGCGAGGACCCCCTGGCCGCCTCCCTGGCCGCCAACAGCGTCATCGCCTCCCTCGGGCTGCTCGCCGTCCTCACCGCCGCCGCCCACCTCATCGACCCCGCCGCCGCCGGCAGCCTGCGCGCCGCCGCCACCGCGATGGGACCCGTCAACGTCGCCTTCGCCTACGTCTCCCTCAGCCTCGCCCCCACCCTGGTGCGCCGCCCCCGCACCCAGGACCGCCGCTTCTGCGCCGCCGCCGCCCTCGTCCTGACCACCGGCACCGCCCTGTGGGGCGCCTGCCTGCTCCTGCTGCCCGACGACCTCGGCCGCACCGCCTTCGGCGCGACCTGGGCCGGCACCGCCGGGGTCCTGCCCTTCACGGTCGCCGAGTACGTGCTCACCGCCGTGGGCACCGCCGCCGTGCTCGGGCTCAAGGTCCGCGAGCAGGCCCGCGACCTGCTGCGCCAGCGCGTCGTCACCACCGCGCTGTCCGTCCTCGCCGGCGCGGTGCTGGCCTGGACCACCCGCGACGTGCGCGCCGTCGCCGCGGCCGTCGCCGTCGCCGCCGGGGTCCAGACCGGCCTCGGGTGGCACAGCCTGCTCACCCGGCCCGCCCCCCTGCCCGCCACCACACCCACCCTGCGGAACGCCGATGCCTGACCGACAGCCCACCCGCAGCCCCCAGCACGCCCGCGGGCACCGGCCCGCCGACGGCCGCGTCGGCTTCGCCACCGGCGCCTTCGACCTCTTCGACGCCACCCAGCTGCACCTGCTGGAGGACGCCAGCTCCCGCTGCGACCTCCTCTGCGTCGGCGTCACCACCGACGAGCTCGCCGAGCGCCTCCACGGCGTGCGCCCCGTCGTGCCCTTCAGCGAACGCCTGCTCATCGTCTCCGAGCTGCGCTGCGTCGACGTGGCCGTCGCCGTCGAGCACACCGACGCCCTGGAGCTGTGGGAGTCCCTGCGCTTCGACGAGCTCTTCGTCGACGACCGCGCCCCCGCCGACCCCGCCACCGAGGACCGCCTGCTCGAGATCGGGGTCGACGTGACCCACCTGCACACCGCCGCGAGCGCCGGACCCGACGCCGCCGGGGAACCCGACGTCTCCGTGCGCACCCACCACCAGCGCCTGCGCACCGCGCAGAAGCCCTCCCGCGGGGTCTCCCTGTACTCCTCCCGCGTCAACCGCCCCGCCGGCCGCTGGCTCGCGGCGCTGGCCGCGGCGCTGCGCATGACCCCCGACCAGCTCACCTGGGCCAGCGCCCTGGTCTCCCTCGTCGGCGTCGCCCTCGTCGCCCTGCCCGAGCCGAGCCCGCTCACCGGCGTCCTCGCCGCCGTGGTCCTCGCCGCCGCCTTCGCCCTCGACTCCGCCGACGGGCAGCTGGCCCGCCTCACCGGCGGCGGGTCCGCGGCGGGGGAGTGGCTGGACCACGTCGTCGACTGCGCGGTGAAGATCTGCCTGCACTCCGCCGTCCTCGTCGCCTGGTACCGCACCGGCGTCCCCGCGGGGTGGCTGCTCGTCCCGCTGCTGTTCGTCCTCGCCTCCCTCGTCCTCTTCCAGGGCGGCACCCTCGCCGCCAAGCTCCTCGAGGCCCGCAGCAGCACCCGCACCCCCGCCACCGGGGCGGGGCGGCTCTCCCCGGTCCTGCTGCTGCCCGTCGACCACGGCGTCATCAGCGCCGCGTTCCTGCTCTGGGGCTTCCCCCGCCTCTTCGCCCCCGTCTACCTCGCCCTGGCCCTGGCCCACGTCGCCGTCCTGCTCGCCCTGTCCCGGCACTGGTACCGGCAGCTCTCCCGCGACGGCGCCCCGTGACCGGGCGCTCGCGCAGCACCCTCGGGCGGCGCGCCGTCACCGGCTACGTCCCCGGGGTCTTCGACCTGTTCCACATCGGCCACCTCAACATCCTGCGGCGGGCCCGCATCCACTGCGACCACCTCATCGCCGGCGTCGTCTCCGACGAGGTCGCCCTCGCCCAGAAGGGCCGCCGACCCGTCGTCGGCGAACGCGAACGCCTCGAGATCGTCGCCGCCATGCGCGTCGTCGACGCGGTGCACCTCGAGACCACCACCGACAAGCTCACCACCTGGACCGAGGTCGGCTTCGACGTCGTGTTCAAGGGCGACGACTGGAAGGGAACCCCCAAGTGGACGCACCTCGAGCGAGAATTCGCCTCCCGCGGCGTCAGGGTCGTCTACCTCCCCTACACCCCGGTCACCTCCAGCACCGAACGGCGCGAGCTCACCCGGTGACCCGGCCCCTGCTCGCCCTCGCGACGGCCCTCAGCACCCTGCTCGCCACCGCCGTCGCCACCACCGCACCCGCCGCCGCCATCGAGGCGCCCGTCGCCTTCGCCGCCGTCGCCCTGCCCACCTGGCAGGCCGACGGCGTCGCCTGGGCGACCACCACCGCCGGCGGCACCGTCTTCGTCGGCGGCACCTTCACCGCCATCCGCCCCCCCGGCGCCCCCGCCGGCACCGGGCAGGTCCCCCGCACCAACCTCGCCGCCTTCGACGCCGCCACCGGCGAGCCCACCGGCTGCGCCCCCGCGTTCACCCTCAAGGAGGGCACCGCCACCGTCCGCGCGCTCGCGGTCTCGCCCGACGGCGCGACCCTCTACGTCGGCGGCAGCTTCGACACCGTCGACGGCGTCGCCCGCCAGCACCTGGCGGCCCTCGACCTCGCCACCTGCCGCCTGCGGACGGACTTCACCCCGCTGCCCCAGGGCCCCGTCCGCGCCCTCGCGGTGGACGCGCGGACCGTCTGGCTCGGGGGGTCGTTCACCGCCGTCGGCACCACCGCCCGCTCCAAGGCCGCCGCCGTCGCCGCGGTCGGCACCCCCGACCAGGGCCGGCTCACGGCCTGGGACCCCTCCCTCGACGACGACGTGCTCGCCCTGGCCCTGCGCCCCGGCGGGGGACAGGTGGTCATCGGCGGATCGTTCGACACCGTCGGCGGGACCGTCTCGCACGGGTTGACCGTCGTCGACGCTGCGTCCGGGACCGCGGTGCGCCGCTTCACGGCCGCTTTCGTCCCCGCCGCCTCGCAGGTGAAGGCGATCGCCGTGGACGCCACCGGGTTCTACGTCGCCAACGAGGGCTACGGCACCGGGTCCTTCGACGGCCGGTTCGCGGTGGACTGGGACACCTGGACCCAGCGCTGGCGCGACGGCTGCCTGGGGGCCACCCAGGACGTCGAGGTGTTCCGCGGCGTCCTCTATAGCGCCTCGCACGCCCACGACTGCCGGCCGATCAACGCCTACCCGGACGAGAAGCGCTGGCACTTCCTCGCCGAGACGACTCAGACCCCGGACAAGCCCAGCTTGCTGCCGTGGTTCCCCGACACCGACGACGGCATCGGCGAGCGCATCGGCCCGCGCGCCATCACCATCGCCACCACTGCCTCCCGGGGGCCGGTGCTGTGGGGCGTGGGGGAGTTCACCACTGTGAACGGCGCCGCGCAGCAGAGCATCACCCGCTTCGGCAGCGGCCCCGAGCAAGCCGGACCCTCCGCGATGCCGTTCGTGCTGACCTCGGACACGGCGGGACAGGTGCGCGTCGCCTGGCGCCGGGCCCTGGACCTGGACGACTCCAACCTCACCTACCGGGTCTACCGGGAGGGGACCGCGGCCCCGATCGCCACGCTCGGCGCGGCATCCTGGCACTGGCACCGGCCCCAGTCCACTGTCGTCGACAGCGGCCTGACCGTCGGGTCCACCCTGCGCTACCGCGTCGAGGTGAGCGATGGGGCCACCACCCGCACCACCGACTGGCGCGCCGTCACGGTGCGGGGCACCTCATCGGCCTACGCCGACCAGGTCCGCGCCGACGGGGCGGTGTTCCTGTGGCGCTACGACGAGCCCGGTGACGTCCTGGTCTCCGACAGCGTCGCCAACCACAGCGGCACCCTCAGCGGGGGGGGCACGTTCCGCGTCACCCCCGCAGCGATCGGCGACGACCCCAGCACGGCGCGCACCCTGTCAGGCGGGGGCGGCACCATCCACTCCGAGGTTCGCTACAACGCCCCCAAGGCGTTCACGGTCGAGACCTGGTTCCGGACCACCACGATGAGCGGCGGCAAGATCATCGGGTTCGGCGACCGCCGCACGCTGAACTCCAGCAGCAACGACAAGCACATCTACATGACGAACTCCGGCCGGCTCGTGTTCGGCGTCCTGGCCGACGGCAGGAAAACCCTGTCCACCCCGGGGTCTTACAACGACGGGCGGTGGCACCACGTCGCCGCGACCCAGGGAGCCTCGGGCATGGCGCTCTACGTGGACGGGATGAAGATCGCCTCGAACGCGGTGACCACCAACCAGAACGTCCCCGGCTACTGGCGCGTGGGCGGGGACACCATCGCCTCTGGATGGCCGGACGCGCCCAGCAGCACCAGCTTCGTCGGCACGGTCGATGAGACGGCGTACTACGCCAAGGCCCTCCCGCCCGCTGCCATCGCCCGCCACGTCGAGGTCGCTCGCACGCCGCCGCCGGACACCACTGCGCCCACGGCCCCGGGCACCTCGGTGGCCGCGGTGCAGGCCGACCGGGTGCAGCTCACCTGGGCAGCGAGCACCGACGCCTCAGGCGTCACCGGCTACGTCGTGCACCGTTCGGCCACGCCGGGCTTCACGCCCTCGACGGCCACCGCCGTCGCCCGGCCGACGACGGCCACGGCCATCGACGACCCCGGTACCGGCACCTGGTACTACCGCGTCACCGCGGTGGACGCGGCGGGCAACACCTCCCCGGCCTCGGCGCAGGTGCAGGTGCAGGTGGAGCGGGGCGCCACGACGGTGAACCTCAGCCCCACGGCCGACACCTTCGCCAACGCCGGAGCCCCGGGGACCAATTTCGGCACGAGCGCGCAGATGACCTCCCGCGGTTCCACCGGGGCGATCGCTTACCTGCGCTTCGACCTACCCGCGGCCCCGGCCGGAACGAGCCTGCTCTCGGCCACGCTGCGCCTGCGCACCTCCAGCGACTCCCTAGCCGGTTCGGTCGAGCCCGCGCCGATCCGGCTGGCCACCGGCGACTGGGGGGAGACGACGCTGACCTGGCGGGACAAGCCCGCCCTGGGGAGCGCCGTCCTCGGCACCGTTCCGGCCGGGAGCACCCCCGAGCAGCCGTTCGCGGTGCCGCTCACCGCCGCTGCCCTCTCCCCGGGGACGACGGTGACGCTCGCGATCGCCGGCGAGGGGACGGACAGCCTGTCCGTGTGGACCCGCGAGCAGACTCGGCTGATCGCCCGGCCCGTCTTGGACCTCCAGTACGGCTGAGCGCCGGGGCCTGCGAGACCGGGCCGGCACCTCAGCGCAGGTGCCGGCCCGGGCTCCCCGCCCGGCAGGGGCGTTCCACGAACAGCCCGCAGGCCAGGAGCACGACGAGCCCCGCCATGGCCTGCAGCAGGGAACCGCGCAGCAGGATGACGAAGTAGAACGGCAGGATCACCGCGAGCACCGGCCGGCGGCCGCTGCGGAACCCCAGGTCCGCGCCGGCGTCGACGCGGGCGATGACGTAGCCGAGCACGAGCATGCCCGCGACGAGCAGCAGGAAACCCCCGTTGACCAGCAGTTCGGCCCACAGGGGGGCGGAGAGGTTGTCGAAGCGGTACTCGCGGGCGTCGGCCAGCAGGATCCCGGTGTCGGTCGGCTTGCCTGGCCAGAGGGCTCGGGGCACCCAGAACAGCACCGTGCCCAGCAGTTGCCGCCCGCCGGTGGAGCCCAAGTCCTGCACGTACCAGACGGCGTTGGTGATCTGCTCGAACGCGTCGAAGTCCCCGGAAGTCATGGCGTCCAGCGCTGGCGGCAACCCCCCGCGGGTGTCGACCTCGGCGACGACGCGGCGGGCGGCGTCAGCGACGGGGTAGAGCAGCAGCAGCGCGGCCACGAAACCCAGCCCGAAGGCCCGCGCCCGCGCCGTCGTGGCCATCGCCCCCAGCGCCACCGCCACCGACAGCGCGGCGGTCCCGGCGACGTAGCGGGGACTGGAGATCGGGTTCATCGAGACGACGACGGCCACCGCGACCAGCAGCAGCAGCCCCCGGCGGGCGGGGACCCGCACCAGCGCCACGAACGCCACCACCAGGGGGAAGGTGGCCAGCGACCGCACGACGGCGTTCACCGCGGGGTCGGGCCAGGCCTGCAGGGCGGCGGCGCTGCGGGCGTCGCGGGCGGCGAACATGGCCGGCAGCCCGGTCTTCCAGGTGTAGTAGCCGAACAGCAGCAGCGCGGCCACGGCCAGCAGGGCGGCCCGGCGCGGGGGGACGTCGCCGAGCACCGCGGGCGCCCGCCGGCGCCGCCCGACCGCGACGCCCACCGCGACGGCCGCCGTCCCGGCGACCACGGCGAGCAGGGCCGTGCCGTGCAGCTCCACGTGCGGGCGGGGGGTGGTGCCGGGGTGCTGCCCCGACCGCAGCTGCACCAGCGGGGCGAGGGCGAGGAACACGTAGACGAAGATCCAGAAGACCACCTCGAACAGCCGTCGCGGACCGGCGACCACGAGCCACCCCAGCCGGGCCCCCACGACGACGGCGAAGGCGAAGGCCCAGCGCCACAACGTGTCCGCCGCTCCCGGGTCCGGCGTGTGGCCCAGGACGAGCAGCGGGACGACGGCGCCCAGCACCACCGCGACCCCGGTCCCCACCGCCGCCGTCGAGGAGTCCGTCCGCACGGGTGCGGCGGAGTGGGGTCGGGTGCTCGGGGAAGTACCGGGCATCCGGGTCCTCGTTCCTAGCGGCTGGTGGACGACAGCAGGGCGCGCCGCTCGGCCTCGGTCATCAACCGGGCGAGCTCGCTCGCCTGCACGGTAGCGGTCCAGCCCAGCTCCCGCCGCGCCTTCGAGGCGTCGCCGATCAGCGCGTCGACCTCGGCGGGCCGCACGTAGCGCTCGTCGTGGGCGACGTGGTCGCGCCAGTCGAGGCCGACGGACTCGAAGCAGTCCTGGGTGAACTCCCGCACGGTCGTCCCGACCCCGGTGGCCAGGACGTAGTCGCTGGCCTCGTCCTGCTGCAGCATCCGCCACATGCCCTCGACGTACTCCTTGGCGTAACCCCAGTCGCGCACGGCGTCGAGGTTCCCCAGGTACAGCGTCTCCTGCTTGCCGGCGGCGATCCGGGCGGCGGCCGCGGCGATCTTGCGGGTGACGAACGTCTCGCCGCGGCGCGGGGACTCGTGGTTGAAGAGGATCCCGTTGACGGCGAACATGCCGTACGCCTCGCGGTAGTTGCGGGTCATCCAGTAGCCGTAGACCTTCGCGGCCCCGTAGGGGCTGCGGGGGTGGAAGGGCGTCGTCTCCGACTGGGGGGGAGGGGTCGCCCCGAACATCTCCGAGCTCGACGCCTGGTAGAACCGGCACTGAAGCCCGATCATCCGGATGGCCTCGAGGATGCGCGTGGTGCCGAGACCGGTGGTGTCCCCGGTGAACTCGGGTTCGTCGAAGCTGACCCGCACGTGCGACTGCGCGGCCAGGTGGTAGACCTCGTCGGGCCGGATGTCGTCGAGCAGGGTCACCATCCGGCTGCCGTCGGTGAGGTCCCCGTAGTGCAGGAAGAACCGGGCGTGCGGGTCGTGCGGGTCCTGGTAGAGGTGGTCGATCCGCGTCGTGTTGAACGACGACGACCGCCGGATCAGCCCGTGAACCTCGTAGCCCTTCTCCAGCAGCAGCTCGGCCAGGTACGACCCGTCCTGGCCGGTGATGCCCGTGATGAGTGCCGTCTTCCGCACCGTCGCCCCCCGTGAACACCATGGTTACTCGTAGTGAACATACAACCAGCTCAATCGGGTGCCTGTCTGCCACCTGGGTGACCGGCCATGTACCTTCTGTCGCATGGAGGCCTCGCGAGAGCCCGTTCGGCGGGACCTGGACCTGGACCCGGGAGCCAGGGTGTACGTCGCCGGGCACCGCGGCCTCGTGGGCTCGGCGGTCTGTCGGCGGCTGGCGGCCGAGGGCTTCCGCGACGTCGTGACGCGCACCTCCACCGAGCTCGACCTGCGCGAGCGCGCCCCCGTCGAGCGGTTCTTCGACGAGGTGCGCCCCGACGTGGTCGTCCTCGCCGCGGCCAGGGTCGGGGGGATCGGGGCCAACTCCACCTACCCCGCCCAGTTCCTCTCCGACAACCTGCGCATCCAGGTCAACGTCATGGACGCCGCCGCGCGGGTCGGTACCCCGCGGCTGCTGCTGCTGGGCTCCTCCTGCATCTACCCCAAGTTCGCCGAGCAGCCCATCCGCGAGGACTCCCTGCTCACCGGCGCCCTGGAACCCACCAACGACGCCTACGCCATCGCCAAGATCGCCGGGATCCTGCAGGTGCAGGCGGTGCGCCGCCAGCACGGGCTGCCCTGGATCTCGGCCATGCCCACCAACCTCTACGGGCCCCACGACAACTTCGACCCCGAGGCCTCCCACGTCCTGCCCGCCATGCTGCGCCGCTTCCACGAGGCGGCCCGCGACGAGGCGCCGGTCGTGACCTGCTGGGGCAGCGGCACTCCGCGCCGGGAGTTCCTCCACGTCGACGACCTCGCCGAGGCCTGCCTGTTCCTCCTGCGCCACTACGACGACCCCGCCCCCGTCAACGTCGGGACCGGGACGGACGTCACCGTCCGCGAACTCGCCGAGCTCGTCGCGGGGATCGCGGGCTACCGCGGCCGCATCGAGTGGGACGCGACCAAGCCCGACGGGACCCCCCGCAAGCTCCTCGACGTCTCGCGGTTGCGCGACCTCGGCTGGAGCGCCCGCACCGGCCTCGCCGACGGGGTGCGGGACACCTTCGACTGGTACCTGCGAGCCCTGGAGCCGGCGGTTTGACGCCGCGGGGCGCCGAGGGGACCCACCCGCCCCGGCGCAGCCTGGCCGGGTTCACCGGCGCCGGCTACGACAAGGGCCGCGGCCCGCTCTGGCAGGTGGCCTGGCAGCTGGTCTCCGGTCTGGTGGTGGTCCGCTGGTGGTGCCCCGCCGCGCTGCGCGTCGCCCTGCTGCGGGCCTTCGGGGCCCGCATCGGGACGGGGGTCCTCGTCCGGCACGGGGTGCGGGTGCACTGGCCGTGGAAGCTGACGGTGGGGAACTCCAGCTGGATCGGGCAGGACACCTGGCTGCTCAACCTCGAACCCGTCGTGCTCGGCGACGACGTCTGCCTCTCCCAGGGGGTGCTGCTCTGCACCGGCAGCCACGACCGCCGCTCACCCACGTTCGAGTTCGACAACGCCCCCATCACCGTGCAGGACGGGGCCTGGATCGCGGCCCAGGCCACGGTGCTGCGCGGGGTGACCGTCGGGGCCGACGCCGTGGTCGGCGCCTGCGCCCTCGTGGTGCGCGACGTCCCCGCCGGCGCCACCGTGCTGGCGCCGGCGGCCACCTGGCCCACCGGTGCGGGCGAGCGCCCGCGGAACGGCTGAGCCGGTGCGCGTCCTGCACGTCGTCACGCTCGTCTCGCCCGACGGCGCCTTCGGCGGGCCCGTCGCCGTCGCCACCCACCAGGGCGCGGCCCTGCGGGCCCGCGGCCACGACGTGCGCGCGGTGGCCGGGGCGCTGGGCTACGCCGGCGAGCCGCCCGGCGACCTCGGCGGCACCCCGCTGCGCGCGCACCGGCTGCGGCGCCTGCTGCCGGGCGCGGGCTTCAGCGGGCTGACCTCGCCCCGGCTGCTGGCCGACGTCCGCCGCGCGCTGCGCTGGGCCGACGTCGTGCACGTCCACCTCGCCCGCGACCTCGTGACCCTCCCCGCCGCGCGGCTCGCGCTGGCCGCCGGGGTCCCGCTCGTCGTCCAGCCGCACGGCATGGTCGTCCCCACCGCCAACCCGCTGGCCCGGCCGCTGGACCTCGTCCTGACCCGGCCCGTGCTGCGGGGGGCCTCGGCCGTGCTGCACCTGACCCCCGCGGAGGAGGCCGGGCTGGGGCGGCTGGTGCCCCCCGCCCCGGGATGGCGGCGGCTGCCGAACGGCATCCCGCCCGTCGCCGTCCCCCCGCCGCTCCCGGCGCGGCCCGGCGTCCTGTTCCTGGGCCGCCTCGCGGCCCGCAAGCGCCCGGTCCTCTTCGCCCGCACCGCCGCGGCGCTGCTGGCCGCGGGGATCGACGCCGACTTCGCCCTCGTCGGCCCGGACGAGGGGGAGGGCGGCGCGGTGCGCGCGGTCGTCGAGGCCGCGGGCGACCCCCGGCTGCGCTGGGAGGGCGCGCTGGCGCCCGGGGAGGTCGCCGCCCGGCTGGCCCGCGCCTCCCTCGTGGTGCTGCCCTCCCTCGCCGAGCCGTTCCCGGTCGCGGTGCTCGAGGCGATGGCGATGGGGCGCGCGGTTCTCGTGGTGGAGGACTGCGGGCTGGCCCCGGCGGTCGCGGCGGCCGGGGCCGGTGCGGTGGTCGGACCGGAGCCCGCCGACCTGCTGCCCGCCGTCCGCGACCTGCTGACCCGCGACGGTGCCCTGGCCCGGGCGGGCGCCGCGGCGTGGCGAACGTCACAGTCGCAGTTCTCGATGGATCCGGTCGCGGCGCGGCTGGAGACGATCTACGCGGACGCCGTTTCCCGACGCTGAGCGACGACGCTCACCCGTTCGGCCCAGCCGGAACCGTCCGGACCCCGTGAGGGGCGGGGCGACCTCACCGACCGCTACGCGCAGTCGCACCCGTTCGGCAGGTCAAGTGCCCCCCGGTTGACGCCGAAGCTCTGGTCAGCACACCACACATCGCGAACGGTCAGAGACTCGTTACACATCCCCGGAGGAACCCAGTGCGTCTGTCCCCCCAGCTCCGCACCGGCACCACCCGCACCCGGCGCTGGCTCACGGCCCTGCTCGGCGCGACCGCGGTCAGCACCGCGACGCTCGTCCCGGTGCTCACCGCGACCACGGCGAACGCCGCCGAACGCCCCGGCGCCAGCGCCTTCACCACGAATGACGTCCTCCCCTTCGACATGCCCTCTGCCTCGGCGTCGAAGGCCCAGGGGAAGCTCGTCTTCGCCCACTACATGCCGTCCCTGCCGGTGTCGCTGGACAACGCGGACCCCGCCAACGACTACTACGCCCGGAACTACCTGAAGCCCGGGGGCGAGGGCGGCAAGCACGCCGCCTACGGCGGTTTCCTGCGCGACCGCCCCCTGCCGGTCGCCAAGCAGTCCGGGTCGGACTGGAAGCTGAAGAACTTCGAGCTCGAGGTGCGCCAGGCGAAGTCGGCCGGCATCGACGGGTTCAGCGTGGACCTGCTCTCGGTCAACCCGGGCAGCCCGCTGTACCAGAACCAGAAGCTGCTGCTGCAGGCCGCCCAGAACGTGGGCGGGTTCAGCATCCTGCTGGTCCCCGACATGACCGCCGGCGCGTCCTCCTCGACGCCGCAGAGCCTCGCGGCCACCGTCGCCGACCTCGCCGGCAGTTCCGCCGCGCACCGCCTCGCCGACGGCCGCCTGGTCGTCTCCCCGTTCCACGCCGACAGCCGCAACGCCTCCTGGTGGGGCACCTTCCTGTCGGTCATGAAGTCCGAGCACCGGATGCCGGTCGCGTTCTTCCCCCTGTCCCTGGACGAGCGCACCAGCCTGAGCTCCTTCAAGTCCATCTCCTACGGCATCTCCAACTGGGGCAACCGCAACCCCGCGTGGAACTCGCCCGCCCCGTCGTCCTCCCCGATGACCCGGGCGAAGAACGTGCAGAGCCTCGGCCTGCAGTGGATGCAGCCGGTCTCGGTGCAGGACGAGCGCCCGACCCAGGGCATCTACGACGAGGCCGAGAACACCCAGAACCTGCGCAACACGTGGGCCATCGCCCGCGACTCCGGCGCGAACTGGGTGCAGATCCCGACCTGGAACGACTACGTCGAGGGTTCCCACATCGGCCCCTCGGCCGGCCAGGGCTGGTCCTTCCTGGACATCAACGCCTACTACACCGCCTGGTACAAGACCGGTTCCACACCGACCATCAAGCGCGACACCGTCTACGTCACCCACCGCACCCAGTCCGTCTCGGCCAAGCAGACGACGCCGCAGACCAAGACGATGCGCCACCGCGGCGGGTCCGCGCCCCGGGACACCGTCGAGGCGCTGACGTTCCTCACCGCCCCCGGCACCGTCACCGTCACCGTCGGCAGCACCAAGCACACCTGCCAGGTGGACGCCGGTGTCGACACCTGCGTCGTCCCGCTGGGGGCCGGCACCGTCTCCGCCGCCGTCACCCGCGGCTCCAGCACGGTCGCGGCCGTCACCTCCCCGCAGGTCGTGACGAACTCCCCCTCGGTCCAGGACCTGCACTACGTCGCGGCCTCCAGCCGCCGCGAGGGTTCCTCGATCCCGGTCAGCGCCCCGGCCCCGGTCCCGACCGTGCCCGCGTCGCCGCGCCCGACCGTCCCGGTCACCCCGGCGCCGGTCATCCAGCCGGCAAGCTCGACATCGACCGTACTCTTCCCGATCACAGACACCTACGCCAACGAGGGTGCCCCGTCCACGGAGTACGGCAGCGATCCGTTGCTGGTCTCCCGCACCGGTCCCGGGGCGCGCGCCTACCTGCGCTTCGACCTGCCCAAGGCCCCGGCCGGCAAGCGGCTGACCGGTGCCACCCTGCGGGTGCGCACCGCGCCGGACCCGATGGCGGCCTCCACCGCCGCGCACCGGGTCCGGCTGGCCTCCAACGCCTACAGGGTGGCGGAGCTGAACTGGAACAACCGGCCCGCGGCCTCCGGTGCGGTCCTCGGCGAGGTGGCGGCCGGCGCGAAGGTGAACTCGTCCTACGACGTGACGTTGGCCACCGCTCCGCTCGCGTCGGTCCTGGGCACGCCTCAGACCGTGGCGATCGACGCCCTGGGGGCGGACAGCCTGTGGCTGTGGTCGAGCGAGAACGCCGACCGCAACCTGCGCCCGCAGCTGGTCCTCACCTGGAGCTGACGCCCCCGCGGCGCTGACGTCCGCACCCGACGGTCGGGCTGGTCCTCACAACCAGCCCGACCGTTTGAACGTCCGGTACAGGCCGACGCAGATCCCCACCATGGCCAGGACGCAGGCGGGGTAGCCGTAGCGCCAGGACAGCTCGGGCATGTGCTGGAAGTTCATGCCGTACACGCCCGCCACCAGCGTCGGCACCGCCGCGATCGCGGCCCACGCCGAGATCTTGCGCATGTCGTCGTTCTGCCGCACCGAGACCTGGGCCAGGTGGGCGTTGAGGATGTCGGTGAGCAGCCGGTCGTAGGACTCGACGTGCTCGACCGTCCGCGTCAGGTTGTCCAGCACGTCGCGCAGGACGAACCGGGACTGCTCGTCCAGGACGGGGTGCCCCGGACCCTCCCCGGGGGAACCCCCGGCGCCGGGACCGTCGTCGGGGACCTCGCCGGAACCGCCCCGGCCGCCCGCCACGAGCGCCTGGAGCGGGGCCACCAGCGGAGCCGCGGCGCGGCGGACCTCCAGGACCTCCCGCTTCAGGGAGTAGATGCGCTCGGCGTCGGAGGACCGGTCGGGGGAGAACACCTGCTCCTCGACCTCGTCCACGTCGCGCTCGAGCTCCCCGTCGATGCGCGTGTACTCCCGCACGACCCGTTCCATCACCGCGTGCAGCACGCCGCGAGGCCCGCGGTGCCGCCGGCGCGGGTCGTGCTGCACGAGGTCGCCGACGTCGTCGACGGGTCCCGTGCCCCCCCGGCGGACCGTGACGACGAACCGGTCGCCGACGAACAGCATGAGCTCGCCGGTCTCCACGGTGGAGGTCGCGTCGAAGTAGGAGAGGACCTTCAGGACGGCGAACACGGTGTCGCCGTAGTGCTCCACCTTCGGCCGCTGGTGGCCCGCGAGCGCGTCCTCCACGGCGAGGTGGTGCAGCGGCAGGTCCGCGGCCGCCCGCCCGAGCTCCTCGGCGGTGGGGTCCTCCAGGCTCAGCCACAGGAAGCCGTCCTCGCTGCCCCGGGCCGTGGCCAGCGCCGAGGGCAGGTCGTCGGCCGCCGAGCGGGTGCCGTCGCGGTAGGTGGACAGGTCCACGATCATGCGCTCATCGTCCCCCCGGCGGGGGGCGGGCACGACCGCGGCGCCGGACGGCGGGCGGGGGACGGGCGGGGACGGGCGGGGGACGCGCGGAGCCTAGAGTCGGGGGGTGCCCACCCTCCTGCTCGTGCGCCACGGGCGCAGCACCGCGAACACCGCCGGGGTCCTGGCCGGCTGGACCCCCGACGTGCACCTCGACGACACCGGCCGGGCGCAGGCCGCGGCCCTGGGGCAGCGGCTGGCGCCCGTCCCGGTCGCCTCCTTCGTGGTCTCCCCCCTGGAGCGGTGCCAGGAGACCGCCGCGGCGCTGCGCGCGGTCGACGGCCCCGACGGCCCCCGTCCCGCCGCCACGACCGACGAGCGGCTGGGGGAGTGCCGCTACGGCGACTGGACCAGCCGCCCGATCAAGGAGCTGGCCCGGGAACCGCTGTGGCGGACGGTGCAGGAGCACCCCTCGGCGGCGGTGTTCCCCGGCCCCGACGGCGAGGGCCTGGCGGACGTGCAGCACCGGTCGGTGGCCGCCGTCCGTGAGCACGACGCGCGGGTGGCCGCCGAGCACGGCGAGGACGCCGTCTGGGTCGCGGTGACCCACGGGGACGTCATCAAGGCGATCCTCGCCGACGCGCTGGGCATGCACCTGGACCTCTTCCAGCGCATCTCCGCCGACCCGTGCTCGGTGTCGGTCGTGCGCTACGCCCCCCTGCGGCCGTTCGTGCTGCGGGTCAACGACTCCGGCGGGGACCTGTCCGGGTTCGCGCCGCGGCGCAAGCGCGCGCGGCGCTCGCCCGCCCGCCCGGCGCGGCGGTCCTCCGACGCGGTCGTCGGGGGCGGGGCCGGCTCGGCGTAGGGTCGGCCCATGCCCGTGTACGAGTACGACCCGCCCGAGCGATTCGTGGCGGGCACCGTCGGCGAGCCCGGGGCGCGGACGTTCTTCCTCCAGGCCCGCGGGGGTGGACGTCTCACGTCGGTGGCGCTGGAGAAGACGCAGGTGTCCGCGCTCGCCGAGCGCGTGGGGGAGCTCCTCGACGAGATCGTGCGCCGCTCGGGGGGCCGCGCGCCCGTCCCGGCGGCGCCGGCGGCCGGTTCCGAGGACACCGCCCCCCTCGACGTGCCCATCGAGGAGGAGTTCCGGGTCGGCACCATGAGCCTGGCCTGGGACGGCGAGCGCGACGTCGTGGTCATCGAGTGCTTCGAGGTGTCGGAGGAGGACGTGGACCCGGAGGTCCCCGACCTCGCCCCCGACCGCGACCTGCTGCGGGTCTCCCTGGACGGGACGGCGGCGCGGGCCTTCGCGACCCGGGCCCTGGCGCTGGTCGCCGCGGGCCGTCCGCCGTGCCCGTTCTGCTCCGGCCCGCTGGACCCGCAGGGCCACGTCTGCCCCCGCGCGAACGGGTACCGGCGCTGAACGCGACGTTCGCGGGCGTCGCGGAGCAGGACGCCCTGGTCCGGCTGGCCTCGGGGGAGGTCGAGATCCGCGGGCGGCTCGCGGACGCCTCCAACGCCACCCTGTACGCGGTGGTGGACGGCCCCGACGGGGAACTGGCCTGCGTCTACAAGCCGGTGGCGGGGGAGCGCCCGCTGTGGGACTTCCCCGACGGGACCCTCGCCCGGCGCGAGGTCGCCTCCTACGCCGTGTCGGCCGCGACGGGCTGGCACGTGGTGCCGCCCACCGTCTTCCGCGACGGCCCGCTGGGGCCGGGGTCGGTGCAGCTGTGGCTGCAGCAGGACGGCGCGGACCCGGCCGAACCGGCCGAGGTGGTGCTGCCCTCCCCCGGCGCGGGGCTCATCGACATCGTCGCGCCCCGGCGGGTGGAGCCGGGGTGGCGCACGGTGCTGGAGGCCGAGGACGGGGCGGGGCGCCCGGTGGTGCTGGTCCACGCCGACGACCTGCGGCTGCGGCGCATCGCCGTGCTGGACGTGGTGCTGAACAACGCCGACCGCAAGGGCGGGCACGTCCTGCCGGGCTGGTCCGGAGCGGTGCACGGGGTGGACCACGGGCTGACCTTCCACGAGGAGCCCAAGCTGCGCACGGTCCTGTGGGGCTTCGCCGGGACCCGGCTGCTCGCCGAGGAGCGCGAGGTGCTCGCGACGCTGGTGGCCGACCTCGACGGCCCCCTGGGGGAGCTGCTGGGGGAGCTGCTCAGCGTGGAGGAGGTCGTGGCGACCCTCGAGCGCACCGAGCGCCTCCTCCAGGCCGACCGCCTGCCGCGCCCGCGCGGGCACCGCACGATCCCGTGGCCGCCGTTCTGAGCGCCGGGCCCGCCAGGTAGGTTCGGGCCCGTGCGTTCCTGGTCCGTTCCCGAAGTCCCGGCCCTCCCCGGTCGGGGCCCCCGCGTCCACCTGCACGACACCGCGACCGGCGGGCTCGTCCCGGTGGGCCCGGAGGCGGGGACGGCGACGCTGTACGTCTGCGGCATCACCCCCTACGACGCCACCCACCTCGGGCACGCCAACACCTACGTCGCGTTCGACCTGCTGGGGCGGGCGTGGCGGGACGCGGGCCTGGACGTGCGCTACGTCCAGAACGTCACCGACGTCGACGACCCGCTGCTGGAGCGCGCGGAGGCGACGGGGGTGGACTGGCGCGACCTCGCCGAGTCGCAGGTCGAGCTGTTCCGCGGCGACATGGAGGCCCTCTCCGTCGTCCCGCCGCAGCGCTACCTCGGCGTCGTCGAGGCCGTGGACCTGGTCGCGGAGGCCGTGCGCGACCTCCTCGCCGCCGGCGCCGCCTACCGCGTCCCGGGGACCGACGGCGGCCCGGACGGCGACGTGTACTTCCCCGTCGACGCCGACGCGGCGTTCGGCACGGTCGGCGGCTACGACCTGGAGACGATGCTGGCGCTGTCCGCCGAGCGCGGCGGGGACCCGCAGCGCCCGGGCAAGCGGAACCCGCTGGACCCGTTGCTGTGGCGGGTGGAGCGTCCCGGGGAGCCGGCGTGGGAGGCGGGGGAGCTGGGGCGCGGGCGCCCCGGCTGGCACATCGAGTGCACCGCGATCGCGCTGGAGCACCTGGGGATGCCCATCGACGTGCAGGCCGGGGGCAGCGACCTGGTGTTCCCCCACCACGAGATGGGCGCCGCGCACGCGCACCTGCTGCGCCCGCGGGCACGGCCCTTCGCCCGCGCCTACGCGCACTCGGGCATGGTCGCCCTCGACGGCGAGAAGATGAGCAAGTCCAAGGGCAACCTGGTGCTGGTCTCCAGGCTCGTCGCGGCCGGGGTGCCGGCCGCGGTGGTGCGCCTGGCGATCGTGGACCACCACTGGCGCACCGACTGGGAGTGGACCGACGAGGTCCTCGCCCAGGCGCGGGCGCGCCACGAGCGCTGGAGCGCCGCCGTCGCCGCCCCGGCGGGCCCCCCGGCGGAGGCGCTGCTGGCCACCGTGCGCGAACGCCTCGCCGACGACCTCGACGCGCCCGGCGCGGTCGCGGCCGTGGACGCGTGGGTGGAGCAGGCCCGCACGACCGCCGGCACCGACGCGCAGGCCCCGGACCTGGTGCGCCGCACCGTCTCCGCCCTCCTCGGCGTCGTCCTCCCCTGAGGACCGCCGCCCCGCCCGCGCGGGGCGGCGCGGGTCAGTCGACGGAGGTGCCGTCCTGGGCCTCCTCCAGCACCCGCAGGGCGTTGCCGCCCGCGAGCGCCGCGAGGTCGCTGCCCGACCAGCCGCGGCCGGTGAGCTCGGCCAGCAGCCGGGGGTAGGCGGAGACGTCCTCCAGGCCGACGGGGAGCTCGTCGGTGCCGTCGTAGTCGCCGCCGAGGCCGAGGTGCTCCACGCCGACGACCTCGCGGGCGTGGTCGAGGTGGTCGGCCACGTCGGCGAGCGTGGCGCGGGGACGGGGGTTCGCGGCCAGCCAGTCGCCGAACCCGGCCGGGTCGTAGGGGTCGCCCGCCAGCCCGCGCCGTCGCCGTTCCGCGGTGGCCGCGGCGCGGTGGTCCGCACAGGCCCGGTTCACGAAGGCCGGCACGAAGGTGACCATGAGGACGCCCCCGTTGCCGGGCAGGCGTTCCAGCACCCCGTCGGGGACGTTGCGGGGGTGGTCGGTCACGGCGCGCGCGGAGGAGTGCGAGAACAGCACGGGCCGGGTCGTGACGTCGAGGGCGTCGTGCATGGTGCGTTCGTGGACGTGGGAGAGGTCGACGAGGACCCCGGTGCGGTTCATCTCGCAGACGACGTCGCGGCCGAAGGCGGTGAGGCCGTGCTCGACGTGGACGCCGGTGGCGGAGGCGGCCCAGGGGGTGTTGTCGTTGTGGGTGAGGGTGAGGTACGCGAGCCCGGCGCGGCGCAGTTCGCGCAGCACCGCCAGGGAACCGGCGATGGCGTGCCCGCCCTCGGCCCCGGGCAGGGAGGCGATGCGGCCCTCGGCGACGGCGGTGCGGACGTCGGCGGCGGTGGGGGTCCAGCGGAACACGTCGGGGTGGGTGGCGACGAGGCGGCGGACGAGGTCGACCTGCTCGAACACGGCCACCGCGGCGGCCGCGGGGTCCCAGTGCGAGGGGACGTAGACGGACCAGAACTGCGCCCCGACCCCGCCGGCGCGCAGGCGGGGGACGTCGGTGTGCAGGGCGGGCTGCTCCGTCGCCAGCCCGGCGCGGGCGGGGTCGGAGCCGAACCGCTCGCGCAGCTCCCAGGCCAGGTCGTTGTGCCCGTCGACGACCGGGAACGTCACTGCTGGTGCTGCTGCAGCTGGGCCTGGATCACCCCGGACAGGTGCTGCAGCTGGTTCGGCCCGAGCTGGCGGACCTCGCCCTCCAGGCGCCGCACGACCTGCGGGTCCTCCAGCACCCGCTCCGAGCTCTGCAGCAGGACGGTGCCGGCGCCGGTGAAGTCGTACTGGCGCTCCTCCCCGGAGCGGGTGCCGAACAGCGCCCCGCGGGCGGCGCCGAGGAAGTGGCCCATCCAGCCGGCGTCGAAGTGCTGGGAGGGGGCTGGGCAGTCGGCCCAGCCGACGAGGGCCTCGGGGTCGACGCGGACGGGGGGTTCGACGAACACGACCGGCCCGGAGGAGCTGGCGAGGAACTTCCCCGTCCCGATGAGGGTGAGGAACCCGGGGATGATGGACTCCTTCAGCTCCAGCCCGGCGTCGAAGGCGAGCAGGTTGGCCGCGCGGACGGTGAGGTTCCCGTCGTCGAGGTCGTAGGAGTTGATGTCGTAGCCGCGGTCGCCGAGGATCACGTGGCCCTGGCCGGTGGCGACGACCCAGTCCCGGCTGTAGAGGGGCGAGGAGAAGTGGCTGGCGACCATGCTCGTCAGCGAGGTCGCGGTGAGGGGCTCGAAGCGGACGGTCCCCCCGCCCTGGGGGTAGTAGGCGATCATCGTGCCGGTCTGCACGAACAGCGGGCCGGTGAGCCGCACGCAGTAGGCGTGGGCGTTGCCGGGGAGGTTGTCGTGGTCGGGCAGGGTCTGGGGGTCCAGGGGCTGGGGGTTGGTCGAGACCATCAGAGCTTCTCCTCGCTCGCCTGGACGTAGACGGTTCCTTCGCCGGACACCTTCAGCTGCACGCCCTCGCCCGACCCGCGGCCGACGGCGTCGCGCCAGGACAGGGCGGTGGCGACGTCGAGGCGGAGGTTCCCGACGTGGGCGACGTAGGCCTGGGGGTCGACGACGACCTGCCGCCCGCCGCCGACGCGGAGGGCGAAGGTCCCGCCGTGGGAGAGGACGGCCACCGAACCGCGGCCGGAGAGCTGGGTGGTGAACAGCCCCTGGCCGGTGACCGCGCCGCGGACCGCGCCGCGCAGACCGCCCTGCTGGCCGAGGAACACCACCGAGCTGGACATGCTCGCGTCGTGGGCGAGGAGGCGGTCCGCCTCGACCGACATCGGCTGCGAGCCGTCGAGGTCGACGATCGTGACGTGGTGGCCGTGGTAGCCGTAGTGCACCGAGCCGTGGCCCTCGGCGACCATGAGGGGCACGGCCTCGCCCTGCATCCCGCGCGCGAGGGCGGAGGCGATGCCGCCGCCGTAGGCGCCGCCGCCGGGCCCGCCGACGACGGGCGAGAAGGCGATGGTGCCGGTCGTGGCGAGCATCGCGCCGCGGCGGGCGAGGACCTCCTGGCCGGGGCGGACCTCGGCGAGGACGACCTTCGAGGTGACCTTGGTGAACGCCATCACCGCTCCTCGGGCTGGATGTAGACGACGCCCTGGCCCTCGAAGCGCAGGGAGAACGCCTCCCCGGAGCTCTCCCCGACGAGGTTGCGCCAGGAGACGTCGGTGACGAAGGACTGGCTGAGGTTCCCGACCGCGCCGACGTAGGCGTCGGGGTCCACCACGAGGGGGTGCTGGGGGCTGACGCGCAACGCGATCGGGGGCCCGCCGAGGGAGAGCAGCGCCACCTGGCCGTGGCCGGTGACGGTGGTGGTGAAGAGGCCCTGGCCGCTGGAGGCGCCCTGCAGGCCGGTGAAGGTGACGTCGGTGCGCAGGCCCTCGGCGAGGCAGAGCAGCGACTCGGACTCGACCTTGAGGACATCGCTGGCGAGGTCGAGGACGAGCAGGTGGCCGGCGCCGACGGCGAAGTGGACGCTGCCGCGGCCGGTGACCTCCATCAGGGGCAGCGACTCGCCGGTGACGCGCTGCTTCAGCGCGGCCCGCAGACCACCGCCCCCGCCCGCGCCGGCGTTCTTGAACTGCACGTCGCCCTCGTAGGCGACCATCGACCCCGTCCGGGCGCGCACGGCGCTGCCCTTGGAGCCGTCGAGGTCGACGACGAGGACGCGCGGGGTCTCCAGCCGCCAGGTCACGGGGCCTCCTCGGTGCTTCGCTGCGGTGACGTGGACCCCATCATGGCGTGATCACGCTCCCGCGTCACCGCCCGACACGGCCCGGACGCGGCGAGGGGGCGACCACGTCGTCGTGGTCGCCCCCCGCGGTGCCGTCCGGTCAGAACTGCCCGGGCTGCCCGTACTGGCCCGGCTGGCCGTACTGGCCCGGTCCGCCGAACCGGTCCTGCTGGCCCGGGAACTGCCCGTACCCGCCGTCGATCCCCTTGGGGTTGGGGCCGTGGTGGTTCGGGCCGGGCTGGCTGTCCTGGCAGGCCCAGACGACGACGAGGATCCAGCCGACGAGCGGGATGAGGCCGATGAGGTATAGGGCACCGCTCTTGCCGGTGTCGTGCATACGCCGCCAGCCGACGGCGAGGCCGGGCACCAGCAGCGCGAGCGAGGCGATCCCCTGGAACACCCCGCCGCCGCTGCTGGTGGTGAGCCCGAGGGCGTTGTCGACGACGGAGGCGACGATGCTCACGATGACGGTGAACAGGGTCCAGAACCAGAACTCCGACCGGCGGGCGCGCCCGGAGAAGCGGGCGTAGTTCGAGAAGCCGTTCTTGACGGCATCGACCATGTTCACGTCGTCGTCCCCTCCACGTCGCCCGGGAGGTCCGGGCCGCACCGCCCCATCATGGGGCGGTCGCGGGATCGGCGCGGGGACCAGCGCGGGCGTGTCACCCGTTCTGCTCACTCCGCGTGACCGGTGTGCCCCGGTCAGCCCCGGCGCGGGGGGTCGTCGCGCCGGCGCAGGTAGCGCTCGAACTCGCGGGCGATGGCCTCCCCGGAGGCCTCGGGCAGCTCCGCGGTGTCCTTGGCCTCCTCCAGCTGCTGGACGTACTCGGCGATCTCGCTGTCCTCGGCGGCGAGCTCGTCGACGCCGCGCTCCCAGGCGCGGGCGTCCTCGGGCAGGTCGGCGAGGGGGACGGCGAGGTCGAGGAGCTCCTCCACGCGGCGCAGCAGGGCCAGGGTCCCCTTGGGCGAGGGGGGCTGGCCGACGTAGTGGGGGATCGCCGCCCACAGCGAGAGGGACGCGATGCCGGCGGTGGCGACGGCGTCCTGGACGACGCCGACGATGCCGGTGGGCCCCTCGTAGCGGGAGGGCTCGACGTCGAGCTTCTCCGCGAGGTCGGGGTCCTCGCTGCTGGAGGTGATGGGCAGGGGACGGGTGTGGGGGACGTCGGCGAGCAGCGCGCCGAGGGTGACCACGAGGGAGGCGCCGTGGGCCTGGGCCTGCTCGACGACCTCGCGGGCGTAGGTCCGCCACCGCATCGACGGCTCGATGCCGCGCACGAGCAGGACGTCGCGCGGCGCGTCGGGCAGCAGGGCGTAGGAGACGCGGGTGGTGGGCCAGGTGAGCCGCCGGCGGCCGTCGTCGTCGTAGTGGACGGTCGGGCGGTTGACCTGGAAGTCGTGGTACAGCTCGGGGTCGAACTCCACGAGGTCGACCGCGCCCCACACCTCGTGCAGGTGCGCGAGGGCCTGGCTGGCGGCTTCTCCGGCGTCGTTCCAGCCCTCGAAGGCCGCGATCACCACGGGGTCGCGCAGGACCACCGGGGCGGGAGCGGACTCGGCGCGGGGGTCGACAGGCTGCTCGGGCACGGGCCAACCCTAGACTCCGGTACCGATGCAGCCCGACAGCGCGACACCCCCGACCCCGCCCGCCGCCGTCCTGTGGGACATGGACGGCACCCTGGTGGACACCGAACCGCACTGGATCGCCGCGGAGACGGCGCTGCTGGGCCGCTACGGCGCGAGCTGGACCCACGAGCAGGCGCTGTCGCTGGTGGGCAACGCGCTGCCGGAGTCCGGGCGGGTCCTGGCCGCGCACCTCGAGGCCGAGACCGGGGTGCGGCTGGACCCGGCCGCGGTGGTGGCGGAGCTGGTGGAGGCCGTCGTGGCCCAGGTGAGCGCGGCGGTGGTGTGGCGGCCGGGGGCCGTGGAGCTGCTGGAGGCGCTCGCGGGGGCCGGGGTGCCGTGCGCGCTGGTGACGATGTCGTACCGCAGCCTCGCCGAGACGGTGGCGCGGGTGCTGCCCGGCGCCTTCGCCGTCGTCGTCGCCGGGGACGAGGTGGAGCGCGGCAAACCCGCCCCCGACCCCTACCTGCGCGCCGCGGAGCTGCTGGGGGTGGACCCGGCGCGGTGCGTCGTCCTCGAGGACTCCCCGACGGGGATCGCCTCCGGGGAGGCCGCGGGCTGCCGCGTCGTCGCCTGCCCGCACATGGTGCCGATCCCGCCCGCCCCCGGGCGCAGCCGGGTGGCGTCCCTGGCCGAGGTGGACCTGGCGGTGCTCGCCCGGGTCGCGGCGGGCGAGGTGGTGGACACGGTCGGCGCGACGCCCGCCGAGCCGTAGGGCGGGCCGTCAGACCCGGTCGTCGAGCAGCGCGGAGACGCGCTGGCGGGTGACGCCGAAGAGGCGGGCGATGTCGGGCACGCTGACGCCCTCCGCGCGCAGCGCCCGGGCCTGGGCGCGGCGGTACTGCCCACCGGCCTCGCCCAGGCCGGACATCGCCGTGGTGATCACCTCGACGATGAAGGGCCGCTCCTTGGACTCGACGATCTCGCTGTAGCTGTCCCCGGCCAGGCGGCGGCGCACGACAGCGCCGGCGCGGTCACCGACGAGGGTGAGCAGGCGCACGGACTCCTCCACCTGCGTGACGAGGGCGGTGAGGGACGCGAGGGTCGGGTCGGCGACCTCGAGCCCGGGGGAGCGCGGCGGGGGCACCGGGGAGGGCCCGGCCTGCTGGTCGTCGTCCACGTCCCCACCTCGGCACGCCGGTGCGCGACCTTGAGCCCGCCCGGCGGCGGGGTCGTCCCGGACGGGCTCCGGACCCGGCTCCGGAAATTGGGCTCAAGACGGCAACGGGGGTTGCCGACCTTCTAGGCAGCCCCCTCCGGGAGCACACGAGGACGCAGGTCAGCCGTGGCCGCCGTCTCGTCGGACGACCCCAGTGAAGGACCAGGATCCATGCCCCTCACCAAGAACGGCGCCAAGGCGACCATCCCCGCAGCCCGTCCCGCTGCCGGACCGACCACCCTCCCCCGCAAGGACCCCCGCGAGTCCGACGAGGCGCGCCGCCGCGCCCGCACCGTCGCCAAGCAGCAGCAGGCCGCCGAGCGCATCGCCGCCGCGACCACCGAGCTGGCCGCCTCCACCGCGCAGTCCACCGAGGCCTCGCGCCAGCTGCGCGACTCGATGCAGCAGATCGCCGCCGGCGCCGAGGAGGCCTCGGGCGCCACCCAGGAGTCGCTGGCCGCGACCAACCAGGTCGCCGGGCGCATCCGCACCCAGCAGCAGACCAGCAAGCGCGTGCAGGAGACGACCGCCAAGCTGCAGACGCTGCTCGGGGAGACCGCCGAGGGCATCAGCAGCCTCGTCGCCAACGTCGGCGAGGCCGCCGACCGTCAGACCGCCTCGGTGGAGATGATCACCGAGCTGGAGAAGCAGGCCGAGGAGATCGGCACCATCGTCGCCGCCGTCGCGCGCATCGCCGACCAGACGAACCTGCTCGCCCTCAACGCCGCCATCGAGGCCGCCCGCGCCCGCCAGCACGGCAAGGGCTTCGCCGTCGTCGCCGACGAGGTGCGCACCCTGGCCGAGACCTCCGAGCGCTCCGCCAGCCAGATCCGCGAGCTCATCGACTCCATCCGCGCCGGCGTCACCGCCGTCGCCGAGGGCGTCCAGGCCTCCGCAGACACCTCCCGCGGCGAGGTCGAGAAGGGCCGCGCCGTCACCGCGCAGCTCGCGCAGATCCGCGACGACATGGTCGTCATCCTCGACGGCGCCGCCGAGATCGCCGCCGCCGCCACCCAGGCCGAGCGCGCCTCCCAGGACGCGCAGCTGCGCGCGGAGGAGATCGCCGCCGCCGCCGAGCAGCAGTCCGCCGCCGCCGAGGAGGTCCTCCAGACCGTCGACCAGCAGGGCGCGGCGCTGCAGCAGAGCGAGCAGGCCGCCGAGCAGCTCTCCGAGATCGCCGACGAGCTGCGCGGCTCCGCCGACATCGGCAAGTCCGCCGAGGAGGTCGCCGCCTCCGCCGAGGAGCTGGCCGCCGCCGCGGAGGAGATCAACCGCGCCGCCACCCAGATCGCCACCGCCATCACCGAGATCTCCAGCGGCGCGCAGGCCCAGTCGGCCAAGACGGTGGAGTCCTCCAGCGCCATCAACCAGATCGAGTCCGGCGCCCAGCTCGCCGAGACCCGCGCCGGGGTGGCCGTGGAGAAGGCCGGGGAGATGATCGGCCAGCTGGCGACCAACAAGGACGCCGTGGACACGATGATCACCGCGATCACCGCCGCGGCGGCCGCGGCCAAGGACAGCGTCAAGCAGGTCGTGGAGCTGGAGATCGTCTCCCGCAAGATCGACAAGATCGTCGACGCCATCGCCAACGTCTCCATCCAGACGAACATGCTGGCCGTCAACGGCTCCGTGGAGTCCGCGCGCGCCGGGGAGTACGGCAAGGGCTTCGCGGTCGTCTCCACCGACATCCGCAACCTCGCCCGCGACTCCGCCGACAACGCCGAGCGCATCAAGGACCTCGTCAAGGAGGTCCAGGACCGCATCGCCGCCGTGCGCGCGGACCTGGAGGAGACCTCCCGCCAGGCCCTCGTCGAGGTCGAGCGCGCCAAGGCCAGCACCGCCCGCCTCGTCGAGGTCGAGCGCGACATGGCCGAGGTCCGCGAGGGCAACCAGGAGGTCCGCGCCGCCTCCGCCGAGATCGCCTCCGCCCTGGTGCAGGTGAAGACCGCGCTGGACCAGATCTCCGCCGCGGCCAACCAGGCCGACGCGCTCTCGGGCCAGGCCTCGGCCGCGGCCCGCCAGCAGTCCACCGGCGCGGAGGAGCTGGCCACCGCGATCGAGGAGATCGCCGCCCTGGCCGACGAGCTGCAGCAGCCCTGACCCGCGCCGCGACGACGAGGAGTGCGATGAGCACCGTGGAGAGCCTGCTGGAGCAGGAGGACGTCGGGTTCGAGGACGTCGGGTCCCGGGACGCCGGGTCCGGGGACGCCGGGTCCGGGGACGCCGGGTTCGAGGACTCCGGGTCCGGGGACGTGGCCGGGACCGCGGTCGAGGGTCCGGGCCAGGACGACGGGACGAACGTCGCGAACGACTTCGTGACCTTCGAGATGGCGGGGGAGTCCTACGCCCTGCCCATGGAGCGGGTGCAGGAGATCATCCGCATGCCCGAGCTGATCCGGGTCCCGCTGGGCCCGGCGGCCCTGGAGGGCCTGGCCAACCTGCGCGGGCGGGTGCTGCCGGTGGTGAGCCTGCGCACCTGCTGCGGGCTGGCCGGCACCGAGCACGACGAGGCGACCCGCGTCGTCGTCGTCGAGGCCGCCGGGGCGACCCTGGGCCTGGTCGTCGACCGCGTCACCGCGGTCGTGTCGGTGGAGCCCGACCAGCTGGAGAGCGCCGAGGGCGTGCAGTCCACCGTGCGCTCGGAGCTGCTGGCCGCCGTCCTCAAGGGGACCGCGGGCAAGGGCGCGGCGGGGCGGATGACCACCGTGCTCGACGTGCAGCACCTGGTCCGCACCGAGTTCGCCGACCTGGCCCGCAAGGTCGCCGGCACCGGCGGCGCGGGCTGGTCGCCCACCGCGGCGGTGGTGGAGGAGGAGGACTCCTCCGGCACCCTGGAGCTGGTCAGCTTCGCCGTGGACGGGCAGGAGTACGCGCTGCCCATCGACCGGGTGCAGGAGATCGTCCAGGCCCCCGAGCGCGTCACCGCGGTGCCCAACGCGGCCGCGCGGGTGCTGGGGGTCATGGACCTGCGCGGCGGGCTGCTGCCCGTCGTCAGCCTGCGCCAGGTGTTCGGGCTGGAGGTCCCGGCCCTGCAGGCGCACAACCGCATCGTCGTGGTGACCGTCGAGCGCGAGGGGCGCGAGTCCCTGGTGGGCGTGGTCATGGACACCGTCCGCGAGGTGCTGCGGGTCCCCGCCGACCTCGTCGGCGCCCTGCCGCACGTCGTCTCCGGCGGCGGCCGCAGCCGCGAGGTCCAGTCGGTGTGCCGGCTGGAGGACGGCAAGCGCCTGGTGTCGGTCCTCTCGGCCGACTCCCTCGTCGACGTCGGCGCCCTGGCCGACCTCGACCCCGAGGACGTGGCGGTGAGCCGCGCCCGTGACGAGCAGGAGGACGACGTGAGCGACGACGGCCGCGGGGACGACGAGCTGCTGGTGGTCTTCCGCCTGCAGGGCGAGGAGTACTGCGTGGCGGTCGACGCCGTGCAGGAGATCGTCCGCGTGCCCGAGACGCTGATCCGGGTGCCCAAGACCCTCGACTTCGTCGAGGGCCTGGTGAACCTGCGCGGCGCGGTGCTGCCGGTGGTGGACCTGCGCACCCGCCTGGGCCTGGACCGCAGCGCCCGCGACGAGCGCCAGCGCATCGTGGTGCTCATCATCGGCGGCGTGCGGACCGGGTTCGTCGTGGACTCGGTCGCGGAGGTCCTGCGGGTCTCCGGCGCCGAGCTGGAGGACGCGCCCGAGCTGTCCCCGGAGCAGGCCGAGGTCGTCACCCGGGTGGCGAACCTGCCCCGCCAGCAGCGCATGCTCCTCGTCCTCGACCCCTCCCAGCTGCTGGGCCGCGCCCAGGTCGCGCAGCTGGCCGAGGAGGTCCCGGCCGCCGCCAGCGCGGCCTGAGCGCGGAGTCGTACCGGTGGTCGGTCCCAACCTCAAGGTGCTCGTCGTCGACGACTCCGCGCTCATGCGCAAGGCCCTGAAGACCATGCTCACCGCCGACGGCGACGTGGAGGTCGTCCTCGCCCGCAACGGCGAGGACGCCCTCGACGTCCTGTCGCGCGAAGCGCCCGACGTCGTCACCCTCGACGTCAACATGCCCGTCATGGACGGGCTGACCTGCCTGGCGCGGATCATGGCCGAGCACCCCGTCCCGGTGGTGATGGTCTCCTCCATCACCGAGCAGGGAGCGGTGACCACCCTGGAGGCCCTGGAGCTGGGTGCGGTCGACTACGTCGCCAAACCCGGCGGCACCGTCTCGCTGAACCTCTCCGAGGCCGCCGAGGAGATCCGCCGCAAGGTCCGCCGCGCGGCGGCTTCACGGGTGCGCCCCGGTTCGCTGACGGCGCGGTTGCGCCGCCAGCGGGAGGAGGCGCACGCCGCGTCCCGGGCGGGGCGGGCCCCGCGCGCCCGGGCGGTCCCGGTCGCCGGCGGGGGGACCCGCCCGGCCGGCCCGTCCGGCTCGGGGACCACCGACCTGGTGCTGGTCGGTTCCTCCACCGGCGGCCCGGCGCTGCTGTCGGCGCTGCTGTCGCAGTTCCCCGCCGACTTCGCCGCCCCCGTCGTCATCGCCCAGCACATGCCGGCCTCCTTCACCGGGGCGCTGGCCCACCGCCTCGACGCCTCCTGCCCCCTCGCGGTGCAGGAGGTCACCGGCCTGGTCCCGGTCCTGCCCGGGCACGTGTACGTCGCCCGCGGCGACGCCGACGTCGTGCTGGGCCGGCGCGGGGGGGACCTCGTGGTCCGTCCCGCGCCGGCCGGCGCGGCCCACCGCTGGCACCCCAGCGTGGACCGGATGGTGGCCAGCGCCATGGAGCACGTCGACCCCGCCCGCACCGTCGGCGTCCTGCTGACGGGCATGGGCGACGACGGGGCGGAGCAGATGGCGCAGCTGAAGGCCCGCGGCGGGCGCACCGTCGCGGAGTCGGAGGAGACGGCGGTGGTGTGGGGCATGCCGGGCCAGCTCGTGGCCCGCGACGGCGCCACCCGCGTCCTGCCCGCCGACCAGATCGCGGCGCAGGTCCTGGCCTGGGGCTGACCGCCCCCCGCCCCGCACGTCACCCCCCCCGC
Organism: Kineococcus radiotolerans SRS30216 = ATCC BAA-149; assembly: GCF_000017305.1. Taxonomy (GTDB): domain Bacteria; phylum Actinomycetota; class Actinomycetes; order Actinomycetales; family Kineococcaceae; genus Kineococcus; species Kineococcus radiotolerans. Next base: position 381,046 of record NC_009664.2, on the reverse strand, counting down.
ACGTCCCGCGGATCCCGCACGTCCCCGTTCCCCCGCACCACCCCGAGGAGAAGTCATGGGCCTGGTCAAGAAGGCCGTCGCGCCGGCGCCGGCCGCCGACCCGCGCGACGCCGAGCGCGACCCGGAGGGTCTGCTGGCGCAGCTGCGCCACGCCGACCCCGAGGAGCGCCGCCGGGCCGCGCTGGACCTGGCCGGTGTCGCCGAGGCGGTGCCCGCGCTGCTGGCCGCCGTCCGGACCGAGCGCCAGCGCACCGTGCGCGACGCGGTCCTCACCACCCTCGTCGCGCACGACCTGCCCGAGGTGGCGGCCGAGCTGGCCGACTGGCTCGGCGACGACGACGCGGTCCGGCGCAACGCCGCGGTCGTGGCGCTGCAGGCGATGCCGGCCGGCGCGGCGTCGGTCCTCGACGGGCTGCTGGTCACCGGGGACGTGCGGGTGCGGACCCTGGCGGTCATGGTGCTCAGCACCCTGGCCCACCCGGGGGTGCCGGACTGGCTGGAGGCCGTCGTCGACGCCGACCCCGACGAGAACGTCGTGGCCGCGGCCGTCGACGCCGCCCAGCAGATCGACGACGCCCTGGCCCGGCAGCTGTCCGGTGCGGCGGCGGCGCGCTTCCCCGACAACCCCTACCTGCAGTTCCTCAGCACCCTGGCGGCGGGTGCCCGGTGAGCCTGCCCACCACGGCCGCGGCCGGTCAGCTCACCGACGCCCAGTTCGGCCGGGTGCGGGAGTGGATCTACCGCCGCACCGGCATCCAGTTCGGCGACAACAAGCGCTACTTCGTCGACAAGCGCGTCGCCACCTGCGTGCGCGAGCACGGCGGGGACTTCAACCTCTGGTTCGCCTCGCTGCGCGCGGGGGCGAACGAGCAGGTCGCCCAGCAGTTGGTCAACGAGCTCACCGTCAACGAGACGTACTTCCTGCGCGAGGACCACCAGTTCGACTCCCTGGTGCGCTCGGTCCTGCCGGGCATCGCCGCGGCGCGCCGCGCCGCCCGCGACCGCAGCCCGATCCGCATCCTGTCCGTCCCCTGCTCCACGGGGGAGGAGCCGTACTCCATCGCGATCCGGCTGCTCTCGGACTGGCCGGGCATCGAGGAGTTCGACGTCGAGATCGTCGCCGCCGACATTGACACCCGCGTCCTGGACCTCGCCCAGCGCGGGGAGTACGGCTCGCGGTCGATGCACCGCGTCCCGCCGGCGGTGCGCGCGGAGTTCTTCGAGCGCGCCGACGGCGACCGCTACCGCGTCCGCGAGGACGTGCGCGGGGCCATCGACTTCACCCTCGCCAACCTCACCGACACGGCCCAGATGCGGACCTTCCGGGCCTTCGACGTCGTGTTCTGCCGCAACGTCCTCATCTACTTCGACGAACTGTCCTCCCGCCGCGCCGCGGAGAACCTCTTCGGCGCCCTGCGCCCGGGGGGTTTCCTCTTCCTGGGGCACTCGGAGTCCATGAGCCGCATCTCACCCATCTTCGACCCCGTCCGGTTGCCGGAGGGGATCGCCTACCAGCGTCCCGCGATCGGAGCCCCGGCATGAACCCCCTCACCGAAACCCCCGGGCAGACCCCCGGCGACGGCGCGGAACCCTCGCGCGGGCTGGCCCTCGTCGTGGACGACGCCCCGACGGTGCGGATGTACCACGGCGGGGTCCTGCGCGCGGCGGGTTTCACCGTCGAGGAGGCCGCCAACGGCCTGGAGGCGCTGGAGATGCTGCTGGTGCAGCGCTACGACCTCGTCGTCACCGACGTGAACATGCCGCTGATGGACGGGTTCACCCTCGTGCGCCGGCTGCGCGCGGAGGCCCTGGGGCGCTCGGTGCCGGTCATCACCATCAGCACCGAGTCGCAGGAGTCCGACGCCGACGCCGGGTACGCCGCGGGGGCGAACCTGTACCTGGTCAAGCCCGTCGCGCCCGACCTGCTCACCCGCGTCGCGGACCTGTTCACCGCCCCCCTGCCGTCCTCGCAGTCCTCGTCCACCGGGAGCCGGTCGTGACCAACCCCCTGCTCGTGCAGTTCGTCGCGGAGTCCGCCGACCTGCTCGCCGACGTCGACGAGGGCCTGCTGCGCCTGGAGGCCGAACCCGGCGACGGTGACCTCGTCAACGCGGTGTTCCGCGCCGCGCACACCTTCAAGGGTTCCTCCGGGCTGTTCGACCTGCCGGAACTGACCCGCCTCACCCACGCCGCGGAGGACCTGCTGGACGCCGTGCGCGCCGGCCGGTTGTCGCTCACCCCGGAGATGGTCGACGCGCTGCTCTGCGCCTTCGACACCGTCCGGCGCTGGATGCCGACCATCGAGGCGACCGGCCGCACCCCGGAGGACGCCGGCCGCGAGGCCGACACCCAGTCGGCGGTGCTGCGCTCCTGGCTCGGCGGGGGCGACGCGCCCGCCGAGGGTGCGCCGGTCCCGCAGGGCACCTCGGGGGGCACCGCGGGGCCGACGGCTCCCGCCGACCTGCCGTCGTGGGTGCTGGACCTGCCCGCGGAGCGCCTGGAGCAGTTGCGGGCGTGGCTGGCGACCACCGCCGCCACCGTGCGCGCGGTGCGCTACGAGCCGGACGCCGCGTGCTTCTTCCGCGGCGAGGACCCGCTGAACCTGTTCCGGCAGGTGCCGGCGCTGGAACTGCTGCACACCGCCCCGGCCGAACCGTTCGCCGGCATCGACGAGGTCGACGAGTACGAGTGCGTGCTGCGCTTCACCGCGCTGACCCGCGCCGCGGTGGGTGAGCTCGCCCACGTCTTCCGCTACGTGCCCGAGCAGGTCGAGGTCGTGGAGGTTTCCGCGGACAACCTCGCCCGTCTCCTCGACGGCACCCCGGCCGAGCCGGAGCCGGCCCCGGTCGTGACGACCTCCACCGCCGATCCGTTGCACGCGCTGCTGCTGCAGGCGCAGTGCCGGCTGCTGGCCCGCGTCGGGGCCGGTGACGACGACGTGGCCGACGGTCCGCCGATCGGCGCCGCCCGGGTGCGCTCGGCCGCCGGGGTGGCGCTGCGCGTCGCCACCGCCGCCGGGGTCGACACCGCCCCCGGCGTGGCTGCGCTGGCGGAGTTCCTGGCCACCGGGTCCCCCGGCCCGCTGGTGCGCTGGATCGGGGAGACCGCCGCGGGAGCGGGCACGCCCGCCCCCACCGTCCCCCAGCAGGGTGAGGCGGCGGCGGCCGCGGTGCCCGCTCCGCGGACCTCCCCGGAGGGCTCCGACGCCGCCCCGCCCCCGGCCTCCGCCACGGCCCCGGCCGAGGACGCCTCGCGCGCCTCGCGGGTGCTGAAGGTCGAGCAGGCCAAGGTCGACAAGCTGCTCGACCTCGTCGGTGAGCTCGTCGTGGCCAAGAACGCGCTGCCCTTCGTGGCCCAGGAGGCCGAGGACGCGGGTTCGCGCGCTCTGGCCCGCCGCGTCCTCGACGAGTACGCGGTCGTGAGCCGCGTCAGCGAGGAGCTGCAGCAGGCCGTCATGGACGTGCGCATGCTGCCGGTGTCCACCGCCTTCGCCCGCGCCCCGCGCCTGGTGCGCGACCTCTCGCGCAAGCTGGGCAAGAAGGTGCACCTGGTGCAGGAGGGCGAGGACACCGCCGCGGACAAGGACGTCATCGAGATGCTCGCCGAGCCCCTCGTGCACCTGGTCCGCAACAGCCTCGACCACGGCATCGAGACCCCCGAGCAGCGGGTGGCCGCCGGCAAGCCCGAGGAGGCGACGCTGCTGCTGCGCGCCGCGCCCGACGGCGACGCCGTCCTCGTCGAGATCGTCGACGACGGCCGGGGCATCGACACGGACGCGGTGCGGCGCAAGGCCTACGAGCGCGGCCTGATCAGCGAGGAGGCGCTGGAGACCCTGCCCGACGAGGAGGCCGCCCAGCTCATCTTCGCCCCCGGCTTCTCCACCGCCGAGGTCATCTCCGACGTCTCCGGGCGCGGGGTGGGCATGGACGCGGTGCGCAGCTCCATCGAGCGCCTCGGCGGTTCGGTGACCACCGAGAACCGCCGCGGCCGGGGCCTGACGGTGCGCCTGCGCCTGCCGCTGACCATGGCCGTCTCGCAGGTGCTGCTGGTGACCGCCGGCGGGCAGCGCTTCGGCGTCCCGCTGGACGACGTCGTCGAGACCGTGCGCGTGGACCGGGACGAGGTGACCCGCGTCGCCGGGCACCCCGTCCTCGCCCTGCGCGACGACGTGGTCCCCCTGGTGTCGCTGGGCGGTCTGCTCGGCACCGACGGCGACCTGAGCGCGGAGGGGCTCAACGTCCTCGTGGTGCGCACCGCGACCGGCCCCCTCGGTCTGGTGGTCGACCGCTTCCACCAGAACACCGACGTCATCCTCAAGCCCCTCGAGGGCTTCCTCGCCGGCACCCCCGGCTACTGCGGCACCGCCCTCCTGGGCGACGGCCTCGTCCTGCTGGTCCTCGACGTCAAGGAGCTGAACTCCCGTGCCGCTGCACTTCGCTGAGAACACCGCCGTGCTGGAGGGCACGGTCGTCGTCGACGAGGCCGAACCCCTCGCGGGGTGGCTGCGCACCGCGCAGGACCCCCGGGTCGACCTGTCCCGCTGCGCGCACCTGCACACCGCCGCGCTGCAGGCGCTGCTCGCCGCCCGGGTCAAGGTGGTCGCCGCACCTGCCGACGACTTCCTCAGGGCCTGGATCCTGCCGTCGCTGGAGACCGCCCCCGCTGGAGAACCCGCCCAGATCCCCGCTGACCACCATTCCGCTGACCACCACCCCGCTGACCACCACCCTGCCCTGGAAGAGGCCACGCCATGACCACCGTGATGCTCGTCGACGACTCGCCCACCATGCTCATGAGCATCAAGTCGATCCTCACCAAGCAGGGCCTCGCCGTGGAGACCGCGGCCGACGGCCAGGAGGCGCTGGAGCGGGTGCAGTCCGGCTTCAAGCCCGACCTCGTCATCAGCGACGTGAACATGCCCCGCCTGGACGGCATCGGCTTCGTGCGCCAGGCCCGCCGCGCGGGCCTGCGCTTCACCCCGATCCTCATGCTGACCACGGAGTCCGAGCAGACCAAGCGGGACGAGGCGAAGGCCGCCGGCGCGACCGGCTGGCTCGTCAAGCCCGTCCAGGCCGACGCGCTCATGACCGTGATCCGCCAAGTCGTGCCGGGCGCCTGAGGTGTGGGGCCGGCGCAGGGAGGAGCAGGCGGTGGCGCAGGAGCGGACGCCGATCGACGTCGAGGCCTCCACGGAGGTGCTGGACCGTTCCGGGCACCTCATCGAGGTCCTCAGCGCGCAGCTCGGTGACGTCGTCGACGGCACCGAGGAGGCCGCCTTCGGCCTGATGAGCGAGGTCCAGCAGATCGACACCCGGGTCGAGGAGATGTCCGGCCTCGCCGGCGAGCTGGTGCGCCGGTGCGAACTGGGGTCCGACGAGGTCGCCCGCCGCACCCGCGCCAGCGCCGAGGACGTGCAGGAGCTCGTGCAGCTGGTCACCGACCGCGACCGCTCCGTGCTCGACCTGGTCGGTGAGGTGCGGGCGCTGGACCGCGAGGTCGACGCCATCGCCGCCGTCGCGCACGCCACGACGATCCTGGCCCTCAACGCCAAGATCGAGGCCGTGCGCGCCGGGGACGCGGGGGAGGGCTTCTCCGTGGTCGCCGACGAGGTCCGCGAGCTGTCGCGGCAGTCGGCGCAGGCCGCGGCCAGCGTCCGCGCCGGCATCACCCGGGTGACGACCCTCATGGAGGAGCGCCTGGGCAGCGACAGCGGCGGGGCGGGCAGCTCCGAGCAGATCAACGCCCGCCTGGAGGGGATCGCCGCCGCCCAGCACGAGACGTCCGCGCAGCTGAGCGCGAGCGTCGAGGCGACCCGCGAGGTCGCCGAGCGGATCGCCGGGTCGGTCGACGCCCTGGGGGAGCGCAGCACCGCGGCGCTGGCCCAGACGCAGTTCCAGGACGTGACCCGCCAGTCGGTCCAGTCGGTGGTGGGGGGGCTCGAGCAGCTCGGGCACCAGCTGGGGACGGTGGCCGGGCACCTGCGCGGCGAGGCCGGCGCCGAGGCGCTGCGCGCGCTGGACGACGCCGTCGCCCTCCTGCGCTCCTCCTACGTGTCCCAGCGCCAGCGCTCGGTGCACGCGCGCCAGGACGGGGGCGCCCCGGTGGCCGCCACCGCGCTCGTCGAGCTCTTCTGAGCCGCGGACGGGTGGTGCCCGGGCGCTACCCGTCCGCGCCGGCCGGCGCCGGGGGCCCGGGGGCGAGGGGGAGGTCCACCGGCAGCGGGGGCGGGGTGCCCCCGAAGCTGGGGCAGCGGACCTTGTGGTCGCACCAGGTGCAGGCCCGCCCCGGCCGCGGCCGCCAGTCGCCGGTGGCGCGGTTGCGCTCGATGGCGTCCCACAGGGCCCGGACCTTGCGCTCGGTGGCGAGCAGGTCCCCCTCGTCGGGGGTGTGGCGCAGGACGTCCCCCGAGCCCAGGTACACCAGCTGCAGGGACAGCGGGACCTCCCCGCGCAGGCGCCACAGGACGAGCGCGTAGAAGCGCATCTGGAACAGCGCCCTGGCCTCGGCGGTCTCCGAGGGGGCGCGGCCGGTCTTGTAGTCCACCACCCGCATCCGGCCGGCGGGGGTGACGTCGAGGCGGTCGACGATCCCGCGCAGCACGGGCCCGTCCTCGAGGTCGACCTCGACGTGCATCTCGCGGGCCTCCGGTTCCAGCCGGGTGGGGTCCTCGAGGGCGAAGTACTTCTGCAGCAGCGCGCGGGCGCCGGCCAGCCAGCGGGCGAGGGCGTCCCCGGTGGGGGTCCCCGGCTTCGGCTGCGCCCCGAAGAGGGCCTGGAGGCGGGGTTCGCGCTCCAGCAGCTCCCGCCACTGCGGTTCGACCATCGCGCCGGCCCGGGCGGCGGTGCGCTCGGCGGCGGGCAGGTCGTAGAGGCGCTCGAGGACGGCGTGCACGAGGGTCCCGCGGGCGGCGGCCGCGCTGGGGGTCTCCGGCAGGCGGTCGATCGTGCGGAAGCGGTAGAGCAGCGGGCACTGCATGAAGTCCGCGGCGCGGGAGGGCGACAGGGCCCGTCGGGGCGCGTCGCCCGGGTGCGCGCCGGTGGTCACGGACTCCACCCTAGGCCGCGGACGGGTGGTCCCCGGGGTCGAGCGCGGCGCGGGGGCACCTAGGATCGGGAGATGCTCCCCGAACGCCGCGCCCTGAGATCGGCACCGTGAGGGGCGGCATCGCCCTGGGCCGTCCCTTCGGCGTACCGCTGCTGCTGGCGCCCTCGTGGTTCCTCTTCGCGGCCCTCATCGTCTGGATCTTCGCGCCGGTGGTGCAGCGCCAGGTCCCCGGCCCCGCCTCCTACCTCGTCGCCTTCGGCTACGCGGTGCTGCTGCTGGTGTCGGTGCTGCTGCACGAGGTCGCCCACGCCCTGGCCGCGAAGTGGTCGGGGATGCGGGTCACCGGCATCGTCCTCAACGTCTGGGGCGGGTTCACCTCCCACGAGGGGCGCACCGGGCCCGGGCGCAGCCTCGTCATCGCCGTCGTGGGGCCGGTCGTCAACGCGGTCATCGCCCTGGTGGCGTGGCGGGTCGGCGCCGTGGTGCGCGAGCAGCCCGACGGGGGCGGGGTGCTGGCCCTGCTGCTGGGGGCGCTGACCCTCTCCAACGCGCTGCTCGCGGTGTTCAACCTGCTGCCGGGCCTGCCGCTGGACGGCGGTCACGCCCTGGAGGCGATCGTCTGGAAGCTGCGCGGGGACCGGCTGACCGGGACCGTCGTGGCCGCCTGGGTGGGGCGGGTCCTGGCCGTGGTGGTGTTCGTGGCGGCCCTGTTCGGCCCCCGGCTGCTGGGCTGGGAGACCTCGCTGACCGACGTCGTGTGGGCCGGCCTGGTCGGGGCCCTGCTGTGGCAGGGCGCCTCCACCGCGCTGACGTACGCCGGGCAGCAGCGGCGGGTGCCGGCGCTGAGCGCGCGGGTCCTGCAGCGCCCGGCCATCGCGGTCAACGCCCGCGCCACCGTCGAGGAGGTCGTGCGCTCCGCGCGCGCCGCGATCGACGCGGGGGCCGCGGCGGGCTCCACCCGCGACCTGGAGGTCGTCCTGGTCACCGACGACGGGGTGCCCGTGGCCGTGGTCGACACCGCGGCGCTGCGCCGGGTGCCGGCCGAGCGGCGCACCTCGCTAGGCGCCGGGGCCACCGCCCGGGCCCTGCCGCCGCGCTCGTGGCTGCCGGAGGACCTGGCCGGGGAGGACCTCCTCGAGGCCGTGCAGGCCCGTCCCGGCGAGCACGTCGTCCTCGACGGGACCGGGCGGGTGCGGGGTCTGCTGCACACCGGTGACGTCGTCGCCGCCGTGACCCGCTGACCGACCCGTCCGCTGATCGACGTCCCGGCCGCCCGCGCCGTCCCGCCCACCGCTCCACCCCACCGCACGAACCGCCGGAAGGAACTCCCGTGAACACCCCTGCCCCCCCGCCGACGGGCGCGCACACGCGTCGTGGACCCCTGCGCGAGGGTGAGCGGGTGCAGTTGACCGACCCCCGCGGCCGGATGCACACCATCACCCTCACCGCGGGCAAGGAGTTCCACACCCACCGGGGGAAGTTCCTGCACGACGAGCTCATCGGGCGCCCCGACGCGACGACGATCTCGAACACGGCCGGGGTGCAGTACCTCGTGATGCGCCCGCTGCTGGCCGACTTCGTGCTGTCGATGCCGCGCGGGGCGGCGGTGGTCTACCCCAAGGACGCGGGGCAGATCGTGCAGATGGCCGACGTCTTCCCCGGCGCCACCGTCATCGAGGCCGGGGTCGGCTCCGGGGCGCTGACGATGTCGCTGCTGCGGGCGGTCGGCGACAGCGGGCACGTGCACTCCTTCGAGCGCCGCCAGGACTTCGCCGACGTCGCCACCGGCAACGTCGAGACCTTCTTCGGCGGCCCGCACCCGGCGTGGACGCTGCGCGTGGGGGACCTGGTGGAGACGCTGCCCGGGACCGGCGTGCAGGCCGACCGGGCCGTGCTGGACATGCTCGCCCCGTGGGAGTGCCTGGACGCGGTGGCCGACGCGCTCGCCCCGGGTGGGGTCCTCATCTGCTACGTGGCCACGGCGACGCAGCTGTCGCGGGTGGCGGAGGCGATGCGCGAGTCCGGGCGCTGGACCGAGCCCGAGGCGTGGGAGTCGATGGTCCGCGGCTGGCACCTGGAGGGTCTCGCGGTGCGCCCGCAGCACCGGATGATCGGCCACACCGGGTTCCTCATCACCTCCCGCCGGCTGGCGGACGGGGTGCGCCCGCCGCTGCGCAAGCGCCGTCCCGCGCCCGGGGCCTACCCGGTGGACGTCGCGGGGGAGACCGCCGGCGCCGACGGTGACGCGGGGGACACCGCGGCCGTCCTCGAGGGGATCGCGGCCGTGGAGGCGCCGGAAGCGGGCACCGAGTACGGCGACCGCCCCGTCTCGGACCGCAAGGTGCGCAAGGCCGCCCGCGAGGCGGCCCGGGGCGCGGAGGCCTCGGCGGCCGCCGCGGCCCCCGCCGACGAGCAGGACTGACCGACCCGGCCCCCGGGGACCGCGCGGGAACGCCCGCGCGGCCACCGGCGGGGGTGGCTCAGGCGTTCAGAGCACCCACTGCCGCGGCGGGTTGGTGACGTCGGGGGCCTGCCGCTCCCCGGGGGCGGGGGCCGCCCACCGCACCCCGTTGGCCAGGACCTGCTGGATCTCGGCCTGCAGGTAGACGGGGTACTCCTGGTCGCCGGGGCTGAAGTAGAAGATGCGCCCGCGCCCGCGGGTGAAGGTCACCCCCGAGCGGAACACCTCGCCCCCGGCGAAGGAGCTGATGAACAGCAGGTCGTCGGGGTCGGGGATGTCGAACAGCTCCCCGTACATCTCCTGGCGGGGGATGACGATCGGGCTGGGGATCCCCTGGGCGATGGGATGGGAGGGTTTGACGTTCCAGACCAGCTCCTGCTCGCCCTCGTTGCGCCAGGCCAGCGAGCACGTCGTCCCGAGCAGGTCGCGGAAGATCTTCGAGAAGTGCCCCGAGTGCAGGACGAGCAGGCCCATGCCGCCCAGGACGTGGCGCTTCACCCGGGCCACCACCGCGTCGTCGACCTCGTCGTGAGCGACGTGCCCCCACCACAGGACGACGTCGGTCGCGGCGAGGACGTCCTCGCCCAGCCCGTGCTCGGGGTCGCTGAGCGTCGCGGTGCTCACCTCCGCCCCGGGCAGCAGCCGGCGCAGCGCGGCGGCGATCGCGCCGTGGATGCCCTCGGGGTAGTACTCGCCGATGTTCGGCGGGTCCTGGTGGCGCTCGTGGACGCCCTCGTTCCAGACCAGCACCTTCACGCGGAGGTCCCCCCGATCTGCTCGACCTGCTCGACCTTCCCCGACCCCGCCGAGCGGGCCGCGGCTTCCATGAGGGCCACGCTGCCGAGGTTGGCGCGGCCGGTGACGTCGGGGGCGGGTCCGCCCCGCACGGCGCGGGCGAACTGGCGCAGCCCCGCCGAGCGGCCCCACAGCGGCATCGGGGGCAGGGCCACGGGCCGGGCGGGCCCCCCGCCGACGCTGAGGGTGACCGCGTCGTCGGCGGGGCCGTCGTTGCCGCGGCCGGTGAGGGTGAGGTGGCCGCCGGCGCCCTCGAAGCTCCACTCCCCGTCCCACAGGGTCTGCGGCGCCCGCGAGACCCAGCTGCCGCGGTAGCTGGCGACGAGACCGCCGGTCAGCTCGATGACGAGGACGGCGGAGGCCTCCTCGGTGTAGCGGCTCCACGGCGGGTCGGTGACCTTGGCGTAGACGCTCACGGCCTCGCGCCCCGTCGTCATCCGCAGCAGGTCGAAGTGGTGGATCGCCATGTCGTAGATCAGCGGGTGCGGGAAGGCGTAGTGCCGGTAGGTCTCCACGGGGGCGTCGTGGTCCCAGCGCCGGAAGTCCACGTGCACCACCGACAGGTCGCCGACGGCGCCGGCGGCGATGAGGTCGCGCGCGGCCTGCGCGCCGGGGTAGAAGCGGTAGTTCTGGCTGACCTGCAGCACCAGGCCGAGCTCCTCGGCGCGCTCCACGGCGGTGCGGGCCTCGGCCACGGTGCCGGCGAAGGGCTTCTCCACCAGGACGTGCAGCCCGGCGTCGAGGGCCTCCAGCGCCACGGGGACGTGGAAGTCCATGGGGGAGGTCACCAGCGCCGCGTCCGCGGGAACGTTCTCAGCCGCCTCGGTCAACGACGTGAAGCACATCTCGTCGGGCAGGTCGAACTTCTCCTGCGCCGCGCGCAGCGTCGGTTCGTGGGCGTCGACGACGGCGACGCGCTCCACCTCCGCCACCGGGGGGATCGCGTTCGCCTCCCAGTCCGAGCCCCACCCGCCGAGACCGACGTGGATGAGCCTGGTCCGCTGCTTCTCGTCACCGTCGACCACGACGGCGAAACTACACCTCTGTCGCGATCACGTGCACCCCGTCCACCCCGCGCCCCGCCCGGGCTGCGCGGGCGTCCTCAGCCCGGGTCCGCCCCGAGCGCGACGGGGCGCTCGGGGTCGCTCACCCACTCCGACCACGACCCCGGGTAGAGGACCGCGGGGATCCCCGCCAGGTCCAGGGCGAGGAGGGTGTGCGCCGCGGTGACCCCGCTGCCGCAGTAGACGCCGACGGCGCCGGCGTCCCCCGCCGGGGAACCCGCCCCGAGCGCGGCGAAGCGCTCGCGCAGGACCGCGGGGGCCCGGAACCGCCCGTCGGCCTCGACGTTGTCCGCGGTGGGGGCGTTGAGCGCACCGGGGACGTGCCCGGCCACCGGGTCCACCGGCTCGACCTCGCCGCGGTAGCGCTCGGGTGCGCGGGCGTCGAGGAGGATCCCGCTCCGCGCCAGGGCGGCGGCCCCCGCGGCGTCGAGCACCGGCAGGGACCCCGCCCGCACGACGACGTCGCCGGGCGCGGGCCGGGGGACCTCGGTGCTCAGGGGCCCACCCGCCGCCGTCCAGGCCGCGAGCCCGCCGTCGAGGACGCGGACCCCGCGCAACCCCGCCCAGCGCAGGACCCACCACCCGCGCGCGGCGCTGGTCGAGGTCGCGGCGTCGTGGACCACGACGGGCGTGTCCGCCGACACCCCCGCCGCGCGCAGGACCTCCTGCAGCGCAGCCGGGTCGGGCAGCGGGTGGCGGCCCTCGCCGACGGCGCGCGGGCGCGACAGCTGCGTCTCCAGGTCCAGGTGCACCGCCCCGGGCAGGTGCCCGCGGGCGTACTCCTGCGCGCTGTCGGGCCCCCCGAGGGACCACCGCACGTCCAGCACCACCGGGGGGCGGGGACCGGCGAGCTCGGCCCGCAGGTCCTCGACGCTGATCAGGGCCATGGCCGCGACGCTACAGTCGCGGCGTGCGGCGCTGGTCCGAGGTCCCTCTCCTGCGTCGGGTCGAACCCTTCGTCCTCGCCGTCCTCGGCGCCGTCGCGGTCGCCGCGCTGCTGCCGGCCGGGGGTGCGCTCGCCACCGCGTTCTCCGGGGGCACCACCGTCGGGGTGGGGGTGCTGTTCCTGCTCTACGGCGCGCGCACGGCGCCGGCCGAGGCGGTGGCGGGGCTGCGGGACTGGCGGTTGCAGGGCGCCGTGGCGGCCACGACCTACCTGCTGTTCCCGCTCCTGGGGCTGGGTCTGACCCTGCTGGTGGGGCCGCTGCTGGACGCGGGCCTGGTCGCGGGGCTGCTGTTCCTCAGCGTCCTGCCCTCCACCGTGCAGTCCTGCGTGGCGTTCACCGCGACGGCGCGCGGGAACGTCACGGGTGCGGTCGTCGCCGCGACGGCCTCCAACCTCGCCGGGATCGGGCTCACCCCGCTCCTGGTCGCCGCGCTGCTGGGGTCCTCCGGGGCGGGCCCGGACGCCGGCGCGGTGGGGCGGATCGTCCTGCAGCTGCTCGTCCCGTTCCTCCTGGGCCTGGGGCTCGGCCGGTGGATCGGCGGCTGGGTGCGCGCCCACCGGCGGCCGCTGACCCTGCTGGACCGCGCCGTCATCGTCGCCGTCGTCTACGCGGCCTTCAGCCGCGGTGTGCGGCAGGGGGTGTGGGGCGAGGTGGGCGCGGGGGAGGTGGCGGTGGTCCTCGGCTGCGCCGCGCTGCTGCTGAGCGCCGTCCTGGCCGCGGCGTGGTGGGCGCCGGTGCGCTGGGGGGCCACCCGCGCCGACCGGGTGACCACGGTGTTCTGCGGGTCCACCAAGTCGCTGGCCACCGGGCTGCCGATGGCGTCGGTGCTGTTCCCCCCGCACGTGGTGGGGCTGGTGGCGCTACCGGTCATCCTCTACCACCCGCTCCAGATCGCGGTCTGCTCCGCCCTCGCCGCCCGGCTCGGACGGGGCGGCGGGGCCGCGGTGGCGCTCCAGCGGTGATTCGCCGAACTCGACGTGCACCCGCTCGAAACCCTTGTGCCGCTGCGCCTGGGCGATGCGGGTGTAGGCGCGCTGGTCACCCTCGGTGAGTTCCACGGCGTCGGTGAAGGGGGTCAGCAGCGCCCGCGGGTACAGCCGCCGCACCCGGACCACGTCGGCCTCCACGCAGAGCACGACGACGCAGGAGGTGATGAACAGGAAGGCGATGAGGCCCAGGACGGCGGTGAAGACCTGGTTGGAGACGCTGGCGCGCTCGCTGACGAGGTTGACCAGGCCCTGCCCGAACCGCTGCAGGAACTGCCACAGCACGGCCATGGTCAGGGCGCCGGGGAGGACGGTGGTGATCGGGGGGCGGTGCGCCACGGCCAGCCAGAACGCCATGGTGAACCCGACGGCGGCCAGGACGGTGTAGCCGAGCCTCGACGCCCAGCGCAGGACGCCGTCGTCGACGAAGACGTCGGCCAGGACGACGTTGAGCACGGTGGTGCCGACGACGAACAACCCCGCCGTCACCATGAGCAGCAGGCTGCGCAGCCGCGCCTTGAACGGGTTCGGCCGCTCGTTGCGGGGGACGCCCCAGGCGATGTTGGTGGCGTTCTGGACGGCCAGCCCCACCCCCAGCGACCCGTAGAGCGCACCGGCGATGCCGATGGCCAGGCCCGCCCCGCCCCCGCCGAGGGAACCGGGGTCGCCGACCTCCTGGCCGAGCACGGGGATCTGGGTGACGGCCGAGTCCAGGACCGCCTGCTGCGCACCGGGGTTCCCGGCCAGGACGTACCCGAGGATCGTGGAGAGCAGCAGCAGCAGCGGGACGAGGCTCAGCAGCCCGTAGTAGGCGACGAGGGCGGCGAGGTAGGGCCCCTGGTCCTCGAAGAACTTGTAGACCACGGCCAGCGGGTAGCTGACGACGGGGTGCCGGCGCTGGAACCCGTCCAGCCGCGAGACGACCGACATCGACCGCTGTCTCCCCGCTGTCCGCCCGGATGTGCCGCGACGAGGGTACGGGGCGGGGGTCAGCGCTGCACGCGCGCCCGCACCGCGGCCGTCACCGCCGCCCAGACCCGGCTGCCGGGGTCGATGACCGAGAAGTGGTCGCCCTCCTCCTCCACGACCGTGACGTCGTCACCGGCTGCGACGGCGGCGGCGGCGAAGCGGCGGGAGGCGTCGAGCAGGTCGGGGTCATCGGAGCGGCAGCAGACCACGACCAGCGGTGAGCCGACGGGGACGCGGGCCAGCGGGGAGGAGGCGGCGTAGACCTCCGGCCGCTCCTGCGGGGTGCCGCCCAGGGCGGCGGCGACGGCGCCCTCGCTCAGGGCGCGGGCGTGGATGGAGTGCAGGTCCAGGCACCCGGCCAGCGACACCGTCAGCGCGGGCCGGACCCGCGCGGGGCCGGTCGCGGCCCCCGCCGGCCCCCCGCCCGCCCGGTCGGCGGCGAGGCGGGTCACCAGCTGCCCCCCGGCGGAGTGGCCCAGGAGCACCACGCGGTCGAGGTCCAGGCCGGCGTCCAGGTCGGCGTCGAGGTCGGCGAGCGCCGAGAGGGCGGCGTCGACGTCGGCGGTGGTGGCGTCCCAGCCGTGGCGGTCCGGGCGGCGGTACTCCACGTTCCAGGTGGCGAAGCCGCGTCGGGTGAGGTCCACGGCCGCGGCGGTGGTGGTGTCGGCGTCCCAGCGGGAGCGCCAGTAGCCGCCGTGGACGAGGACGGCGATGGGGAAGGGGCCCGGGCCGGGGGGCAGGCGCAGCTCGCCGTGCTGGTCGGGGTCGGGTCCGTAGGGGCGGCGGGTGCCGGGGGCGGTGGCGTGGAAGTACCAGTCGTCGACGGCGAAGCGCAGCCCGCCGGTGCCGCGGTGGCGGACGTGGCGCCGGAGGCAGGTGGAGCGGTCCGGGGCGCGGGGGTCGAGGTCGAGGCGCACCGCGGTGGCCCCCAGCCGGGGCAGGAGACCGCCGAGGAGGTCGTCGGCGGGGGTGTCGTCGCCGGCGATCAGCAGGAACTCGCCGCCGGCGGCGGCGGAGCGCAGGTGCGCGGCGAAGCCCTCCTCGTCGGCGCTGAGGAGCAGGTCGCCGTCGGCGCCGCGGGCGGCCAGCGCCGCGGCGAACGTCTCGCGCCCGGTGACCGACCCGGTCAGGACGCCGGGGGCGGCGACCGCGGTGAGCCTCACGAGCCGATCTCGGTGCGCACGGCGTACAGCTCGGGGAAGAAGGTGAGGTCCAGGGCCCGGGCCAGGAAGCCCACCCCGGAGGAGCCGCCGGTGCCGCGCTTGAAGCCGATGGTGCGCTCGACGGTCTTGAGGTGGCGGAAGCGCCAGAGCTGGAAGTTCTCCTCCAGGTCGACGAGCTCCTCGCAGGCCTCGTACTCGGTCCAGTAGCGCTGGGCGTCCTCGTAGATGACGCGGAACGTGGCGACGAGGGCGGGGGTGTGGACGTGGGCCTTGGTGACGTCGCGCTCCAGCAGCTCGGCCGGGACGTCGTGCCCGCGCCGGGCCAGGTGGCGCAGGAACTCGTCGTAGAGGCTGGGGGCCTCCAGCAGCTCCGTCAGCTGCGCGTGCCCGGGCCCGTCGTGGGCGAAGACGTCCAGCATCTTCGCGTTCTTGTTGCCCAGGGCGAACTCCACGGCGCGGTACTGCTGGCTCTGGAAGCCGGAGGAGTTGGCCAGGAAGCCGCGGAACTGCGCGTACTCGGTGGGAGTCAGGGTCGCCAGGACCGACCACTGCTCGGTGAGGGTGCGCTGGATGTGCTTGACCCGGGCGATGTTCTTCAGCGCCGTCTTGAGGTCGTCGGCGGCGATGGCGCGCATGGCCGAGCGCAGCTCGTGCAGGACGAGCTTGAGCCACAGCTCGCTGGTCTGGTGCTGGACGATGAAGAGCAGCTCGTCGTGGTGCTCGGGGGTGGAGAGGGGGTGCTGGGCGGCGAGCAGCTCGTCCAGGTGCAGGTACTCCCCGTAGGACATCTCGCGGGTGAAGTCGGTGACGACGCCCGCCTCGACCTCGCGCGTGTTCTCCTCCGCCGTACCGCTCACCGGGCGACCTCCACGATCTCCTGCAGGGCGAGGATCCCGTCCAGGATCTCGGTGAAGCTGGTCGAGAGCGGGGCCAGCCCGATCCGGATGCCGTCGGGGGCGCGGAAGTCGGGGACCACGCCCCGGCTCCACAGCGCCGCGTTCACCTCGCGGAAGTCCTCGCGGCGCAGCGTGACGTGCCCGCCGCGGCGGGCCGGGTCGCGGGGGGTGGCCACGGTGACGCCGTGCGGGGCGAGCAGCTCGTCGGCCAGCTCCAGGGCGAAGGCGGTCAGCTGCACCGACTTCGCGCGCACCGCGCCGATCCCGGCCCGCTCCAGCTGCTCCACCCCGGCCCGCACGGGGACCATGGCGACGACGGGCGGGGTGCCGGAGATGAGCTGGCGCACGCTCGGGTCGGGCTGGTAGCCGGAGCCCATGGCGAAGGGGTCGGCGTGGCCCATCCAGCCCTGCACGGGCTGGCGCAGCGCCCCCGGGTGGTCGCCCTGGTGGCGGGTGGCGAGGTAGGCGAAGGCCGGTGCCCCGGGACCGCCGTTGAGGTACTTGTAGGTGCAGCCGACGGCGAGGTCGACGCCCCAGGCGTCCAGGGCGAGGTCCACCGAGCCCACCGAGTGCGAGAGGTCCCACAGGACCAGCGCCCCGGCCTCGTGGGCGAGGGCGGTGATCGCGGCGGCGTCGGCGAGGTGCCCGGAGCGGTAGGCGACGTGGCTGAAGGTCGCCAGCGCGGTGCGCGGGCCGAGCGCGGCGGCGACCTGCTCGGGGGTGATCCCGGCGGCGGGGTCGGTCTCGACCCAGCGCAGGGTGCTCCCGGTCTCGGCGGCGATCCCCTCCAGGACGAAGCGGTCGGTGGGGAAGTTGTCGGTGTCGCAGACGACCTCGTCGCGGCCCTGCGCGCGGGCGGCGGCGAGGGCGGCGCGGACCAGCTTGTAGAAGAGGACGGTGGTGGAGTCGGCGACGACGGTCTGCCCGGGGGCGGCGCCGAGGGCGGCGCGCCCGATGCGGTCGCCCAGGTCGGTCGGCCAGTCCATCCAGCCCCCGGTGCCGGCGATGCCCGCGGTGACGTCGGTCCCCGCGGTGACGTCGGTGCCCTCGGTCCAGCCCTGGATGAGGCGCCCGCCCCACTCCTCGCGCAGGAAGGTCTGCACGGACTCCAGGGTCCGCTTCAGCGGCCGGCCCAGGGAGTTGCCGTCCAGGTAGGCGCTCACCCCCGGGGCGGCGTCGAGGAGGAACTCCTCGCGGAAGCCCGCCAGCGGATCGGCCGCGTCGAGCTCGCCCGCCCGGGCCCGCAGGGTTGACGTCACGGTGTCTCCTCGTCTCGCGGGACCACCGGTGCGGTCCTCCGGCCACGAGTGTCCCCGACCGCCGCTCCTCCCGGGGCCGCCGGGCCCCGGGTCCCCGGCGCGTCGCCGCGACGTCACGGTCCGGTGCCGGTCGGCACGGGGAGTGGCGCGCCGACACCGATCCGCCGCGCGATGTCCGCGCTGCGGGTTAGTGTCGATCGCATCCACCCAGAGGGGAGATGCGCCATGACGGAGCCCCAGCGCCGCTTCGGCGGCGGAGGTGAGCGGGACGCCCGCCACCTGACCGCGCTCGAGGAGCAGCTCGGAGCCGCCCGGACCCGACTCGCCCAGGTCAGCGCCCAGAACGACCGCCTCGCCACCACCCTGCGCGAGGCGCGGGACCAGATCGTCGCGCTGAAGGCGGAGGTCGACCGCCTCGGGCAGCCGCCCGCGCAGTTCGCGACGTTCCTGGAGGCCACCGGGGAGGGGACGGCGGACATCGTCTCGGCCGGCCGGCGGATGCGGGTCGCGGTCAGCCCCGCGATCGACCTCGCCACCCTCCGCCCCGGCCAGGACGTGATGGTCAACGAGGCCATGAACGTCGTCGCCGCCTTCGACTACGAGCGCACCGGCGAGCTGGCCTCGGTCAAGGAGGTCCTGCCCGACGGGCGGGTGCTGGTGCTCGCGCGCGCCGACGAGGAGCGCGTGGTGCGCCTGGCCGGGCCCCTGCTGGACGGGCCGCTGCGCGTCGGGGACTCCCTGACGGTGGACACCCGTTCCGGCTTCGCCTTCGAGCGCATCCCCAAGGCCGAGGTCGAGGAGCTGGTGCTGGAGGAGGTGCCGGACATCGACTACGAGGACATCGGTGGCCTGGGGCCGCAGATCGAGGCGATCCGCGACGCGGTGGAGCTGCCCTTCCTGCACGCGGACCTGTTCCGCGAGCACGGGTTGCGTCCCCCCAAGGGCATCCTGCTCTACGGCCCGCCCGGGTGCGGGAAGACGCTCATCGCCAAGGCGGTCGCGAACTCGCTGGCCAAGAAGGCGGCGGAGCTGCGGGGGGAGAGCCAGGCCAAGAGCTACTTCCTCAACATCAAGGGCCCGGAGCTGCTGAACAAGTACGTCGGGGAGACCGAGCGCCACATCCGGCTGATCTTCGCCCGGGCGCGGGAGAAGGCCAGCGGCGGCACGCCGGTGGTCGTCTTCTTCGACGAGATGGAGTCGCTGTTCCGCACCCGCGGGTCGGGGGTGTCCTCCGACGTCGAGACGACGATCGTGCCGCAGCTGCTGAGCGAGCTGGACGGCGTGGAGCGGCTGGAGAACGTCATCGTCATCGGCGCCTCCAACCGCGAGGACATGATCGACCCCGCGATCCTGCGCCCGGGGCGCCTGGACGTGAAGATCAAGATCGAGCGTCCCGACGCGGAGAGCGCGGGGCAGATCTTCGCGAAGTACCTCACCCCGGACCTGCCGCTGCACGCGGAGGACGTCGCGGTGAACGGCGGCACGAAGCAGGCCACCGTGGACGCGATGATCCGGGCCACGGTGGAGCGCATGTACACCGAGACCGAGGAGAACGAGTTCCTCGAGGTGACCTACGCCGGGGGCGACAAGGAGGTCCTGTACTACAAGGACTTCAACTCCGGCGCGATGATCCAGAACATCGTGGACCGCGCGAAGAAGATGGCCATCAAGGACCTGCTCACCCTGGGCCAGAAGGGCGTGCGGGTGGACCACCTGATGAGCGCCTGCGTCGACGAGTTCAAGGAGAACGAGGACCTCCCCAACACGACGAACCCCGACGACTGGGCGCGGATCTCGGGCAAGAAGGGGGAGCGGATCGTCTTCATCCGCACCCTGATGCAGGGCAAGAAGGGCACCGAGGCCGGCCGCTCGATCGACACGGTCGCCAACACGGGGCAGTACCTCTAACCGCCCCCGAGGCGCTCCCCGTCCCGTCGCCGCGGGCCGCACCCCCTCACGCGGAGGGGGTGCGGCCCGCGGTGGCGTCGGGGTGCGGGTCCTCCCACCAGCCGGGCCAGGCCGCCAGCAGCGCCCGGGTGTCGGGGACGAAGGGCCACCCGGGGTCCTCCAGGCGCCGGCGCAGGGTGGCGGTGTCCTCCCACCACGCCCGCGCGACCTCGCTGGGCTGCAGGGTGAGGGGACGGCCGTCCCAGCGGGCCTCGTAGACGTGGGCCAGGTAGTGGGCGGTGTCGTCGCGGTACCAGCGGGTCAGGACGGGGCGCAGCTCCGCGTCGATCCCGAGCTCCTCGCGCAGCTCCCGGTGGGCGGCGTCGAGGGGGTCCTCCCCGGCGTCGACGACCCCGCCGGCGAGGCAGTCGTGGGCGCCGGGGTTGAGGTCCTTGGTGGTGGTGCGGCGGTGGACGAGGACGCGCCCGCGCCCGCCCGGCGTCCCGTCCCGCAGCAGCACCCCGGTGGCGGCGTGGGGCAGGTTGCGGGCGCGGACCTCCCGGCGCGGGGCGCGGCCGGTGACGCGCCCGGCGTCGTCGGCCGGGTCGTAGAGGTCCACGAGTTCCTCACCGGGGCTGCTCACCCGCCGCAGGTTAGGCGGGGGTGGCCGGGGTGCGACCCAGGGGGGATGCGGAGGTGGCGAAGACCTCACCCTGAGGAGGACTCGCGCGGGGGTGCCAAGGCCTAGGGTGACCGCGTGCCCGCCGCCTCCACCAGTCCGCGCCCGTCCCGGCGTCTCCTCCGATCCCCCCTCCTCCGCGCCTCTTCCGCTGCGGCGGTGGGGGTCACCGTCCTGGTGGTCGCGGCGGGGTGCGGTTCCGACGACGAGCCGGTGACGAGCACGGCGGCCGTGGCGCGCGGCGACGTCGCCGAGGTCGTCGACGCCCCGGGGACGGTGCAGCCGCGGGCCTCCGCGGTCGTGAAGGCCCCCGCGGCGGGGACGGTGGCGACGCTGCTGGTGGCCGACGGGCAGCAGGTCGCGGCGGGCGACGTGCTCATGACGATCGACTCCCCCTCGGCGGAGGCGAACCTGGAGCAGGCCGAGGCCGCCGACGCGGAGGCGGCCTCCTCGGCCTCCTCGGGGTCCTCGGCGAGGAGCTCCTCGCAGGTGGCGGCCCAGCAGCGGCGGGCGGCGGCGGACGCGCAGGCGCGCTTCGCCGAGGCCGAGCAGCAGGCCCAGGCCATCGCCGACCCGGCGGCGCGCGCCGCGGCCCTGGCCGCGGTGCAGTCCTCGCGCACGCAGTACCAGCTGCTGTCCTCCCAGACGCAGGCGCTGGTGGACCAGGTGAACTCCGGGCTGGGCAACCTGGACTCCGCGGTGGAGTCGCTGGGGCAGGCCCAGCGGGTGCAGACGCGGGCCGCGGTGGCCGCGGCGCGGGCCACGGTGGACGCCCTGACGGTGAAGGCCCCGATCTCGGGGAAGGTGTCGCTGGCCGCCACCGGCGGGGCGGGCTCGCCCGCCCTGCCCGCGGGCGCGGAGCAGCTGCTGGCCGGTTCCGGGGTGCAGGTCCCCCAGGGCGCGCTGGGCGGCGGGGACGCCGGGGCGGCGGGAGCCCCGGTGCTGGCGCAGGGGGCGGCGGTGGCCGCGGGCTCGACGGTGCTCAGCGTGATCGACGCCTCCACGCTCAGCCTGACCGCCGACGTCGACGAGACCGACGTGCTCTCGGTGCAGCCGGGGGTCGCGGCGGACGTGACGGTCGACGCGGTGGCGGGGGCGCGCTACCGCGCCACGGTGACCAGCGTGGACCCCACCGCCCGGGGCGGTGGCGGGGGCGCGGTGACGTACACGGTGCGGCTGAGCTACGACGGCGGGACCGGCCCGGACGGGGAGCCGGCGGCGACCCCGCTGCCGGGGATGTCCGCGTCGGTCTCGCTGGTGGTGCGCAGCGTCACCGACGTCGTGGAGGTCCCGGCGTCGGCGCTGGTGCGGGCGGGGGCGCAGAACGGCTCCCCGGACTCGGACACGGTGTGGGTCGTCTCCGGGGGCGAGGCCCAGCGCCGCGAGGTCGTCGTGGGCGTGCGCGGGGACTCCGACGTGGAGATCACCGACGGGCTCGCGGCGGGCGAGGAGATCGTCACCCAGGGCGCGGCCGACGTCACCCCGGGGCAGCGGATCCCGTGACCGGACCGGGCCCGAGCCTCCCGCGGACCCGCGAGGAGCCCCACGACCAGACCCACGACCAGACCCACGACCAGACCCACGACCAGGAGCACGCGCTGACCCCCGCTCCCGAGGCGCGCCCGGCGGCGCGCGCGGCCGCCATCGAGGCGGTCGAGGTGACCCGGTCCTACCGGTTCGGCGACACCACCGTGGACGCGCTGCGCGGGGTCAGCTTCACCGTGGCCGAGGGGGAGTACACCGCGATCGTGGGCCCCAGCGGTTCGGGGAAGTCGACGCTGATGCACCTGCTGGGCTGCCTGGACCGGCCCACCTCGGGGGTCCTGCGGGTCGGCGGCCGCGACGTCGCCACCCTCTCCGACGCGGAGCTGGCCCAGCTGCGCAACCAGGAGATCGGGTTCGTCTTCCAGGCCTTCCAGCTGCTCCCGCGCTCCAGCGCGATGGACAACGTGGCCCTGCCGCTGCTGTACCGCGGGGTGAAGGCGCCCGAGCGCCGGGAGCTGGCGGCGGCGGCGCTGCGGTCGGTGAACCTGGGGCACCGCCTCACCCACCGGCCCACCCAGATGTCCGGCGGTGAGCAGCAGCGGGTGGCGATCGCGCGGGCCCTGGTGGGGAGCCCGCGGATCCTGCTGGCCGACGAGCCGACGGGCAACCTGGACACGAAGAACGGCGCGGAGGTCATGCGCATCCTCGAGGAGCTGAACTCCGAGCGCGGGGTGGCGGTGGTCCTGGTCACCCACGACGACGAGGTGGCCGCCCGCGCCCGGCGGCAGGTGCGGGTCCGCGACGGCCTCATCGAGCGCGACACCGCGGCGGGAGGCGGGGCGTGAAGGGCTTCGAAGCGTTCCGCGTCGCCCTCGACGCGCTGCGCGGCAACCGGGTGCGCAGCCTGCTGACGATGCTGGGCATCATCATCGGCATCGCCGCCGTCATCGTCGTCGTCTCCATCGGCTCCGGGGCCCGCAACCAGATCGAGTCGCAGGTCGAGGGGCTGGGCTCCAACCTCATCCTCGTCGTCCCGGGACAGTTCAACACCAACGACTTCTCCTCCAACGGCCCCGCCACCTCGACGATGCAGATCGGCGACGGCCGGGTGCTGGCCGACGTCGTCGGCGACGAGGACGCCGTCACGGCCCGGATCTCCTCCGGGGCGCAGGTGCGGGCGGGCTCGGTGGAGCGGTTCGTCACCGTCCAGGGCGCGGACCAGAACCTGCCGCGGGTCCTGAACCGCCCCGTCGCGGAGGGGCAGTACTTCACCTCCGTCGACGTCGACGCCCGCCGGCGGGTGGCGGTCCTGGGCTCGCAGGCCGCGACGAACCTCTTCCCCGGGACGGACCCGGTGGGCCGCCAGGTGACCGTCTCCGGCACCCGGTTCCAGGTCATCGGGGTGCTGGAGGAGCAGGGCGAGAGCTTCGGGGTCTCGCAGGACAACGAGATCCACGTCCCGATCACGACGGCGCAGCGCCTCCTCGGCATCGACCGCGTCGACGCGTTCGCGGTGAGGGCGCCCTCGGCCGACGTCGTGCCGCAGCTGTCGGAGCGGCTGTGGCGGGCGATGAAGGCGGAGTACCCCGACCAGACCTTCAGCGCCGTGACCCAGACGCAGATCCTCGGGGTCATCGGCCAGATCCTCGGCCTGCTCACCGCGGTGCTGGCCGCCATCGCGGGGATCTCGCTGCTCGTGGGCGGGGTGGGGGTGTCGAACATCATGCTCGTCTCGGTGCGCGAGCGGACCCGCGAGATCGGGTTGCGCAAGGCGCTGGGGGCGCGCCAGCGCGACGTCCTGGTCCAGTTCCTCGTCGAGGCCGTCCTGCTCACCACCGTCGGCGGCCTCATCGGCATCGTCATCGGGGTGGCGGGGTCGTTGGCGGTGGACCGGCTCTCCCCGCTGCCGGCGAGCATCGAGTGGTGGAGCCCGGTGGTCGCCTTCGTCGTCTCCGCCGGCGTCGGGATCTTCTTCGGGGTGTTCCCCGCCCGGCGGGCCGGGCGCCTGGACCCGGTGGTGGCGCTGCGCACGGAGTGACCTGCGTAGGGTCGACACCATGACGGTGCGGCGCGTGACAGGGATCGAGACCGAGTACGGCATCTCGGTGCCGGGGGACCCGGGCGCCAACCCGATGCTGCTCTCGGCCCAGGTCGTCAACGCCTACGCCGCCCCGGCGACGGGGTCGATGCGCTCCTCCCTGGCCGGGGCGGGCGGGGGCTCGCGCGCCCGCTGGGACTACGAGGACGAGGCCCCGCTGCGCGACGCGCGCGGCTTCGAGCTGGACCGGGCCCGGGCCCA
The DNA here is from genome assembly GCF_000017305.1 of Kineococcus radiotolerans SRS30216 = ATCC BAA-149. Taxonomy (GTDB): domain Bacteria; phylum Actinomycetota; class Actinomycetes; order Actinomycetales; family Kineococcaceae; genus Kineococcus; species Kineococcus radiotolerans. Next base: position 357,112 of record NC_009664.2, on the reverse strand, counting down.
CCCCTCCCAGCTGACCGACGCCCCCGGCCGGGCGGCGGGGACGCGGCGCGCGGCGCCCAACGCCTCCGACGTGGTGAGCGCCGAGACCGAGGACCCGACGATGGCCAACGTCATCCTCACCAACGGGGCGCGCTTCTACGTCGACCACGCCCACCCGGAGTACTCCTCCCCGGAGGTCCTCACCCCCCGCGACGCGGTGCTGTGGGACCGGGCGGGGGAGCTGATCCTGCTCGAGGCGCTGCGCCGGGTCGCCGCGACCCCGGGGCTGACGCCGGTGACCATCTACAAGAACAACACCGACGGCAAGGGCGCCTCCTACGGCACCCACGAGAACTACCTCATGAACCGCTCCACGGCCTTCGGCGACGTCGTGCGCCACCTCACGCCGTTCTTCGTCTCCCGCCAGGTCTTCACCGGCGCCGGGCGCGTCGGCATCGGCCAGGACTCCGCCGTGCCCGGGTTCCAGATCAGCCAGCGGGCGGACTTCTTCGAGGTCGAGGTGGGGCTGGAGACCACCATGAAGCGGCCCATCATCAACACCCGCGACGAGCCGCACGCCACGGCCGAGAAGTACCGCCGGCTGCACGTCATCGTCGGCGACGCCACGATGTGCGAGGTCGCGACGCTGCTGAAGGTCGGCACGACCTCGCTGGTGCTCTCGATGCTGGAGGCGGGGGCGCTGGCGGGCGGGCCGGCGGGGGACCTGCTGCTCGCGGAGCCGGTGCGGGCCCTGCACGAGGTGTCCCACGACCCGGGCCTGACCCACCTGGTGCGGCTGCGCGACGGGCGCCGCATGACGGCGGTGCAGCTGCAGCGGGCCTACCTGGAGGCGGCGCAGGCCTTCGTCGCCGACCGCTACGGCGACGACGTCGACGCCGACACCGCCGAGGTCCTGCTGCGCTGGGAGCAGGTCCTGGCGAAGCTGGAGACCGACGTGTTCTCCGCCGCGCGCGAGGTCGACTGGGTCGCGAAGCTGCGGCTGCTGGAGGGCTACCGCTCCCGCGACGGGCTGGACTGGGACCACGCCCGCCTGGCCGCGGTGGACCTGCAGTGGTCCGACGTGCGCCCGGAGAAGGGGCTGTACCTCAAGCTGGCCGAACGGGGCCAGGTCGAGCGCCTGCTGGACCCCGAGGCCGTGCGGCGCGCCGTGTCGCACCCGCCCACCGACACCCGCGCCTACTTCCGCGGGGAGTGCCTGGCCCGCTACGGCCCGCGGGTCGCCGCCGCCAGCTGGGACTCGGTGATCTTCGACGTCGCCGGGCGCGGGGCCCTGCAGCGGGTCCCCACCCTGGAGCCGCTGCGGGGGACCCGCGAGCACGTCGGGGCCCTGCTGGACCGCTGCGAGACCGCCGAGGAGCTCGTCGCCGCGCTCACCGGCTCCTGAGGACCCCGCCGCGGGACCGCGCCACCCCGCCGCGGGGGCCCCGAACCCCGGCGGTGCGGGCGCGCGGGGGTTAGTGTCGGAGCACGAGCCGGGTCGCAGGACCCGGAGCGACCCGAGCCGTCAGGGGGAGCCAGCGATGTCTGGACACGAGCAGCAGCGCCCGAGCCGCCGCGAGGAGGACGTGGAGGAGACTCCCGTCGTCCCCGCCCAGGCCGGGGCCCAGGCCAAGGAGAGCGACGCCGACGTCGACGCCCTGCTCGACGAGATCGACGAGGTCCTGGAGTCCAACTCCGAGGAGTTCGTCCGCGGCTTCGTCCAGAAGGGCGGGCAGTAGCCCCTCCGGGTCCCGCACCCCCTCGGGCCCTCCCGCACCCTCCCGGCGCGCGCCGGGGGTGGCGGGTAGGGTCCGGGAGGTGAGCCACTCCAGCGATCAGTCAGGCCGGTTGCCCGCCGCGTTCCTGCGGCCCGGTTCCTCGTCCTTCACCGACTTCGTGCGCGAGTACTCCCCCGAGATCCTCCCCGCGACGCGCACCCTGCCCGCCGCGGCGGCGCTGCCCGGGGGCGGTCCCGGAGCCGGTGAGCCCCCGCACGCCACGACCATCGTCGCGCTCGTCTTCGCCGACGGGGTCGTCATGGCCGGTGACCGCCGCGCCACCGCCGGGCCGATGATCGCCCAGCGCGACATCCAGAAGGTCTTCCAGACCGACGAGCACTCCTGCGCCGGGATCGCCGGCACCGCGGGGCTGGCGGTGGAGATGATCCGCCTGTTCCAGGTCGAGCTGGAGCACTTCGAGAAGCTCGAGGGGACGCTGATGTCCTTCGAGGGCAAGGCCAACCGGCTCTCCACGATGATCCGCGCGAACCTCGGCATGGCCATGCAGGGCCTGGCCGTGGTCCCGCTGTTCGCCGGCTACGACCTCGACGCCGGTCGCGGGCGCATCGTGGGCTACGACATCACCGGCGGCCGCTCGGAGGAGCACGACCACCACACCGTGGGGTCGGGCTCGCTCTTCGCGCGCGGGTCGCTGAAGAAGCTGTACCGGCCCGGGATGAGCGAGGCGGAGACGGTCCGGGTCGCCCTCGAGGCGCTGTGGGACGCCGCCGACGACGACTCCGCCACCGGCGGCCCGGACCTGCTGCGCAAGATCTGGCCCGTCGTGGGCGTCACCACCGCCGAGGGCTACCGCCGGGTGCCCGACGCCGAGCTCGAACCCGTCGTGGAGGCCGTCGTCGCCGGGCGGCGCGGCAACCCCGGCGGCAACCCCGGCATCAGCGCTGTCCACGGCGACGGAGGGAACTGACCGTGAGCACCCCGTTCTACGTCTCGCCCGAGCAGCTCATGAAGGACAAGGCCGACTACGCGCGCAAGGGCATCGCCCGCGGGCGCGCCGTGGTCGTCCTCGCCCACGCCGACGGGATCGCCTTCGTCTCCGAGAACGCCTCCCGCGCGCTGCACAAGATCTCCGAGATCTACGACCGCGTCGCCTTCGCCGCGGTCGGCAAGTACAACGAGTTCGAGAACCTGCGGGTGGCCGGGGTGCGCTACGCCGACGTGCGCGGCTACTCCTACGACCGCTCCGACGTCACCGCCCGCGGGCTGGCCAACGCCTACGCCCAGACCCTCGGGGCGATCTTCACCACCGAGTCCAAGCCCTACGAGGTCGAGCTCGTCGTCGCCGAGGTCGGCCGCCGTCCCGAGACCGACCAGATCTACCGCCTCACCTACGACGGGTCCGTCGCCGACGAGCACGGCTTCGTCGCCATGGGGGGCTCCGCGGACCAGATCTCGGCCAAGCTGCGCGAGCGCTGGCACGCCGGGCTGACCCTGGCGGAGGCCCTGCGCCTGGCCGTGGAGGCGCTCGGCTCCGACGCCGCCGCCGAGGCCGCGGGCACCGGGCCCCGAGAGATCGCCCCCGACCACCTCGAGGTCGCGGTCCTGGACCGCACCCGCGAGCGCCGCACGTTCCGCCGCCTCAGCGGCCCGGTGCTGGCCGGGTTGCTGGCCGGGACCGGCTGAGACCCCGCCCCCGCGGGCTCGCGCGGCCCGTCCCGGGTCCTCCCGGGGCGGGCCGTCCCCGCGGCTCGACGCGTTCGCTGCGCCGCGCGGGGCCCGAGTGCATAGGGTGGGGAGATGGATCGCCGGATCTTCGGACTGGAGACCGAGTTCGGTGTCACCTGCGCGTTCGAGGGGCAGCGCAAGCTGTCGCCCGACGAGGTGGCCCGGTACTTGTTCCGCAAGGTCGTGTCGTGGGGCCGTTCGAGCAACGTGTTCCTCAAGAACGGTGCGCGCCTCTACCTCGACGTGGGTTCGCACCCCGAGTACGCCACCCCCGAGTGCGACGACGTGCGTCAGCTCGTCGTGCACGACCGGGCGGGGGAGCGGACCCTGGAGGGCCTGCTCACCGACGCCGAGCGCCGGCTGGAGGAGGAGGGGATCGCCGGGGAGGTGTTCCTCTTCAAGAACAACACCGACTCCGCGGGCAACTCCTACGGCTGCCACGAGAACTACCTGGTGTCGCGGCACGGGGAGTTCGGCAAGCTCTCCGACGTCCTCATCCCGTTCCTGGTCTCGCGACAGCTCATCGTGGGGGCCGGGAAGGTCGTGCAGACCCCGCGCGGGGCGGTGTACTCGCTCTCGCAGCGGGCCGACCACATCTGGGAGGGCGTCTCCAGCGCGACGACGCGCAGCCGGCCCATCATCAACACCCGCGACGAGCCGCACGCCGACGCCGAGCGCTACCGGCGCCTGCACGTCATCGTCGGCGACTCCAACATGTCCGAGACGACGACGATGCTCAAGCTCGGCGCGACCGACCTCGTCCTGCGGATGGTCGAGGAGGGGGTGGTCCTGCGCGAGATGACGATGGAGAACCCGATCCGCGCGATCCGGGAGATCAGCCACGACATGACCGGGCGCAAGCCCGTCCGCCTCGCCAACGGCCGCGAGGCCAGCGCGCTGGAGATCCAGGAGGAGTACCTGGAGAAGGCCAAGGAGTTCGTCGAGTCGCGGGGCTTGCAGACACCCACGATCAAGCGGGTCCTGGACCTGTGGGAACGGGCGCTGCGGGCGGTGGCCACCCAGGACTTCTCCCTGGTGGACCGCGAGGTGGACTGGGTGATCAAGAAGAAGCTGCTGGACCGGTACATGGCCAAGCACGACCTGCCGCTGACCTCCCCGCGCATCGCCCGCCTCGACCTCGCCTACCACGACATCCACCGCAAGCGCGGGCTGCACTACATGCTGGCCGAGCGCGGGATGGCCGAGCGGGTCTGCTCCGACATCGAGGTGTTCGAGGCGCTCAGCGTCCCCCCGCAGACGACCCGCGCGAAGCTGCGCGGGGACTTCGTGCGCGCGGCGCAGGAGAAGCGCCGCGACTTCACCGTGGACTGGGTGCACCTCAAGCTCAACGACCAGGCCCAGCGGACGGTGCTGTGCAAGGACCCCTTCAAGGCCGTCGACGACCGGGTGGAACGGCTCATCGACAGCATGTGACGGCTGCCCAGCGATCGCCCAGGGTCGGCGGTTAGGGTGAGTCAGTTCGACCCGACGACCGTGAGGACCTTCGTGCGCCGCCGTACCGCCGTCCTGTCCGCCTCCGCCGCCCTGGCGATGACCCTCCTCGGCGCGTGCGCCTCCGAGGGCGACGTGCCCGACGAGACCCAGCAGAGCGCCTCGGCCTCGCAGTCGGCGAACACCATCGAGCCCGCGGCCGACGACACCACCCTGGCCGTGACGGTGGAGGGCGAGGTGAACCCCGCGGTCAAGCCGACCGTGACGTTCGCCCCGCCGCTGGCCGTCACCGAGACCAAGCGCAAGGTCGTCACCCCGGGGACGGGCGTGGAGGTCAAGGACACCGACGAGCTGCAGTTCGCCTACTCCCTCTACGCCGGCTCCACCGGCGAGGAGCTGGACTCCAGCTACGGCGGCACCGACGCCCGCTTCGAGCTCGCCAAGATCACCAAGGGCCTGGCCCGGGGCTTCGTCGGCGCCCACGTCGGGGACCGCCTCGTCATCGCCATCGCCCCCGAGGACGGCTTCGGGGAGGCGAACACCCGCTTCGGCAAGGAGGGCGTGGACGCCTCCACCACCATGATCATGGTCGCGGACCTCATCCGCGTCATCCCCACCCGGGCCGACGGCACCCCCGTCACCCCGCCCGCCGACCTCCCGGTGGTCACCTACGACGCCGAGGGCGTCCCCACCGGCTTCACCGTCTCCAACCCCACCCCGCCCGCCGACACCGTCGTGCAGCCGCTCCTGCAGGGCAGCGGCCCCGCCCTGACCGCCGGCATGAACGTCAAGATGCAGTACGTCGGCGCCACCCTCGCCGACGGGAAGGTGTTCCAGTCCTCCTGGGAGGCCGACCCCTTCCAGACCCCCATCGGGACCGGTCAGCTCATCACCGGCTGGGACGAGGGCCTCATCGGGCAGACCGTCGGCAGCCGCGTCCTGCTCGTCATCCCCGCCGCCAAGGCCTACGGCGACACCCCCGCCGAGGGACGCCCCGCCGGGGCGCTGGTCTTCGTCGTCGACATCCTCGACGCGTACTGAGGCTAGGCTCGCGGACATGACTGAACGCACCAAGCCCGAGATCGACTTCCCCGGCGGCGAACCGCCGACCGAGCTCGAGATCACCGACCAGATCGTCGGCGACGGCGCCGAGGCCACCCCCGGCAAGACCGTCAGCGCCCACTACGTCGGCGTGGCCTTCAGCACCGGCGAGGAGTTCGACTCCTCCTGGAACCGCGGCCAGCCGCTGGACTTCCCCGTCGGTGCCGGCATGGTCATCAAGGGCTGGGACCAGGGCCTGCTCGGCATGAAGGTCGGCGGGCGCCGCAAGCTCGTCATCCCCCCGCACCTCGGCTACGGCGACCGCGGCGCCGGCGGGGCCATCAAGGGCGGGGAGACCCTGATCTTCGTCGTCGACCTCGTCGACGTGAAGTAGGTCTCGCACACCCTCCGCTGAGGTCGGTCCCGGGCGGTGGGTGAACCCCTTCGTCGGACACTCCGTTCGCGCCGGGCAAGGGCAGGACCTCCCGTCCTCCCTCAGGCGCTCACTCCGGACGTCCGTCGAAGGGGTTCACCCACCGCCCTTCGTCGTCACCGGGGCGTGGCTCGGGGAAGGCGAGCCCCCACCTCACCCGAGGAGGCCGGCGGCGTGGCGGCCGGCGGCGGCGGCGGCGACGAAGCCCGCGCGGTCGGCGTCGAGGCCGCGGCCCATGGTCGACAGGCGCACGGGGCTGGTGGCCAGGGCCTCGTCGAGGCCGGCGGCGGGGACCTCCACGTAGGTGTGGCGGCGCCCGCACAGGGCGCGGGCCTGCGCGCGGACCCCGTCGTGGAAGGCGCCGGGGGAGTCGGGGACGGCGACGTCGACGGGGGCCAGGGCGACGCGGCCCACGGCGGTCGTCGTGTGGTGGGAGATCCCGCGGTGGCGCTCGCGGGGGTCGGCCTCGGAGACGCGCAGGGCCGCGACCGGGCGCCCGCCCAGGACGGCGGCGGCGTTGAGGGCCTCCCCGGCCGCGACGCCGGAGAACCCCCAGCGCGAGCCCGTGCCCAGGTTGCCCGGGCCCTGGGCCACGACGACGACGTCGGCGCCGACGACGAGCTTCGCGGCGAGCAGGCCGGTGTGGACGGTGGCGGTCTCCAGGTCGCCGCCGAAGGCCTGCCCGGTGGTGACGCACGCGGCCAGCCAGCCCGCCTCGCGCAGACCCGCGACCGCGCGGGAGAACGCCGCGGGCAGCGCCCCGCCGTCGGTCATGACGTAGGCGACGCGGGCGTGCGGGGCGTCGGCGCGGACCCCCGCCACGACCGCGGGCAGCGCGGAGTGCAGGTCGGCCACCACGACGGGGGTGCCGTCGAGGTCGTCGGCGTCGGCGAGCAGGGCGTGGTGGGGGGACTCCTGGTCGTCCGCGCCCAGCACCATCGTCTGCAGCGGCGTGTAGCGGGCCTTCACCAGGTGCCCGGGCCCCGGCGGCGGGTCGGGGGGCAGCGCGTCGGGCAGGGCCACGACGAGGGCGTAGCCGCCGGTGCCCAGCCCGCGGGCCAGGGCGGAGACGTTGAGCAGCACCCGGTCCCCGGGGCGCGGGGAGCCCACCAGGTCCGGGTGGGCCAGCGCCCTCACCTCCCGGCCCGGCTCCGGGCCCGAGGTGAGGGTCGCGAACAGCTCCTGCGACCCCGCCCACGCCGCGCCGAGGCGCTGGACCGTCGCTGAACGCCAGGTGATCGTCACGCCGGGAGCGTACGCAGGGCGCGCGCGGGGTGCCGGTGGCGCGGGTTCCGGTAGCGTCCCAGCCACCATGGCGACGACATCCGGGACCCCCGCGACCCCCGCGACGTCCTCCGGTCCCCCGGGCGGGGCGGCGGCCGCCGCGCGCGGGGCCCGGCGCACCGAGCGGCTGCTGAACCTCGTCATCGCGCTCTCCGCGACCCGGCGTTGGCTCACCAAGGAGCAGATCCGCACCGCCGTCCCGCAGTACGCCGACTGCGCCACCACCGTCGCCTTCGAGCGGATGTTCGAGCGCGACAAGGAGGACCTGCGCGAGCTCGGGGTCCCGCTGGAGACCGGCGGGGAGGACCCGCTGTTCGAGGACGAGGCCGGCTACCGCATCGACCGCGAGGCCTACGCCCTGCCCGAGATCCGCTTCACCCCCGCGGAGCTGGCGGTGCTGTCGCTGGCCAGCCGGGTCTGGCAGCAGGCCAGCCTCGCCGGGCCCGCGACCCGGGCGCTGGTGAAGCTGCGCAGCCTGGGGGTGGAGCCGGACGAGAGCTCCCTCATCGGCGTCGAGCCGCGCGTGCGCACCGCCGAGCCGGCCTTCGACCCCCTCTACGCCGCGACCCGCGACCGCACGCCGGTGTCGTTCACCTACCGCCGCGCCGGGGGCGAGCCCGCCACCCGCCACGTGGAGCCGTGGGCCATCGTCAGCTGGCACGGGCGCTGGTACCTCGTCGGCCACGACCGCGACCGCGACGACTCGCGGGTGTTCCGGCTCTCGCGGGTGGCCTCGGCGGTCAAGCGGATCGGGCGGGCGGGGTCCTACGAGGTGCCCGAGGGCATCGACCCGCGCGAGATCGTCGCGGGCACCGTCGGGCCCACCACGACGCGCCGGGCGCGGCTGCTGGTGCGCTCGGGGGCCGGTCTGACGCTGCGGCGGCGGGCGCGCACGGTGGAGGCGGGCGAGCGGGAGGACGTGGTCGTGGTGGACGTCAGCGACGTGGAGATGAGCGCCGACGAGCTCGCGGCGTACGGCGCCGACGTCGTGGTGCTGGAACCGCCGGAGCTGCGCGAGGCGGTGCTGCGGCGGCTGCGCGGCGCGGCCGGGCAGCCGGCGGCCGACCCGGCGGGGGGCCCGGCGTGAGCGGCAGCGCCTCCACCGAGCGCCTCTCGCGGCTGCTGGCGATGGTGCCCTACCTGCTGACCCACCAGGGGATCCCCCTGGAGGAGGCCTCGCGGCACTTCGGCCTCAGCACCGACGACCTCGTCCACGACCTGGAACTGCTCTTCGTGTGCGGCACGCCGGGGCACATGCCCGACGACCTCATCGACGCGCGCTGGGACTCCGGGCACGTCTACCTCTCCAACGCCGACCCCATCGCCCGCCCGGCGCGGCTGGCCGTGGACGAGGCGGTGGCGCTGCTGGTGGGGCTGCGGACGCTGGCGGAGGTCCCCGGCCTGCACGACCGCGAGGCCCTGGAGGGGGCGCTGGCGAAGCTGTCGGAGGCCACTGGGGAGGCCGGGCGCGCCGCGGGCTCGGTGAGCGTGGACGTGGGCTCGGGGGAGGAGAGCGCCTCGGTCCTGCAGACCTGCCGGACCGCGCTGCGCGAGCACCGGCGCCTGCACCTGAGCTACCTGGTGCCCAGCCGCGACGAGCGCACCGAGCGCGACGTGGACCCGATGCGGCTGGTGAGCGTGGAGGGACGCTGGTACCTGGAGGCCTGGTGCCACCGCGCCGAGGGCGTGCGGCTGTTCCGGGTGGACCGGATCGAGTCCGCGCAGGTGCTCGACGTCGACGGCACCCCGCCGGCGCGGGCGGTCTCGCGCGACGTCGGCTCGGACCTGTTCGCGCCCAGCCCCGACGACCTCGTCGTGACCATCGACCTGGCTCCGCAGGCGGTGTGGGTCGTGGACTACTACCCGGTGGAGTCGGTGCAGGAGGCTCCTGAGGACGCCTGGGAGGACGCGGCGCTGCGGGTGCGGCTGCGCACCGCCGACACCCGCTGGGTGCACCGGCTGCTGCTGCGGCTGGGGGCCGGGGCCCGCGTGGTGGACCCCCCGGAGCTGGCCGTGGAGGTGCGGCAGGGGGCGCTGGCGGCGCTGGAGCGCTACTCGTCAGACCCGTTGGCAACACAGAGTAATCAGGTGAGTGCGCAAGGTCACGAGACGGTCTGAGGTTCGTCCGAACGGGAGTTCAAGGGATCGCGGGCTCGTGCCGAAGCACTGGTTGTCGGACGGCGGGAGCCGCCGCCGGACCCACACCACGAACGGAAGGTGCTCGACATGACCACGATCAAGGCATCCTGCCCCTGCTGCGGCGACGTCGAGCTCACCCCGAAGCAGGTGCGCCTCGTGGTCTGCTCCGCCAAGGACCGCTCCTTCTACGCGTTCGGCTGCCCCAAGTGCAAGGACGAGGTCCGCAAGCCCGCCGGCGAGGACGTCGTCGCGCTGCTCGTCTCCGGCGGCGTCGCCGTGGAGCGCTGGAGCATCCCCGCCGAGGCCATGGAGGAGCACCACGGCTCCACCATCGCCTGGGACGACGTCCTGGACTTCGCCCTCGTCCTGGACTCCTGCGACGACCTCGCCTCGCTGGCCGCCCGCGGCCTGCGCACCGTGCGCTGACCCGCACCCGGCCCTCCACGGGAGCCGCCTCCGGACGCCACGGCGTCCGCGGGGCGGCTCTCGTGCTTCCCGGGTGTTCACCCCGAGTCCGCCCGGACGCCGCCGCGCGGAGGCGGAACGGGCGACTCGACGGGCATGCTTGTCCCACGGGCGGCCCCGATCGACGTACGATGGCCGCGCTTCGTCCAACCCTGGAGGACAGATGTTCCGCAACCTCGTCGACCACCCCTGGGTGCTCGTCATCCTCGTCGTGCTGCTCATCGCGCTGTTCGGCAGCAAGCGGCTGCCCGACGCCGCGCGGGGTCTCGGCCGCTCGATGCGCATCTTCAAGTCCGAGGTCAAGGAGATGAAGAACGACGGCAAGGAGGACGTCAAGACGTCCACCCCCGCCGGCGCGGCCGCCGCGGCCCACGACTCCGAGCCCACCGCGCTGGAGGCCAAGCTCGCCGCCGAGCAGGCCGAGGCCGACGCCGCGCAGCGCCAGACCCGCGCGTCCTGAGCCGCCCCGAGCCCCGGCAGAGACCGCACCGCTGACATGGCCGTCACCACCGTCCGCCGACGCGCCCCGAAGGACCCCGAGGGGCGCATGCCCCTCATGGCCCACCTGAAGGAGCTGCGCGACCGCGTCTTCAAGGCGGCCGTCTTCCTGCTCATCGGCAGCGTGGCGGGCTGGTTCCTCTGGCGGGGCTGGAACTACAGCTGGGGCGCCTTCGACGGCGTCTTCCAGTACCTGCAGCGGCCTCTGCTGGACTACGCCGCCTCGGCGGGGTACGAGGACGTCAAGCTCAACTTCACCCAGGTCGGCCAGGCGTTCGACCTGGCGGTGAAGGGGGCCATCTGGTGCGGGGTGATCGCCTCCAGCCCGTTCTGGATCTACCAGCTCTGGGCCTTCATCACCCCGGGCCTGACGCGGAAGGAGCGGCGCTACGCGGTCGGGTTCATCTTCGCCGCCGTCCCGCTCTTCCTCGCCGGCGCGGCCATCGCCTACGCGGTGCTGCCCAACGCGATGCGGTTCCTCGTCGACTTCACCCCCGTCGACGCGGCGAACCTCATCGGGGCCGACATCTACCTGTCGTTCGTCATGCGGATCATCCTGGCCTTCGGCCTGGGCTTCCTCATGCCGGTCGTGCTGGTCGGGCTGAACTTCGCCCACCTGCTGTCGGGCCGGGCGGTCCTGCGGCAGTGGCGCATCAGCGTCTTCCTGAGCTTCCTGTTCTCCGCCCTCGTGACGCCGACGTCCGACATCACCACGATGCTGCTGCTGGCCTGCCCGCTGCTGGTCCTCTTCGCGCTGGCCACGGTCATCTGCATCCTCAACGACCGGCGCCGCTCGAAGAACTCCGACGAGCCGGACTACACCGACCTCAGCGACGACGAAGCCAGCGCGATCTGACCCCGTGACCTCCTGGGGGCGGGTCGGCCTCCTCGTGAACCCGACGGCGGGTCGCGGGGGCGGTCGCGTCGCGGGGGCGCACGTCCTCGCGACGCTGCAGCGGCTCGGGCACCGCGTCACCGACCTCACCGGGTCCGACCTCGCCGCCTCCTCCCGCGCCGCGCGCGAGCGCGCCGGGGAGCTGGACGCCCTCGTCGTCGTGGGGGGCGACGGTCTGGTGCACGCCGCCCTGGGGGCCGTCGCCGGGACCCCCACGGCCCTGGGCATCGTCCCCGCCGGCACCGGCAACGACCTGGCCCGCGGCCTGGGCCTGCCCCTGGGCGACCCCGCCCGCGCCGCGGGCCTCGTCTCCAGCGCCCTGCGCGAGGGGCGCCACCGCGCCGTCGACGCCGTCCGGGTGCGCGGGGCCGCCCGGTCCAGCTGGTACGGCAGCGTCCTCGCCTCCGGCGTCGACGCCCTGGTCAACGAGCGCGCCAACTCCTGGCGCTGGCCCCGCGGCCCGGCCCGCTACACCCTGGCCGCGCTGCGCGAGCTCGCGGTGGTGAGCGGGGTGGGGATGCGCATCACCCTCGACGGGGAGGTCCAGGAGCGCGACTGCCTGCTCGTGGCCGTCGCCAACACCCCCTGCTACGGGGGCGGGATGCGGATGGCCCCGCACGCCGACCCCACCGACGGCCTGCTCGACGTGGTCGTCGTCGACGCGATGCCGCGGCTGGCCGCGCTGCGCCTGCTGCCCCGGGTCCGGCGCGGGGCGCACCTCGACGTCGCCGCCGTCCACGTCCACCGGGCGCGCAGCGTGACCCTGGAGGCGCTGCCCGGCGGGCGCGAGCCCCACCCCCACGCCGACGGCGAGCCGCTGGAGCACCTGCCCCTCACCTGCGACGTCGTCCCGGGCGCGCTGCGCGTCCTCGCCTGACGTACTGTCGCCCCATGGCCAGCCCCGCGGAACGTTACGCGGCAGCGCGCCGCCGCACCGAGGACTCCAAGACCGAGCTGGCGCAGTTCGCCGACACGGTCGGGTTCGAGCTGGACGGCTTCCAGCTGCAGGCCTGCCGGGCCCTCGAAGCCGGCCGCGGCGTCCTCGTCGCCGCCCCCACCGGGGCCGGGAAGACGGTCGTGGGGGAGTTCGCGGCCCACCTGGCCCTGCGGACCGGGCGCAAGGCCTTCTACACGACCCCCATCAAGGCGCTGTCGAACCAGAAGTACACCGAGCTCGTCGAGCGCCACGGCCCCGGCGCGGTCGGGCTGCTCACCGGCGACAACTCCGTCAACGGCGAGGCCCCCGTCGTGGTCATGACCACCGAGGTCCTGCGCAACATGCTCTACGCGGGCAGCTCCCTGCTCGACGGCCTGGGCTACGTCGTCATGGACGAGGTGCACTACCTCGCCGACCGCTCCCGCGGGGCGGTGTGGGAGGAGGTCATCATCCACCTGCCCGCCGACGTCCTCGTGGTGTCGCTGTCGGCGACGGTCAGCAACGCGGAGGAGTTCGGCGCCTGGCTGGACACCGTCCGCGGCGACACCGAGGTCGTCGTCTCCGAGCACCGGCCGGTGCCGCTGTGGCAGCACCTGGCCGTGGGCACGCGGCTGTACGACCTGTTCACCGACCCCGACGGCGACCCGCTGGAGGGCGACGAGGGGTCCCTGGTGCCCGGCGCGATCGTCAACCCCGAGCTGGTGGCGATGTCGCGCCAGCAGCTGCGCACCGACCGCCTCGCCGGGCCGGGGGGCCGCGGCCGCCGCCGCGGGCAGCAGCGGCCGGGCCCGGGGGGCTCCCGCCCCCCCGGCATCGGGCGCCCGGCCTCGCGCGCGCAGATCCTGGACACCCTCGACGCCGCGGGCCTGCTGCCGGCGATCACGTTCATCTTCAGCCGCGCCGGCTGCGACGCGGCCGTGGAGCAGTGCGTGGCCTGGGGCCTGCGGCTGACCACGCCCGAGGAGGGCCGCCGGATCCGCGCGGTCGCCGAGGAGCGCTGCGCGGAGATCCCCAGCTCCGACCTCGCCGTCCTGGGCTACTGGGAGTGGCTGGAGGGCCTCGAACGGGGCCTCGCCGCCCACCACGCCGGGCTGCTGCCGGTGTTCAAGGAGACCGTCGAGCACCTCTTCGCCGCCGGGCTGGTCAAGGCCGTGTTCGCCACCGAGACCCTCGCCCTGGGCGTCAACATGCCCGCGCGCTCGGTCGTGCTGGAACGGCTGGTGAAGTGGAACGGGCAGACCCACGTCGACGTGACACCGGGGGAGTACACCCAGCTCACCGGCCGCGCCGGCCGCCGCGGCATCGACGTCGAGGGCCACGCCGTGGTGCTGTGGTCGCAGCAGACCGACCCCGAGGCCGTCGCCGGGCTGGCGTCGCGACGCACCTTCCCGCTGCGCTCCAGCTTCCGCCCCACCTACAACATGGCCGTCAACCTCGTCGAGCAGGTCGGGCGCGAACGCGCCCGCGACATCCTGGAGACGTCCTTCGCGCAGTTCCAGGCCGACCGGGCCGTCGTCGGGCAGGCGCAGCAGATCAAGAACCAGCAGGAGGCCCTGCGCGGCTACCAGCAGGCGATGACCTGCCACCTGGGCGACTTCGGGGAGTACTTCGCGATCCGCCAGGCCATCACCGAGCGGGAGAAGGACCTCTCCCGCTCCGGGGCGGCCTCCCGGCGCAGCGAGGCGCGGGCCTCGGTCGGCAACCTCTCCCGCGGTGACGTCGTCAAGCTGCCGGGCGGGCGGCGCTCGACCTTCGGCGTGGTCCTGGACCTCGTCCCCGGCAAGGGCTTCGACGGGCCCTCCCCGCGCATCCTCAGCCAGGACCGGCAGGTGCGCACGATCGACACCGACGAGTTCTCCGGCCCCGTGGAGCCGGTGACGCGGGTGCGGATCCCCAAGGACTTCAACTGGCGCTCCCCGCAGGAGCGCCGCGACCTGGCCTCCTCGCTGCGCAACGCGCTCGCCGAGGTCGGCGGCGGCGACGTGCCCCGCCAGCGGCGGACCTCCACCGCGGCGGAGGACCGGGAGCTGCAGGCGCTGCGCGAGCGCCTGCGCGCCCACCCCTGCCACGGCTGCTCCGAGCGCGAGGAGCACGCCCGCTGGGCGGTGCGCGAGGAGAAGCTGCGCCGCGACACCCAGGGCTTGCAGCGCAAGATCGAGGGCCGCACCGGCACCATCGCCCGCACCTTCGACCGGGTCTGCGACCTGCTGGCGGAGCTGGGCTACCTCAGCGCCGACGGGCTGTCGGTGACCGACGAGGGCCGGACCCTGCGGCGCATCAACGCCGAGACCGACCTGCTCGTGGCGCAGTGCCTGCGCCACGGCGCGTGGAGCGGGCTGAGCCCCGCCGACCTCGCCGCGGCGGTCTCCACGCTCGTGCACGAGTCCCGCCGCGACGAGGGCGGGCGCCCGGACCGCATCCCGCGGCGCGCCGAGGCGGCGATCGCCACCACGCACCGGCTGTGGAGCGACCTCACCGACCGCGAGGACCACCACAAGGTGCCCGCCACCCGTGAACCGGACCCGGGGCTGGCGTGGGCGGTGCACCGCTGGGCCAGCGGCCACCGCCTCGACGAGGTGCTGCGCGAGGCCGACCTCGCCGCGGGTGACTTCGTGCGCCGCTGCAAGCAGCTGGTGGACCTGCTGGACCAGGTCGGGGCGGCCTCCACCGACCCGGGGGTGCGGTCCGCGGCCCGGGCCGGGGTCGACGCGGTGCGCCGCGGCGTCGTCGCCCACACCTCCCTCACCTGAGCCCACCCGCCCCGGCGGGGCCGGTCGCGGGCGCTCAGCGCCCGGCCACGACCAGCCACGCCGTGGCGGCCACGTCGAACCCGCCGTCGCGGGGCAGCAGGTCCGCGCAGCGGCGGCGCAGCGCCTCCCGGGCGCTGGGTCCCAGGCGGGCCACGTGGTCCCCGGCCGGCCCGACGCGGCGCGCGTAGGACTCCCACCACTCGGCGAAGGAGTCGTAGCGCACCCGCACCTCGAGCTCGTCCTCGACCGACGGCACCAGGCCCGCGGCGCGGAACAGCTCACCGAGTTGGCCGCGCACCGTTCCCGCCCGGCCCGTCTCGCCCCGGGCGGCGGGGTCGAGGTCGTGCACCGCGGTCCAGAACGTCGTCAGCGGGCTGCGGGAGCCGCCGTAGTCCCACACGGTGGCCGCGACCCGGCCCCCGGGGCGGGTGACCCGGCGCATCTCGGCGATCCCCACCACCGGGTCGGTCATGAAGTGCACCGCCAGCTGCGCCGCGGTCAGGTCGAAGGCGTGGTCGTCGTGGGGCAGCAGCTCCGCCGCGGCGATCCGCACGTCCACCCCGGGCAGGCGGGCCGCGGCGGCCGCCACGAACGGCGGCGAGGGGTCCACGGCGGCGACGGCCGACGCCCCCAGGCGCTGGACCAGCGCGGCGGCCAGCGCCCCGGGCCCGCAGCCGACGTCGAGGGCGCGCTCGCCGGGCGCGGGGTCCAGGTGCTCGACCATCCGGGCGGCCAGCGGCACCGCGAACCGGCCCATGAACCAGTCGTAGTCGGCGGCGACGACGTCGAAGCCCATGCCTGACCGTACGTCCGCGCACCGGGGCGCGGACAGCCCCCGCCCGGCCCGCGGCGCGGCGCGGCGCGGGACGCGATCAGGCGGGAGCGCCGGTGAAGGCGGTGAGCACCCGCTGCACGCTGGACCCCACCCCCCATCGCCGGACCAGCTCCTCCAGGGCGGCGGGGTCGGCGGGCTCGCGCGGCAGGGCGTCGTCGACCTCGGGCAGCGGCACGTCGCGGACGGTGGCGACCACGACGGGGGCGGCGGCGAGGTAGTCACCGGCCCCGAGCAGCCTGCGGCGCTGCGCGGGGGGCAGGTCCGAGGCGGGGTCCTGCGCCGCGGCCAGCACCCCGGCGAGGTCGCCGTAGCGGCCGACCAGGGCGGCCGCGGTCTTCTCCCCGATGCCCGCGACCCCGGGCAGCCCGTCGGAGGGGTCGCCGCGCAGGACCGCGACGTCGGCGTAGGCCGCGCCGGAGGCGACCCCGTACCGGGCGGCCAGCCAGGCCTGGTCGACGAGGTCGGCCCGGCGCACCCCCTTCCCGCAGTACACGTCCCGCACCCCCGCGGCGTCGTCGACGAGCTGGAACAGGTCCCGGTCGCCGGTGACGACGTCGACGGGGACCCCGGGGCGGGAGGCGCTGCCCGTGCTCGCGCGCGCGGTCAGCGTGGCCATCACGTCGTCGGCCTCGTAGCCGGGGGCGCCGACGCGGGCCACGCCGAGGGCGGCGAGCACCTCGACGACGACGTCGACCTGCGCCGGCAGCGCGGCCGGGGTCTCCTCCCCGCCGTCGGGCGAGACCCGGTGCGCCTTGTAGGAGGGCAGCGCCGCCACCCGGAAGGCCGGGCGCCAGTCGTCGTCCCAGCAGGCCACCAGCCGGGTCGGGGCGTGGGTCGCCACCAGGTGGGCGATCGCGTCGAGGAAGCCGCGCACGGCGTTGACGGGGGTCCCGTCGGGGGCGGTGAGGGACTCGGGGACCCCGTGGAAGGCGCGGAAGCACAGCGACGCCGAGTCCAGCAGCATCAGGCGGCCGGGCGTCGGGGCGGGTGGCTGCGGCACGAGGGGGATCCTCGCAGGTGCGCAGGTCCGACGGATGGTGTGCAGGTTCGGTCCGGACGGGGGACGCCCGCGGGCGCGCGGGAGCGCATGCTGTGACAGTGGCCAACGGATCCACACGCACGACACAGCCCGACCAGGGGGGACCTTCCATGAACACCACCACCCGGCGCCGTCGTCGGATCGGCGCGCTCGCCGTCAGCGGGGTCGCCGTCCTCGCCCTGGGCCTGGGGGCCTGCGGCGGGGGGGACGACACCGCCGCCGGCACGAGCACCTCCGCCTCGCCCGCGACCGAGCTGAGCGCCTTCGAGGTCGTGCAGGCGTCCTCGCAGCAGTCCCAGGAGGAGGGGAGCGCGAGGTTCTCGCTCACCACCACCGGGACGGGCGAGGCCGCCGCCGCCAGCGTCACCGCCGACGGCGCCTTCGACGCCGCGACCGGCGCCTTCGAGGCGACGGTGGCGCTGCCCGCCGAGGCCGGCGGCTCGAAGCTCACCGTGCGCGTGGCCGACGAGGTCGCGTACCTCTCCGGGGCGCCGCTGACCGCCGAGGGCCGCTGGGCCCGGGTGCCGCTGGAGCAGCTGGGCGCCACCGGGCTCGACACCTCCGCGGTGGACCCCTCCCGCCAGCTCGAGCAGCTGCGGGGCGTGGCCGAGGACGTGCGCGAGGTCGAGCCCCAGACCATCCGCGGGGTTGAGGCCGAGGGCTACGCCGGCACCATCGACGCGGTCGAGGCCCTGTCGCTGGCCCCGGCCGAGCAGCAGACCGAGGAGGCGAGGGCCGCGGCGGCGGAGCTGGGCACCATCCCGTTCACGCTCTTCGTCGACGAGGAGAACCGCCCGGTCCGCATGACTCAGGAGTTCACCGTCGAGGGCTCGACGGTGGAGGTCTCGATGGACTTCTACGACTGGGGCAGCGACGTCGACGTCACCGCTCCGGACCCGGCCACGGTCGGCGAGCTGCCCGGCCTGGGGGCGGCGGTCTCGCCCGACGCCGCGGCGCAGGAACCGGCGACCGCCGGCGCCTGAGCCCTGCCCGAGGGCCCGCGCGGGGCGGCTCCTACGCTGCCCCGCGTGGAACCTCCCGCCGGCACCCGACGCCTCTACCGCGGCGGGGCCGTGTACTCACCCGCCGATCCCTTCGCCACCGCCATGCTCGTGGAGGGCTCCACGGTGGCCTGGGTGGGGCCCGACGAGGCCGCCTCGGCGTGGACGCGCGAGGGCGACGAGGTCGTCGACCTCGAGGGCCGGCTCGTCACCCCCGCCTTCGTCGACGCCCACGTCCACCTCACCGAGACCGGTCTGCGGCGCACCGGGCTCGACCTCTCCGCCGTCCGCAGCCGCACCGAGCTGCTCGACGCCGTCGCGGCGCGGGCCCGGCCGGGGGAGCTGCTCGCCGGGTTCGGCTGGGACGAGTCCCGCTGGCCGGCCGGGGACGGGGTCCCCACCCGCGCCGAGCTCGACCGCGCGGCGGGGGGCGCGCCCGTCGTCCTCTCCCGCGTCGACGGCCACAGCGCGCTCGTCACCTCCGCGCTGGCCGAGGCGGCGGGGCTGCGGGGGCTGGCGGGCTGGGACGAGGACGGCCGGGTGCGCACCGCGGCCCACCACGCCGCCCTGGACGCCCGCTGGGCCGCGCTGAGCCCCACCGCCGCCCAGGCGGCCCGCCGGGCCGCCCTGGAGGCCGCGGCGGCCGCGGGGATCGGCACCGTGCACGAGATGTCCGGTCGCTGGCTGGCCCCGCCCGGCGACCTCGCCGCCCTGCAGGCGCTGTCGCGAGCGGAGGCGCTGCCCGACGTCGTGGGGTACCTCGCCGAGCGCGTCGAGGACCCCGAGCAGGCCCGCGCCGTCCTCGCGGGGGCCGCGGCCGGGGGGGCCGCGGTCGCGGGCCTGGGCGGGGACCTCGTCGTCGACGGGGCGCTGGGGTCGCGGACCGCGGCGCTGCGGGCCGACTACGCCGACGCCCCGGGCGAGCGCGGGTCGCTGCACCTGGACGCGGCCGCCGTCGCCGGGCACCTGCACGCCTGCACCCGCGCCGGGGTGCAGGCCGCCTTCCACGCCATCGGCGACGCCGCCCTGGCCGTGGTCGTCGAGGCGCTGGAGGCCGTGGCGGCCGACCTGGGCGTGCCCGCCCTGGCCTCGGCCGGGCACCGGGTGGAGCACGCCGTGCTCGCCGACGCCGACGTGGTGGCCGCCTTCGCCCGGTTCGGCACCTCGGTCAGCACCCAGCCGGCCTTCGACGCGCACTGGGGCGCACCGGGGGGCCTCTACGAGAGCCGGCTGGGCCCGCAGCGGCGGCGGGGCGCGCACCCGTTCGCGGCGCTCGCCGCGGCGGGGGTCCCGCTGGCGCTGGGGTCGGACACCCCGGTGACCCCGTTCGCGCCCTGGGCCGCGGTGCGGGCGGCGGGCTTCCCCCCCGACGAGGAGCGCGCGGTGTCGGTGCGGGCGGCGTTCCTGGCCCACACCCGCGGCGGCCACCGCCTCGCCGGGCTGGGCCACCCCGGCGTGCTGCGCCCGGGCGCGCCGGCGACGTACGCGGTGTGGGACGTGGCCGACCTCGTCGTGCAGGCCCCCGACCGGCGGCTGTCGGGGTGGAGCACCGACGCCCGCTCGGGCACCCCGGGGCTGCCCGACCTCGGCCCGGGGGCACCGGAGCCGGTGTGCCGCCGGACGGTGGTGGACGGCGTGGTGGTGCACGACGACCTCCGCGGCGCGCGCTGACCGCGACACGCCGGACGACACGCCGTTCCGTGATCGTCGATCACGCTGCGTGCCCCCGCCCTGACCTGCCGCGTTGCGCGTCGTCGCAGGTCAACGGCAGGTTGACAGTGGGCATCGGCTGAGTAGCTTCTGATCTGCAGTCCACGACGGGAAGACCGACCGGTACGCCGCGCCACCGCTGTCGCAGCCGCACCACCTGCGACCACGCGTGGGGCGCGTCACCGGTCGGGGTGGACGGGTCGAGTCCGCGCGCCCCTAGACAACGGCACGCACCTCGTGGCCGACGGGGCGCGTGGCGGCACGACGGGCGCGCGGGCTCGATGCAGTTCGGCGGCGTCGCCGGCGTCCCGGGCGACCCCCGGCCCGCGCCGGCGCCGCAGCGCTTACCCTCGTCTGGTGCGACCGCGTCCGGCTGAACCCGCCCCCGCCGCGCTGCCGGTCGGCCTGCTGCTGGCCGTCCTGGGCGGGGTGGCCACCTGGGCGGCCTTCCCCGGCGCCGCTTCCGCCGCGGGCTGGTGGCCCACGGCGATCGTCGGCGCCGCCCTGCTGAGCCTGGCCACCCACGGGGTCCGGGCCCGGCGCGGCCTGCTCGCCGGCTTCCTCTTCGGCACCGCCTTCATGTTCCCCCACCTGGAGTGGAGCGGCACCTACGTCGGGCTGCTGCCGTGGTCGGCGCTGACGGTGGTCTGCGCCCTCTTCTACGCCGTCCTGGGCGCCTGCCTGCCGCGCCTGCAGCGCGCCCGCGGGGGGCTGGCCCCGCTCGCGGTGGCCGCCGGCTGGGTGGCCCTGGAGGCCGCCCGCGCGCGGGTCCCCTTCGAGGGCTTCCCCTGGGGACGCCTCGCCTTCTCCCAGGCCGACGCCCCCACCCTGGGGCTCGCGGCCCTGGGCGGGTCCCCGGCCGTCACCTTCGGCGTCGCGCTGGCCGGGGCCTGCCTGGCCGGTGCCGTCCTGGCCCTGCTCCGGCTGCCCGCCCCGCCGGGCGCGGCCCGCGGGGTCCCGCGCGTGCGCCCGGCGGTGGTGTCCCTGCTGGTCGCGGTCCTGGTCACCGCCGCGGGCGCTCTCGTCCCGCGCCCCACCGGCGCCGAGGACGGCACCACGCGGATCGCGGCCGTGCAGGGGAACGTGCCGCAGGCGGGGCTGGAGTTCAACGCCGAGCGGCGCGCGGTGCTGGACAACCACGCCGCCGCGACGCGGGCGCTGGCCGAGCAGGTCGCCGCCGGGACCGCCCCGCAGCCGGACCTGGTCCTGTGGCCGGAGAACTCCAGCGACATCGACCCCTACGAGAACGCCGACGCCCGCCGGGTCATCGAGTCCACCGCCACCGCGATCGGGGTGCCGGTCCTGGTCGGCGCGGTGCTCGACGGCCCGGGGCGCTACGTCTCCAACACCGGGCTCGTGGTGACCCCGCAGGAGGGGCTGTCCGGGGCCCGGGAGGACGACAGCCGCCACTACGTGAAACAGCGCCCGGCCCCCTTCGGGGAGTACATGCCCCACCGGTCCTTCTTCCGCCGGTTCAGCGACAAGGTGGACCTCGTCCCGCGCGACTTCGTCCACGGCGACCACGTGGGGCTGCTGCGGGCGAACGGGGTGCGGATCGGGGACGTCATCTGCTTCGAGGTCGCCTTCGACGACACCGTGCGCGACTCCGTCCGCGCCGGGGCGCAGTTCCTGGTGGTGCAGACCAACAACGCGACGTTCGGCTACTCCGACGAGGCCGTGCAGCAGCTGGCGATGTCCCGGCTGCGGGCGGTGGAGTCCGGCCGGGCGGTGGTGCAGATCTCCACCGTGGGCGTCAGCGCGATCATCGGTCCCGACGGGACGGCCCACGACGAGACCACGCTCTTCACCCGCGACGTCCTCCAGGGCGACGTGGCGCTGCGCTCCACCGAGACGGTCGCGACGCGGGTCGGGGCGGTGCCCGAGCAGGTCCTGACCGGGCTGGCGCTGCTGCTGCTGCTCACCGCCCGCCGCGGGCAGCGGCCGGACCGGCGCGGTGGGCGCGGTGGGGGCCGGCGGACGGTCCCGAGCGCGCCCGCGGGCGACCCGGTGCCGGCGTGAGCGCCCGGCCGGCCCCGCGGCGCGGGGGTGCGGCGGGGCGGCGGCGCTGGGCGTGGGTCCCCGCCGGTGCGCTCCTGCTGCTGGTCGTGGAGGTCTGGCTGCTGGTGCAGCTGGCCCACCTGGCCGGGGGCGGCTGGGTCCTGGCCCTGCTCCTGGTGGAGACCGCCGCCGGTGCGCTCGTGCTGCGCCGGGCCGGGCGGGAGGCCCTGGAGGCGCTGCGGCAGGGGCCGGCGGGGCCGTTCGGCGGGTCCGCGCCCGCCCGGCGACCGGGGGCCGTGGGCAACGCCGTGCTGGTGGGCCTCGGGGGTGCGCTGCTCGTCCTGCCGGGCCCGATCAGCGACGTGGTGGGTCTGCTGTGCCTCTTCCCCCCCACCCGGCGCCTGCTGCGCCGCTCGTTCGCGCGCCTGGTGCGGCACCGGGTCGAGGGCCTGGTCCGCGCGGGCGGGGGCCGCGTCGTGACCGGTGACGTCGTGACCGGCGACGACGTGGTGGACGGGGAGGTCGTGGACGGGGAGGTCGTGGAGGACCCGCGGGCGCTGGGCCGCTGACCGCCCGGGCCCGGGCGGTACGGGCCGGGACAGCACGGAGGCCGGCCCACCAGGTGGTGGACCGGCCTCGGTGTCTCGCGGATCAGGCGCTGCGCTTGATCAGCTCACGGCTGCGCAGCAGCTCGAGCCGCTCGTCGAGCAGCACCTCGAGCTCGGCGATGGTGCGCCGCTCCAGGAGCATGTCCCAGTGCGTGCGCGCCGGTTTGCCGGCCTTCCTCTCCGGTGCGTCGGTGTCGGCGCGCAGGGCCTCGGCCCCGCACCGGCACTCCCACAACGGAGGCACGTCGGCCTCGAGCGACATCGGGACCACGACGGTGTGCCCCTCGGGGCAGTTGTACGTGACCATCTGGCGCTCGGCCGGTTCGACACCGGACTCGCTCTCGAGGCTCGCGGCCCCCAGGCGGGACCCTCGCAGGTTGCGCTCGCTCATGTGACCTCCCCACCGTCCCCTCCGTCACGGCTGCCTCCCGCGGTGGCCCGGGGAGTGGAAGGGACTCGATGGTTGAACGCCGTGACGACCCCCGCTGTTCCGTGACCTGCACCACCGGAGTGTGGAGGTCGTGTGCGCAGCGAAGTTGACTAGTTACTCAACGTACTGGATCGGTACCTCGGTGTGCCTGCTGAACCCCGGCCTCGACGTCGACCCTCGACAGGAGCAGCGCGCCCACCACGAAGAAGGCCAGCAGGGCCAGCAGCGCGGGGCGGTAGGACCCGCTCAGCTGGGCCACCAACCCGAAGGCGAGGGTGCCCAGCCAGCTCGTCCCGCGCTCCCCGGCCTGGTACAGGCTGAAGTACTCCGCCTCCGCCCCCACCGGCACCAGCCGGCTGTAGAGGGAGCGCGCCAGCGCCTGCGTCCCGCCGAGGACCAGGCCGATGAGGACGGCCAGGACCAGCCAGGTGCCGAACGCCCCGCGCGGGACGGCGAAGGCCCCCAGCACCACGACGATCCACAACCCCAGACCGCCCGTGATGGTGCGCTGGGCCCCGAAGGTGCCCGCGAGGCGCCCGAACAGCAGCGCCCCGCCGAAGGCGACGCCCTGGACGAGCAGGACGGTGGTCAGCAGCTGCGGCTGGTCGAAGCCCAGCTCCTCCTGGCCGTAGACGCTCGCCGCGGCGATCACCGTCTGGATGCCGTCGTTGAAGACCAGGTAGGCCAGCAGGAACCGCAGCACCTGCGGGTACCGGCGCAGCCCGCGCAGCGTGGCGACCAGCTGCCGGACGGGGGCCGCGGGGGAGCCGTGCGCGCCGGGGGCGAGGTCCAGGACGGGACGCGGCGGCAGCCGCCGCAGGCCGACGAAGGGGACGATGGTGAACAGCCCCCACCACAGCCCCGCGGAGGCCAGCGAGACCCGCACGGCCCACTCGTCGTCGAGGCCGAAGGTGGCCGGGGTGGAGACCAGCAGCAGGTTGAGGGCCAGCAGCAGGAACCCGGCGAGGTAGCCCGCCGCCCACCCCCGCGAGGAGACCCGGTCGCGGTCCTCGGGGGCGGCCACGTCGCAGAGCAGGGCGTCGTTGACGACCATCGAGCAGACCAGGCTGACCACGGCGACCAGGGCCAGCAGGACGCCGAGCCACCAGCGGTCCCCGCCCATGGCCACCATGGCGGTGGCGGCCCCCGCCCCCACCCAGGCGAAGCCCGCCAGCAGCCGGTGCCGGTGCCGGCTGCGGTCGGCCAGGGCCCCGACGAAGGGGAGCACCAGCGCGGCGAGGACCGTGGCCAGGGTGATCGTGTAGAGGGCCAGCGACCCCGGCGCCACCGGCAGCCCCAGGACCGAGAGGGTGCGGGTGCAGCCCTCCGGCGCCTCGGGGCACGCCGCCCGCCGGGCCAGGACGGTGAGGTAGGGCGCGAACAGCACCGTCTGCGTCGTGGTGACGAAGGCGGAGTTGGCCCAGTCGTAGACGTACCAGGAGCGGCGGGCGCGTCCCGCGGAGCGGACGTCGACGGCCTCGGGCCCCGGGCTCACGAGACCCACTGCCCCCGGGCCAGCAGGACCTCGCGCAGGACGTCGGCGCGGTCGGTGATGATCCCGTCCACGCCCAGGTCGAGCAGCGCCCCCACCTGGAGGGCGTCGTCGACGGTCCAGACGTGGACCTGCGCTCCGGCGCGGTGCACGGCGTCGACGAAGCGCCGCGAGACGACCTCCACCCCGCCGTGGCGCACGGGGACCTGCACGGCGTCGACCCCGGCCAGCGCCCGGCGCACCAGGGCGTCGGACCCCAGCTTCACCCCGGCCAGGGCGAGGGCGGTGGCGCGCGAGCCCGCCGAGGTCGCCTCGGCCCCGCCGACGGCGGCGAGCGCGGCGCGGCGGCGGTCCTCGGCGAAGGCGGTGACGAGGACCCGGCCGTGGGCGCGGGTGCGCCGCAGCACCTCCGCCAGGCCGGGGACGGCCGCGGCGGTCTTGACGTCGAGGTTGAAGCGGGCCGCGGGGAAGGACCCCAGGACGTCCTCGAGGCGGGGAACGGGTTCGCGCCCGGCGATGCGCACCGCCCGCAGGCGCGACCAGGGCAGGGCGGCGAGCTCGCCGCGGGCGTCGGTGACCCGGTCCAGCCGTTCGTCGTGGAAGGCGACGAGGACCCCGTCGGCGCTGGCGCGGACGTCGGTCTCCAGGTAGCGGTACCCCAGGTCCACGGCGGCGGCGAAGGCCGGCAGGGAGTTCTCCAGCCCGGCCAGCTCCGGGGTCGCGGCGAACCCCCGG
Organism: Kineococcus radiotolerans SRS30216 = ATCC BAA-149; assembly: GCF_000017305.1. Classification (GTDB taxonomy): domain Bacteria; phylum Actinomycetota; class Actinomycetes; order Actinomycetales; family Kineococcaceae; genus Kineococcus; species Kineococcus radiotolerans. The sequence continues at coordinate 331,927 of NC_009664.2, read as the reverse complement.
TGGGCCATCGCGATCGGCCCCCGCCAGGTGCAGAACGCGGTGCGGGCCGGCGGCCGGGGCACCATCAGCGCACCATCAGCCGGTGAACTCCCAGTGCCAGGGCTCGAACTGGCCGCCGCGGTTCTGCGCCCAGGCGGGGTTGATCCAGCCGTAGAGGGCGGCGTTGCGGTCCATCCACAGGTGCTGGGCGGAGGTGGCGTTCTGGATGCCGCCGCCGAGGTCGACGGCGATGCCCAGCCCGTGGCGGCTGGTGCCCGGCTTCGCGGCGAGCCCGGGCTTGCGCTGCTTGACGTCGATCTGCTCGGCGAGGGTCCGGTAGGAGTCGGTGATCGAGATCGGGGCCCCGAACTCCGCGGCGTAGGCCTGGCTGAGAGCCTGGAAGGCGTTGGCGGCGTCGGAGCGCAGGATGTGGTTCGGCGCCCCCCACAGCGGGCACAGCGCGCTCCTGGGCAGCAGGCCGTTGGCGTAGCCGGAGAGCGAGGCCCCGGTGCAGCTGCCGGCGGCGCCGTAGTCCCGGTACCCGGGGGCTCCGCCGGAGGTGCCGGCGGCGGCCGCGGCTGCGGCGGCCGCAGCGGCGGCCGCGGCCGCCGCGTCGGCCTGGGCCTTGGCCGCGGCGAGGTTCGCGGCGCGCTCGGCGTCGGAGGTCGCCGTGCCCGCGGCCGCGGCCTGCAGGGCGGCGAGCGCGCCGACCTGGGTGCGCTGCTGGGCGACGAGGGCGTCGGACTGCTGCTTCGCGGCGGTGGCGATGTCGGCCTGGGTGCGGGCCTCCGCCGCGGCGGCGGCGGCCCGCTGGGTCGCGTCGGCCTGGACGCGCTGGGCCTCCTCGTAGGCGTCCACGGCGTTGCTGCGCCCGTCGCCGATGCGCTTGACCGAGGCCAGCGTGCTGGCGGTGTCGTCGGTGGGTCCGCCCTGCAGGACGGTCACCAGGCCGGAGTACTCCTGCAGGGTGCCGCCACCGCGGTAGGCCTCCGAGGCCCACTGGCCGAGGTCCTTCTTGCCCTCGGCCAGGACCGCCTCGGCCTGGACGAGGCGGGCGTGCTGGGCGATCTCCTCCTGCTCGGCGGCCGCCTTGGCCTCCATCGCCTGCTGGTAGGTCTCCAGGGCGGCGTTGGCCTGCGCCGCCAGCGCGTCGAGCTGGGCCTGCGCGGCCTGCAGGTCGACCTGCGCCTGGGCGGCCTGCGCCGCGGACCGCTCGGCCCGGCGCTGGGCCTCGGCGAGCTGCTCGGGGGTGGGGGTGTCCGCGGCCACGGCCGCGGGGGCGGCGGGCGCGGCGACGGGGGCGGCGACGGGGGTCACGACGACGGCGGACGCCGGGGCGACGAGCCCGAGCGTCAGGCAGCCGCTGCCGACCACCGCTCCGGCCAGGAGCAGGGTCGAGCGCAGTCGCTGGGAGCGGCGGGCGGGGCTGGCCTGCGGGAGGGGCACGTCGTCTACGTCCAGTGCGGTCGGGGGCGTTGGCCCGGGTCGTTCGCTTCCGGTGCGTTCGGGTCGGTCGGTGGTGGCGCGGGTCGTGTGGAGGACCCGTGCGGGTCCGTCGCGCCGGAGACTACCTCCCGCAACCTCGGCACCACGAGCAGCAACGCGTAGGTGTGGACGACCAACGTGACCAGGGTCACATCGCGCAGCGCTGGTCGATCACCACGTTCCGCACCCTCCCGGGCCGCTCGGTGCCATCATCCGGCGGTGCCCGCGACCCCGCCCGACCTCCCCGTCCCGGGCCGCCCCGCCGACGCGCCCGACGCGCCCGACGCCGACCGCCTCGACGCCGTGGCGCGGGCCGCGGCCCAGGACGCGGGGGGCATCGACCCCGCCCTGCTCGGCGACTTCCTCGACGCGGTCTGGCGGGCCGTCGTCGAGGGCCGCCGGCTGTCCGCGCCCCGCATCGCCCGCTACCGGGACGTCGGGGGGAAGGCGGCGACCTCGGGCGTGGCGCTGCGCGCCCTGCTCGACCTCTACCTCTCCGCCGCCTGGCGGCTGTGGCGCCACCTGCCCCCCATCGCCGGCGCCGCCGGGGACCCCGAGGGCGTCGTGACCGCCGGCGAGGTCGTCCTGCGGGCCAGCGACGACGCCGTGGCCGCCCTCACCGAGGGCTACCAGCTCGCCCGGCGCCAGCTCGTGCGCCGGGAGGAGTCCGACCGCCGGGAGTTCGTCGACGACCTCCTCGCCGGCACCGCCGACGTCACCGGCCTGCTGCGGCGCGCCCCCCGGTTCGGCCTCGACCTCACCGGCCCGCACGCGGTCTGCGTCGTGCGGGCCGGTGCGCCCTTCCGCGACGGCAGCGCCCAGGTCGCCACGGTCGAGCGGCGCCTGCACGGCGGCGTCGCCGACGCCGACCCGCTGGTGGCGACCAAGGACGGGGCCCTCGTCGTCGTCTTCGCCGCCCCCGATCGGGCCGCCGTCGACGAGGTCGTCCTGCGGCTGCGCGACGCGCTCGGCTCCCCGCACCGCACGGGCTGGCGCGCCGGGGTCGGACGACCCGCGGCCGGGGGCTCCGGGGTCGTCGCCTCCTTCGAGCAGGCCCGCCGCGCCCTCGACCTGGGGGCCCGGCTGGGAGCCGGCGACCCCGGGCGCGACCCGGTGGCCGACGCCGCGGACCTGCTCGTCCACGACGTGCTGCTGCGCGACCACGCGGTCGCCCGGGACCTCGTCGAGTCGACGCTGGCCCCGCTGCGGCAGGTGCGCGGGGGGGTCGAACCGGTCCTGGTGACCCTGGAGGCGTACCTGGACTCCGGGGGCAACGCCACCGAGGCGGCGCGCCGGCTGCACCTGTCCGTGCGGGCCGTCACCTACCGCCTGGCCCGGGTGCGCGACCTCACCGGCATCGACGCGACGCGCCCGGAGCAGCGGTTCGGGCTGCAGGCGGCGGTGCTGGCCGCACGGGCCATGGGGTGGCCCGGGGAGGGCTGACCCGCCCAGGTTGCCGGGTCCCGGCAAGGTCGGCCGCCCATCTCGTCCTCCTGTCGACTGGGCACTGCCAGCTCCCGGAAGTCACCATGGGTGGAGACGACACCCGTCGTCACCAATTCCGCACACTTGGAGCACGCAGTGGACCTGAACCTCGACGTCCCGCTGTGGGCGTGGGTGGCTCTTGGCGTGGTCGTCATCGTCATGCTGGCGATCGACCTGCTGGGCCACCGCGGCGCCCACGTCATCCAGTTCAAGGAAGCCGCGATCTGGAGCGGCGTCTGGGTCACGATGGCCCTGATCTTCGGCGGCATCATCTTCTGGGCCTACGGGGCCGAGGCGGGCACCGCCTACACCACGGCCTGGTTGCTCGAGAAGAGCCTGTCCGTGGACAACCTCTTCGTCTTCGCGCTGATCTTCGCCTACTTCAAGGTGCCCCGCGAGTACCAGCACCGCGTGCTCTTCCTCGGCGTTCTGGGCGCCCTGCTCTTCCGCGGCATCTTCCTCGGCGTCGGCGTGGCCGTCGTCGAGCGCTTCACCGCCGTCCTCTTCGTCTTCGGCGCCATCCTGCTGTGGTCGGCGTGGAAGATGCTCAAGGACGACGACCAGGACATGGACCCGGGCAAGAACATCGGTGTCCGCATGATCAAGAAGATCATCCCGCTCAAGGACGAGTACCACGGCACCAAGTTCTTCATCAAGGAAGCCGGCAAGCGCTACGGCACCCCGCTGCTCGCCGTCGTGGCGGCCATCGAGGCCGCCGACCTGATCTTCGCCGTCGACAGCGTCCCGGCCGTGCTCGCCGTCTCCGACGACATGTTCATCGTGTACTCCTCCAACGCCTTCGCCATCCTGGGTCTGCGAGCGCTGTACTTCATGCTCTCCGGGCTGCTCGAGCGCTTCCACCTGCTGAGCAAGGCGCTGGCCTTCATCCTCGCCTTCATCGGCGTGAAGCTGTTCTTCCAGGCCGGCCACGAGGTCATCAGCCCCTCGATCCCGCACATCCCGACCTGGATCAGCCTGAGCGTCATCGTCGTCTCGCTGACGCTGGCGATCGTGCTCAGCCTGCGCCGGCCCGCCCCGGCCGAGCACGGGGACCCGGTCGACGGTCCCGGCGAGCCGGCCGAGGAACCGGTCGAGAAGCCGGTCGAGAAGCACTGAGGTCCCTCCCCCCGCCGCCCGTCCGCCCCTCCGGGGCGGGCGGGCGTTCGGCCGTCCGGGCGGTCTCCGCCCCGCCGGCTCAGGTCGCGGCCCCCGGGCGTCGAGACGACCGGGGACGCAGCCCCGCGACGCCACCCCCGGAGGACCACCGTGAAGCACTTCTCCTGCGGGGACGTCGTCGCCGGCTGCGCCCGCACCTTCACCGGCCCCGACAGCGACCTCATCCTGCGCGACGTCGCCGGTCACGCCCGCCGCGACCACGGCCTGCGCGAGGTGCCCGCCGAGCTCGTGGGCCGCGTGCTGCTCGCCATCCGCGACGCCTCCTGAGCGGGCGCGGGAGCGTCGTGGTCCACTGCTGCCCGTGCCCACCCCGCTGCTGACCGCCGCCGCCACCGGCTACCTGCTCAACTGCGCCCTGGGGGCCTCCGTCGCCCTGCGGGTGCTGGACACCTCCGGCGCCCGCTGGGTGCACCACGCCGTCTACATGGCGACCGCCGTCCTCACCGCCGGCGCGGGGGCCGAGCTCGCCCGCCACCGGCGCCCGGCCTTCTGGCGGCTGCTGCCCGTCGCGCTGCCCCTGAGCGCCATCCCGGCCGTGTCGGCGCGTTCGCGGTGGCACCCGGTCATCGCGGGGACGGCCGCCCCCGCCTACCTCGCTGCGCTGCGGGCGAGCTGAGCGGCGTGGAACTGCGTGAGGCCATCGCCGCCCGGCGCACCACCAACGGGGCGTTCCTGCCCGACCCGGTGAGCCCGGAGCACCAGCGCACCCTCGTCGAGGTCGCCGCCCGCGCGCCCTCGCAGCTGAACAGCCAGCCGTGGCGCTTCGTGCTCGTGGAGTCCCGCGACACCATCGAACGGGTCGCCCGCATCAGCGGCGCGTCGATGACGACGGCCATGGGCAACGGGACGTTCTTCGAGCGCTACAAGCGGTACTTCCGCTTCAGCGCCGAGGAGATGGAACGGACCCGCTCGGGGATGCTCTTCGACAAGCTGCCCGCCCCGCTGCGGCCCTTCACCCGCAGCGTGTTCACCCGCCGGGGGCAGCTGGCCGTCAACGCGCTGCGGGTGCCGCAGACGCTGGGGGAGCAGAACCGCAAGCTCGTCGCGGGCTCGCCGCTGCTGCTGGGCGTCATGCTCGACCGGGCCGAGTACCGCCCCGGTGAGCTGTCGGGGTTCTACTCGCTGTTCTCGATGGGCGCGGCGGTGGAGAACCTCTGGCTCACGACCACCGAGCTGGGGCTGGGCATCCAGTTCGTGAGCTTCCCCATGGAGGTGCCCGGGGCCTGGGAGGAGATCGTCGACCTGCTCGCGGTGCCCGACGACCTGGAGCTGATGGCCGTCTACCGCATCGGCTACCTGCCCGAGCAGGCCCGTCGCCCGGTCATCGACTGGTCGAGCTCGCAGCGCCGGCGGGTGTCGCAGTTCGTGTTCCGCGAGGACTGCCGCACCCCGCAGACCGGCTGGGACGACCCCGCCCGGACCCCGCCCGGGCCCCGGCCGGCCCCCGCCTAGACTGCGCCCGTGAGCGTGCCCCTCTTCCTCGACTGCGACACCGGCATCGACGACGCCATGGCCATCGGCTGGCTGGTCGCCACCCCCGGGGTCGACCTGGTCGGGGTGTCCACGGTCAGCGGCAACCTCGACGCCGCCGGCGGGGCCCGCAACACCCTGGACCTGCTGGCCCTGCTGGGGCGCCCCGAGGTGCCGGTCAGCGTCGGCGCGCACGACTTCCTCGACCACCCCTACTCCGGCGGGGCGCCGGAGGTCCACGGGGTCAACGGCATCGGTGAGGTCGAGCTCCCGCGCTCGCCCGCCGCCCCGACCGGGACGAGCGGGGCGCAGGCCATCGTGGACGCGGCCCGGGCCCACCCGGGCGAGCTGCACCTGCTGGCGATCGGGCCGTTCACCAACGTCGCCCTCGCCCTCGACCTCGAGCCCCGGCTGCCGGAACTGGTCGGGCGGTTCACCGTCATGGGCGGGGCCGCGATGGCGCCGGGCAACGTGTCGGCGGTGGCCGAGGCGAACGTGGCCAACGACCCGCTGGCCGCGCACCGCGTGTTCACCGCGGGTTTCGACCTGACCATGGTCGGCCTGGACGTCACGATGGAGCACGTCTTCGAGGAGTCCCACCGGCAGGCGCTGCTCGCGGTGGGGACGCCCGGCGCGGTGGCGATCGCGCGGATGCTGGGCCACTACTTCGGGTTCTACGCCCAGCGCTACGGCCGCCCGTGCGCGGTCCTGCACGACCCGCTGGCGGCGGCCGTCGCGACCGGCGACGTGGACCTCGCCCTCGCGCCGACGGTCCCGGTGGTCGTGGACCACACCGACGGGCCCGGGCGCGGGCAGACCGTCGTGGACCTGCGCGACCGCTACCAGGGCTACCCCCGCACCTACGAGAACGGCACCCGGGTGGCGCTGGAGGTCCCCGGCGACTTCGCCGGGCAGCTGCTGGCCAGGTTGTCGACGCTCTGAAACCCGTTGGCGCGGTGGCGGTCCCGGTTCGTACCCTCGTCCCGTGATCAGACACCCCCACGCCGGTGAGGAGGCGCGCCGCCTCGCCGAGGCCGGCACCGTGCTGCTGACCCAGGTCGGCAGCGGGGTCCACGGCACCGCCGGCGAGGGCCAGGACGACCGCGACGAGCTCGGCCTGTGCCTGGAGCCGGCGGAGTTCGTCACCGGCCTGGCCCGGGTCCGGACCCCCGGTGGCCGGGAGATCCCCTTCGAGCAGTACGAGCTGCACACCGCCTGGGCCCGGCCCCGCGGGCTGGCCGAGCGCTCGGGCCCGGGTGACCTCGACGTCGTGGTGTACAGCGCCCGCAAGTGGGCGCGCCTGGCGCTGGCGGGGAACCCGACGGTCCTGCTGCCGCTGTGGGTCCCCGACGAGGAGGTCGTCCGGGTCACCGACGCCGGACGGGAACTGCGGGAGAACGCCTCCCGGTTCGCCTCCCGGGCCGCCGGACGGCGGTTCCTCGGCTACCTGCGGTCCCAGCGCGCGGCGTTCCTCGGTGAGCGCGGTCGACGCGCCGCCGTCCGGGCCCGGCGGTCCGGGCCGGGGTACGACCCCAAGCCCGCGATGCACGCGCTGCGGCTGGGGGTCCAGGGGCTGGAGCTGCTGCTGACCGGGCGCGTCACGCTGCCGGTGCCGGGCCCCGACCTCGACGCCCTGCGCTCGGTGCGCCGCGGGGAGTGGGCCCGGGCCGACGTCGAGGCGTGGCTGGCCGACCTCGAGGCGGACCTCGCCGCGGCGGCCGCCGCGAGCCCGCTGCCGGAGTCCGGCGACCGGGCCTGGGTCGACGACTGGCTGACGCGTTCCCACCGCGCGTTCTGGGCCCGCTGAGACCCGCCCGCGCCCGGGGCGCGGGCGGGGTCAGGGGACCGGGGCCAGCAGGTCGGGGGAGTCGTTGCGCGGGGAGTTGACCGCGGTGGAGACCTCGTGGGTCTCCAGGTGCGGCTCGGGGACGGCGTCGAGGACCTGGCGGACCAGGTCCAGGTCGGTGAGGGTGGGGTCCAGCCAGTCGTCGCGCATGTCCGGCGGGACGATGACGGGGGTGCGGTCGTGGATGTGGCCGAGGGCGTCGCTGGCCCGGGTGGTGAGGATGGTGAACGTCCACAGCCACCGGTCGGGGTCGTCCTCGGCCTTGGCCGGGTCCGGCCACAGCTCGTACAGGCCGGCGAAGGCCAGGACGCCGTCGGGGGCGTGCAGGAAGTGCGGGACCTTCCGGCCCTCGCGCTCCTCCCACTCGTAGTACCCGTCGGCCGGCACCAGCAGGCGCCGCTTGGCGGCGGCCCGCTTGAACGAGGGCTTCTCGGTGATGGTCTCCACCCGGGCGTTGACCATCCGGTTGCCGATCTTGACGTCCTTGGCCCAGACGGGCACCAGGCCCCAGCGCAGGGTGCGCAGCTGCCGGGTGGCGCCACCGGGCCCCGGGCCGTCGGCGTCCTCGCGCGGGGCCCGTTCGAGGACAACGCGGGCGTCCTGGGTGGGGGCGATGTTGTAGGAGGCCGGCAGGGGGTCGCCGACGATCTCGCTGACGTCGAAGAGGTCGACGAGCTCGTCGTCGGGTCGGGAGCGCGCGTAGCGGCCACACATGCGCCGCAGTGTGCCCCCACCCGTGACCCCGCGCACGGGCGCGCTCGCGGCCCGGGAGCCCGCGGCCGGACGGGACCCCGCCCGGCCGCGGGCTCGGGCGGCTCAGTGGGCGGCGATGACGACGTCCGGCCCGGTCTCGGCCACCAGCTGCCAGGGCCGCACGAGCAGCACCAGCACGCCGGTGCCGAGGAGCAGGGCGCAGGAGATCACCAGCCCCATGGCCCGCGCGTCGTTGCCGAGCAGGCCCACCAGGGGGGAGACCAGCGCCCCCACCCCGAACTGCACGGCCCCCAGCAGGGCGGCCGCCGCCCCGGCGGCCTCGCCGTGCCGGGACAGGGCCAGCGCCGGGGCGTTGGGCAGGGCCAGGCCGATGGCGAACAGCACCACCCACAGCGGCGCCACGACCCCGGCCAGGCCGCCGGTGCCGGTGGCCGCGAGCACCAGCAGGACCACCCCGGCGAGCAGGCCGGCGACGGTGCCGGCGAGGAGCACCTGCGACGGCGCCGCCCAGCGCAGGACCAGCGGGTTGAGCTGGGTGGCCGCGATGAGCCAGAAGGCGCCGGCGCCGAAGAGGAGGCCGAACTGCTGCTGGTCCAGGCCGAACTGCCCCTGGTACACGAACGAGGCCCCGGCCACGTAGCTGAACAGGGCCGCCATGGTCAGCCCCGCCACCAGGACCAGGCCGAGGTAGGTGCGGTCGCGCAGCAGGCCGCGGTAGGTCCGCACGGTCGCGCCGAGGCGCAGCGGACGACGGGCCTCCGGCGGCAGGGTCTCGCGCAGCGCCCGCGCGCCGACCGCCAGCAGCGCCAGCCCGTAGACGGCGAGCAGGACGAAGATCCCCCGCCAGGAGGTGAACCGCAGCAGCTCCCCGCCGATCGTCGGCGCCAGGACCGGCGCCGCGCCGATCACCAGGAACAACCGGGAGAGCATGGTGGCCGCGGCGCGCCCCTCGTACAGGTCGCGCACGATGGCCAGGGCGATCACGGCCCCCGCCGCCGTGCCCACGCCCTGCAGCACCCGCAGCACCCCCAGCACGGCGATGTTCGGCGCCAGCAGGACGAGCAGGGACGCCACGACGTGCAGCGCGGTCCCGGCCAGCAGCGGCCGGCGGCGCCCGAGGGCGTCGGAGAGCGGACCGATGACGAGCTGGCCGAGCGCCAGGCCCACCAGGGTCCCGGTCAGGGTCAGCTGCACCGCCGCCTCGGTCGTCTGCAGCTGCGTGACGATCGTGGGCAGGGCCGGCAGGTACATGTCGATGGTGAGCGGCCCGATGGCGACGAAGGCCCCGAGCACGAGCGCGGTGCGCCCCATGCTCGGCCGGGACGGCGGGACGACGTCCGCGGCGCCGTCGGCGGGGGGGAGGTCGGTGCGTGAGGTCATGTGGGGTCTTCCGTCGCGGGGGTGGGGCCACCGGCAGCGGAAGCCCGTGGCTCCCGTCCACGCGGCGAGGACGACAACCAGGACGCGGGGCCGATCCATTCCCCACCGCCCCGCGGGGCCGCCGGGCTTCACCTGCGGCCCCGACCTGCCGATCAGGCGGGGGATCCCGCCCGCCGCCTGAGGAGGCCAGCCCGTGCTCGTCCTCGTCGACCAGGACCAGACGCTCGCCGACTTCGGGGCGGGCTTCGACCGCCGCTTCCTCGCCGCCCACCCCGACGCCCCCCGCGCGCCCCGCGCCGAGGCCGACTCGTACTGGATCGAGGACAGCTACCCGCCGCAGTGGCACGAGCGCATCCGCGCCGTCTCCACCCGGGCCGGCTTCTTCCGCGACCTGCCGCCCCTGCCCGGTGCCCGCGAGGCGATGGAGGCGATGCTCGACGCCGGTCACGACGTGCGCATCTGCACCGCTCCGGTGCGCGCCTACCGCCACTGCGTGCGCGAGAAGTACGAGTGGGTGGAGGAGCACCTGGGTCTGTCCTGGACCGAGCGCGTGATCGTCACCCGCGACAAGACGCTCGTGGCGGGTGACGTCCTCATCGACGACAAGCCCGAGGTGGTCGGCACCTTCGCCCACCCCGGCTGGACCCACGTCTACTACCGCACCCGCTACAACCGGGACCTCCCCGGGCGACACCTCGACTGGTCCGGGTGGTCCGGGGTCCTCGCCGACGTGGAGGCCGAGCGCACCGCCCGCGGCGCCCTCCTGCTGCCCCGCCTGGCCGACGCCCGCACCCCCGCCAGCACCCACCGCCGCGCCCCCGACCGGGCGCCCCGCGCGCTCACCCTCCCGGCGACCGGTCCCGACCGCGCGTCCGTCACCCTCCGCTGAGCCGCGGGCGGCGGCGCCCCCGGGCCCGGTGTCCCCGCCGGCGCCTACGGTGACGCCCGTGCGCACCTGGATCGACCTCGGACTCGCCGTCCTCGCCGCCGCGGTCGGGGCGGCCCTGGGGCTGGAGCGCGCCGGGCTGTGGGACCCCGGCGACGTCGTCCTCGTCGTCCTCGTCGTCCTCACCGCCGTCCTCGCGGTCGCCTCGACCGCCACCCAGGCCGTCGCCCGCCTGCTCGGGGCCCGGCGCGAGGCGACCCGCGACCTCCACGACGACCTGCTCTCCGGCGCCCTGTGGGCCGTCGTCGACGCGACCGGGGGGCGGGTCGACCCCCGCGACCTCGCCGTCGCCGCCTACCGCGTGCGCCGGCCCCTCGGGCGAGCCCCGCGGCTGGCCCGGGTGCACCGCGTCCGGTCCCGCCGCCGTCCGGTCGCCTCCGGCGTGCGCTGGGCCCCGGGCAAGGGCGTCATCGGCGAGTGCGTCGCCACGGGCGCCGTCGTGGCCCGCGACGTCACCGGTCCCGACGCCGCCGGGGAACGCCAGGGCCTCTCGGCCGAGGAGTTCCGCGCCGTCCGCGGCAAGTACGCCGTCGTCGTCGCCGTCCCCCTCGTCGACGACGCGGGGGAGAGCTCCCGCGTCACCGGGTGCCTCGCCCTCGACGGCCCCCCCGGTGCCCTCGACCTCCTCCACACCCCCGCCGTCCTGGGCGTCCTGGACGCCACCGCCCGCACCCTGCAACGCCTCACCGGGTCCACCCCGCCCGCCCGGGGCCAGCTGCTCGGGCCGGGGGAGCAGGCCCTGCGCGCGGCGCTGGAGCGCCAGGACAGCCCGCCGGGACGCGTCGCCGCGGTGGGGGGGAGGCTTCCCTCGTGAAGACCCCCCTCGTCGGGCCCGGCCCGGAACTGAGCGCGGACCAGCGCGCCCGCTACTCCCGGCACCTGCTGCTGCCGGAGATCGGGGAGGTCGGGCAGCGCCGGCTGCTCGCCGCCCGGGTGCTCGTCGTCGGGGCCGGTGGGCTGGGATCGCCCGCGCTGCTCTACCTGGCCGCCGCCGGGATCGGGACGATCGGCGTGGTCGACGACGACGTCGTGGACACCTCCAACCTGCAGCGCCAGGTCGCCCACGGCACGCCCGACGTGGGGCGCCCCAAGGTCGACAGCGCCGCCGACGCCGTCGCCCGGCTCAACCCCACCGTCACCGTCCACCGCCACCGCGAACGGCTGGACGCCGGCAACGCCCTCGACCTCCTCTCCCGCTACGACCTCGTCCTCGACGGGTCCGACACCTTCGCGACCCGCTACCTCGTCAACGACGCGTGCGTGCTGAGCGGGCTGCCCTGGGTGTGGGGCGCGGTCCTGCGCTTCGACGGGCACGTCAGCGTCTTCGACGGGGCGGAGGGGCCGACCTACCGCGACCTGTTCCCGACGGAGCCGCCCCCGGGGACGGTGCCCGGCTGCGGGGAGGCCGGGGTGCTGGGCGGGGTCTGCGCGGCGATCGCCGCCACCATGGTCACCGAGGCCGTGAAGCTGATCACCGGGGCCGGCCGGCCGCTGCTGGGGCGGGTGCTCGTCCACGACGCCCTGGCCGTGAGCTGGCGCGAGGTGCCGCTGCGCCCCGACCCGCGCCGCGCCGCGGTCACCGGGCTGGGTGCGCTGCCCTCCGTGGGCGCGGCGGCGCTGATCGCCGCCACGGCCGACGGCGGCGGGCCGGTGGTCGTCGACGTCCGCGAACCGCACGAGCACGCCGAGGCCGCGGTGCCGGGGTCGGTGCTCCTCCCGCTGGCCCGGGTCCTCGCCGACCCCGGGCTCCTGCCCCCCGGTCCGCTCGTCCTGCACTGCGCCCGCGGGTCGCGCTCCGCGCAGGCGCTGGCCGCGGCGCTCGCGGCCGGGCGCGGCGACGTGGCCCACCTCGAGGGCGGGATCGCGGCGTGGGTGGCGGCGGGCGGTCCCACGACGACCGGCTGAACCCCTGCGGCTGACCCCCGGCCGGGTGGCGGGGCGCTGAGCGGGCCGGGCCTCACAGCCCGACGTGGGCCGCCGGGTTCGTCGGGAACGGGCGGTCCTCGCGCACGCACGCGGCGAGCGCGGCGGCCGAGCGGTGCCCGGTCTGGCGCGCGATCGACACCGCCGGCACCCCCGCCCGCGACGCCGCGGTGACGAAGCCGGCCCGCAGGCTGTGGCCGGAGAGCGAGCCGGGGTCCAGGCCGACCGCGAGGGCGCGCCGCTTGACGACCTCGGCGACGCCGCGGTCGCCGAGGCGCTCCGGTCGCAGCGACCGCCCGCCCCGGGTCGTGCGGCGAAAGGCGGCGCCGTCCACGAGCCGCGCCGCGCCGGCCCAGGCGCGCCAGGAACGGACGGGGCAGGTCTCCACCCGCCGCCCCCGAGGGAGTTCGACGACCCGTGCGGGCCGCGAACCGGCCGCCCGGACGGTCACCAGCAGGCGCTCCGGGGCGACCGCGACGTCGGCCACGTCGAGGGCGCTGAGCTCGGAGCGGCGCAGCGCCCCCGCGAAGCCCATCACGAGCAGGGCCCGGTCGCGGTGGTCCAGGACCGTGTCCCGCAGGGGGGCGACGAGCACCAGCAGCTCGCGGACCTCCACCGCGCCCACCGTGCGCGGCGGGCGCGCGGGACCGTGGACGCGCCGCAGGCCCCGCCAGACCAGCGGGACGCGCTCGTCGTGGGTGGGGGAGGGGACCCCGGCGACCCCGTGCGCGACGGCGATGGCGGCCAGCCGCCGCCGCAGCGTCGCGACGGACAGGGACTCGACGTGGTCGGTGAGGTAGTCGGTGACGGTCCCCGGGGTGGCCGGCAGCGGCGACCGGCCGGTCGGGGCGCACCAGTCGGCGAAGTGGGCGAGGTCGACGGCGTAGGCGCGCCACGTCCCGCGGGCGCGCACCGAGCGCCGCACGGGGTCCAGGAGGGCGAACCACCGGTCCAGGCTCTCCGCGTCGAACGCGGTGGGCGGGGGCAGCGGCGGCAGGGCGGCCGCGGCGGCCTCGGGCAGTTCCCCGGGTTCGGGCGGTTCCTCCGACACGCCCCCACCGTCGCACGAAAATCAGTTATCGGAGCTATAGGCGCCGCATGTTCGGAACAGGCAGGACCGGCCCGGACGCCGGGGGGCCGGACGGTCCGGGGCCGGGGTTATCCTCGGAGCCTCCCGGGTGGACTCCGAGACGGACCCCGGGGGAGCGGCGTGCACCACCGGACGGGGTGGCCGCCGCACGCGACGTCGTCGCCGTCCGCGCACCTGCGGACGGAGGGCGCTCGTCCGCTCGCGCGGGGCGCGTCGCGGGCCCATCGGCCGCGGTGTCCCGTGCGGGACCCACCTCCCGAGCTCGACCCCTCCTTGGAGCCCCCGTGCCCGCCTTGCGTTCCCGAACCTCCACCCACGGCCGGAACATGGCCGGTGCCCGCGCGCTGTGGCGCGCCACGGGCATGACGGACGGGGACTTCGGCAAGCCCATCGTGGCGATCGCCAACTCGTACACGCAGTTCGTGCCGGGCCACGTGCACCTCAAGGACATGGGTGACCTCGTCGCCGGCGCCATCGCCGAGGCCGGCGGGGTCTCGAAGGAGTTCAACACCATCGCCGTCGACGACGGCATCGCGATGGGTCACTCCGGGATGCTGTACTCGCTGCCCAGCCGCGAGCTCATCGCCGACTCCGTCGAGTACATGGTCAACGCCCACCAGGCCGACGCGCTGGTGTGCATCTCCAACTGCGACAAGATCACCCCCGGCATGCTGATGGCCGCGCTGCGGCTGAACATCCCGGTCGTGTTCGTCTCCGGCGGGCCGATGGAGGCCGGCAAGGCCGTCGTCGTGGACGGGGTGGCGCACGCCCCCACCGACCTCGTCACGGCCATCTCGGCGTCGGCGTCGGAGGCGGTGGACGCCGAGGGGCTGGCCCAGGTCGAGCGCTCCGCGTGCCCCACCTGCGGTTCCTGCTCGGGCATGTTCACCGCGAACTCCATGAACTGCCTGACCGAGGCCCTGGGCCTGTCGTTGCCCGGCAACGGGTCCACCCTGGCCACGCACGCCGCGCGCCGCGACCTGTTCCTGCGCGCGGGAACGCTGATCGTGGAGCTCGCGAAGCAGTACTACGACGGCGACGACGAGTCGGTGCTGCCGCGCAGCATCGCGAACCGGGCGGCGTTCTCCAACGCCATGGCCCTCGACGTGGCGATGGGCGGGTCGACCAACACGGTCCTGCACATCCTCGCCGCCGCGCAGGAGGCGGAGCTGGACTTCGGCCTCGACGACATCGACGCGATCAGCCGCCGGGTGCCGTGCCTGTCGAAGGTGGCGCCGAACTCCGACTTCCACATGGAGGACGTCCACCGCGCCGGCGGCATCCCCGCCATCCTCGGGGAGCTGTGGCGCGGCGGGATGCTCGACGACTCCGTGCGCACCGTCCACAGCCCGGACGTGGCGTCCTGGCTGGAGCGGTGGGACGTCCGGGCGGAGTCGCCCAGCGAGGTCGCCCTCGAGCTGTTCCACGCCGCCCCCGGCGGGGTCCGCACCACGCAGGCGTTCTCGACGGAGAACCGCTGGTCGTCGCTGGACACCGACGCCGCCACCGGGTGCGTGCGCGACGTCGCGCACGCCTACACCGCCGACGGCGGCCTCGCGGTCCTGGAGGGCAACCTCGCCACCGAGGGGGCGATCATCAAGACCGCCGGCATCGACCCGTCGCTGTTCCACTTCCGGGGCACCGCCCTGGTCCTGGAGTCCCAGGAGGAGGCCGTGGAGGCGATCCTGTCGGGGAAGGTGCGGCCCGGGCACGTCGTCGTCATCCGCTACGAGGGTCCCGCGGGCGGGCCGGGCATGCAGGAGATGCTGCACCCCACGTCGTTCCTCAAGGGCCGGGGCCTGGGCAAGGTCTGCGCGCTGGTGACCGACGGCCGGTTCTCCGGCGGTTCCAGCGGCATCTCCGTGGGTCACGTCTCGCCCGAGGCGTGGGCGGGGGGCGTCATCGGCCTGGTCGAGGACGGCGACGAGATCGAGATCGACGTGGAGTCGCGCGGGCTGCGGCTGCTCGTGGACGACGAGGTCCTCGCGGAGCGCCGCGCCAAGATGGAGTCCTCCGAACGCCCCTGGGAACCGAGGGACCGGGTGCGTCCGCTGACCGGTGCGCTGCGCGCCTACGCCGCGATGGCGACGTCGGCCTCGACCGGGGCGGTCCGGCGGGTGCCGGAGCGCCGCGGCCGCAGCTGACCGGGCCGGTTCAGGTGGCGGCGACGACGGAGTCGCCGTCCACCCGGACCTCGTAGGGGGTCAGCGGGTCGGTCGCGGGTCCCTGCAGGACCGCCCCGGTCAGCGCGTCGAACCGGGACCCGTGGCAGGGGCAGTCCAGTTCCTGCCCGGCGACGGCGACCGCGCACCCCTGGTGGGTGCACAGGCCGCTGAAGGCGACGATCCGGCCCGCGGTGGGCTGGGCGACGACGACGGGGGCCCCGCCGCCGCCCTCCACGAGGAGCGCCGAGCCCACGGGGACGGCCGAGACGGTGGTGAGGGCCGCGCCGGTTCCGGCGGGGGCGGGGCCGGCCGAGGTGCTCGACGAGCCGCTGGGCGTGCTGCTGGACGTGCTGCTCGCGGGGGTCCCGGGCTCCGTCCCGGTCGTCGCGTCGTCGCCGCAGGCCGCGAGGGCCGGGCCGAGGCCGAGGGCGCCGCCGACGGTGAGCGCCCGGCGCCGGGAGAGCCCGGTGCGGGCGGGGGGCTGGGGGTGTCGGGCGTCGTCCACGGGTGCCTCCGTCGCTCGGCGGGTCCGGCGGACCCGCTCGCTGGCACCACGGGGTGGGGTGTCGGTCGGTTCACCGGGCGCGGTGCGGGGTCAGGGGGCGGCCGGTGCCGGGGGGTCGCGCAGGTACTGGTCGGCCCAGGCGCTGATGATGCGCGCGGCGCGGCGGGCCTGGCCGCGGGCGGTGAGCAGGTGGTCGGACCCCTCCAGGGAGACGAAGCTGCGCGGGTGCCGGGCGGCCCGGAAGATGGCGCTGGCGTTGTCGATGCCGACGGTGTCGTCGGTGGGGGAGTGCATGACCAGCAGCGGCACCGACAGGCGGTGGATCTGCTCCTTGAGGTCGGCGGCGCGGACGTCCTCGACGAAGGCGCGCTTGAGGGTGAGGGCGCGTCCGCCCACCATCCACTCGGCGTGGCCCTCGGCCAGGACCCGTTCCACGAGCGCGTCGTAGTGGTGCTCGACGTGGCGGGGTTCGGAGGGGGCGGCGACGCTGACGACGGCCTGGAGGTCGGGGATGCGGTTCGCGGCCGCGATGACGGCGGCGCCGCCGAAGGAGTGCCCGACGAGGAGGGCGGCGGGGGTCCCGCGCGAGCGCATGAACTCGGCGGCGAGGACGGTGTCGGACACCTTGTGGGTGAAGGACCCGTCGCCCCAGTCGCCCTCGGAGTCCCCGAGGCCGAGGTTGTCGAACCGCAGCATGCCGATGCCCTCGCTGGCGAGGCCCTTGCAGGTGCGGGAGGCGGCGGGGGAGTCCTTGCCGAGGGTGAAGCCGTGGGCGAAGATCCCCCACCCGCGCGGCGGTCCCTCGGGCAGGTCCAGCAGCCCGGCCAGCCGCTGGCCCGTGGTGCCGAGGAAGGAGACCTGTTCCGCCACGGGGCCTCAGCCTAGCGGCGCGGAGGGGTCCGGCGGGCGGCGCGGTCGGTGACCCGCTCGGAGATCCGCCGTCGCTGGTCGCGCAGGAACACCGCGGAGAGCACGACGGAGAGGACGACGGCGATCGCGATGGACAGCGGCGCCTCGACGCCGAGGAGGGTCAGGACCCCCAGGGGCAGGACGAGGAACCCGACGCGCAGCAGGGCGAAGGACAGGTAGGGGTTCACGAGCGGTTCTCCTCGGCAGGGGGGGAGGGCCGAGGCTACCCGTGGACGCGCTCGGGACCCGCGCCCGCCGCCACCGGGGTGCTCCCGCGGTGGGGCCGGGGGGGTCAGACGGTGAACGAGGACACGAGGCGGTCGAGGTCGGCGGCGACGTGGGCGACCTCGTCGGCGGTGCTGGCGGTGTGGCCGGCACCGGAGGTGGTCTGCTCGGCCGCGGCGGCGATGTCGGCGACGCTGACGGCGATCTCCTGGGAGCCGTTGGAGACCTCGGTGACGTTGCGGACCATCTCGGACGTGGTCGCGGACTGCTCCTCCACCGCCGCGGCGATGGTGGACTGCAACCCGTCGATGCGGGCGATGACCTCGGTGATCTCCCCGATGGCCGCCGCCGCCGACGCCGCGTCGGCCTGGGTGGCGTTGACCCGCCCCACGATCTCCTCCGTGGCCCGCGCGGTCTGCTGGGCGAGTTCCTTCACCTCACCGGCGACGACGGCGAAGCCCTTGCCCATCTCCCCGGCCCGGGCGGCTTCGATGGTGGCGTTCAGGGCGAGGAGGTTGGTCTGCTCGGCGATGGAGGTGATGAGCTTGACGACGTCGCCGATCTCGCGGGAGGACATCGAGAGGCGTTCGATGGTGGTGCGGGCGTCCTCGGCGGAGGCGACGGCGGCGGAGGCGACCTGGGAGGCGTCGGCGGTGGAGGCGGCGATCTCGCGGATCGCGGCGGACATCTCGTCCCCCGCAGCGGCGACGGCCCCGATGCTGGTGGAGATCTCCTCGGTGGCGGCGGCGACCTGCTGGGACCGCCCGCCGGCCTGCCGGGCGCCGGAGGAGAGCTGGGTGGCGACGGTGGTCAGCTCCTCCGAGGAGGAGGAGAGGGTGGCGGCGTTGGCGCTGACGCTGCGCATGAGGTGGGCCAGGCGCTCGATCGAGGTGTTGGTGGCCTCCGCCATCCTGCCCAGCTCGCAGGCGCCCAGCACCCGGACGCGCTGGTCGAGGCGGCCCTCGGCCAGCCCCTGGATGACGGGGACGACGAGGGAGAGGGGGAGGGAGATGCTCTTGCCCAGCAGCACCGCGATGGTCCCGGCGAGCAGGAGGGCCAGTCCGCTGATGCCGACGATCACGGCCAGGGCGAGCCGGTAGGCGTCCTCGCCGGCGGTGTAGCTGGCGGTCGCGGCGGCGTGCTCGCTGTCGACGAGGTGCACGAGGTCGGCGCGGACCTCGTCGCCGAGGGGGGCGGTGGTGGTGGAGCGGGCGGCGACGAAGCCGGCGGTGTCCCCGTCCAGGGCGAACCGGACGAGGCTCTGCCGGGCGGTGCGCCAGGCGGCCAGGTCGGTCTCGAACGCGGTGCGCTGCGCGGCGGTGGAAGCGGGGGAGGTCGCGAGGTAGGCCTCCCAGGCGTCGTCGGCGGCGGCGTCGTCGACGGTCAGGGCCTGCGCCCCGGCTCGGGCGTCGGTGGCCAGGGCGAGGTCGGACAGGTCCGTGGTGGAGTGCTCGAAGGTGGTGCCGACCTCGCCCAGGGCGCTGGCCGAGGCCACCGTGGAGTCGTGCATGTCGCGCAGCCTGGCCTCGGCGGCGCACAGCTCCGCGGCGCCGACGGCCCCGACGGCGATCAGCAGCACGCAGACGACGGCGAAGCCGCTGAGCATCCGGGGCACGACGCGCATGTCGCAGAAGAACCTCACCAGGGCCATGCCCTAGGCATCGGCAGCGGCGGCGCCGACCTTCGGCGGGCCGCGCTCGCCCACCCGGCGGTGGGGGCCGGCGAGATGGGTGCTTGCCGCAGCGAACGACCTTCAACCGGATGGCGGGTGCTGCCGATGGGGGAGCGTGCTCACTCGACTGCGGAACCTGAACGTCGCCACCAAGCTCTTCGCCGGCTTCGGCATCGTGTGCCTCCTGCTGGCCGCGATCGTCGCCATCGGCATCAACCGGCTGGGTGCCTCGCAGGCCAACCTGGACCTGATGTCGAAGTCCGGGGTCGCCTCGGTCGAGGCCGTCGGCGACGTCCGCGCCGCCTACCTGCAGGTGCGCATGGACGTCACCAACGCCGCCCTGTCCACCACCCCCGACGCCGTCACCGCCAACCTCGACGCCATGGGGGTCACCGACACCGTCCTCGACGAGGCGTGGGAGGCCTACGGGGCCAGCAGCCCCGGCTCCCGCGCGGAGGACCGCGCCGCGTTCGAGGACCTCCTCGCCCAGTACCGCACCGCCCGCGAGCAGCTGGTGACGCTGGCCGAGGCCGGCGACGTGGAGGGCTACATCGCCTACCGCACCAGCACCATCGCCCCCATCGCCAAGCAGATCACCGAGACGCTGGCCACCCTGGCCGCGGCGGAGTCCCAGGCCGCGAAGGACATGGCCGCCGCGGGCTCCAGCGCCTACCACACCGCCGTCACGATGCTGCTGGTCATCGGCGCCATCGCGCTGGCTGTCGCCGTCACCTCCGCTGTCCTCGTCGCCCGCTCCATCGCCCGTCCGCTGGCCAAGACCCTCCACGTCGTGCAGGGCCTGGCCTCCGGCCGCCTCGACCAGCGCGTCGGCATCACCGGCGAGGACGAGGTCGGTCAGCTCGCCACCGCCCTGGACGCCACCATGGACCGCCTCACCGACACGATGCGCCGCATCGCCGGCAACGCCTCCACCCTGGCCGCCTCCAGCGAGGAACTGACCACCGTCGCCACCCAGCTCTCCTCCGGTGCGGAGGAGGCCGCCACCCAGGCCCAGGTCGTCTCCGCAGCGACCGAGGAGATCTCCGCCAACATCGGCACCGTCGCCGCCGCCGGTGACGAGATGTCCTCGGCGATCCGGGAGATCGCCACCTCCACCGCCGAGGCGTCCTCGACCGCGGCTTCGGCGGTGGCGGCAGCGGGAGCGGCGGGGGACACCCTTGAACGCCTCTCCGCCTCCTCCCGCGAGATCGGTGAGGTCGTCAAGCTCATCACCTCCATCGCTGAGCAGACCAACCTGCTGGCCCTGAACGCCACCATCGAAGCCGCCCGGGCCGGGGAGATGGGCAAGGGTTTCGCCGTCGTGGCCGGTGAGGTGAAGGAGCTGGCGCAGCAGACCGCGCGGGCGACGGAGGAGATCATCACGAAGGTCGGTTCCACGCAGGCTGATGCGGCGGCGGCGGCGGGGGCGATCGCGGAGATCACCGAGGTCATCGCCCGCATCGACGGGTTGCAGTCCACCATCGCCGCGGCGGTGGAGGAGCAGTCCGCGACCACGTCCGAGATGGTCCGCAACGTCACCGAGGTCTCCACCGGCTCGCAGGAGATCGCCACGAACATCTCCGGCATCGCCGCGGCCTCGGACCAGACCACCGCCGGGGCCACGCACACCGCGACCACGGCCGGTGAGGTCTCGCGCGCGGCGGTGGAGCTGAACGAGCTGGTGGGCTCCTTCACCCTGCCCCGCGGCTGAACCCCCTGCGGCTGAACCCCCGCGGCTGAACCCCGCACGAACGGCACCGGGCCCCGGTCTGCTTGCGCAGACCGGGGCCCGGTGCCGTTGTGCCGCCCCGACCGCGGGACGGTGGCGGTCAGCCGGCCGGCTGCGCGGGGCGCCGATCACCCCGTCGGTTCGTCCTGCGGGCCGCCCGGTCCGGCGGCCGCGCGGCGGGCGCCGCGCAGCCAGCGGGAACCCCCGCCCTCCGCCGCCGCCTCGTCGCCGGGGTTGAACAGCCCGCAGCGTTCCAGGGAGAGGCAGCCGCAGCCGATGCAGTCGGTCAGCGCCGTCCGCAGGGCTTCGAGCTCGCGCACCCGGGAGTCGAGCAGCCGCTGCCACCGCTCGCCGACGTGCGCCCAGTCCGAGGCCGAGGGAGCGCGCCCGGAGGGCAACCGCGACAGGGCGTCGGCCACCTCGGCCAGGGACAGGCCGATGCGCTGACCGGCCGCGACCACCGCCAGCCGGCGCAGCACCGAGCGGGGGAACCGGCGCCGACCGCCGGGGTCCCGCACGGAGGCGATGAGGCCGCGCTCCTCGTAGTAGCGCAGGGCGGGTACGGAGAGGCCGGCGCGGGCGGCGACGGCGCCGATGCTGAGCAGGTCGTCCGGCACGGGGGTGAGCATGCCTGCCCGGGGCGCTCGACCTCAAGCGCCCTTGAGACGGTGCGCTCGCGGCGCGCGCACCACCCGCGTCCCGTCGCCCGGCCCGTGACGACCCCGCACACGGCTCGGGGCCGGCCACCTGGTGGTGGCCGGCCCCGAGGGCGAGGTGTCCTACCGCCGCGGCGGCGTTCCGGTGCGGGTGCTCAGGTCACTCCGCCAGCGGCGACGGGCCGAGCTCGGCGAGGAGCTCACCCATCTTCTGGTAGGCCTTGTTGCGGTAGTCGATGAGCGCGGCCAGCTTCTCGGGCTCGAGCTCGAGGAAGCCGGAACCGGTCTTGGTGCCGAACTTGCCGGCCTCGACCAGGGCGGTGAGGTTGGCGGGCGCGGACAGGCGCTCCCCGAAGTGGCCCTCGAGGACCTTGAAGCCCTTGGCGTAGACGTCGAGACCGGCCATGTCGGCGATCGCGAACGGCCCGAAGAAGGGCAGCCGGAAGCCGAAGGTGGTGGAGACAATGGTGTCGACGTCGCTGGGGGTGGCGACACCCTCCTCGACGATCGTCATGGCCTCCTTGAGCAGGACGTACTGGAGGCGGTTGAGGACGAAGCCGGGGACGTCCTGCACCTGGGCGCCGCGACGGCCGGCGCGGACCAGGAGGTCGTCGATGAGCGGCAGCACGGCCGGGTTCGTCGCCACGCCGGTGACCAGCTCGACGCCGGGGATGAAGGGCGCCGGGTTGGAGAAGTGCACGGTGAGGAACAGCGACGCGTCTTCGAAGGCCTCGGCGAGGACCTTCACCGGGATGGTGGAGGTGTTGGTGCCGATGATGGTGCCCGGGGTGACGGCCTTCTCGACGCGGGAGAGGACGTCCTTCTTGACCTGGGGGTCCTCGAAGACGGCTTCCTCGACGAAGTGGACGTCGGCGACGGCCTCCTCGATGGAGTCGGCGGGGTGGAACTTCTCCTTGAGGATCTCGGTGCTGCCGGCGGGGAAGAGGCCCTGCCCCTCGAACAGCTCCGACTCCTTGAGGAGACGCTCGTAGTTGCGCTGGGTGGACTCCTTGTCGGCGTCGGCGAGCCAGACGTCGTTGCCGGCCAGCGCGAGGGACTGGGCGATGCCGCCGCCCATGTAGCCGGTGCCGATCTGGGCGACCCGGGTGATCTTGTCGGTGCGGGGTGCGGTGGGCACGAGAGGCCTCCTGTGGTGGTGGTGTGTGGCTCGTCGGTGAGCGGGAGACCCCCGCGCGTCAGGCGCGGTCGGTCGCGGGCTCGGCGGTGGAGCCGTGGGCGTTGAGCGGGTGGTCCGCGATCTCCTGGATCACGGACCGGAAGTTGGCGACGTCGTGGGCGAAGCGACCCAGGAACAGGCCGTCCACGCCCTCGGCGACGTCGGTGAACATGCCGGGGCCGGCGCTGCCGCCGTAGAGGATGCGGGTGAGGCCGCGACGGTGGGCGAGGGCGTCGCGCAGGCGGGTGGTCACCCCGACGACGTGCTCCGGCGGGGCCGGTTCGGTCTGCCCGATGGCCCAGTTGGGTTCGTAGCCGATGACGACCTCGGCCTCGGAGGGGACGTCCTCCAGCGCGGCCAGCACCTGGCTGATGGTGGTGCGGGCCGCGTCGGCCACGTCGATGCGGACGTTCTCGCCGATGCAGATCAGCGGCACGAGACCGTTGCGGGCGGCGGCCGCCGCCTTGCGGGCGGTGACGATGTCGTCCTCGGCGAACATCCGGCGGCGCTCGGCGTGTCCGATCTCGACGAACCTGGCGCCGGCCTCGCGCAGCGCGGCCGGCGACACCTCGCCCGTCAGCGCCCCGAAGTCCTCCCAGGAGGCGTCCTGGGCGCCGACGGCGATGCCGGTCCCGCGCAGCAGGTCGATCCCGGTGGTGATGTTGAGGAAGTCGGGGATGACGAACGCGTCCACGCCGCTACCCGCGACGTCGGGCCCGAGGGTCGCGACGTCGGCGAGGTAGCTGCGCGTGCGGGCCAGCGAGAAGTACATCTTCAGGCTGACCCCGACGAGCGGGCGGGGACGGGTCGTCATGGCGGGGGTTCTCCAGGTCTCGAAGAGGTCTCAGCAGGACCCGACGGTACCTGCCTCGCCCTCCGGGCCGGTTCAGCAGGAGGAGGCGGCCACGTCGGCGTCGGTGTTGGCCACGGTCTCGTAACCGGTGATGGCCTCGACCTTGGCCGCGGAGGCGGAGGTGGGGTCGAAGACGTAGCCGAGGAACTCCTTGGCCAGGCGACGGGCCAGCTCCTTGCCGATGACCCGCTCGCCCAGGGTCAGGACCTGACCGTCGTTGGAGAGCACCAGGCGCTCCACGGAGAAGGAGTCGTGGGCCACCGAGGCGCGGATGCCGGGGACCTTGTTCGCCGCGATCGCCACGCCCATGCCGGTGCCGCAGACGAGGATGCCGCGGTCGGCCTCACCGGCGGCGATCTTGCGGGCGGCGGCGACGGCCACGTGGGGGTAGGCGGTCTTGTCGTCGTCACCGTTCACACCGACGTCGAGGACCTCCTTCACGCGGGGGTCCTTCAGCAGGTCCGCCTTGATGGCGTCCTTGTAGGAGACACCCGCCTCGTCGGCGGCCAGCACCACGCGCCACTGCAGATCAGTCATGGTCGTTCCTCTTCTCTCAGAGCTTGTCGGCGATGGTGCGGGTGACCAGGGCGAGGGAGACCGCCCCGGCGTCGGGGTGGCCCAGGGAACGCTCCGCCAGCGGGCGGGCGCGCCCGATCTGCGGGCGCAGGTCCTTGGTGGCCTCCGCCGCGGCGGTGGCGGCCTGGGCGGCGGTGGTGAACGCGGTCTTCAGGTCGTCCCCGGCCCCCACGCGCTCGGCGAGGGTCTGGGCGAAGGGGACCTGGGAGTCCAGCATCGTCTTGTTGCCCACCCGCGCCCCGGCCAGGCGCATGACGGCCTCGACGGAGGCGGTGGCGCCCTCGGCGACCTGCTGCGCGCTGGGCTTGCCCTCGTCGCCCAGCTTGTCGGCGAAGGCGTGCAGCAGCACCCCCCAGATGACCCCGGAGGTCCCACCGGCGCGGTCCGCCCAGGCGCCGCCGGCGGCGGAGAGCGTCGCCGCCGCCCCGGCTCCGGCGTCGGCGGCGGTGCGCGCGGCCTGCGCCGCGGCGACGGAGCCGTTGACCATGCCCGTGCCGTGGTCGCCGTCACCGGCGATGGCGTCGATGCGCCCCAGTTCCGCTTCGGCGTCCTTGAGCACGTCGCGCACGGCCTCGATCAGCCCGGCGATCTTCTGCCCGGCCTCCTGCGCCTCGGCGGGGGTGCCGGTGTAGTCGGCGACCTCGTCCTCGGGCACCACGTAGGTCGGGGCGGGGGTGGTCTCGATGGTGGGACCCACCGACAGCGCCGGGCACTGGGCGGGAGCGGTCCAGAGGGTCTCCAGCTCCTCGTCCAGCCACGTCACCGTCAGCGAGCAACCGGCCATGTCCAGGGAGGTGACGAGTTCGCCGACCTGGGGGGCGACGACCTCGTAGCCGGCCTCGCGCAGGCGCTTGGCGATGGGGCCGTAGAGGAGGAACAGCTCCTCGTACTTCGTCGAGCCGAGCCCGTTGACGAGGACGGCGACCTTCCCCCCGTCCGGGGTGCCCTCGGGCTTGCCGCCCAGGACCTTGTCGACGAGCAGGTCCGCGATCTCCTGCGGGGTCCCGATGGGTTCCTCGGAGATGCCCGGCTCGCCGTGGATGCCCAGGCCGATGGCCATGTTGCCGGGGGTGACGGTGAACAGCGGCTCGCTCTCCCCGGGCAGGGTGCAGCCGGCGAAGGCGATGCCCATGGAGCGGGTGACGTCGTTGGCGTGGCGGGCCACGCGCACCACGTCGTCGAAGCCGTAACCGGCCTCGGCGGCCGCACCGGCGATCTTGAACGCCACGACGTCGCCGGCGATCCCGCGCCGCTGGCCGTTGGCGCCCTGGCCCTCGCTGGCGACGTCGTCGGTGACGACGAGCAGCTCGGCGGGGATGCCCTCGGCGCGCAGGCGCTCGGCGGCCAGGCCGAAGTTCAGGATGTCCCCGGCGTAGTTGCCAAAGCCCAGGACGACCCCGCCGCCGCGGTTGGCGGCCTTGGCGACGTCGTAGACCCAGCGGGTGGAGGGGGAGGCGAAGACGTTGCCGCACACCGCGGCGTCGGCCAGGCCCGGCCCGACGTAGCCGGCGAAGGCGGGGTAGTGCCCCGAGCCGCCGCCGGCGATGACGGCCACCTTGCCCTCGGGGGTGGCGGTGGAGCGGATCACCCCGTGCGGGACGGGCTGCACGAAGCGGGAGTACAGGTCCACGAACCCGGCGACGGAATCGTCGACGAACTCGGAGGGGTCACCGAAGATCTTGGTCATCTGGACGGTCTCCTTCGATCGCTCAGTTGGTCCCGGCGCCGCTGCTGAACGGCCGGTGGGTCGTGGCCCTGGGCAGGACGCGACGGATGTACTCGCGGTTGGTGGCGCCGACGCTGATGCTGTCGCCGCCGTAGTGCTCCACGCAGAAGGCGCCGCGGAAGCCGGCCTCGATGGCCATCGAGATGGCCTTGCGGTAGTTGATGGTGCCGAACTCCAGGGGAGCCGGGTGGGTGCGGATGGAACCGGTGGAGGGTTCCTCGTCGCGGTAGTAGTTCTTGAGGTGCCAGTAGTTCGTGTAGGGGAACGTCTTGGCGGCGATCTCCTCCCACGGCTCGACCTCGCGGTGCAGGCGCAGGATGTTGCCGAAGTCGGGGTTGAGGCCCACGTTGTCGTAGCCCACGTCCTGGACGAACTGCACCATGCCGTCGGCGGTGCCGAGGTAGGTGTCCTCGTACATCTCCAGGGCGATCTGGACGCCCACGCTCTGCGCGTGCGCGGCGAGCTCCTGGATCTTCCCGACGGCGACCTGGCGGACGTCGGCGCTGAAGTCGTCGGAGTAGCCCGGCTCCAGCCAGAACCACAGGGCCTTGGCCTGGGCGGGGGTGAAGCCGCGCATGAAGCCGAAGTTGACGACGGGGATGCCGATGGCGGCGCAGGCGTCGATGGCGCGGTGGGAGTAGGCGAGGTTCTCCTCGGCCTTCTCGTGGTCCATCACCGAGCGGCGCGAGGTGGAGAACGCCGGGATCTGCAGTCCGGCCTGGCGCACCGTGGCGGAGAACTCGTCGAGGCGCTCGGGGGAGAGGTCCGCGATCCGGATCCAGGTGTCGGTCGGGTCGATGCAGGTGTAGCCCGCGTCGGTCATGACCTCCAGCGTCTGCGCCCACCCCTCGGCGGACTGCTCCTGCACGGTCGTGCCGTCCTTCAGCACGTGCGGGTGCGGCATCATCGGGACGGTGATCGGCCAGTTCTGCCGGGTCAGCACGTCGGGGAAGCCGTCGAACACGCGGGTGCTCGTCGGGGTGTGCGCGTCGTCGCTCACGGTGTCACTCCAAAGGTCGTCCGTCGGATCGGATTCTATAGAAAATCACGTCCGTTGGCGAGTGCCGCCCCGAGTCTTCACCCGACCGCCCGGTCCAGGACACCCCTCAGGTGCGCGCGCATGGCCGTCGCGGCCGCGGCGGGGTCGCGCTGCTCGAAGGCGCGCACGATCGCCTCGTGCTCGGAGACGCTCTCGTCGGCGTCGCTGACGCGCTCCTCGACCTGGTGCAGGCGCTGCACGAAGCCGCGGAAGGAGTCCAGGGTGCGGACGATGAAGGGGTTGCCCGTCCCCTGGGCGACGAGCTCGTGGAAGGACCAGTCCGCCTCGAGGTAGTGCTTGAAGCCGGCGTAGCCCGGTCCGGTGGGGGCGGTGCGCTGGTCCTCGACCGCGCTCCACAGCCGGGCCACGAAGGCGTCGTCGCTGCGGGCGCAGGCCCGTTCCGCGTTGCCCGGCTCCACCAGCAGCCGCACGTCGACGAGCTGGGCCAGCTCCTCGGGGGAGAGCAGCGGAGCGGCGCGGTACCCCCGCCGGGCGCTGCGCACGACCAGGCCGGAGCCCTCCAGGCGGGCCAGGGCCTCCCGCACCGGGGTGGCGCTGACGCCGAGGCGCACGGCGAGGGTCTGGGTGCGCAGGGCCGAGCCCGGTTCCAGGCCGCGGTTCATGAGCAGTTCGAGGATGGCGTCGTGCACGGTGTCGCTCAGCCCGCGCGGCGCGCTCACCGACCAGTCGCCCTCGCCCGCGCGAGTGGTGGTGGTGGCCGGGGAGCTGTCCATGGCACCGGGACGCTACCCGAGACGCGCCGCGGCGCCGGGCACGCTCTACGGTGGCGCAGGTGAGCGCGGACACCACGGGCGGGACGAACGGGACGGGCGCGGCCGAGGCGGAGGTCGTGGACCTCTGCCGCGACCTGCTGAGGATCGACACCTCCAACTACGGCGACGGGTCCGGTCCCGGGGAGCGGGTCGCGGCCGAGCACGTCATGGAGCTGCTGCACGAGGTGGGGCTGCAGCCGGAGTACGTGGAGGGCTTCCCCAAGCGCGGCAACGTCGTCGTGCGGGTCCCCGGTGACGAGCGCGGCACGGCCGAGCGCGGGGCGCTGCTGCTGCACGGGCACCTGGACGTGGTCCCGGCGCAGGCCGCGGACTGGAAGGTCGACCCGTTCTCCGGCGAGATCGCCGACGGGTGCCTGTGGGGCCGCGGCGCGGTGGACATGAAGGACATGGACGCGATGCTGCTCGCGGTGCTGCGCGACATGGCGCGCACGGGCGCGCGCCCCCCGCGCGACCTGGTCTTCGCCTTCCTGGCCGACGAGGAGGCCGCCGGCGTCCAGGGCGCGGAGTGGCTGGTCAACCACCGCCCGGAGCTGTTCGAGGGCGTCACCGAGGCCGTCAGCGAGGTCGGGGGCTTCTCCGTCGACCTCGACGGGCAGCGGACCTACCTGCTGCAGACCGCCGAGAAGGGCCTGGCGTGGTTGCGCCTGGTCGCCCACGGGCGGGCCGGGCACGGTTCGCAGGTGGGGACGGACAACGCGGTGACGCGGTTGTGCGCGGCGGTCACGCGGATCGGGGAGTACACCTGGCCGCTGGAGTACACCGCGACGGTGCGGCAGTTCCTGGAGGGGGTCTCGGAGATCACCGGGGTCCCGTTCACCGAGACCGACCCCTCGGCGCTGCTCGCGAAGCTGGGGACGACGGCCCGCTGGGTGGGGGCGACGCTGCAGAACACCTCCAACCCCACCGCGCTGGACGCGGGGTACAAGCACAACGTGATCCCGGGCTCGGCGAGCGCCCTGATCGACACCCGGTTCCTGCCCGGCCGCCAGGAGCAGCTCATGTCCACGATCCGGGAACTGGCCGGGGAGCGGGTGGACGTCGAGGTCGTCAACCAGAGCGTGGCCCTGGAGACGGAGTTCGCCGCGCCCCTGGTGGACCGGATGCAGGCGGCGCTGCTGGCGGAGGACCCGGGCGCGAAGGTGCTGCCGTACTGCCTGTCGGGCGGCACGGACAACAAGTCGTTCTCGCACCTGGGGATCCGCGGCTACGGCTTCGCGCCGCTGCGCCTGCCCGCCGGCATGGACTTCGCGGGGATGTTCCACGGGATCGACGAGCGGGTCCCGGTGGACGCGCTGAAGTTCGGGGTGCGGGTCCTGCAGCGCTTCGTCGCCACCTGCTGAGGCCGCGGGGCGCGCGCGGCCCGCGGGAGGGTCACCCGTCTCGGCCGGCACCCCCGGCGGACCGCGCGGGCCGCGGCGGGGCGGTGCGCCCGGCCACGAACAGCCGCGAGGGGCCGTCGTGCCACAGCCCCTCGACGTCACCGAGGTCGACCATGCCGGCGCGGACGGCGGTGGCCCGGCTGCGGTGGTTGTCGGGGTGGGTGAGGGCCCACACCTCGTCGTGGCCGGCGGCGAGGGCGTCGGCGATGGCCCAGCGGGTGGCCGCGGCGGCGTAGCCGTGGCCGACGGCGTCGGGGTGCAGGTACCAGCCGACCTCGATCTCCCCGTGCAGGGCGTGGGGGGCGGGGAACAGGAGCACGGTGCCGACGGGCTCGGCCCGGTCGGGGGTGACGACGGCGCGGGCGCCCAGGGGCGGTTCGCCGCCCAGGGCCCAGTCCTCGATGCGCTGCAGGGCCTGGTCGACCTCGGTGAGGGGGGCGCGGCTGTTCTCCCCGAACCAGCGGGTCACCTCGGGGCGGCTGAGCAGGTCGAACAACCGGGGGGCTTCGCTGGGGCGCCAGAGCCGGAGGGTGACCCGGGGGAGTTCCACGCCCCGACCCTAGGGGTCCCGGCCGGTGGGTGGCGGGGTCCTGCTGAGGGGGTGGGGCGGCGTAGCGTGCCGCCCGTGCCCCGCTACGACCGCGACGAGGTCGCCCGCCGTTCCGGCCACGCCTCGTGGCAGCGGGCGGTGGAGGCCACTGCCCACCTGTCCCAGCAGGAGGCGGGGCGGCTGCTGGGCGTGAGCCACCCCACGATCCGCACCTGGCGGGCCGAGCTGGGGCTGGGGGTGGCGGCGCCGCGGGCCTCGGCGGGGCAGCTGAAGGCGGCCTTCGCGCAGGACCCGGGGGACGACCGGCACGGCTCGGCCAACGGGTACCGCAACCTGGGCTGCCGCTGCGACCGGTGCACGCGGGCGTGGACGGGCTACCAGCGCGCCCGCCGCGAGGCCGACCGGGGCGGCGACGCCGCCGGTGCCTGACATCACGCGACATCACCGGTGTACCCTCGGGGGGTGGCCCAGATGACGCTCCGCCTCTCCGGGGACCACGAGCGCATGCTGGAGGACCTGCGGCGCCGCAACCCCGGGGTCTCGCGGCAGAAGCTCTTCGAGGCGCTGCTGGAGCAGTCCGCCCGCGCGCAGGAGGAGGCGATCGCGACGATCGCCGAGCGCATCGCGGCCAGCAACCCCACCCTGTGGGAAGCGCTGCGCTCCCGGTGATCCCGGAGCACCCCCGTTTCCTGAGCGTCGCGCAGATCAGCGAGCTGGCGGACTGGCTGGCGGAGGGACCCGTCGTGATCCGCGACGTGGGAGCCCTGGCCGCCGCGGCGCTGCGGCCCTCCCTGGACGTCGACGGCGAGCGGATCTACCGCGGGGAGCACGAGCAGGCGGCGGCCCTCATGCACGCCATCGTGACGACGCGACCCTTCGCGGGTGCCCTCAACCCCGGCATCGGGTTGTTCGTGGCCCTGGCCGCGCTGGACCGCAACGGGGTCAGGACGGTGCAGCCGGACGCGGAGTACGGGCAGCGGCTGGTGGGGCTGGTCGAGAACGGCCTCGACGACGTCGACGTCATCGCCCTGCACCTGCGCCAGATCACCCTGGGCGAGCCCTGGCGGGGCCCGCTGCCGCCGACGGGCTGAGCGCGGGGCCCGGCCCGTCGGCGGGGGAGGTGCTACTCCGAGGTGGTGCCGGTGAGCGCGTCCAGGGCGTCGCGGGTGCTGGTGCCCTCGGCCCGCGCGGCCACGGCGGCGTTGATGAAGCCGGCGAGCAGCTCCTCGGCGGGAGTCCCCTCGCCGCTCTCCCAGTGGTCGCCGGTGAGCTCCTGGGTGAACTCGGCGAAGCCCTCGGCGGCGGCGGCGCGGTCGGGGTACTGGTCGCCCACCTCCTGCTGCCACAGCTGCCAGCCCAGGGGGAAGGCCAGGCCCTGCTCGCGGGAGTCCGCGTGGCGCAGGACGGTGCCCACGGTGGCGGCGTCGAGGCCGTGCGGGGGAAGGGCCAGGGTGGTCGCGGCCCCGGGGTGGTTCGCGATCGTGTCGAGGACGCCCGCGCGCTCGGCGTCGTCGAGGAAGCGGTCGAGGCTCCGGTGGTTGCCGGCGGGCCAGGGCATCTTGTTGGCGCACTGGGTGCGCCTCGTGGTGGCCATGCCAGTCCTGTTCGCTCGAGGAGTTCTGGTGACGATCGTCGCACACCGGGTGGGCGCGAGGTGACCACGAGCACGAGGACCACCCGCGGGGACGCCCCGCGGCCGGGCGCTCAGAAGATCGTCGCCTCCACGCCCACGATGTCCAGCTGCTTCGCCCGCAGCTGCGCCTGCACGTAGCTGCGCTCGGCGATCTCCTCGCGCAGCCAGCGCAGCGGGTCGTCGCCCTCACCGCGCGAACGGGCCAGGGCGGCCGACACCGAGTACCCGCCCTTGGACCCGACCTCCACCGACGTCCCGTCGCGCAGGGTGACCCGGAACCGGACGTTCTTGCGGCCGTGGCGCTGACCGCGCGCGGCGCCGCGCAGCACGTCCATGAGGCGCTGGCGGGTCCGCTCGCGCCCCGGCCCCTCCGAACGGGGCCCGGTGACGGTGTGCTGACGGACCCCGCCGGGCAGGTAGGCGGTGCTGTCGCTGAACCGGCTGCGTCCCCCCGCGGAGCGGCCCGCCCCGGGGCTCGCCGCGGGACCGGCCCCGGCGGGGGCGGGCTGCTCGTCGTCGACGTCGGGCACCCGCGTCGGCGCTGCCGCGCCGCGGGGCGCCCGCACGCGGACCGGTTCGCCGTCGCGGCCGCGGCGGCGCGGGGGGCGGCTGCGGGCCTGCCCGGTCTCCACCAGCTCGGTCAGCGTCGGCACGTACAGCCGGCCGCTGCTCTCCCCCCGGACGATCTTGTGCACCATCCGCGGGGAACGCTGCAGCTCGTGGGCGATCTCGGCCACGCTCATGCCGTAGGCGCGCAGCTCGGCGACGAGGTCCGCCGCGCTGCGGGGGGCGGGGGGATCCTCAGGCACGCGCCCGCTCCTGCTCCGGGCCGGCCTGCGGCGCGCCCGCGGCCGCCAGGGCCTCCGCGATCCCCGCGGCCTCCGCCTTCCCCCGCAGCGCGTTGCGCTCGGCGGCGGTGGCGGGCAGCTTCACCGAGCCCAGCCACCCCTGCAGGCGCATCCGCCCCACGGCGCCGTCGTCGCCGCCGCCGTGGGCGGTGGGCAGCGACCACGCGGGCACGGCGGTGGTGTAGATCGCGTCGCCGTTGACGGCCAGCAGCTGCGCGGGGTCCACCTGCAGCGCCCCCACCACCGGGCGCGGCGCCCCCGGGCGGTGGGGGAGGGCCGCGGGGCACTCCAGCACCCGGGCCCGGCCGCGCGCCCACACCTGCGCGGCCAGTTCCGGGCGGTACAGGGCCGCGGCCTGCCCGCCGGGCTGCCGGCTGGGGAGGCGGTACACGAACGCCTCCCCGTGCCGCACCACCGTCGACGCCGCCTCCGGGGGGACCTCGCGCGCCGACCACACCACCCGCGTCGTCTCCCGGCCCCGGGAGGCGAACGCGCCGATGCCCTGGATGAGGATGCCGCGGACCGCGGCCACGGCCGCCGAGCGCACCACCGGGTCCAGCTCGGCGTGGCCGGCCAGGCGCTCGCGGGCCCGCTTGAGGCGGTCCGCCCAGGTGTCCAGCAGTCGGCCCCTGGTGAACCGCAGGCCCTCCAGGACCTGCACGTCCCAGCCGTTGTCGTGGGCGATCTTCGCCTCGACCCCGTCGGCCCACGTCTCCGCGCTCGCGCCGGGCACGTTGGGGTAGTGCCAGCCGGCGTCGACGGTCTCGTGCGCGACGGGCAGGACCCCGACGTGGTCCCACCACTCCGGGACGGTGAAGCGGACCCGGTACCGGGCCCGGGCGTAGGGGTCGGTCTCCAGCAGCTCCTGGCCCTGGGCGGCGGTGAGGCGGGTGACCGGCCCGCTGCCCAGCTCGCGGCACAGCGAGGCGTACATGAACCGCCCGTCGACGTAGGCGAACCCCCCGCGGGGGGTCGCCCCCAGGTCCACCAGCGGCCGGCACGCCCCGCACCCGCAGGCGGCGGGTCCGGTGGTGAGGTGCTCGATGCGGTGCTGCCCCGAGGTGCGGTGCAGCAGTTCGGCGACGTCGTCGGGCAGCGGTTCGGGGTCGAGGGTGCGGGGCAGGGAACGGGCCCACAGTTGCGCGCCGGTCGCGGCGGGGGACTTCAGCAGCTCCATGTCTTCCACCCCCTTGACCGCCTCGGTGGTCGTCACCCACGCCTGCCGGGCCTGGTCGGGGGTGAGGCCCTCGACGGGGAACCACTCCGCGGCGGTGCGGACCTCCAGGTGGCGGCCGGTGACGTCGTGGGTGAAGCGCCCGGTGGGCGGGGAGCCGAGCCAGTGCCCCGGGGAGGTCCACGAGGGGGTCTCGGCGATGAGCCAGTGCGGGCGGCCGGGTTCGGCGGTGGGGAGCTTGCCGGTGAGCATGATGCGCTCGGCGGAGAGGTTGTGGGCGGTGTCCAGCAGGTCCACCAGCGTGGGCCGCTTCCGGCGGCCGGTGAGCCGGGGGGTGACGCGAGCGCCGGAGTCGGTGACGCCCTGACCGGTGGTGGCGTCCAGCCAGACGGTGGGGACGGGGCGGACGGTCCAGGGGGTGGGGCGCATCGTGCGAGCTCCTGGGCTGCGGGGGAGGAGGCCGTGGGGAGGACCGTGCGGGGGCGGGTCAGGGGTGCGCGGCGGTGGCCGGCTCGGCGGGGGGTCCCGGCGGACCGCCGCGACGCCGCGGCGGGGGAGCGACGCGCGCGGCGGTGGGGGCGGTGGCGCTGGAGGACATGCCGGGGATCCCTTCGGAGAGGGGGCCACCGTAGCCGACGGGGTGCCCGCGTCCCGGGCACGTCGCGAGCCTGTCGCGGCGGTGTCGCGGAGGTGCCGCGGGCCCCTCGCCGCGCCGTCGCGGCGGTGGTCCGGGGTCAGCCCAGGATGGCGCGGGTGACGGCCGTCTGCTCGGTCAGCACGCCGCTGATCACGGCCTGGGTGCGGTCGATCTCCTCCACGACCTCGCTGATCTGCCCCAGCGCGCCGACGACGTGCTCCACCTGCTCCTGGATGGCCCGGACCCGCTCGTCGACGTCCTTGGTCGCGGTGGCCGTCTCCATCGCCAGTTCCTTGACCTCGTCGGCCACCACCGCGAAGCCGCGGCCGGTCTCGCCGGCCCGGGCGGCCTCGATGGTGGCGTTCAGCGCGAGCAGGTTGGTCTGCGCGGCGATGGCCTGGATCGTCTTGACCACCGCGCTGATCCGGCTGGAGGACTCCCCGAGCTCGCTCACGCGCCGGTTGGCCTCCTGGGTCAGTTCCTGACCGCGGGCCACCACCGAGGTGGCGGAGACGACGTTGCGCTCGACCTCGCCGATGGAGGCGACCAGTTCCTGCCCGGCGCTGGCCAGCTTGTCGGCCGAGCCGAAGCGTTCCAGGGCCTGGCCCAGGAGCAGGGCGGTGTTGCGCAGCGCGTGCTCCCGCGAGTCGGACAGGACCAGGGTGGTGGTGGCGAAGAAGTCCATGGTCCCCACGACCTGGCCGGAGACCAGGACGGGGAAGCAGATGCCGGACTTCACCCCGACGCGCTGGGCGGCGGGGGCGCGCACGCAGTCGGCCACCTCGGCCAGGTCGGGGACGAAGACCAGGTCGCGGGTGCGCCAGGCCCGCCCCGAGAGGCCGACG
This sequence comes from Kineococcus radiotolerans SRS30216 = ATCC BAA-149, assembly GCF_000017305.1. Classification (GTDB taxonomy): domain Bacteria; phylum Actinomycetota; class Actinomycetes; order Actinomycetales; family Kineococcaceae; genus Kineococcus; species Kineococcus radiotolerans. Next base: position 297,341 of record NC_009664.2, on the reverse strand, counting down.
CCCTCGGCGAAGGAGGCGGCCAGGGTGACGCGGCGGAACTCCTCGCCCGCGTCGCCGGACTCCTGCTGGAAGCGCAGGACCCCGGCGGCGGGGTCCAGCTTCCAGTACGAGGCGTACGCCCAGCCGAAGCCGGTGCGGATGGCGTCCAGGGCGCGCCCCAGCGCCTCGGTGCGGGTGGCGGCGGTGGAGACCTCCTGCAGGACGACGGCCAGGGCCTCGGCGTCCTGGACGGAGGCGGTGGTGCGTTCGGTCGCGGCGATCCGCTCGCGGGCCTGGGAGACCAGCGCGCCGATGGCGCGCAGGGTGTCCAGGCGTTCCGGCGAGGGGTCGAGGGTCTCGGTGGTGAAGAAGTCCATCGTGCCGACCACGCGCCCGTCCGCGAGGAGCGGGAAGCAGATGCCGGACTTGACCCCGACGCGCTGGGCGGCGGGGGCGCGCACGCAGTCGGCCACCTCGGCCAGGTCGGGGACGAAGACCAGGTCGCGGGTGCGCCAGGCCCGCCCCGAGAGGCCGACGCCCTCGGCGAAGGAGGCGGCCAGGGTGACGCGGCGGAACTCCTCGCCCGCGTCGCCGGACTCCTGCTGGAAACGCAGGACCCCGGCGGCGGGGTCCAGCTTCCAGTACGAGGCGTAGGCCCAGCCGAAGCGCGCGCGCACCTCGTCCAGGGCGATCTCGACGGCCTGGGTGGAGGTCGTGGCGGCGCCGAGGGCGGTGATGACCGCGCCGATGGCGGCGATGTTGGCGCGGGACTCCGCGGTGGTCGCGGCAGCCTCCTCCTGCGCGCGGCGGACGGCGCGGAACGGCATCGTGGTGCTCCCCTGGACGTCGCCAGCACCGGGCGGGCCTCCGCGCGGCGTCCTCACCGGGCGACCGTGGCCTCCGCTGAGACTGGACCGGTGGTTCGATCCACCCGTGTTGTCGGTCGCGGCGCAGGGGGCCTTGAGCCGTCGCGGCCTCCCGGCGGCGCGCCCTGGAGCACCCCGGGCGGGACACCTGCTCGAATGGCCCCACCGCCGGCTCCCGCGGCGGGGACACGTCGAGGGGGGGACCACGGGCATGAGGCAGCACCGGCGCCGGAGCGTTCCCGCCGCGATCGTCGGCGCGCTCGTCCTGCCCGTCCTGGTGGCCTGCGGCGGTGGGGGCACCGCGCCCGCTCCCGCGGTGACGGGTCCCGCGGTGACGGGTCCGGCGGTGACGGGTCCGGCGGTGACGCCCGGCGCCCCGCCCCCGGCGGCGGCACCGGACGTGGCCGCGCAGCTCGCCCGGCTGGAGCGGGAGTTCGACGCCCGCCTCGGCGTGTTCGCGCTCGACACGGGCACCGGGGCGAGCGTCGTCCACCGCGCCGACGAGCGGTTCGCGTACGCCTCCACCTTCAAGGTCCTCGCCGCCGCCGCGGTCCTGGACCGCACGAGCGCCGAGGAGCTCGACGAGGTCGTCCCCTTCACCGCCGAGGACCTCGTGGACCACTCGCCCGTCACCGAGCTGCACGTCGGCGCCGGGATGAGCCTGCGCGACCTCGCCGCCGCCGCCACGACGGTCAGCGACAACACCGCGGCCAACCTCCTCCTCGAGCACCTCGGTGGTCCCGGCGGCTTCGAGTCCGCGCTGCGGGAGCTCGGCGACACGGTCACCGATCCCGAGCGCACGGAGACCGCGCTCAACGAGGCCGCTCCCGGTGACGTCCGCGACACCAGCACCCCCCGGGCGATGGCCACCGACCTGCACGCCTACGCCCTCGGGGACGCGCTGGGGGAGGAGGACCGCGCGGTGCTGGTCGGCTGGATGCGCGCCAACACCACCGGGGACGCGCTGATCCGCGCCGGTGTGCCCGAGGGGTGGGTCGTGGGGGACCGGACGGGCGCCGGGGGGTACGGCACCCGCAACGCCGTCGCCGTGGTGTGGCCCCCCGCCGGCGCTCCGCTCGTCCTGGTCGTCATGTCCGACCGCGACGCCGAGGACGCCGACCACGACGACGCCCTCGTCGCCGCCGCGACCGCGGTGGCCGTGGCCGCGGTGCGCCCGGGGGCGGCGGTCCTGTCACCGCCGGTCGTTCCCGCCCCGTGAACCCCCACGCCCCCGGGAAACCCCCTCGCGGGGCCACCGGGGTCCCGTCCGGTCCGGGCGGGAATGGCGGGCGGCGGGACGCGGTTCCACCCGGTGCGGACACATGACCAGTCATGCATCAGGCAGACCGGGGTCCGCGCAGAGAGGTGAGGACGATGCAGTTCGGGATCTTCTCGGTCAGCGACATCACGGCCGACCCCACCACCGGGCACACCCCCAGCGAGGCCGAGCGCATCCAGGCGATGGTCCGGATCGCGGTGAAGGCCGAGGAGGTCGGCCTGGACGTCTTCGGGATCGGTGAGCACCACAACCCGCCGTTCTTCTCCTCCTCGCCCACCACCTTCCTCGCCCACGTCGCGGCCCTGACCCGGCGCATCACCCTCTCCACCGCCGTCACCCTGGCCACCACCACCGACCCGGTGCGCATCGCCGAGGAGTACGCGCTGGCCCAGCACCTGGCCGGGGGCCGCCTGGACCTGACCCTGGGGCGGGGCAACACCGTCCCGGTCTACGAGTGGTTCGGGCAGGACATCCGCCAGGGCGTGGCGCTGGCCATCGAGAACTACGACCTGCTGCACCGGTTGTGGCGCGAGGACGTCGTGGACTGGGAGGGGAGTTCCCGCCCGCGGCTGCGGGGTTTCACCTCCACCCCCCGGCCGCTGGACGGGGTGCCGCCCTTCGTGTGGCACGGGTCCATCCGCAGCCCGCAGATCGCCGAGCAGGCCGCGTTCTACGGCAACGGGTTCTTCGCCAACAACATCCTCGCGCCCGACGGGCACTTCCTGCCGCTGGTGAACCACTACCGCCAGCGCTTCGCCCACTACGGCCACGGCACCCCCGAGCAGGCCATCGTCGGCCTGGGCGGTCAGGCGTTCATCGCCCGCCGCTCCCAGGACGCCTTCGCCGCGTTCCGGCCCTACTTCGAGAAGGCCCCGGTCTACGACCACTCCCGTCCCCTGGAGTGGTACGCCGAGCGGACCCCGCTGAGCGTCGGCAGCCCGCAGCAGGTCATCGACCAGACCATGACCTTCCGCGAGACGTTCGGGGACTACCAGCGTCAGCTGTGGGTGATGGACTCCTCCGGCCTCCCGCTGCCCGCGGTGCTGGAGCAACTGGAACTGCTCGGCGCCGAGGTGGTGCCGGTGCTGCGCCGGGAGATGGCGGCGCGGCGCTCCCCGGGCGCGGCGCCCGCCCCGACCCACCGGGCGCGGGTCCGCGACCGGTTCGGGGACGGGCCCACCCGCCAGGCCCGGCCCAACCCCAACCGGGGGGACAACCTCGCCGGTGCGCTGCCCTACCAGGACAGCGACACCGCCCGCCCGGCGGACCTGCCCGTCCTCGCGTGACGGGCGAGGCGCAGGACCGGGCGGGGGGACGGGACCGCGCGGGCGGGCCGGGCGCGGTGCCCGACCCGGCGGCCCGGGAGGACGTGCGGCTGGCCAACGAGGCGTGGGAGTCCCTCTTCCGCGCCCAGTCCGTCCTGGCCCGCCGCTTCAGCGCCGACGACGTCTGGCAGGAGGTCTCACCCACCGAGTACGACGTGCTCCACACCCTCGTCGCCCACGAGGAGCGCCACCGGGACCCGGGTGGGCCCGAGGGGCTGAGCATGGTGGAGATCAACCGGGAGGTCCTGCTCACCCAGGGCGGCATCTCCCGGCTGGTCGCCCGCCTCGTCGCCGGGGGCCTGCTCCAGCGGCGGGGGGACCCCTGCGACCGGCGCGCGACCCGGGTCGTCCTCACCCCGGCGGGACGGGCCGTGCAGCGCGCCGTGGGACGCCGCCACGCCCGCGCGGTGAGCGCGGCCATGACCGCGGCGCTCACGGGGGAGCAGCTGCGGCAGCTGCGCGACCTCACCCGGCAGCTGACCGAGCGGGCGGCCCGCGGGCCCGGCGGCTGACGCCCTCCCCGTGGAGCGCGGACCGCGAGCCGCCCGGTGCCCCCCGGGTGGCCCTACGTCGGGGTCGAGGGCCGGGTGAGCGCGAGCTCCCCGACCGCCTGCTGGAGGGCGGCGGGCAGCTCGGCCGCCGGCACGGCCCGGGCGAAGTACCAGCCCTGCGCGGCCGAGCAGCCGGCGACCCGCAGCTGCTCGGCCTGCTCGCGCTCCTCCACCCCCTCGGCCACGACCGCCATCCCCAGGGCCTCGGCCAGGTTCAGCACGGCCAGCACCAGCGCCCGGTCCCGGGCGGAGCGGGTCATGCCGGCGACGAAGGACCGGTCCACCTTCACGACGTCGAAGGGCAGCTCCTGCAGCTGCGAGAGGGAGGAGTAGCCGGTGCCGAAGTCGTCCAGCAGCAGCGACACGCCCAGGTCCCGCAGCTCCGCCAGGACCTGCGGAGCGGTGCCGCCCTCCACGACGGCGGTCTCGGTGACCTCCAGGCCGACGCTGCGCGCGCCCAGGCCGTGACGGGCCAGCAGCCCGGCGACCTGACCGGGCAGGACGGGGGTGAGCTGGTGGGCGCTGACGTTGACGGCGACCTGGAAGTCGTCGTCGACCTGCCCGCGCGCGCGCCAGCCGGCCAGGTCGGTCATCACCCGGTCCAGGACCCAGTCGCCGAGGGCGTTGACCAGCCCGGCGCTCTCGGCGACGGGGATGAACTCGTCGGGCCCCACCGGCCCGAGCTCGGCGCTCCGCCAGCGCAGCAGGGCCTCCGCTCCGACGGCGTGACCCGCCCGGGGGCCGGTCAGGGCCAGGACCGGTTGGTAGTGCACCGCCAGTTCCCGCCGTTCCACGGCCCGCTGCAGGCCCTGCTCGAGCAGGAGCAGGCGGTGGGTGCGGGCGGCGATGTCGGTGGAGAACACCTGGAAGGCCCCCGGGCCCCGCCGCTTGGACTCGTACATGGCGGCGTCGGCGTCGCGCAGCAGGGTGCGGGGGGTGGCGCCGTCGCCGGCGAGGGCGACGCCGATGCTGCCGCTGACGTGCAGGGTGCGCCCGTCGACGAGGACGGGTTCCGCCCACACCCGGGTGAGCCGGGCCGCCGTCTGCACGGGGCCCACCGCGCCGCTGGAGTCCTCGCACACGACGGCGAACTCGTCCCCGCCCAGGCGGGCCAGGACGTCCGCGGGCCCCAGCTGCGCCATCAACCGCGGCACCACCTGCTGCAGCAGGGCGTCGCCGATCTCGTGGCCGAAGGTGTCGTTGACGTGCTTGAAGCGGTCGAGGTCGATGAGCAGGACGGCCACCGCCCCGCCCCGGGCGGCGCGCCGGGCGAGGGCGGCGGCCACGGTGGCGTGCAGCAGCCGGCGGTTGGGCAGCCCCGTCAGCGGGTCCTGGGTGGCGCTGCGCCGCAGCCGGGTGGTCATCTGGGCGGTCAGCATGCTGGTGATGACCAGCGTGGCGGCGAAGATCGCGATGCTCACCACCTTCGTGCCGAACGCCCCGGGCAGGGCGGCGGACGCGGTGACCAGGGCGACGCACGCGGCGGCGACGTGCAGCCAGCGGGCGCGGGCGGAGAAGATCCCGGCGTAGGGGGAGGTCCACAGCAGGAAGAGCATCAGGGGCCCTCCCGCCTCCCCGGCCGCGACGTGGGCGGCGGCGACGACGACCTGCGCGGAGAGGATGCAGGCGTGGGAGAGGACGGTGAACGCCCGCGAGGACAGCCGCAGGAGGCTGACGACCTCCATCACCGCACCCGCGGCGAACGCGGTGACCGCGCAGGTCAGCACCGGGGAACGGGTGGCCGCGGGCAGGACCACGAGGGCGAACAGCGCAGCCAGCGCGCCCCCGAGGACGTACTGCAGGCCGAGCACGCGGGCCAGGGTGCGGCGGGCGAAGACGTCGTCGGCGACCTCGGCGGCCGCCACCGGCGCGAGGGTGCGCCACATCTGCGTCAGGCCCACTCCCTGCTTCCTTCCGCTCACCGTGCCCGTCGGGGCACGAGCGGCCCCCTCCTCGTGATCGGCACGGGGAGGGCCGGACGGCGGACCGCGTCCGCACCCGCGGTGGAGCGGCTCCGCTCCGGCCCCGGGAAGTCCCCAGCCTACCGAAGCCGGGGCGGTCACCCGCGGTCCGCGAGCCGGCCGGGCGCCCACGACGACGTCGCTCCCGCACCCACCTCCCGGTGCCGGCCGGTGGCCGCCGTTCAGCTCGGGAACCCCGTTGCCGATGCAGTCCGTGCGCCGTCCACCCGTCGTGCGCGCTCGCTGACCTCAGCCCCTGGAGACGACGTGCCGCGGTTCCTGCTCGACCTCAAGGTCAGCACCAAGATCCTCAGCAGCTTCAGCGCCGTCTGCCTGCTGCTGCTCACCGTGGCCGGGGTCGGTCTGCTGCAGCTGTCGCAGGCCCAGCACCGCCTGCAGACCGTGAGCGAGGAGAGCGTGGCGGGCCAGCAGGCCCTGGGGAAGGTGGCGACCTCCTCCCAGCGCGCCACCAAGGACCTCTTCGCCCTGGCCCTGGTGCCCTCCGAGGAGGCCAGGACCACCTTCGGCGAGGACCTGCAGGAACTGCTGGACGACTGGGACGCCTACCGCAGCAGCGGCCCGCAGGTGCCGGCCGACCAGCTCGACGCCGTCGACGCGGCGCTGGAGGAGTACGCCGCCGGGACGCAGGTGCTGGTCGGGATCGCGATGACCGGTGACCAGGTCGAGTTCATGGACACCCGCAACGACGCGTCGATCCCCGTCGCGCAGGGCGGCATCGCCCACGGCGCCGTCGGCGACACCCTGGGCGTCGTGCAGGACACCGCCACCGCCGTCGCCGCGCAGGCCGCCGCCGACGGCGCCGCGGCCCACGGCCGCGCCCGGCTGCTGCTGATCGGTGTCGCGGTGCTCGCCGTCGTGCTGTCGGTCGCGCTGTCGGTGCTCATCTCCCGCTCCATCGCCGGACCGCTGGCCCGGACCCGCCGGGTGGCCGAGGCGCTCGCCGCGGGCCGCCTCGACGAGCGGGTGGAGGTCGTCGGTCACGACGAGGTCGGTCAGACCGCGCTGGCGCTGAACACCGCCCTGGACCAGGTCTCGGCCACCATCGCCACCATCGGCCGCAGCGTGCAGAGGTTGCAGGGCGCCTCCGGCAGCCTGGGCGAGGTCGCGCAGCGACTGTCCTCGGGTGCGCAGGAGTCCTCCGCGCAGGCCGACGTCGTCCTGCTGGCGTCGGGCGACATCGCCGTCAACGTCAGCACCGTCGCCGCTGCCGGGGACGAGATGTCCGCCGCGATCCGCGAGATCGCCGCCTCCACCGCCGACGCCTCCCAGGTCGCCTCCGCCGCCGTCGCCTCCGCCGAGGACGCCCGCACCACCATCGAACGCCTCTCGGTGTCCTCGCGCGAGATCGGCGACGTCGTCAAGCTCATCACCTCCATCGCCGAGCAGACCAACCTCCTGGCGCTGAACGCCACCATCGAAGCCGCGCGGGCGGGGGAGATGGGCAAGGGCTTCGCGGTGGTGGCCGGTGAGGTGAAGGAACTCGCCCAGCAGACCGCGCGGGCCACGGAGGAGATCGTGGGGCGGGTCAACGCCACCCAGGCCGACGCGGCGTCGGCGGCGGCGGCGATCGGGGAGATCACCGAGGTCATCGCCCGCATCGACGGGTTGCAGTCCACCATCGCCGCGGCGGTGGAGGAGCAGTCGGCGACCACCTCCGAGATGGTCCGCAACGTCACCGAGGTCTCCAACGGCTCCCAGGAGATCACGAGCAACATCTCCGGCATCGCCTCCGCCGCGGCGCGCACCACCACCGACGCCGGCGCCACCCAGACCGCGGCCGACGAGGTCTCCAGCGCGGCGCAGGACCTCCGGACCGCGGTGGGCGCCTTCCGGTTCTGATCCGGTCCTCACCCGACCGGGTCCGGGGCCGGTTCGACCACGGGCGGCACGGGGGACGCCCGACCCGCGGGTTCCCGTCGTGCGCAGGGGTTCAAACCCCCGCGGGGTCCTGAACCCGCGGTGGGCTCGCCGCCGCGCCCTGGACGACGACCACGGCGGCCACGACCGCCAGGGCCGCCCAGAGCGGGGCCTGCGGCAGCAGCGCACCGGCCCCGGCGGCGAGGGACAGGACGAGGACGGTGGTGCTGCGCGCGGGGGTCAGTTCGTGGCGCAGCACCAGCCACCAGACGACGAGGAGGAACACCGCGACCGGCACGGTCACCGTGGCCGCGGCCGCGACGGGGGAGAGGTCCCCGTGCCCGCTCTCGTGGTCGATGAGCACCTCGACGCCGGCGGAGAACGCGCCCGCGGCGGCGAAGACGAGGTAGTGCCCGTAGCCGTACACCAACGCCTGGCGCACCCCGGTCAGACGGCGGTGGTGCTCGGCGGAGAAGTAGACCCACCACGCGCCCGCGGCCAGGGTGAGGGAACTCCCGGCCAGCAGCAGCAGCGCGGGCAGGTGCTCGGTGTCCTGCAGCGCGTCGATGACGGCGTTGGCCGAGGCCAGGATCGACTCCCCCAGCACGATGAGGGTGAAGAGCCCGTACCGTTCGGCGACGTGGTGGGGGTGCCAGGGCGTGGGCCCGCGCCGTTCCGCCCAGACCGGCACGGCGAGTTCGGCGAGGGCCAGCAGCACGAAGGTGCGCAGCCCGCCCTGGTCGGGCACCAGCAGGCGGGCCACCCAGGCCAGTTGCACGACCGCGATGCCGACGGCGTAGCGGGTGGCGGTGCGGCGCAGGCCGACGTCGCCGCGCGCGGCGCGCGACCACTGCACGACCGCGGCGACCCGCATCACGACGTACCCGGCGGTGACGACCGTCAGGTCGCCGTCGGCGAAGACGTCGTGCACCCCCGCCGCCAGGACCAGCACCCCGGCCATCTGGGCGAAGGTGAGGACGCGGTGGAGCCAGTCGTCGGTGTCGAAGGCCGAGGCGAACCAGGTGAAGTTCACCCAGGCCCACCACACCGCGAAGAACACCACCGCGTAGTGGACCAGCCCGTCGAGGGCGTGGCCCCCGACCAGCGCGTGGTGCAGCTCCACGGCGGCCAGCGAGACGGCGACGACGAAGACGAGGTCGAAGAAGAGTTCCAGCGGGCTCGCGACCCGGTGGCTCTCGCTCCGGTCCCGCGGGGTCATCGGCCGCAGGCCCGGGTGCCTGCGCCTGCTCGGCGGCACCACGGTCACCGCGCGGTCCTGGGCGGTCATGGGTGTGCTCCGTCCTGCCTGCTGTCCGTCGTCCTGGCCATCGGCACCGGGTCAGCGACCGGTCAGCAGTTGCTCGAAGGGGGTGGGGGCCGCCAGCACCGGCCGGGTGCGGCGGGGGGGACGGGCCAGGACCAGCGGCGCCAGCTCCCGCCCGGCTCGCTGGACGCGGGCGGTCAGCGGTGGGACCGGCGCGGTGCCGGAACTCGCGGTGCCGGAACCGGTGGCGCCGAAGTCCTCGGTGGCGCCGAAGACGCCGGTGGGGACGGTGAGGGTGCGCAGGTGGGCGAACAGCGGTCGCACCGCGTGCTCGAGGGCCAGGGAGTGCCGGACGGTTCCCGCGGTGGCCCCCAGCAGGACCGGAAGACCCGCCAGCGCCCCGTCCTCGACGACGTCGAAGAACGTCTTGAACAGACCGCTGTACGAGCCGGAGAAGACGGGGGTCACGGCGATGAGGCCGTCCGCGCCGGTGACCGTGGCCAGGGCCTCCTGCAGGGTCGCGGAGGCGAAACCGGTGCTCAGCGCGTTGACCAGGTCGTGGGCGTGCTCACGCACCTCCACGACCGTGACGTCCACGTCCGCCCCGCCCGCGGCCAGCGCCGCCACCGCCGCCTCGGTGAGGCGGTCGGCGAGCAGACGGGTGCTGGAGGGTTCGCGCAGACCGGCGGAGACGACCGCCAGACGGCGGTGCTCGTGCCCGTTCCCCCCGATCGGGGTGTCCACCAGTACCGGGGCGCTCACGCGTGGGCCTCTTCGGCGCGCCGCCCGGTGACGTCGTCCACGGCGTGGACGGTGCCGTCGTGGGCGCCGCCGGCGGCGGCGACCAGGGAGGCGTGGGTGGGGGCGTCCGGCACGTGCGCCGGGCGCCCGATCGCCATCTCCTTCCGCAGGGCCGGCACGATGTCCCCGCCGAGGATCTCGATCTGCTCCAGGACCGTGGAGAGCGGCAGACCGGCGTGGTCGATGAGGAACAGCTGGCGCTGGTAGTCCCCGACGTGCTCGCGCATGGACGCGTAGCGCTCGACGACCTGCTGCGGGCTGCCCACGGTCAGCGGGGTCTGGGCGGTGAACTCCTCCAGGGAGGGGCCGTGGCCGTAGACGGGGGCGACGTCGAAGTAGGGGCGGAACTCCTTCACAGCGTCCTGGGAGTTCTTGCGGGCGAAGAACTGACCCCCCAGGCCGACGATGGCGGTGTCGGCGGGGCCGTGGCCGTAGTGCTCGAAGCGCTGGCGGTAGCGCTGCACCATCTGCTGCGTGTGGGTGGTGGGCCAGAAGATGTTGTTGTGGAAGAAGCCGTCGCCGTAGTACGCGGCCTGCTCGGCGATCTCGGGGGTTCGGATGGAACCGTGCCACACGAAGGGGGCCACGCCGTCGAGGGGACGAGGGGTGGCGGTGAAGGACTGCAGGGGGGTGCGGAACCTCCCCTGCCAGTCGACGACGTCCTCGCGCCACAGCCGGCGCAGCAGGTCGTAGTTCTCCACCGCCAGGGCGAGGCCCTCGCGGATGTCCTTGCCGAACCAGGGGTAGACCGGGCCGGTGTTGCCGCGGCCCAGGGTCAGGTCGACGCGCCCGTCGGCCAGGTGCTGCAGCATCGCGTAGTCCTCGGCGATCTTGACCGGGTCGTTGGTCGTGATCAGCGTGGTGGCGGTGGAGAGGACGATGCGCTGCGTGGCGGCGGCGATGAAGCCGAGCAGGGTCGTGGGCGAGGAGGGGACGAAGGGCGGGTTGTGGTGCTCGCCGGTGGCGTAGACGTCCAGGCCGACCTCCTCGACCTTGCGGGCGATGGCGACCTGCGCCTTGATGCGCTCGTTCTCGGTGGGCACCCGCCCGGTGGTGGGGTCGAGGGTGACGTCCCCGACGCTGAAGACCCCGAACTGCATGGTGTGCTCCTGACTCGTGTATTTGAAGTCTCAACTACCTGACGTCGATCGCAACGCGCGACCCCGGGGGCTTGTTCCCCGCCCAGCCCCGGGCGCGGTCACGAGGGGCGGGCGCCGAGGTCGGTGCACGAACGCAGGGCGTCCTTCTCCGCGACCGCTCCCTCGGCGGCGGCGCCGGTCAGCGGCACCGGTACCCCGGAGCGGATGGCCGCCGGCTGCCACCGGGCCCCGGGCGCGGCCCGGCCACCGGCCGCGGCCCCCGTCCCCGCCGGCGCCGGCGTCGTCCGGCCGGGAAGGGTCAGGGTCAGCACCCCGGTGCGGGCCGCGACCCCGCCGCGGGCGTAGAAGACGAAGTTGCCCAGCCCGTAGTCCACGTACCCGCTGCGCCCACCGGCCCGCTTCCAGCCCGCCCCCAGCAGCTGGTGGGCGTGCGAGCCCACGACGGCGTCCGCGCCGGCGGCGACGAGGTCGTCGGCCAGCGACTCCTGCGCCGGGGAGGGGCAGGAGGTGCGCTCGGCCCCCCAGTGCAGGACCACCACCACCGAGGCGCCGCGCTCGTGGGCCTCGTGCACCCCGGTCAGCAACCGCCGGCGGCCCGCGTCGGTCTTCACCGACGCCACGCCCCCCTGCGCGGTGGTGGCCGTCCACGCCGTGGCCAGGGAGGCGTCGAGGACCTGGGTGGCGTTGAAGACGGCGAGGTCGTGCCCGCGCACCGTCGTCGTCCACGGGGCGTACGCGGCGTCGGCGTCCTCCCCGACGCCGATGACCGGCAGCCCCTCGGTCCGGCTGGCGGCCAGGGTGTCGCGCAGGCCCACCGGGCCGTAGTCGAGGCTGTGGTTGTTGGCCATGGCCGCCACGTCCACGCCCGCCTGCTCCAGCGCCGCCAGCGCGCTCGGCGGAGCGCGGAAGGTGTACCGCTTGGGGGCGGCGGTGCCGCGTCCGGTGACGGCGGTCTCGAGGTTGACGACGCTGACGTCCGCGGCCGAGAGGACCCCGGCGACGGCCGCCAGGGCGCCGGGTTCCAGCGCCGCGGCGCTGGAACCCTCGAAGTGGACGTCGCCGGCGACGGCGACCGTGATCGGCCCCGCGGCCCCGGCGGCGGCCGCCGGACCGTCCTCGGAACGCGCCTCGGCGCCCGCTGCCGCGGCGGCCGGGTCCAGCCCCGCGGACGCCTCCGCGGCGGCGGCCCGCGGCGACGAGCCGCACGCGCTCAGGGACAGGACCGCGACGGCGGTCACGGCGGCCCCTCGGAGCAGGAGGGGGTTTCGGGTGCTCGTGGGCACGGGGACGTCAGGTTCCTCTCGGCGGGGAGTCGCGGCGCAGGGCCACCGGTCCGGCAGGTCAGCCGTGCAGCGCGGTGCGCAGGGTGGCGACCGCCTGCGCGACCGCGGCCTTCGCCGCCTCGGTCTGGTGCAGTGCGTTGACCATGACGAAGTCGTGGACGATGCCCTGGTAACGCACCTGGGTGACCGGGACCCCGGCCTCGCGCAGCTTGACCGCGTACGCCTCGCCCTCGTCGCGCAGGACGTCGGCCTGGGCGGTGATGACCAGCGCGGGGGGCAGGCCGGTGAGCTGTCCGGTGCTGGCGCGCAGGGGGGAGGCGGTGATCTGCGCGCGGTCGGCGTCGCTGGTCGTGTACTGGTCCCAGAACCACTGCATGCCTTCGCGGGTGAGGAAGTAGCCGTTGGCGAACTCGTGGTAGGAGGGGGTGTCGAAGGCGGCGTCGGTGACGGGGTAGAACAGCACCTGCGCGCGCAGGTCGACCCCGCCGCGTTCCTTGGCCATCAGCGTCAACGCGATGGCCATGTTGCCGCCGACGGAGTCCCCGGCCACCGCGATGCGGGAGGCGTCCAGGCCGTGGGCGGCGCCCTCGCGCACGACCCACTGCAGCGCCGTCCACGACTGCTCGTTGGCGACCGGGTAGCGGGCTTCGGGGGAGCGGTCGTACTCGGGGAACACCACGGCGGCACCGGTGCCGACGGCGAGGTCGCGCACGAGGCGGTCGTGGGTGTGGGCGTTGCCGAAGACCCAGCCGGCGCCGTGGGTGTAGACGATCACCGGCAGCGCAGCACCGGTTCCAGTTCCGGTGGTGCCGAGGGGTTTGACGATCCGCACCGGGACGCTGCCGGTGGGCCCGCCATCGACGGTGATCCACTGCTCGTCGACCTCGGGCTTGTCGATCGGCTCGTCCTGGACGGAGTCGACGGCCTTGCGCCCGCCCTCGGGAGCGAGCTGGTAGAGGAAGGGGGGTTCGCTGGTGGCGTCGACGAACGCCTGGGCGGCGGGTTCGAGGGAGATGTTCCTGGGGTTTCCGGACACGGGAGGACTCCTGTCGGTGACGTAGGAGCAGGTCGGCGCAGGCCGGTCCTGAGGGGCGCCCCTCGAGGGCCGGAAGAAATCCTCGAGTTCCGTGCGGCCGCTGCTCAGGAACAGCATCCTGCCGGAGGCCGGGGGCTGGGTGAGCCCTCCAGCCTGACCCTGGTGGGGTCTGGTTGCCGCCGCTGCGGACCACCCGGCCTCGCCCCTCGCCGTGGCGACGGGGGTGCTGCCGCGCGTGGTCCCCCCTTCGCGTGCGGTTCCCGGCCGGTACGGGTTCGCCGCGGCGTCCGCGCCCGACCGCCCCGCGACCACGGCGCTCGTGAGCGGGTTGCGATGCGGCGTGTCGTCGGTCGGCCGCCGCGGGCGGCGGCTCGCGAGGTGCTGTTCCGAGGTCGGTGTAACAGCTGCGGGACCCGCTGCGTCCTGACCTGTGACGGAGCCGGGCACGCAGACAGCGCGACCGAACCTCCGCCCTCGTTCGAAAGGGCACGAGCACCATGAACACCCAGCTGTCCCAGATCTCCCGCCACCGCAAGGTCGTCACCGCCGGTGTCCTCACCGCCGCCGCACTGCTCGCCGGCGCCGGCGTGGCCAGCGCCGCCGGCCCGGTCACCGGCACCGGTACCGGCTCCGGCGCCCACGGCGTCCCCGCCGCCACGGTCATCCACTTCGCCCACGGCGCCACCGCCGCCAGCGTGAAGGGGACGGTCGGTCCCGGGGAGGACGACCGCTACGTCTTCGACGCCAAGGCCGGGCAGACCGCCAGCTTCCACCTGGCCCGCTCGACCTCCGCCCAGACCTGGACCCTCGTCGGGCCCTCGGGCCCGGCCGTGCACGACGCGCACAGTTCCCGGCAGTCGGACTTCACCTACCGCCTGCCCGAGACGGGGCGCTACTACGTGGACATCGTCTCCACCCGCCCCTCCAGCTACCGCCTGGACCTGTCCATCCCGGCCAGCACCAAGCCCGTCAAACCGACCAAGCCCGCGAAGCCCAGCACGGGGACCGAGCCGGGTAACGGGGGTGGGGTGCACGGGGACCTGCCGGTGGTGGCCGAGGCCACGAAGATCGACTTCCCGGCCGGTCGCACCAGCGCGTCGGTGACGGCGAAGGTCGGCCCGCAGGACCGCGCGGCGTACACCTTCGAGGCGAAGGCCGGGCAGCGCGCCCGGATCCAGCTCGACGGCTCCTCCACGGGGACGTTCGCGCTGATCGCCCCGGACGGGACCCCGTTGCACACCACGAAGAGCCGGAACCAGAGCGACGTGACGGTGACGCTGCCGACCTCGGGGTTGTACCGGATCGACGTGCAGGACGCGGTGCACACCGGCGCCCAGCAGCTCACGCTGAGCATCCCCCGGCGATGAGGTTCCCCCGCTGAACGGGCCCCCGGGAGCCGGCGTCTCGAACGCCGGCTCCCGGCTCGCCGCGCCGCGCGCCCCGTCAGGGCCGGTTCCCGCCCCGATCGTCCGGACCGGTCGTGGTGGGGTGGGAACCGGTGGCGAAGGTGCCGGTCAGGCCGTCGAACCAGTCGAGGACGGCCCGCTCGTAGCGCAACCCGAAGTCGAGGGTGACCAGGTCGACGTCGCCGGCACCGGCGGCACGTGCCCGCTGTTCCTGGGCCCGGTAGGCCTCCCAGCGCGACTGGTGCAGCGCGCGGTGGGAGGCGAGGAAGGCGGTGAGCTGCTCGGGGGGCAGGTGCCGGGCGAAGGCCAGGGTCAGCAGCAGCGGGTAGCGGATCTGCTCCTCGCCCGGGGGTTGCGACAGCCACTGCGCGAACGCCGAGCGCCCCGCGTCGGTGAGGCGGTAGGCGCGTCGGTCCCGGGGTCCCGTCGAGTCGGTGGTGATGAGACCGGCGGTGGCCATGCTCGCCAGCTCCCGGTACACCTGGCTGCGGGTCAGGGACCAGAAGTCCCCGATGCGTTCCTGGGCGGTCACCATGAGGTCCCACCCCGACTGCGGGCCCTCGTGCAGGAACCCCAGCAGCGAGCCCACCGTGGCGTTGATGCCGCCCATGACCACCCCGTCTCCCCGTGCGCGTCGTCGTCCCGGCGGCGCCGTTCCCTTGACAGTCCACTGTGGACGGACGATGCTGCGAGGACACCGTCCACAAGGGAAGGTACGTCATGGATGTCCACGCCCTGCTGCTGGCGGCCCACGTCGGGGCCGGGTGCGCCGGCCTGCTCATCGGGGCCGCCGCGCTCCTGGCCCGCCGACGCCGGGGCTGGCACGTGCGCCTCGGGCGCGCCTACCAGGGGGCGGTCGCGCTGATGACGTCGACCGCGCTGGTGCTGGCGGGCACCGCCGTCACGACCCCGTGGGGTCTGGTGGCCATCGCGGTGGCCACCGAGGCCGCGGCTCTCGCGGGGTGGGTCGTCGCCCGTCGCCGCCGCCCCGGGTGGCTGCCCCTGCACATCTCCCTCACGGCCGGGTCCTACGTCTCCTTCGTCACCGCGGCGTCGATGGTGAACTGGTCCAGCCCGCTGGCCTGGGTGCTGCCCACGCTCATCGGCTCACCGCTCATCGCCTGGGCCGCGCGCCGGGCCCGCACCCCGGGTCCCGCGTCCCGGCCGGCCCTCCGCCGCACGCTCGCCTCCTGAGCGGGGAACCCCCCGCCGCGCACCGTCCACCCCGGCCGGGTGGACGGCCGCCGGTGCGCCGACCGCCGGTTCCCGCGGTCCCCGGCGGGATCGCGAGACCGGTCGCCGTCACCGCGGCACCCCGCTCGCCCCGAGGGTCGTGCGCTGCGCGGGCGGGCCGGCCGCGGGGGAGGGCAGGTCGTCCTCGGCGAGGAGGAGGGCCTCGTCGAGGTCGAGCCGCTCCTGCAGGCGCCACAGCTGGGTGTCCTCCAGCCCACCTCCACGCACCATCGCGGCCAGGACCTCGCGCTGGCGGGCCAGCGTCGAGCGACGCAGCTGCCTCAGCCGCTCCGGGTGGATCTGCTCCCCCGCCCCGGTTCGGGACGGGTGCAGGTGCCGGCGCAGGTGCTCGACGACGGCGCGGTCGCCGGGGTGGTGCTCGGCGTGGAGCCGCAGGTGCTCCTCGGCAGCCCGGCCCAAGGTACTCACCGCCGCGGTGAGTGCGGCGGTCTCCTCGTCCCGGCTGTCATGGGCGTGGGCCCAGCGGATCACGGCGGGCAGGGTCGCGCCCTGGACCAGCAGGGTGGCGCCGACGACGACGAAGGTGAGCACCAGGACGGCCTCGCGCCCGGGGAAGGGGGTTTCCCCGACGCTGACGGGCACCGACAACGCCGCCGCCAGGGAGACGCCGCCGCGCATGCCGGACCAGGCGGCGACCACTCGCAGCCGCCACGGCACCCGCAGTTCGCGCTGGGCGGGGCGGCGGTCCAGCAACCGCACCAGCCAGGCGGTGAGGAACAACCACGCCACCCGCACGGCGACGATCACCGCGGCCAGCAGCAGCCCCTGCCCGACCAGCTGCAGCGCCCGTCCGCCGTCGACGCCGGGGGAGTCGAAGACGGCGCGCGCCTCCAGACCGACGAGGACGAAGAGGGCGCCGTTGACCAGCCAGCTGGTGGTCTCCCAGAAGGCGTGCACCTGCAGGCGCCCGGCGGCGGGGACGGCCCGCCGGGCGGCGCGGCTGATGCCCAGCGCGCAGACGACGACGGCCACGACACCGGAGGCGTGCACGGTCTCGGCCAGCACCGAGGCCGCGAACGGTTCGGCCACCGAGACCGCCGCCAGGACCAGCGGGTCGCGCACGCGCCGCACCGCGAGCAGGCCGGCCGCGGCGACGAGCGCGCCCACCGCGGTGCCGCCGGCGTAGGACCAGGCCAGTTCCCCCGAGGCCGAGGCCAGGCTGACGTCGGCTCCTCCGGCGGCGGAGACGGCGATGCCGAGGAGGACCAGCGCGGTGCCGTCGTTGATGAGGGACTCCCCGCGCAGGATGGTCGTCAACCGCAGCGGCAGAGCCCGGGAGTAGGCGGCGACCGCGCTGGCGTCGGTGGGGGCCACGACCGCCCCCAGGATCCAGGCGGCGGTCCAGCTCAGGCCCAGGGCGTGGGCGGTCACGGCGACGACGGCGGCGGTGGCGATGACCAGGGGCACCGCGGTCAGCAGGATCGCGCGCCGGTAGCGCCAGGCGTGCTGGACGGAGGTGGTGTACCCCTCCCAGTACAGGATGACCGGCAGCAGCACCAGCAGCACGAACTCCGGTTCCAGGTGCACCTGCCCGCCGGAGGGCAGCACGGCCAGCGCGCAACCGAGCAGGAACAGCACCGAGGGAGCCGGCAGGTGAGCGCGCCGGGCCAGGGCCGGGGCCAGCGCCACCACGACGGTGGTCACGACGAGCAGCACGTGGGTGGACACGATCACTCCTTGGAGCGGGACGGGCAGGGGCGGAGCGGCCGGCGCAGCCTCGCCGCACTCGCCGTCCGCCGGGACGGGTGCGGCCGAGCGTGTTCGCGCCCCGGCTCGGCCGGGGTTCCGGGCCGATCCACCCGCCCCCGGTCGCGGCGGCGACCCGGGGGCGGGCGGACCTCCGGGACCGTGCCGGGTCAGACGGCCTGGGCGGTGGGCAGGACGGTGATCTCGGTGAGGTTGACGTGCGTGGGCACCGAGGCCACGAACGCCACCGTCTCGGCCACGTCCGCCGGCTGCAGGCAGTCGACGTCGCGCAGCAGGTCGGCCATGAGCCGGCTGGCGTCGGGGTCGGTGACGTGGTCGGGCAGTTCGGTGTCGACCATGCCCGGCTCCACGGTGGCCACCCGCACGCCCTTGGCGCCCAGTTCGGTGCGCAGCAGGCGGGTGAGGTGGCTGACGTAGGCCTTGGTGGCGGAGTACACGGAGAACTTCGGCAGGACCCGGGTCGCGGCGATGGAGGAGGTGGTGATGAGGTCCGCCGGGCCTCCCGCCGCGGCCGCGGCCTCCAGGGAGTGGACGAACACTTCGATGGTGTTCATGACGCCCTTGATGTTCAGGTCGATCTGGGTCTGCCAGTCGTCCACCCGCAGGGCGTCGATCTCGGAGATGAGCTGCACCCCGGCGTTGGCGAAGACGAGGTCGACGGTGCCGAACTGCCGCTGGACCGCCTCGGCGGCGGCGGCCATCTCCTCCCGGGAGGTGACGTCGGTGGGCAGGGTCAGGACGGTGCCGCCGGCAGCGGTGATGCGTTCGGCGAGAGCCTCCAGCTCGTCCTTGCGTCGGGCGAGGACGGCGACCTTCGCGCCGAGGGCGGCCAGGCGTTCGGCGGTGGCTTCGCCGATGCCGCTGGAGGCGCCGGTGACGACGGCGACGCGGCCCTGCAGGGTGGTGGTGGTCAGGACGGCGGACACGGGTTTCTCCTTCACGGTTCGGGGTTCGGGGTTCGTTCGGGTGCGACCGGCGTCGGTGCTCAGGCGTCGGTCAGGGACGCGCTGGGGCTGCGCCGCTGCGGGACGACGTCGGCCGCCCCCTCGGCGGTGTCGTCGTGGGCGGTGGCGATGGAGGCCTCCCGCCAGGCGGCGAGGTCGTCGTGGATCCGCTCGATCAGGGTTTCGCGGCGTTCGACGGCGTCGCGACCCAGGTAGAGGTGGGAGGGCAGCACGTCGCCGGCGACGACCTCGCGGATGAGCGCGGCGCCCTTGACGGGGTCGCCCAGCTGGCTGTGGTTGGCCTGCGAGCTCCAGTCGAGGGTGACGTGGGCGGGGGTGCCGTCGTAGTCCGCGATCCGCTGCGCGGGCAGCGAGAGGGAACTGGCGTCGAGGAAGTCGGTGCGGAAGACGCCGGGCTCGACGACCGTGGACTGGATGCCGAACGGGGCCAGTTCCGCGGCGAGCGCCTCGCTGATCCCGGCGACGGCGAACTTGGTGGCGCTGTAGAGACCGACACCGGGTTCGCCCTCGAAACCGGAGCGGGAGCCGATGTGGACGAGCTTGCCCGAGCGCTGGCGGCGCATCACCGGCAGGACGGCCCGGGTCAGGGCGAGCAGGCCGAAGACGTTGAGGTCGAAGACCGAACGCGCTTCGGCGTCGCTGACCTCCTCGACCGCGCCGAGCAGGCCGCGGCCGGCGTTGTTGACCAGGACGTCGATGCCGCCGAAGCGGTCGACGGCGGCCTGCACGACGGCCGGGATCGCGGCGTGGTCGGTGACGTCGAGGGCCAGGGGCAGCAGGTGCTCGGACGCCTGGAGGTCGGTGGGCAGGCGGTCGGTGCGGCGGGCGGTGAGGACGACGTCGTCGCCGGCGCGCAGGGCGGCGCGGGCGATCTCGGCGCCCAGGCCGCGGGCGGCGCCGCTGATCAGCCAGGTGGTCATCGGGGGTGCATCCCTTCGTCATCGTCGTGGTCGGTGGGGTCTGGTGCTGCGTCGCGGGGGCCGGGCGTCCCGGGTCCCCGCTCGCGGGTCGTTCGATCTGTTCCGCCGCGCGGTGCGCCGGCGAGGTCGGCTCGCTGCCGGCCCGGGTTCCTGCTGGGGTGGTGCGATCGCCCCGAGGTGCCGTCGCCGGCGACCCGATCCCAGGTTGCCCGGTTCCCGGGGGGGTGAACCAGGCAGTGGTGCAGCCACCCGGTCGGGTTGCGCCCCTTCGGGTCGTCGCTCGCACCAGGGGGCGACGGAACCGTCACGACGGCGTCGGTCCGTGGTGACGGTCGCTGCGGGGACGAGCCACGAGGGGTCCGGGAACTCCGCGCCCGGGTCGTTCAGCGTCCGGCGCGGGCCAGGACGGCGTCGCGGGAGGCGACCACCTCGTCGTGCAGGGCGCGGACGTCCACGCCGAGCAGTTCTCCCGCCCACTTGCGCGGGGTGCCGGCGACGAGGACGCCCTGGATGTTGCGGGCGTCGGCGGACAGCACGACCGTGCCGACGGGGTCGTTGGCGGGCATGGTGTTGACCGCTCGCGCGTCGACGACGAGGACGTCGGCCTGCTTGCCCGCGCTCAGCGAGCCGGTGACGTCGCCCAGGCCGTTGGTGCGGGCACCGTCGGTGGTGGCGAAGTCGAGGACGTCCTGCACGCCGATGCGCGGGGGTGCCTGCTCACCGCTGCCGTGGGCGCGCTCGACGGCCCGCATCCGCTGGATGGCCAGCAGCGCCCGCATCTGGGTGCTCATGTCGCTGGCCAGGGCGACCTCGACGTCGATGCTGAGGCCGGGGCGGATGCCCACGGCCAGGGCTTCGTCGACGGCGGGGACGGCGTTCTCCAGGCCGATCTGCGCCTCGGAGGTGGGGGCGGTGGAGATCGTGGTCCCGGTGGCGGCCACGGCCCGCCAGGCGTCGGCGTCCAGGCCGTTGCAGTGGATGAGGGTGACGTCGGGGGAGAGGAGGCCGGCCTGCTCCCAGGCGCGGATGGCGCGCGATCCGCAGGCGTCGAACACCGCGTCGACGCTGACCCCCACGCCCAGGTCGGCGGCCACCTGCGCCAGTTCGGGCCCGTAGGCGAGTTCCGGGCCGGCGATCTCGTCGGTGGCCAGGGCGGCGACGCGCAGGGTGAGCAACTGGTCGTCGGTGGCGAAGTACTGCTCCCGCAGCCGGGTGAGGTCCTTGGGCCACTGCCCGTCCCAGGCGCCGAAGTGCGGGCGCATGGAGGCGTGCACGCCGCGGATCCCGGTGTCCAGCAACGCCTGCACCCCGGCGTCGGAGTGGGCGGCGCTGCGGGCGTTGTGGGCGAAGTCGAGCATGCAGGTGATGCCGCTGTCGATGGCGGTCAGTGCCGCGAGCCGGGTCCCGAGGTAGACGTCCTCGGGCCGGTAGGCCGGGGCGAGGCCGACCAGGGTGGAGGTGACGTACTCGCCGAGGTCGTCGACGTCCGGCATCAGCTGGCGCAGCTGCGCCTCCCAGGCGTGGCGGTGGGTGTCGACGAAACCCGGGGCGAGGAGGTAGCCGGTGGCGTCGAGGACGAGGGTGTCCGCGCTGTGCTCCAGGGTGCCGACCGGGCCGACGGCTTCGATGCGGGTGCCGTGCACGAGCAGGTCGCCGGGGGAGAGGACCCCCACCCGGGGGTCCTGGGTGACGATCACGGCGCCGGTCAGCAGCAGGGGACGGGTGCCGGGGCGCGTCAGCAGCGCCTCACGGGCCTGGGGGGAGTCGATCGGCAGAGCGGTCATCGTCGTGGTCCTTCCTGCGAGAGCGGTGGAGGAACCGCGGGGCGGGGTGCGGTTCCGGGACGAGAGTGCGAGGGGACGCGGTGCGCAACCAGGGTGTGATGGGGCCAGGCAGCACCGCGGCCCCGTCCCCGGGCGGGGAGTCCGTGCTCAGAGCAGGTCGAGCAGGCTCAGCACCTCAGCGGCCCGGTCCCCTCCCGCGGGCTGGACCCGTTCGTGCCAGTGGGTGCCGGCGGTCCAGCTGACGAACCGTTCCAGCGCGACCGGTCCCAGGTCGGGGTGGTGCACGGCGTAGGAGGTGCGGGGGCGGTACCGGGTGCGCAGCCCGGACCACAGGCGCCGGAAGGGCGGGCTCAGCGCCCGCAGTTCCTCCACCACGAGGCGCCCGCGCTCGCCGCCACCTCCCGGCGCGCCGCCGGGGCGGGCGCGGTCGGTGCGGCGGGTCGCGGTGGAGACCCCCCGCGGCCCTGCGGCGGCTCCGCCGGCGGGCTCGGCCTCGGGGCACGCGCGACCCGCGCACGTGACGGCGTCGCCGGCGCCCGCCCCGGGGCCCGCCCTGGGGCCCGGTGCGCTGCCCGGTGCTGCCGCCCGCAGCTGAGCCACCACGGCGAGCTGCACCTGCTGGTGGTCCAGGAAGAACCAGCTGGCGTCGGGGTGCAGGAAAACGGCCCGGGCGAGGTTGGTGACCTCCCCCAGCGGTGCGTGCAGGAGCCGCCACCGGCGATCGGTCCAGAGGACGTCGAGCGCGCTGCTCAGCGACGCCGAAGCGGCGAGCGGGCGGGGCGGTTCAGGGCACACCCGCCACCGTAGGTCCGTGCCCGCGGCCGAACCTGGGTGTCCTACTGCTCCCCAGCAGCGCCCAGGACCACCCTCGACGAGGCCGGGTCCGTGCTGGGCGTGCTGACCGCCCGGTCGGAGGTCCAGGAGGAGGAGGCGGCGGACAGCGAGGCCGGGTCGGCCTCGGCCAGGGCGCGCAGGCGCCGGCCGCTGACGCTGGCCGGCTCCGCGCGGTAGACGACGAGCTGGTGGCCCGGCATCGCCGAGACCTCCAGGGCGTCGAACTGCACGGTGATCGCCCCCACGGCGGGGTGGAACAATTCCTTGCTGTCGTGGGTCTTCGGTTTGACGTCGTGCGCGGACCACAACTGCGCGAAGGCGTCGCTGCCGGCGCGCAGGGTCCTGATGAGCTCCTCGCGGCGGGAGGCGCCGACGTGGACGTCCGCCGTCGCGTGCAGGTTGGCCACGCAGCTGCTCGCGGCGCGCTGCCAGTCGGTGTAGAACCGCGGCCCGGCCGGGTCCAGGAAGACCATGGCGACGAGGTTCTCCGTCGACCGGAAGGGGGTGAACAGCCTGCGCGCCAGGGGGTTCATCTCGAGGATGTCCAGGACCGGGTCGAGCACGAAGCAGGCGGCGTCCGGCCAGGTGTTCATCAGCCCCACCAGCGAGGCATCCATCGGCGCGCGGGCGGAGGGCAGGGGCGGTGTCCACGCCAGCTGCGCCAGGGAGTACGTGTGCCGTCGCTCCTCCGGGCTCATGCCCAGGACGTGGGCGAGGGCGTCGAGCACCTGGGCGGAGGGGTGCGTCTCGCGCCCCTGCTCCAGGCGGGTGTAGTAGTCCACGCTGACCCCGGCCAGCTGAGCGACCTCGTCGCGGCGCAGTCCGGGGACGCGGCGCGGGCCCAGCGAGCGCAGGCCGACGTCGTCGGGAGAGGTGGCGGCACGCCTGGCACGCAGGAAGCTGCCGAGTTCGCTCTGCTTCGCCATGGCAGGTCAGGGTAGGTCCGGCTCACCGCGAGGGCAACGTCTGCTCAGCCCCCGTTCCCTGCCCGCACCCGCCGGACCCGTTGCGGCAGTGCCGAGGAGACCGAACCCACCTCCTCGCCGCGGTGGGTAGGAGTGGTGGGGCCTCCCACCCGTGCCGGGTCCCGGTGAGACTGCAGTCCGGATCAACGCTCGGAAGGGGAACGCGATGCGGATCGCAGTGCTCGGTGCAGGCAACGTCGGCTCGGTCCTGGCCCAGGGGTGGGCCCGCAGCGGGCACGACGTGGTGGTCGGGGCCCGTGACGTCGCCGCCCGCAGCGGTCACGGCCTGCCGGTGGCGACCCTGGCGGACGCGGCCGGCGCGGCCCAGGTCGTGGTCAACGCCCTGCCCGGCGTCCAGAGCGTGGACATCCTGCAGCAGGTGGGAGCGGCGGCGTGGGAGGGCAAGGTGCTCATCGACGTCGCCAACGCCTTGACCGCCCAGTTCACCCTCGCCTACCCCAACGCCAGCCTGGGGGCGCTGCTGCAGCGGACCTTCCCCGCCACCCGCGTGGTCAAGACCCTCAACACGGTGCCGGCGGCGGTGATGGCCGAGCCGAAGTCCCTGGCCGGTCCCAGCTCGGTGTTCCTCTCCGGCGACGACGGCGAAGCCAAGCAGGTCGCCTCGATCCTGCTGGGGGACCTGGGGTGGCAGGAGGAGACGCAGGTCGACCTCGGCGACATCCAGACCGCTCGCGCCAGCGAGCACTACCTGTTCCTGTCGATGGCCCTGATGGGCGTCACCGGTTCCACGACCTACAACGTCCAGGTCGTGCGGTGAACGCCCCCACCGACAGCGCGGTCCTGGAGGGAGGACGGGGAGCGGCGAACCGGGCGGTGCGCTTCCGCCGCTACGGCGGGCCGGAGGTGCTCGAGGTCCTCGCCGTGCCGCGCCCGGTCGCCACCCCCGGCACGGTGGTGGTGGAGGTCGTCTCCGCCGCCCTCAACCCCGGTGAGATCGGCATCCGCGAAGGCGCCTTCGCCCTGATGTGGCCGGCGACCTTCCCCGAGGGCCAGGGCAACGACTTCTCCGGTGTCGTGGCCGAGGTCGGCCCCGGGGTGCACGGCGTGCAGGTCGGCGACGCGGTGCTGGGTTTCACCCCCCGTGCCGCGCAGGCGCAGTTCGTCCTGACCAGCCCCGACCGGCTCGCTCCGCTCCCGCCGGGCCTGGGGTGGGACGAGGCCGCGTCGATCGCCGGGGCCGGTGCGACGGCGTGGGCGGCGGTGCGCGCGGTGGACCCCCGGGCGGGGGAGACGGTGCTGGTATCCGCCGCGGCCGGCGGGGTGGGGGTCGTGGCGACCCAGCTGGCCCTGCTGCGCGGTGCCCGTGTCGTGGGGACCGTCGGGGAGGCCAACGAGGAGTTCCTGACCTCGCTGGGCGCGGTCCCCGTGCGCTACGGGCCGGGGTTGCTGGAGCGGGTGCGGGCTGCGGCCCCGCAGGGGCTGGACGCCTGCGTGGACACCTTCGGCCCCCCCAACGCCGAGGTCGCCCTGGCTCTGGGGGTTCCCGCCCACCGCGTCAACACCCTCGCCGACGGGCGGGCCGTGCAGCGCTACGGCGTGCGGCACGAGGCGCAGGAGCAGGCCGACACCCCGCAGGTGTGGTCCGAGCTCGCCCAGCTGGTCGCCCAGGGGCGCCTGCACATCCCGATCGCTGCGACCTACCCGATGACCGAGGTGGCGCAGGCGTACCGCGACCTCGGCGCGCGGCACGTGCGCGGCAAGCGCGTCCTCCACATCGCCTCCGCGGCAGGCCGCGCGGAACTCACCCGCTGACCCCGTCGCGCACGGGCGGCCGCCCGTGCCTGCCCGCGCGGGCACCCGGCCCGCTCCCACGACCGACCCCGGGCCGTCTCGCCCGCGGAACCACCAGACGACGTCCGGCACCTGCCTGCCGGTGGAAGGAAGGACGACGATGACCACGGTCACGTTCGACGAGGCCACGCGCACCCACCCCGGCGGTGACCGGCCCGCGGTGGAGGCCCTGGACCTGCACGTGGAGGAGGGCGGGTTCCTCGTCCTCGCCGGTTCCCGGGTTCCCGCGTGAGCGGGGTCGCGGACGGCCTGTCCGGGGAGGCTCGTCGCGTGGCGGCGGAACTGCACCTGGCCACCGCCGCCGTGCGGGCCCGCCACGAACGCGCGGTGCAGCAGCGTCGTGAGGTCGTCGCCGCCCGCTGGGCCGACGTGGTGTCGCGCGCCGACCGCGGGCCGGAGGAGTTGCAGACCGAGATCGAACGCGCCCACGAGCACCTGCCGGCGCCCAGGACCGTGAGCCCGGGGGAGTCGCCGGCCACCCTGGACGCGCCGGCGTTGACGGTGGAGGCTGGCACCGACGAGGAGAGGAGCACCCCGTGAGCACCACCGCCTGCACCCACCTGGGGTCCGTGGACGACGCCGCCCTGCCCAGCGCCACCGGCTGCGAGGACTGCCTGCGCGCCGGGGGGCAGTGGGTGCACCTGCGCATGTGCAGCAGCTGCGGGCACGTCGGGTGCTGCGACTCCTCCCCGAACACCCACGCCACCGCCCACCACCGCAGCAGCGGCCACCCCCTCGTGCGCTCCTACGAGCCCGGCGAGGAGTGGTACTGGTGCTACCCCGACGGCGTCGGCTTCCACCGACCCGGTGCCCCCGCGGCGCCCTCGCACCCGTGAGCGCCCCGTCGTCGTCCGCCCCCGCGCCGGACGCGGTCGCCGTCACCGACGTCGCGGACCGGCACCGCTACGAAGCCCGCGTCGAGGGGCAGCTGGCCGCGATCGCGGAGTACCTGCCCACCCGGGAGTTCCTCGTCTTCTCCCACACCGAGGTGCTGCCCGGCTTCGAAGGGCGGGGCATCGCTACCACGCTGGTAGCCCGTGCCCTGGACGACGTCCGCCGCCGGCAGCTGCGGGTGATGCCCCTGTGCCCCTTCGTCGCCGCCTTCGTCCGCCGCCACCCGCAGGAGTACGGCGACCTGGTCTTCACCTCCACCACGCCCGGATCGCTGACCACCGCCGACTGAGGCCGTACCCGGCTCCCCGGCACCGCTGCGCCGGACGCGCCCGCACCTCCCTCGGCCGTCCTGCCGACGGGGGTTCCCCCGGTTCACCGCGGCCGCGGGGACCCCGCGGATCGTAGGGTTGCCGGGTGACCTGCCCACCCCCGCGTCGGCGACCCCGGAGGAACCCGTGCCCCCTGCCACCCCCCTCCCGTGCCGTGACGGTGCGGGAACCCCGACGGTGACGCCCGCCTCGGGGGGCACCTCCTCCCCGGGACCCTCACCCCGCGACGATGACCGCGGCGGAGCCGCGGCACCCGGTGGTGCTCCCGAGCGCGCGGGGGAACCGGTGGAGGGGGCCTCGGGCGGCGCCGGTCTCGGGGCGTTCCTGCGCGCCCTGCGCAACCGCCGCCGACCGGAGGACGTCGGGTGGCCCGTGCACGCCGGGCCGGCGGGACCGGGCGGCTCGGGTGCCTCCCGCCGGGTCCCGGGGCTGCGCCGCCAGGAGGTGGCCGACCTGGCCGGTGTGAGCCTGGACTACTACACCCGCATCGAGCAGGGGCGCGTCGGCGAAGTCTCCCCCGCGGTGCTGACCGCGCTGGGCCGCGCCCTGCGGGCCACGCCGGAGGAGAGCGCGCACCTGCACCGCCTGGCCGCGTCACCGGCGCGCCGCAGGTCCTCGCGGGCGCAGGCTCCCGCGCGGCCGTCCCTGCTGGCCCTGGCCGATTCCTTCGCCGTGCCCGCCGCCGTCCTCACGCCCAGCCTGGACGTCGTCGCCGCGAACCTGGTGTGGCGACTGCTGATCACCCCTCCGGGCCAGTCCCTGACCCGGGACAAGAACCTGGTCCGGGACCACTTCCTGGAGCCCTACGCGCGCGTCCTGGTGGCCGACTGGTCGCTGGGAGCCCGGGCCGGGGTCGCGGGTCTGCGCGTGCAGGCCGCTCTGCACCCCCACGACGAACGGGTCCAGCAGCTCGTGCAGGAACTGCTGGACCGCAGCGAGGAGTTCCGGCGGCTGTGGTCGATGCCCGACGTCGACGGTTCCACGCACGGCCGCCACCGGCTGCTGCACCCCCGCGCGGGCCAGTACACCTACGACTACGAGACGTTGCAGCCCCCGGGCGACGAGGGGTTGATCGTCACGTTGTTCTCCCCGGTTCCGGGTACCGGATCCCAGGAGGTCCTCGACACCCTCCTGGCCGAGCACCACCGAGGAACCGAGGAGGAGCGCTCGTGACGTCCATCGACGACCTGGGCCCGTTGCTGGAATCCGTCAACGCCGAGGACACGGAAGGTTTCCTGGACTCCTTCACCGACGACGCCGTCGTCGACGACGACGGGCACCGCTACCAGGGGTTGTTGCAGATCGCGGAGTGGAACACCCGCCAGGTGATCGGCACGCACGTGCGGGTGCGAGCCCTCACGGCGCCGCCGCCGGGCCCGGACGGCGGGGTGGTGGTCGAGGTGCAGGTCGACGGGGCGGTCGGACGGTGCCTGGTCACCGCGTCCTGGCGCCAGGACCGCGTCGAGCGGTTGAGGGTGCGCGCCGCGACGTCCCCCTGAGACGCCTCCGGGACACCTCCGGCCGCCCTCGCGGGACGGTGTCCTCCCGCCGGGTTCGGGTCCCCGGGGCTCAGGTCCCCCGGGTGCCACCGGTGGCGTCGCGGCAGAAGGCTTCCGCGCGTTCCCACAGGCTCGCCGCGGCCAGCGGATCGTGCTCGTCCGGCAGGCTCGGATCGGTGAACAGGTGCCCGGAGCCGGGGTGGTCGAAGACCTCGACACGGCTGCCGCTGGCCGTGATGTCGGCGACGAGGGCGTCGATCCACTCCTGCCGCCGGAAGGGGTCGTCCTGGGTGTAGTGGATCTGGGCGGGGGTCCCGGCGGGCCAGGCCACGCCGCCGAGCACGGCCAGCGGCAGGGCCCCGGAGAACAGCAGCACCCCGCCGCAGGTGCGCTGCGTGGCGACGTGCTCGGCCATGCCCGCACCGTTGGAGAAACCGGCCGCGACGAAGCCGTCCCGCAGCGGCTCCACGGCTCTCACCGCCCTGTCCATCAGCTCGGGGAAGCCGATCTCCTCGACGTGGTGCCCGGCCCGCTCGTAGTCGTCGAACACCCGCCCCTCGTACTGGTCGACGACCAGCACCTCGTGCCCGGCGGCGCGCAGGCGCTGCGCGGCCTCGTGGACGCCGGGGCGGACTCCGAGCACGGAGTGGAACAGCGCGATCTCAGCCATGCCGCCCACGGTGGGGGGTGCTCGGTGACACCAGCCTGTCACCGTCACCGTGCCCGTCACCGTCCCCGTCACCGTCTCTGCCACTGTTCGGACGTGAACCGCACCGACAGGCTGCACGCCCTGAGCGAGGAGCTGCGCCGTGCCGGCCCGCGCGGGCGCACCGCAGCGCAGCTGGCCGGCTGGCTGGAGGTGAGCACCCGCACCGTCAAGCGCGACGTCGCGGCGCTGCAGCAGGCCGGGCTCCCGGTCTGGGCGCAGAGCGGACCCGGCGGCGGTTACGTCCTCGACGCCGTGGCCACCCTGGCCCCGGTCAACCTCACGCCCGCCCAGGCCGTCGCGGTCGCCACCGCCCTCGCCACCCAGCCCGACGCCCCGTACGCCGCCGACGGGCGGGTGGCGCTGGAGAAGGTGCTCGACGTGATGACCCCGGCCGACCGCCGGCGGGTCGAGGAGCTCGGGGCCCGCGTCTGGGTCCACGACGCGGACCCGGCACCGGCGGCCACCGCCTCCAGTTCCGTCTCCAGCGCCCTCGGCGAAGCGCTGGCCACCCGTCGAGTGCTGGTCCTGGACTACCGCGACGCCTCCGGGCGGTCCTCGCGGCGCCGGGTGGAGCCTCACCTGCTCGCGCGCACCGGCGACCGCTGGTACCTGCTCGGCTGGTGCCACCGGCGTCAGGCCCCGCGCTGGTTCCGCTTCGACCGCGTCCGAGCCGCCCACCTCACCAAGGAGCCCGTCGTGGAGCGCGACCCGGCCGTCTTCGGGATCCCGCCACCCGACGCCCACCCCGTCCGTCCCTGACGGGCCGGGGACCGCCGGCCCGCTCACCGCGATGCGCTCGATCCAGCGACGTCCCGCCCCCGCCGGCAGCCGGCGCCGAGTCGCGCCCCGTGCCGGGAGTCCTCCCGGACGGTCGACGCGGCCCGGACGGTCGTGACGGGTGGCCCGGTCCGTGCTCGGGGTTCGTCGATCGTCTGACGCGCAGCGGCGACCGTCCCTACGCTTCGAGGGAGGCGCCGAGGAGGTCGCAGCATGGGCGTGGACGACCACAGCCACGAGGTCGGTGTGCGCGTCGAGGGCACCGTGCAGCCCGCCGCCGGTGTCACCGACGGCTCGCCGCTCTTCCCCCTGTGCGCCTGCGGCTGGACCGGGCCCGACGTCGTCCGCGGACCGTGGACCCCGGAGCTGGACGAGGCCTGCTACGAGGTGTGGGCCCGTGAGCACTGGGAACGCCTCGTCGGCCCGGACCCCGCCACCGTCCTGGAGGAACGGGCCACCGAGCACGGCCGGCGGTGGTTCATCGGCGAGCAGACCGTCCAGGCGGGCCAGGCGCTGGACCTGCGGTTGCCCGCCGGGCGCTGGCTGCACGGGCACCTGGTCCTGGTCGAGGTCCGCGAAGAACGCCCGTGGACGGCACCGCACCTGGGCATCGCCCTGGGCGGGGTGTGGGAGACCACCGACTGCACCGACTACAGCCTGAGCGCGGTGGTGGGCATCCCACCACCGGCCGCGGTGCGGGTGTGCCCGGACCCCGGCGGTTTCCCCACCTCGCTGGTCGTCCACGACTGAGCCCGTCAACACCCCCGGCGGGTGTCGACCGAGGTCCCCACCCGGCGGACGGGTCGCGCGAGCGGGTCAGGCGGTGAAGGTCCAGTGCCACGGCTCGCGGGGCACGTTCTCCTCGAAGCCGTACTCCTTCGAGTGGGTGCGCATCCAGTTCAAGGCCTTCGGGCTCAGGTCCAGGTCCAGGCTCAGGCCCCACCCGTGCTCGCTGGTGCCGGGTTTGGCCGCGAGTCCGCCCTGGGAGTACAGGCCCTTGCGTCGCGCCAGGTCGACCTGCTGCTCGTAGGAGCGGTAGGAGTCCGTGGCCTTGATGGTGATGCCGTCGCGGGCGGCGGCGGCGCGCAGCTGCTGGTAGGCCTGCGCAGCCGGTGCCCACATCGTGTGCGAGCCCTGACCGATGCTGCTCAACGCGGCGGCGGGGACCTTGCCGTTGCCGTACCCGGCCAGGGCCAGCGGCACTCCGTCCGCGGTGCGCAGGCCGGCGGTCGAGCGGGCACCCGTGGAGGAGACACCTCCGGCCGCTGCGCTCACCGTTCCCGCGTTCGCCGCGGAGGGAACACCGTTGAGCAGGCCCCCGCTGCTGGTGCGGGTGGCGATGCTCTGCGACAACGCCGACGCGAAGGTCAACCCCGACGCGTCGCCGCTGCCGGTGCTCGCGCCGCTGCTGAGGCCGTTCCGGGCGGCAGCGGTCCCGTTCACGGCCGCGCCGGAGGTGGTGCCCAGCACCCTCACCGGCGCCGCCGGCTGCAGCGAGCCGATGAGCGCCTGGATCTCCGCGATGCGCGACGTGACGCTGCTGATGCCGTCCATCGTCCACCTCCCTGGTCAGGTGCCGGCCACTCGTTCGTCCCGGCGCCGGCGTGCCGCCTCACCGGCACGCCGTCGCCCAGGCATGCCTCGGCCGGAGCCGTCTGCACCTTGAGGCCTCCACCGGCTGAGGCGGCGGGGGCTCGGCCTGCTCCTCCGTGCGCCGGGACCACGCCCGGTTCCCCGGATCCACGGGTCGGGAGACGGTGACCGCCCGGGCACCGGGGCGGCCCCGCCGCGGACCGCGCAGCCGTCCCGCCGCCAGCGCCCGCTCCGCCGGTACCTGCGTACTGTGCACGTCGGATCGGAACCCCCGCCGACGACGACCGCTCCGTCGTGCGCACCCCGGTGCTCACGCGTCCTGCCCGCCCACGAGACCGCGACCCCCCGACACCGGAGGCAGAACCCCTGTGAGCACCACCCGCCTGCTGATGTACGCCGCCGTGATCGCCCTGGTGCTGGTGCAGCGCCTGGTCATGTCCAACCGCTCACGGTGGTGGCTGGGAGCGGTCCTGCCCGCAGCGTGGCTCGTCGCCGGTGTCGTCTTCCTGGCCGCGAAGGACGCGATGGGCGAGTGGCAGGGGTGGGCGGCCGTCGTCCTGGGCTCGGTCCTGTTGCTGGGCACCTGGAACGACGGGCACGCCTCGCGCAGGAAGCGCCTGCAGCGGGAGGCCGCCCGCGGCGAGGCCCGCAACGCCCACCGCTGATCCCCGGATCGGCGCCCGGCAGCTCGGGTCGCGCTGCGTGCGGCACCGCGGTCGTTCCACCGTCCGGGGGCCGGAACTCCCGGTCGTGCCCGTCGACCACGACGCGCCCGACCACCGGCGCGACACCGAACTCGGCCGGCGCGCGAAACCCGGGGCGGCGTCGTCACCGCACCGGTCGAGGGTTCCCCACCGGGCACCAACAGGACGTCCGCCGGTGGTTGTCGTGACCGCGCCCTGGGTAGCTGCGTCAGGGCCTGGTTGCCCCGCCCGCCGGACGCGAGGCTCGTGCCCCGACACCTGAGCAGCCGCACCGGTAGGGCTACCCCCCGTCTCCGACGGGGGGGCTCCGTCCTGGTGGGACCCCGCTGCGCGACCGGAGGATACGAGCATGTCGACGACCGCCCTCTCCCGCACCACTGCCGCGGTCTCCCTGGAGGCCGTCAGCAAGACCTACGGCACCGGCCCCACGGCCGTGCGCGCCGTGGACGGCGTGGACGTGGACTTCGCGCCCGGTACCTGGACGGCCGTCATGGGCCCCTCCGGCTCGGGGAAGTCCACCCTGCTCAACTGCGCCGCTGGGCTGGAACACGTGGACGCCGGACGGGTCCTGCTCGGGGACACCGACATCACCGACGCCGACGACGAGGAGCTCTCCGCCCTGCGGCGCACCCGCATCGGGTTCGTCTTCCAGAGCTTCAACCTCGTCTCCTCCCTGAGCGCGGCGCAGAACGTCGAACTGCCCCTGCGCCTGAGTGGACGGCGACCCGGCCGCGAGCAGGTGCTGCAGGCGCTGGCCGCGGTCGGCCTGGCCGAGCGCGCCGACCACCGTCCCCGCCAGCTCTCCGGCGGGCAGCAGCAGCGCGTGGCCATCGCCCGCGCGATGGTCACCGCCCCGGAGGTCCTCTTCGCCGACGAGCCGACCGGTGCGCTGGACTCCACCGCCGCGCGCGGGGTCCTCGACCTCATGCGCACCACCGTCAGCGCGGGTCAGACCATCGTCATGGTCACCCACGACCCGGCCGCCGCTGCGCGCGCGGACGCGACGGTGTTCCTGCGCGACGGCCGGATCGTGGACCGCCTCGCCGGTGCGGACGCCGCCACCGTCGCCGCCCGCCTCGTCTCGCTGGAGGGCTGAGGTGCTGCGCTTGAGCTGGTCGGGCCTGCTGGAACGCTGGAGCGCGTTCGCCGGGGCCGTGCTGACCGTCTGCCTGGGCGTGGCCCTGGTGCAGTCCTCGTTGCTGCTGCTGCTGACCAGCGCCACCGCCGACGCCTCCGCCGGGGCGACTCCGGTCCAGGCCATGAGCTTCGACGAGGCCCGGATCGTCGCGGTCACCGTCGAGGCCGTCACCCTGGCGCTGGCGGCCTTCCTGGCCGTCTTCGTCATCGCCTCCACCTTCGCCTTCACCGTGGACCAGCGCCGTCAGGAACTGGCCCTGCTGCGCCTGGTGGGCGCCGGGCGCCGGCACGTGATGCGGCTGCTGCTGGGGGAGGCGGTCCTGCTGGGCGTGGCCGGCTCCCTCGCCGGCAGCGCCGTGGGCGTGGGGCTGGTGCGGGTGCAGCAGGCGCTCATGGTCCGCCTCGGGCTGCTGCCGGGCGACTTCAGCGTGCAGTGGCGGGTCTGGGTGCTGCCCGCCTCGATCGCCCTGGGCACCGCGCTGGCGCTGGCCGGGGTGTTCCTCGCCGCGCGCCGCGCCGCGCGGGTGCGGCCGCTGGAAGCCCTGCGCGCCGGTGAGGAACCGGCCGGGGTGATGACCCGCGGTCGCTGGATCACCGGGGCCGTCCTGGGCGCCGGTGCTCTCGCGCTGGCCGCGCTGTCCCCGCTGGGTGGGCCTGCCGGGGGACGGGCGATGGCGGTCTGCGTCTCCCTCTGCGCGGCGCTGGCCCTGGCCACGTTCGCCCCGCTGGCGGTCCCGGGGCTGGCTCGCCTGCTGCCGGCGCGGGCGGGCACGCTGGGCGACCTGGCCCGCGCGAACCTGCGGGACGAGGTGCGCCGCAGCGCGTCGACGGCCGCGCCGCTGATCGTCCTGGTCGGTCTGCTGCTCGGGCAGACCGGCGCCGCGTGGTCCTACACCGCCGCCGCGCAGCGGGAGCTGCGGCAGGACACCGTCGCCCAGGTCGTCGTCGAGTCCACCCTCCCCGCCGCCGGCGCCGGACCGGCCGCGGCGTTCACCGGCGTGAGCGGGGTCGCCACCACCTCCACCGAGGTCGAGCTCCCGGCGGCGGTGACCACCGGGACCGGGGAGATGGCCTTCACCGAGATCAGCCGCGTCCTGGTCGTCGACCCCGCCGCCTACGAACGCCTCCACGCCGGCAGCGGACCGCTCGCCGCCCTGCGGGGCCGGGCCCTGGCGGCCGGGCCCGGCGCCCTGGGCACACCCGTCGGGTCCGAGGTCGGGGTGCGGGTGGGGGAGACGGACCTGGGACGGCTGCCCGTCGTCGCGGGCGTGCCGCAGACCGTCGGCGGTGGCCCGGCCCTGCTGCTGCCCGAGGGTCTGCTGCCCGCGGACGTGCTGGCCGGTTCACCCGCCCGCACCTTCGTCCAGCTGCAGCCGGGCGCGGATCCCCACCAGGTCGCCGCCGCCCTCGCCGCGGCGGCCGGTCCGGGCGCCGCCGTCAGCGTCGTCGACGACTGGCTGCAGGGGTCCGCCCGGGCCGCGGCCTCCACCGACACCTCGATCCTGGTGGTCGTGATGGGGCTGGGGGCGCTGTACGCGCTCATCGGGGTCGTCAACTCCGGTGTCGTGGCCACCTCCGCCCGCCGGCGGGAGTTCGCCACCGCCCGGGCCAGCGGGCTGACCCGCCGGCAGGTGGTGGGCAGTGCTCTGCTGGAGACCTGGACCGTCACCGGGGCCGGGGTGCTGCTGGGGGTCGTGGCGGCCGCCGGCACGCTGGCGGCGGTGCTGATCACCACCGCTGCGGCCACCGGGTCGCCCAGTCTCGACCTGCCCTGGGTCCTGGTCGGTTCCCTCGTGGCGGGAGCCTTCGTCGTGACCGGCGCCACCAGCGCGTGGACGGCGTGGTCGGCCACCCGCGCGGCTCCCGTCTCCCTGCTGCGCGCGCGGGAGTGACGCCTCCGGTCCTCCGGCGCCGGGGTTGCCCCGCTGGGTGGCCCTGGGCGAGCCTCCCTGCGCTAGCACGTTCCTGACACGCTGTGTCGCAGCGGTACCGCGGACGCTTCCGCGGGTTCCCGCCCGTGCACGTCCCCCGTTCGCACCGTCCGATTCCACCCTTCCCCACCACCCACCTTCCCCGGTCCAGTGAACCTGCGCCGGGATCCGTCAGGAGAGCACGTGACGAAGAACCGCTCGACCCGCACCGCCACCCGCACCGCCGCCACCGCCCTCGCCGCCCTGGCGACCGTGACCGGTGTCGCCCTGGCCGCTCCGGCGCAGGCCGCCGACCCGCGCGTCGGTGGGCAGATCGGCGCCCGCTACGAAGCCCTCGGCGGTTCCGGCGGCTTCCTCGGCCAGCCGGTGACCGGTGAGACCCGGACCCCGAACCAGCGCGGCAGCTACGTGCACTTCCAGGGCGGCTCGATCTACGCCTCGCCCGCCACCGGCGCCCACGAGGTCCACGGCCTCATCCGCGACGAGTGGGCCGCCCACGGCTGGGAAGCCGGGGTGCTGGGGTTCCCCACCACCGACGAGACCGCGACGCCGAACCGCGCCGGGGCCTACAACCACTTCCAGGGCGGCTCGGTCTACTGGTCCCCGGCCACCGGCGCGCACGAGGTCCACGGCGCGATCCGCGCCACCTGGGCCTCCTACGGCTGGGAGGCGGGCGCGTTCGGGTTCCCCGTCAGCGACGAGTACGACGTCCCCGGCGGCAAGCGCGCCGACTTCCAGGGCGGCTCGATGCAGTGGACCGCGAAGGACGGCGTCACCGTCATCGGCGACTCCGCCGTCGCCGGCTGCCCCGCGCCGTTCAACGACGCCACCCCCGAGCAGGCCGCCGGCTGCCTGGCGCGCGGGTGGGAGCAGCGCGACGACGAGGTGATGGCCACCTACGCCGTCAACGCCGTCACCGGGGAGCTGCGAGGCACCCCGTACGCGCCGATGACCTTCGACGGGTGCTCGCACCCGGCGAAGCCGACCGCGGCCACCAGCGCCAGGGTGGAGTGCGTCTTCCACATCCCCGCCGCCGCCGGTTCCGGCGCCGCGCCGCACGGGGTGGACCTGCACCTGGGCATCGGCATCTACGACGGTTCCGCCGTCGTGGAGGACGTCGAGTTCATCGGCTGATCCCACGTCCTCGGACCGGCCCGCTCGACCCGTCGAGCGAGCCGGTCGTCGTGGTGGCCGGGTCGGGGAACGCCGTCCGCGGCGACCCGTCGGGACGGCGGTCGCGCCTCGTCCGGTGCAGCAGGGCGAGGGGACTGCACCGGACGAACCCCGCGGCGGCGCGCCGCGGCGGGGCGCCGTCGTCGCCGTCGCCCGTGAGGACGTCTCGCTGCTGATCGAGGGGTCCACGGGCGGCTGAGGAACCGTTGCCGTGCAGTGGTTCAGCGGATGTCCACCCGCAGGATGAGGCGCTCGTCCACCCTGGAGGCGACGCGCGGGAAGCGGTCGGGCACCTACGGTTCAGACATGCCTGGAGAACGAACCAGTACCCCTTCCACCTGCCCGTCCTGCGGGTCCTCCCTCGTGGACGCGCCCGAACCGGCGCCGCCCGCGGAATCGGTCCGCGTGTGGATGACCGAGCAGGACTGGAGCGAACCCCTGCTGGCGCGCGACGTCTACTCCGCCTACCTCGTGGAGCACGGGTCCGACGCGGTGGACCGCGACCGCTTCGTGCGCGACCTGACCCGCTTCGGCGTCCGGGAGGGGACCGACGGGAGCGGCCGCCGGGTCCTCACCTGCCCCTGACGGGCCCGACGCTGCCGGCGGTGACGGTCACCGGGGTCGTGGTCGAGCAGCCGCGGAACGTCCGCCTCCCCGGCCCGCGCGGGGAGGCGCAGCGGTCAGGGGAGGAGTCCCAGGGCCTCCCAGCGTCGACGGTGTGCGCCCATGCTCGTGGTCGAGCCGGACCGACGTCGGGGCGCACCGTCGCCCGGCCGACCCCGGACGCCCGACCTCCCCGGAACGAGGAACCCCGCGATGACCACGACCGACGCAGCCGACGTCTCGACCACCGTCCAGTTCGGCATCGACACCTTCGGTGACGTGCCCCGCGATGAGGAGGGCCGGCTCGTCTCCCACGCCCGCGCCATCCGCGCCACGGTGGAGGAGGCGGTCCTGGCCGACCAGACCGGTGTCGACGTCATCGCCGTCGGTGAGCACCACCGTCCCGAGTACGCCATCTCCACCCCCGAGACCGTGCTGGCCGGCATCGCCACCCGCACCTCGCGGATCCACCTGGCGTCCGGGGTCACCGTGCTCAGCAGCGACGACCCCGTCCGGGTGTTCCAGCGCTTCGCCACCCTCGACGCCCTCTCGAACGGGCGCGCCGAGGTCATCCTCGGGCGGGGTTCCTTCACCGAGTCCTTCCCGCTGTTCGGCTACGACCTCTCCGACTACGACGTGCTGTTCGAGGAGAAGATCGAGCTGTTCCACCGCCTCCTCGACGAGGGGCCGGTGACGTGGGAGGGGACCACCCGGGCCGCCCTGCACGAGGCCGAGGTGTACCCCCGGACCGAGTCGGGGCGTCTCACGACGTGGGTGGGGGTGGGGGGTTCGCCGGAGTCGGTGGTCCGCACCGCCCGGTACGGGTTCCGGCTCATGCTCGCCATCATCGGTGGTCCGCCTGCGCGCTTCGGTCCGTACTTCGACCTCTACGAGCGTGCCACCGCCGAGCTGGGCACCACCGCCCACCCGGTCGGGATGCACTCCCCGGGGTTCGTGGCCCGCACCGACGAGGAGGCGAAGGCGCTGTACTACCCCGGCTACGAGGAGATGCGCAACCGCATCGGTGCGCTGCGCGGTTGGCCGCCGCTGCGGCGCAGCGAGTTCGACGCCGAGGTCGAGAGCGGCTCGCTCTACGTGGGTTCCCCGGAGACCGTCGCCCGCAGGGTGGCCGACGCCATCCGCACGCTGGGCGTTGGGCGCTTCGACATGATCTACTCCTCCGCCGGAGCCGTCTCGGCCGGTGCCCGGTTGCGGGCGGTGGAGCTGTACGGGGCCGAGGTCGTGCCGCTGGTGCGCGAGATGCTCGCCGACGCCCCAGCCGGCGCCGGGAGCCGCTCAGGACAGGCGCGGTGACGGCTGACCCGGTGGGGTCGCGCCGCAGGCCCCGCCGGGGACATGGATCACGGGCCATGGACAGAGCCACGCCGGCGGTGACGGCGGACAACCTCGACAGCGGCGCCACCCCGGTCGTCGCAGGCTGGGAATCCTGGGGTACCGGCACACCACCTCCACGTGTACCGCCGAGATCGACGTCCTCGGGGTCGTCCGTCACACGAAGGACAACGCCACGTGTGATCGCGTGAGAGTGGAGGCCGCTGCCCGTGCGTCGGCCCCGGGGCCGGGAACAACGATCCGCACCTACTGAAAGGAAACCTCGATGAGAAGTCCCACGTTCACGATCGTGCTCCTCGCCGTGCTCGCAGCATCATCGCTGAGTTCGTGCGCAGACGCGGTCTGTGGCCGAGGTGAACACCCCGTGCGCTGGATCGAAGACCACAACGGCTCGGTCTGCGTGAAGGACGGTGAGCCGCCGCCACCCGGGTACGAGGAGTACCCCGAAGGCGCGACGCCGACCGAGGCCTGAACGGTCGCCATCCCCTTCCGCCCTGCACGAGCTCGGTCGGTGGAACCGAAGGCGGGCACCCGGCGGTCACTTGAATTGAAGGTGACCGCCGGCTGCCCAGCCGAGTGCCCCGCGTCAGGCGTGAGGAGACGCGGTGAAAGCGGTGTCGACGAGGGTGAGGACGTCGGCGGCGGCCTTCTCCGGCTCCGGGACGGCGGCCGGGAGGGCGGTGACGGCCACGCTCACCTCGTACCCGTCGTCGGTGGCCCCGCCGCGGGTCTCGAAACCGGGGATGTCGCCGCCGTGGCCCCAGTACAGCCGCCCGTCACTGAGGGGCGTGCTGAACAGACCCAGCCCGTAGCGCGCGCTCTCCCACGTCCCCGGCGCCTCGACCGTGGTGCGCATCTGCCGCAACTGCTCCGGGCTGAGCAATCGCCCACCCAGCAGCGCGAGGAAGAAGCGGTTCAGGTCGCCGGGTGTGGAGACGAGTCCGCCCGCGGCCCAAGCCCACGAGGGGTCCAGCTCGGTGAGGTCGCGCTGCGGGGCCCCGGGAGCGTCGGCGTGGTAGCCGCGCGGGTGCTTCCCGGCGATGCCGCGCTCGCCCGGGGCGGGGAAGGAGGTGTCCCGCAGGCCGAGGCGGTCGATGACGCGGCGGGTGACCTCCTCGGGGTAGGGACGACCGGTGACCTTCTGGATCAGCAGGCCGGCCAGCACGTAGTTGGTGTTGCAGTACTGCCAGCGCGCGCCGGGGGCGTCGGCGGCCGGTTGCTGCAGGGCGAGGTCCAGCAGATCGCGGGGATCGGTGTACAGATCGCGCACGGCAAAGAAGCCACCGGCGGCGAAGGCGGTGGTGTACTCCGGCAGGCCGCTGGTGTGCTGCAGCAGCTGGCGCACGGTGACGGCGCGTCCGTCGATGCCCTGCCCACGCACGAGACCAGGCAGGTAGGTCTCCACGGGGGCGTCCAGCTGCACGCGCTCCTCGTCGACCAGTTGCAGCACGGTGAGGGCGGTGAAGGTCTTGGTGGTGCTGCCGACCCGGACCCGGCCACCGGCGGGTACCGGGGCGCCGGTGGACAGGTCCCCGACGCCGGCGGTGAAGCGCTGCACCCGCCGGCCGGGTGAGGTCAACGCACCGAGGACGCCGGGGAAGCCGTCGTCGCGGACCAGGCGCTGCGCGGCGCGGCGGACCACGGCGGGTGCCGCGGTCCCGCGCGGGTTCGCCGCGGCCGCACCGGTTCCGCCGGCGGCGGCCAGGGTCGCGAGACCGGCCAGCGCCGTGCGGCGCGACGTCACCGGCGCGGTTCGGCCCGGCCGGTTCGCCGGGGGACCGTCGACGGGGAGCGCCCGGGGAACGGCGGAGGACGGGGTGAGGTCGGGCACGGGGAACTCCTTGTCGCGAGGTGTGCCGCCACCCTCGCCGCGATCCCCGCCCGGTTCCAGGGTGCAGGCGGGCCTCGCGCCGGTGGGGAGGACCCCACCCGTGAGCGGCCGCGCGCGGCTCGGCCCGTTCCCTCAGTCGTCCCGTCGCTTGTACCCGAAGAACCCGCGCTTGATGATCGTCGACGCGACCTCCTCGGGCACCATGGACTCCCAGCTGTCGTCCCCGGCCGCGATGCGGCGCAGCACGTCGCGGCTCAGGATCGGCAGGTACTCGGGCCGGTAGTTGTCCAGGTGCACGAAGCTGCCGCGGCGGGCGAGGAAGTCGAACAGCGGTTGCAGGTCGGGGGCGACCTGCAGGTCCTCGACGGTGACCGTGGCACCGGTCTCCTGGTCCTGCATGGGGTAGACGAACAGCTTCAGGTCGTTCTTGAACAGCCGGCCGAAGCTCTCCAGGATCCCGCCCTGCATGTGCGAGTGGTTCCCCTCGTCGAAGAGGTTCACCAGGCTCGGGACGCCCATGACGATGCCGATGCGCTCGCGGGTGCGCCGCTGGAGGTACTCGGCGAGGCGGTTGTACTCGTAGTAGTCCGTGATGACCGTCGTCATGCCGCACGCCCCGAGGAGGTCCGCGCGGGCCAGGAAGTCGCGGCGGTCGACCTTGTCCCCGGCCGCCCGGAGGTTCCGCATGGTGAGTTCGGTCAGGGCGAGGATGGGTGCGCCCCCGGCCCCGTCCTGCGCGAACTTCTCCCTGGCCGAGGCGAGCATGTCGATGTTGACGACCGTCGGGGGACGGAAGCTGCCGCGTTCGACGAGGACCGCATGCTTGCGCAGCGCCTCGGAGGGCTGCAGCACCTCCCCATCGGGACCGAACATCGCCACCCCCGACAGGCCCAGCTGCACCAGCTGCAGGGCCATCACCCGGTTGTCCACGTGGCGGAACTCGATGCCGCGGAACTGGATGACGTCGATCTCGATGCGCCCGGTGGACAGCCGGTCCAGCAGGCTGGCCACGACCTGGTCCGGTTCGTGGCGCTCGAAGAACGCCGCGTGCAGCAGGTTGACCCCGACGATGCCGAGGGCCTCCTGCTGCAGGCCCGCGTCGTCGTCGAGCATCCGCACGTGCAGCACGATCTGGCTGGGCTCGTCGTTGGGGTGGGCCTGGAACCGCACGCCCATCCACCCGTGGCACTCGTTGCCGCCGCGGTAGCTGCGGGCCACGACGGTGTCGGCGAAGGCGAAGAAGCAGGTGTCGTCGCCGCGCGCCTCGCTGAGGCGCTCGACGTTGAGGGACAGCTCGTGCTGCAGCATCGCCTGCAGCCGGCCGAGGGACACGTACCGGTCGGACTTGCCGTACACGGCGTCGCTGACGGCCATGTCGTAGGCCGACATCGACTTCGCCACGGTGCCCGCGGCGCCGCCGGCGCGGAAGAACCAGCGCGCGACCTCCTGGCCCGCCCCGATCTCGGCGATGGTCCCGTACCAGCGCGGGTCGAGGTTGATCCGCAGGGCCTTCTGAAGCGTGTCGGCGGCGATCTCCATGCGGGTGTCCTCCGGGTTGCGGCAACGTCCGTCGCCCCATCCTGCTGGCCCGGCCACGGCGTGTCACCTCGTGGGCCCCCGGTGGACGGGGAGGGGGGGTCAGCCGTACTGGTGCAGCACCGGGTCCGTGGGGGTGCACCCCGCCCAGTCGACGTCGTCCAGCGTGTCCCAGGAAGGCGACTCGGCCACCAACCCGCCCCCTTCGACCCTCTCGCCGACCTTGCCGAGCAGGCGCCCGGACCCGCTGCGGACCTCACCCGCGGCGACGTCGTAGGTGCTGCCCCTCGGCCACACGACGAGAGCGCCGTCGGAGAGGAGGCACCACGGCTCGGCCGGGTCCTCGGGGAGGGTCACGGTGAGGGAGCTGGCGTTGGCGGGGCTGGAGCCGTGACGGGTGCCGTCGGTGACGAGGGAGGAGCCGTCGTCACCGCCGCTGGAGCAGGCGGCGATCACCAGCGCCGCACCGGTCGCGGTGAGGGCGGCTCGCCGCACCCGGGGCCTGCGGGGATCGGGCACCCCCCCACCGTAGGGCGGGGGAGCCCCGGGCGGGGGGTCCTGCCGCGGCGGGAGGTTCCACGACCGTCGGCGGGAGGGGACGCCCGCGCCCCGGTACGAACGGGCGCCGTCGATCGGCGGCCGGCGTGGTCCGACCGCGAGGTGGATCCGGGAGGCGGTGCCGTGCCGTCTGTCCCGCATCGAGCAACCCAGGGTTGACACGAGCGCCCGCCCCGGGTTCCCCTGGAGCCGTGAGCCCCGCGACCCGCGACCCGTCGACGTGGTCGCTCGTGCTCCCGCACCGCTCGCCGGCGGGCGCCGTCGCGGACCGGCTGGCCCGCTGGACCACTCCCGAGGTGGTCGCCGACGTCCTCCAGGACTGCGGGCGCGGCCTGCTGGACCAGGTCGAGGGCCGCCCCGGCGGGCGGGACTGGATCGGTGAGTGCGGAGGGCCGCTGGGGGCGGTGCTCGTCCTGGCCGAGGTCGACGCAGCCGCTTCCGCGTTGCGCTCCGCCGTCGCCGCGGCCCGTTCCCGCGTGCTCGCCGACCTGGTGCTGGACCACAGCCTCGTCGAACTGGCCGCCGAACTCGGGGTCACCCGCCAGGCCCTGCACAAGAGCGTTCGAGGAGTCCGAGGACTGTGAACACGAACCCGGTGGAGGGCGGAGCGGTGGACGAGACCGTCGGAACGCGCCGACCGCGGCACCCGCTGCAGCAGCCGGGTGCGGGACGGGCCCTCTACGCAGCGGGTCTGACGGTGCAACTGGCGGGCCTGCTCTGCCTGCTCAGCGTCCTGCTGCCCGCCGCCCTGGACACCCTCCCCGTCGCGTCCCCGGTGCCGGCCTGGGCGCCGTTGGCCGGGATCGCGATGCAGTTCGGTGGGCAACGGTTCTGCGCCCGCGCCTGGTGGTACGTGCCGCTGCGCTCCGCCGAAGCCGCGCCGGACGCCGTGGAACTGCTCTTCTGGAGCCTCAACGCCGTCGCCGTCGTCACCGTCGCGGCGGTGGTCGCCTTCGTGCCCCCCGTGCCGGACGCCCCCAGCCTGTGGCTGCTGGTGGTGGCGGCCGCGGGTCTGGCCCTGCTGCCGGAGGTCGCGCGCCCCACCCCGGAACCGCCGGCGGCTCAGACGTGGCGCGCGGTACCGCTGGGGGCCGCCGCCCTGCTCGTCCTCGGGTTGGGACTCGCCTCCGGCGCCTTCACCACCACCGGGGTCCTGGGGGCGGTCGCGGCGCTCGGGGCGGGATGCGTGGCCACGCGGGCGTGGTCGAGGCGCCGCTCCCGCTGAAGCGGGAGCCCTTGAGCGGGGTCCCTGAGCGATGTCCGTCCGCGGCCCCCGCGCGGTCGCCGGCGCCGGCCCGGGCACGCGACCGGAGCGCGCCCGGGCCGGCGGTGGGTCCGGCGGGCCGTGCGCGACGTGCGCGACGTGCGAGGTCCCGCGGGAACCGTTCGTCGTCGGTGATCCTGCCGAGCGCCCCCGGCGGGCGGGGCTGGGGCGGTAGCTTCCAGGGGTGCTGGACACCGCCGTCGTTCCCGCTTCCTCGGTCCCGGCGTCGTGGCGCGGGTGGGCCGGGGTGCGGGCCGTGCTGCTGGTCCTCACCGCGGTGGTCGTGCTGGCCGCCCTGGTGCGGGGTGAGCACGGCGCGACGTTGCGCGACCTGCAGGACGACGTCGGGAGCGGACGGGTTTCCCGCGTCCAGGTCACCGGCGACCTGCCCCCGGGAACGACCGGCACGGCTCGGCAGGAGGTGCGGTGGCGTTCGGGGTGGCGCACGCACCAGGTCGAGGTGCAGCTGGTGGCCGGCCCCCTGGCGTCGGGCACCGGCGGGACCACGATGACCGGTGACGACGGATCACCCCTGCCGGTCACGCGGCAGGACGTGGGTGCGCTGGTGCGGAGCTGGGACCCGCAGGTGCGGGTGGACCGGACGGGGTACCCCTCCGCCTCGTACTCCGCCACCGTGCTCGGGCTGGAGGTGCCCGGGTGGGTGGGGTTGCTCACGCTCCTGCAGTGGCTGGGGGCGGTGCTGCTGCTCATCCACGGGCCGGAACCGCGGTGGGTGAGCCGGTGGGGGTGGTTCTGGTCGTTCGCCCTGCCGTTCGGGGTGACGGCGTTCCTGCTGTCGTCGGGGCCGTTGCCGGGACGGCGGTACGTGGCGCCGGGACCCGGCCGGTTGCGGGGTGGGCGCGCGTTCGTCGTCTCGCTGCTGCTGGCGGGGGCGCTGGGGGGATCGGGCGCGTTGTGAGGGTGGCCCCGGTACGGCGGTGGGGTCGCGGGGTGGGTTGACGCCCCGGCCGCGGCGCGCGACAGTTAACTTCGTGGTTCACCATCAGTTCGCGGCCCTGGGTGACCCGACCCGCCTGGCCATGGTCGAGCGCCTCGCTCGCGGCCCGGCGTCCGTCGGGGTCCTCGCGGTGCCGACAGCGCTGTCGCTGCCCGCCGTCCTCAAGCACGTCCGCGTGCTCGAGGAGGCGGGTCTGGTGACGACGGTCAAGCGCGGCCGGGTGCGCGAGTGCCGGCTGCGCGAGGACGCGCTGGTCGCGGTGGCCACGTGGACCGCGCAGCAGCAGGCGCTCTGGTCGACCCGGCTGGACGCCCTCGGCACCGTCTTGGAGGAGTCATGACCACCGCCCCGCTCCTGTCCTTCGACCTCGACCGCACCTACCCCGCGCCACCGGAACGGGTGTGGGAGGCCTGGACCCGCGCTGACCGGCTGCAGCGGTGGGTCTGCCCCGACCCGGACTGGAGGGTTTCCGGCTGCGAGGTCGACGCCCGCGCGGGCGGGGGGTACCGGCTGCGCTTCGGACCCCGCCCCGCCGGTGATGCCTACCGCGAGACGGCGACCTTCGTGGTCTTCGAGCCGGTGCAGCGGCTCGTGCTCGACGTGCTCACCGAGGGGGACGGCATGAGCGAGCGGTCCCGCTGCACCGTGCTGCTCGTGCCGGTCGACGGCGGGACCCGGCTCGAGCTCGCCGTCGACGGCCTCTCCGGCGCCGAGGCCGCGGAAGGCATGCGGGTGGGGTGGCAGTGGTGCCTGGAGGGCATCGCCGAGCACCTGGACGACCCGGCCTGACCGCCCCCACCGCGGTGCGACCCGATGCGCACGGGGAGCTCGCTAGGGTCTCGTCGTGACCGCAGCCGGGGGGATCGAGGGCCAGGACGTGCAGCGCGGGACGTTGAGCATCGCCGTCGCCCAGCCGGCGTGCGTGGCGTCGGACCCCGCCGCCAACGCCCGCGCCCACGCCGACC
This sequence comes from Kineococcus radiotolerans SRS30216 = ATCC BAA-149, assembly GCF_000017305.1. Classification (GTDB taxonomy): domain Bacteria; phylum Actinomycetota; class Actinomycetes; order Actinomycetales; family Kineococcaceae; genus Kineococcus; species Kineococcus radiotolerans. Next base: position 252,557 of record NC_009664.2, on the reverse strand, counting down.
TGGTGCGCCGGGCCGCTTCGCGGGTGGTGGTCTTCCCCGAGATGTCCCTGACCGGTTACGAGCTGCAGGCACCCGTGGTGGACCTGGACGACGAGTTGTGGCGGCCGCTGGTGCAGGCGTGCGCGCAGCGCGGAGCCGTGGCGCTGGTCGGCGCCCCGGTCGCTGGTGGATCCGGCGCCGAGTTCATCGCCACCGTCGCCGTCAGCGGTGAGGGGGTGCGGGTCGCCTACCGCAAGGCGTGGCCGGGGAGCGAGGAGGCGGCGCGGTTCAGCCCCGGTCCCGGACCGGCGGTGGTGCAGGTGGACGGCTGGCGCATCGGGTTGGGCATCTGCCGGGACACCGGTGTCGCCGAGCACGTCGAGGCCACGGCCGCGCTGGGGGTGGACGTGTTCGCGGCGGGGCTGGCCGACGTGCCGGAGGACTCGGCGGTCCAGCGGGAGCGCGCCGAGCGCATCGCCCGCGCGTGCCGAGCGCACGTCGCCTTCGCCAGCTTCGCCGGGCCCACCGGTCGCGGGTACGAACGGACCGCCGGCGGGTCGGCCGTCTACTCCCCGGCCGGGAGCGTGCTGGCGGGTTGCGGCTCGGGCACCGGCGAGATCGCCACCGCCGTCATCGGCTGACCCGCCCGCGCGGGCAGGTCCGGCGGTGACCGCGGAACGCCGGCCGGTCGTTCCCCGGGTGCTCCGGGGGTGACCGTCCTCCTCCTCGAGGAGGAGGACCCGGGGCGCCCCGATCTCCTCCTCCGGCAGGTCCCCGCGCCGCGTGGACGCTCGTAGCGTCGCCGTCGACGAGCCGACGAGCGTCGGCGCGGTCGGGACGAGGAGAGTGCATGATCACCGCTGAGGTGCTGACGAAGCGCTACGGGACGACGACGGCCGTGGACGGGTTGTCGTTCACCGCGCGACCCGGGACGGTGACGGGTTTCCTGGGCCCGAACGGCGCCGGGAAGTCCACCACCATGAGGATGGTCCTCGGGCTGGAACGCCCCACCGCCGGAACGGTCACCGTCGACGGGCAGCGCTACGCCGATCTGCGTGCGCCGCTGCGCACCGTCGGCGCGATGCTCGACGCCCGGTCGGTGCACCCGGGCCGCACGGCCTTCCGCCACCTGCTGGCCCTGGCCCGCACCCACGGGATCCCACGGTCGCGGGTGGACGAGGTCATCGGGTTGACCGGGCTGGAGCCGGTCGCCGGTCGGCGCGTCAGGGGTTTCTCCCTCGGGATGGGACAGCGGCTGGGGATCGCGGCCGCGCTCCTGGGTGACCCGGCGACGCTGGTGCTCGACGAACCGGTCAACGGTCTCGACCCCGACGGGGTGCTGTGGGTGCGCCGGCTGGTGCGGGACCTGGCCGACGAGGGCCGCACGGTGTTCCTGTCCTCCCACCTCATGCACGAACTGGCGCTGTGCGCGGACCGGGTCGTCGTCATCGGCCGCGGCCGGCTGCTGGCCGACGCCTCCGTCCAGGAGATCCTGCAGCGGTCCGCGAGCGCCGGTCTGGTCCGCGTGCGCACCACCGGACCCGACGTCCTCGCGCGGGCGTTGGGTCGGCTCGGGGCCGACGTCGCCCCGCAGCCGGACGGTGCCCTGCACGTGCGAGGGGTCTCCGTCGAGGAGGTCGGGGCGGCGGCCGGCCGGGCCGGGGTGACCGTCTTGGAACTGGCGGCCGAGGAGGGTTCCCTGGAGGACGCCTACCTGGAACTCACCGGCGGTTCCGTGCAGTACCGGGCGGGGGGTTCCCGGTGACCGCGTCCGTGACCCCGTCCGTGCGCCGCGCCGCCACGACGCCCTCCGGCCCGTCGTTCGCGCGGGTCGTCCGCGCCGAGTGGACGAAGCTGCTCGGCCTGCGGTCCACGCTCGCCGTCGCCGTGGCCACGGTGGTGGTGACGGGGCTCCTCACCCACCTGTTCGCCAGCGCCTCGTCCGGCGACCCGGGTTTCGTCCCGACCAGGAACCTGGCCGACGCCCTGCCGCTGGCCTTCCTGGGCCCTCTGGTCCTCGGGATCCTCGTCGGGACCGGTGAGTTCAGCACGGGCACCTTCCGCTCGACGTTCGCCGCGGTGCCGCGACGGGTTCCCGTCCTGCTCGCGCAGGCCGTCGTGACGGCTGCGGTCGTGCTCGGGGTGGGTGTGCTGACCGTCGGCGCGGCGGTGCTGGGCATCCTGCCCGCGGCCGGGTCGCGGGGCATGACGCCCGACCTGGCCGACGCCGGGATCCCGTTGCTCCTGCTCGGCTCGGTGTGCTACCTCGTCGGTGCCGGGCTGCTCGGCCTGGCGATCGGAGCGCTGCTGCGCCGCCCGGTGCCCGCGATGGTCGCCGCGGTCGTCCTGCTGCTGGTGGCTCCCGTGGTGCTCTCGTTCGCGGCCGAGGCCGGCAGCGACCCGATGGCCGTCTACGACCCGGAGGACGTGCCGGCCGCCACGGCGGCGGTGAACACCGTGGAGACCTTCACCCCCGTCGGCGCCGGCTCGGGGCTGACGAACCCCGACGGCGGCGGGCTCGACGGTGCCCCCGACCTGGGGCTCGGCGGCTCCGCCCTGGTCATGGCCGGCTGGGTGGTGGTCCCGCTGATCGTCGCCGCGTTCCGGTGGCGTCGTCGTGACCTCGGCTGAGGCGGCGCCGCCGGCCGGGGTGGGGCGGCGTCGCGCGCAGCCCCGGCCAGCGGTGACCCTGCGGCGCGTGCTCGCCGCGGAGTGGACGAAGGTCACGAGCCTGACCTCGACCCCCTGGGTCGTGGTCGGCACCACCGGCGCCGCGAGTGCGCTGGCGTTCGGCCTGGGCCTGTTCGCCGGGCCGGGGGACGCGGTGACCGGGACCTCCCTGGCCGCCTCCGGAAACCTGCTCGCCCAGCTCGGGGTCCTCGTCCTCGGGGTCCTCGTCGGAAGCGCGGACTTCGCCACCGGGACGTCCCTGACGACGTTCGCCGCGGTGCCCCGGCGGCTGCCGGTCCTCGCGGCGCAGGTCCTCGTCACCGCCGCCGTGGCGGCGCTCACCGGGCTGGCTGTCCTCGCGGCCTCGGTCTTGGCGACCGCGGGGGCCCGGCGCGGAGCGGGCGTGTCGTGGGACGTCGCGGACCCCGGTGACCTGCGCGCCGCCACCGGGTACGTCCTGTTCCTCACGGGTGCCGCGGTGTGCGGGCTCGCCCTCGGGGCGCTGCTGCGCCGGCCGCTGGCCGCGCTGACGACCGGGGTGGTCCTGTTCCTGCTGGTCGAGCAGGTGCTGGCCGCGAACCCCGGACGGGTCACCGACACCGTCCGGGCGTTCCTGCCGGGCAGCGGGACCCGGCTGTTCGCCGACGACACCCAGCTCGCCGCCCTGGCCGGTGGCGACGGTCCCGACCTCGGGGCGTGGGGTGGCGGCCTGGTCCTGGGCGCCTGGTGCGCCGTCCTGGTCCTCCTCGCCGGGTACCGGCTGGTGCGCCGTGACATCACCTGAGCGGTGGGAGAGTGGACGGGTGACCACCTCGCGCGCCGGCTCCCCGGAGCGGACCGGCGGCCCGCCGGCCCTCACCGCGTCGCAGGTGCAGCGGCAGACGACCTCCAGCCGGCTGCTCGTCGCCCACCCGTGGATCGCCCACGTGGCCCTCGTCGCCCTGGTCCTGCTGCTCGGGGCCGTCACCGCGGTGCTCGCCGCGGAGACGGTCCGGGGGGCCACAGCCCTCGGGCTGTTCGCACCGGGTTCCCCCGTCCACGACCGGGTCGTGCGGGCGTGGCTGGCCGGGGCGGCGCTGGGGGCGCTCGTGCTCCTGGCCCGCCACCGGTGGCCGCTGGCCGTCACCGCGGTGCTGACGGTGCTGGCGGTGCTCTCGCTCGCGCTGGGTCAGGTCCTCGGGGTGCTGGGGTTGTGCCTGGCCTGGGCGCTGCACGCGGTGGCCGTCCGGCGCAGCGGGCGCACCGCGTGGGCCACCGGCGCGTCGGTGCTGGTCGTCGTGACCGTCGCCGTGTGGTGGTGGCAGGACATCGGCCTGGCCGAGGTCCTGCTGTGGAGCGACGAGATCCCGCTCGGCGACGGCCCGCCGGCCTGGCCGCTGACCGGACCGGGGTTCTCCTCGGGGCGCCGGTCGTGGACGGTGATGCTGCTGCTCGCGCTGCTGGTGCTGGGCGGGGTGACCGGTGCGGGGGTGAGGGCCCGCCGCGTGCACGCCCACGACCTCGCCCTGCGGTACGCGGCGATGGCCCGCGAGCGCGACACCAGCGCGGCCCTGGCGCGCTCGGCCGAGCGTGCCCGGATCGCGCGGGAGATGCACGACATCGTCGCGCACAGCGTCTCGGTGATGGTGGCCCTCTCCGACGGCGCGGCCTCCGCCCTCGACCGCGCTCCGGAGGCCTCGCGCCAGGCCCTCGCCGAACTGTCGAGGACCGGCCGGGAAGCCCTCGAGGACATGCGCAGCGTCCTGGGGTCGCTGCGACCGGTCGAGGCCGGCGGTGTCGTGGAGGAGGGCGGGCCGGCGTCGCCGACGGCGCCGACGGAGACGGACCTGCACCGGGTCGTCGAGCGGTTCCGCGCCGCCGGGCTGCCCGTGACGACCAGCGGTCTGCAGACCCCGTTGCCGTTCGACACCGCGCTGCGCCTGGCCGTCGTGCGCATCGTCACCGAGGGGCTGACCAACGTGCTGCGGCACGCGCCGGGAACCCCGTCCGCCGGGGTCGCGCTGCGGTGCACCGACACCGCCGTCGAGGTCGAGATCGTCGACGCCGGCGGCACCCGCACCGGGAGCGACCGCGGAGCCCACCGCGGTCTCGTCGGCATGCGCGAACGCGCCGCGCTCCTCGGCGGTCACGTCGAGGCCGGCCCCGGGGAGGCGGGCGGCTGGCGGGTCCGGGTCGTGATGCCGACCGGCGGAGCGGACGGGGGGGACCGCGCGTGACGACCGTCCTGCTCGTGGACGACCAGGCCCTGCTGCGCATGGGTTTCCGCCTGGTCATCGAGTCCGAGCCTGACCTCGAGGTCGTCGGTGAGGCGTCCGACGGTGCCGTCGCGCTGGAGCAGGTCCGCGCGCTGGCCCCGGAGGTCGTCCTCATGGACATCCGGATGCCCGGGGTGGACGGCATCGAAGCCACCCGCCGCATCGCCGCCGAGCACCCGTCCTCGCGGGTGCTGGTGCTGACCACGTTCGACGTCGACGAGTACGCCTTCGCCGCCCTGCGGTCGGGGGCCAGCGGTTTCCTCGTCAAGAGCGCGAGACCCACCGAACTCGTCGACGCGATCCGGATCGTCGCCTCGGGCAGTTCCGTCGTGGCGCCCCGCGTCGTGCGGCGCATGCTCGACCTGTTCGCCCCGCAGTTCCCGACCACCGCGGGGGAAGCGCGCGACGACGGTCTGGACCACCGGTTGCGGTCGCTGACGCCGCGCGAGCTCGACGTCCTGCGCTGCCTCGCCGAGGGGTCCTCCAACGCCGAGATCGCCGAACGCCTCGTCCTGTCCCTGACCACGGTCAAGACGCACGTGGGGAACATCCTGGCCAAGCTGGGGCTGCGCGACCGGGTGCAGGCGGTCATCGCGGCCTACGAGTTCGGGCTCGTCGGGCCGGGAGAACGGAGAGGCGGGTCCACCTGACGTCGAGGGAACGAGGTGCGCGGTGGGGCCGGTGAGGACGCACCCACGTCGTCGCGGTCCTCGGTCGCTGCTCCGTGCCGGAGCGTTCCGACGGGAGGACCGAGGCCGCCCGCAGCCGGTACGTGGAGACCTCGTGGGCGGCTGGGACGGGCGCCCGGTGCACCCGGGAGGGCTGGGCGGCCGTCAGCGGGGCGGCACGCTCACCGCGGCGGGAGGCGGACGGGAACGGCGGAGGCGACGACCGCCCGGTTGCGGCCCGCGGCCTTGGCCGCGTAGACGGCTCCGTCGGCCGCTTCCACGAGGTCGCGCGGCTGCAGCTCGGCGCGGGGACGCACGGTCGCGATGCCGATGCTGATCGTCAGCCAGGGCACGACGAGCGAGGCCCGGTGCTCGATGGCGCAACGGCGCACCTCCTGTCGCATCCGCTGGGCCACGACGAGGGCTCCCGCCGGTCCCGTGGCGGGGAGGATCACGGCGAACTCCTCCCCGCCGAAACGCGCGGCGAGGTCGCCCTGCGCCAGCGCGGAGGCCTCCACCGCCCGGGCGACCGCCCTCAGGGCCGCGTCACCGCGCAGGTGCCCGTAGGTGTCGTTGTAGAGCTTGAAGCAGTCGACGTCGACGAACAGCAGGGACAGTTCGCCGCCGTCACCGAGGTGGTGCCCCCAGGCCCACGCCAGGTGCTCGTCGAAGGCGCTGCGGTTGGCGATGCCCGTCAGGCCGTCGCGGTGCAGGGATCGGCGCAGTTCGGCGTTGGCCGCCCGCAGGTCCGCCTCGGCGCGTTCGCGGACGTCGATCTCGCGGCGCAGCTGCTCGGTGCGGCGGCTGACGGTGGTCTCCAGCTCGCGGTGCCGGGCGATGGTGTCCAGCGCGAGGCTCACGTCCATCCGGAGGACCTCGGCGGTGTGCTGGAGCAGGGACTCCTGCTCGTAGAGGACGTAGCCGAGCTCGTGGCCGCGGACACCCAGCGGTTGCAGGAGCAACGTGCCGTGCTCCAGTTCGTGGCGGAGCCCGGCGGGCAGGAGGTCCGCGACGGGGAAGCGGGGTGCGTCCTCCGCCCCCGGGTGGGTTCCTCCGCCGGGGTGGACCAGTTCCAGGCGCCCGTCGCGTTCCCGGGGGCGCTCCTCCGACCCCGGTTCGTGGAGGACGACGAAGCACCGCGAGACCTGCAACCGCGGCAGCTTCGAACCCAGCTCGCGCAGGACGTCCTGCTCGCTGGTGCACGACATGAAGGCGCGGTTCATGTCCAGGGCGGCGTTCGTGGCGGCGGCCTGGCCGGCGGGAACCATGTCCAGGCGCGCTCCCGCCGGCACCGGGGCGGCGACGCGCGTGGCGCCGGACAGGGCGCGCGCGGTCGAGGAACGGCGCACCAGGGTGGTCTCCACGAGGACGTCGCGCGGTGGGGCCCCGTCCAGGAGTTCCAGCACCAGTTCCGCGGCCCGCCGGCCCTGGTGGTGCAGCTGCTGCGACACGGTGGTGAGGGTGCAGCGGGGGTGGAACATCTCGTCGTCGTCGAAGCCGGTCACGAGGACGTCGCCGGGGACGTCCAGACCGTGGTCGTGCAGGGCGTCCACCGCGGCCAGCGCCATCTCGTCGTTGAGGGCGATCACCGCGTCGAAGCGGTGCCCGGCGCGCACCAGCGCGGAGATCGCGTCGTACGTCACGTCGCGGGAGAAGCCCCCCTCGACCACCAGGGCCTCCTCCAGGAGCAGGCCCCGCTCGGCCAGGGCCTCGCGCACGGCCGCCTCGCGCTCCAGGGAGTCGACGTGGTGGCGCACACCGCGGACCAGGACGGTGCGCTGGGCGCCGCCCTCGTCCAGGACGTGGCGCACGAGGGCGGCCATGCCCGCGCGGTTGTCGGCGCGCACCGTGGGGCGCTGCCCCGAGGCGGTCCCCAGGGCCACCGCCGGCACGTGCGGGTGGGCGGTGAGCAGCTCGTCGAGGTCGTCGTGCGACTGCGCCTTCGACATCGGCAGCACGATCGCCGCACGCAGGTCGCCTCCGGCGACGATGTCCCGCAGCAGCCGGGAGACGCCGGGGGTGAAGTAGTCGTTGACGTGCACCAGCAGCGGGACGTCCCGGGCCTGCAGGACCTCGCGGATGCCGGGGATCAGGCGCAGGGAGTACGCGCCCAGGAAGTCGGCGACGACGACGACCGGCCCGCGGCCCGGACCTCGCTGGCTCCCCATGCACTGATTATCGGCACGAGGTGGACGACGTGGAGCGACGAGGCGGGGAGGGCGGCCGGGTCCGGCTCCAAAGCGCAGGTCCGGCGCGGGGCCGTTCGCCGGGCGGCCTCGGGCGCACGGAACCCGTCTTTGTCCCCCTGAGGGGTGACAAACGCCGTCGGCGCCCGTCAAGATCGGTGGCACGGGGTGGCACCACCGGGAACCGGTGGACGAGGGCGGGGGAGGCGACGTGCCGGCAGCGCCGCTGCACCTGCGCGAGGCGGAGCGGTTGGCCTCCCTGCGCAGCTACCAGGTCCTGGACACCGCCGCTGACGCGGCGCTGGACGCGCTCACCGCGGCCGCAGCGCGGGCGCTGGACGCCCCGGCCGCGGTGATCTGCCTGCTGGACCGGGATCGGCTGTGGTTCAAGTCCGTGGTGGGCTTGAGCGCCCTCGTCGGCTACGAGCACCACCAGGTCCCGCGGGAGCTGTCCTTCGCCGGCCACGTGGTCCCCGGGCAGGTGCTGGTGGTGCCCGACGCCACCGCCGACCCCCGCTTCGCCGGACTGCCGATGGTCACCGGTCCGGAGCACCTGCGCGCCTACGCCGGCGCCCCGGTCGTCGGCCGCGACGGGCTGCTGCTGGGCGCGCTGGGCGTCCTCGACCGCTCCCCGCGCGAGTTCGACGCCGACGCGGTGCAGCTCCTGCTCGACCTGGCGCCCACGGTGGCCGAGGTGCTGGAGCTGCGCCGCACCGACGCCGCCGCCGGGTTGAGCGGCCGCGAGGTGCTCACCGAGAGCCGCCGGCTCCGCGCGGGCATCGAGGCGGGGGAACTGGTGGTGCACTACCAACCGGTCGTGGACCTGACCACGGGACGCCGGGTCGGGGTCGAGGCGCTGGTCCGCTGGGACCACCCCGACCGCGGGTTGCTGCCGCCGGACGCGTTCATGCCGCTGGCCGAGGCCAGCGGCCTGGTCGTGCCGCTGGGCCGGCGGGTGCTCGTCCAGGCGTGCGCGCAGGTGGCCCGCTGGCGCCGGGAGGTCCCCGGGGCCGGGGACCTCCGGGTGGCCGTCAACGTCTCGGGTCGTCAGCTGAGCGAACCGGACGTGCACGAGGTCGTCGCCGAGGCGCTCACCCTCAGCGGTCTGCCGCCGCAGGCCCTGCTCGTGGAACTCACCGAGACGTGCCTGGCGGGGCCGGGGGTGGAGGTGGACATCACCCTGCAGCGCATCCGCTCGCTGGGGGTCCACCTGTCCCTGGACGACTTCGGCACCGGCTACGCCAGCTTCGCCTACCTGCAGCGGTTCCAGCCCGACACGGTCAAGATCGACCGCTGCTTCGTGGCGGCGCTGGGCCGCTCCGAACGCGACGACCTGCTGACGCGTTCGCTGGTCGAGCTGGCCCTGCGGCTGGGCTGCGACGTCGTGGCCGAGGGCGTCGAGCGCCGGGAGCAGGCCGTCGCCCTGACCCGCCTCGGGGTCCGCCACGCCCAGGGGCTCCTGTTCTCCGCAGCCCGCAGCGGCGGGGACCTGTACGAGCCCGTGCCTCCCGCGCTGACCTGAAACCCCGCCCGGGCCCGCCGCCTACTCCTCGCCCCGAGCGCCCAGCAGCCACGGGGTGTCCGCCTCCAGGGTCGTCACGGCCCGCCGGAAGTCCTCGGCCACCCCCTCGGCGACCAGGTCCACGGCGGGGCCGTACCCCTCGGCGGCCGCCCGCTCGAGGCCGTCGGCGTGCTGCAGGGCGCGCTCGCGGACGGCCCGCAGCACCTCCTCCGTGCTGCCCCGCCAGCCGTAGGCGTCCAGCAGCAGGCGCAGGCGGCGCGGGCGGTCGGTGCCGGGGGCGAAGCCGTCGCCGCGGGCGATGTCGGGGGCGGTCAGCGGCACCCAGGTCAGCGCCAGGAACGCCAGGTCCCGCAACGGCTCGGCGGGCCCGGCCAGGTCCCAGTCGACGAAGCCCACGAGGTGCCCGTCCTCGGGGCCGGAGGCCGTGGGGGCCGGGCGCCAGACGGCGTTGTAGGGGGCGGCGTCGTGGTGGCCGACGACCTCCCCGGCCCGCAGCTCGTCGTGGTCGCCGAACCAGTGCGCGTCCGGGGGTGGGGTAAAGGAGCGCGAGGCCCGGTGGAAGTCGCGCATCCACTCCCCGGCCGCGACCAGCGCCGCCTCGCCGTGCGCCCACGCGGGCCAGGGCCGGCGGTCCCCGACGGTCTCGCCGTCGAGGTGGGTGAGCACCTCGCGGCCCTGCTCGTCGATCCCGAGCACCTCGGGGGCGCGGGTGAAGCCGACGGCGCGCAGGTGGCGCAGCAGGGCGTGGACGCCCGCGGTGTGCTCCCCGGTGCGCCGGCGCACCGTGGACCCGGCTCGGGTGGCGCCGTCGTTGCGGCCGCCGGCCATGCGCTCTTCCGCGTCCCGTTCACCCACGACGGCGAACGTAGCGCCGCCGGCCGTCGTCGCGGGTCGCACCCCGTTCCACCTCCGGCAGGCTGCTCGTGAGACGAGGGTCCGCGCGGGGCGCTTCCCGGTCCGGTCCGGTCCGCGCTGGAAGCACGCGAAGGCACCGCGGTGGCGGCAGAGGGCGGCCGCGGTGGTGGTCGGACCGTCCACGGTGCGGGCGAGGCGGTTCACACGGGCTCCGGTTCGCGACGGCCGGTTCGACGTGACGGGGAACCGTGCGACGCGCTGCAGCGGAACGGTGTCGAGGTGGGGGGTGCGGGGACGGTCGGGCCGCGTGAGCGGTCGCCGTGCGGCCCGGTGGGACCCGTCCGCTGCGGCAGACGCCGCGGGCGCGTCGCCCCCGCCGGCCCGCGGCGCCGTTCAGGTGGGTTTCGCGGCGGGGAACCCGGCGCTCCCCGCGGGGGGAGTTCGCCGTGCGCTCAGGGGCGCCAGCCACCGCTCGTAGGCGGTGAACGTCGCGGTGGCGACGTCGGAGATCTCGTCGACGGCGTCGTCGTCGACGGCGTTCAGCGCGGCCGTGGTGTCCTTCCACCGCCGCCCGGACCCTTCGCGCCCGGTCAGCGAGGTGCACGCCCGCGGCGGTACCCCGGCGGCCACCGCCGCCCGGGCGATGAGCCGGCCGCCGAGGGTGGACCCGTCGAGGACGTAGCAGACGCCCAGGGCCGCGGCGCGGGTCGTGGGGACCGGCACGTCGGGGCACTCGGCCAGGGCGGCGAGCTCGGCGTCGTCGACGCCCAGTTCGCGCAGGTCCGCCCGGGCGAGGTCGGCGCGGGCGCGCTCGCGCACGTCCAGCGCACCGGGGTCGGCGGCGGCCCAGGCGGCCAGCCCGCGTTCCAGCGGCGCGAGCAGCCCCCACGTCAGCGACAGCCACTGCCGGTGCACGTCGAGGGTCCAGGGGCGCTGCAGGACGTCCAGGCCGGCGTCGAGGCGCTCGTGGGCAGCCGCCGTGGCGGCCCGCACCCGCTCCAGCGCGCCCGGGCCGCCCGGTCCCGCTCCCCGCCGCACGTCGTTCCCGTCCACCGTTCTCCCACCGTTTGCCGGCGCCCCCGTCGGGCGCCGGTCCGTTCCCGTGCTGCCGTCCGCCGCCGGATCCGGCGGCGCGGTGCGGTTCACCCCTCGGTGCGGGCCGCCGGCTCCGCGGCGGGGTGCGCCGGCCGGACGAGGACCAGGGTGGTGTCGTCGCCGGCGTCACCGGGCACGGCGGTCAGCAGCCGGTCCGCCACCGCCGCCATCCCCCCTCGGGACCGGGGGAGCAGGTCCGCGGCCGCGCGGGTGGCCGTCTCCGCGAGCACGCCGGTGGTCTCCTCCAGACCGGCGTCGCGTCGTTCCACCAGGCCGTCGGTGTACATCAGCAGCACCGCGCCCGGCGGCAGGGGAGCCCGGACGCTCTCGCTGACCAGACCGGCGGTGGGGCCGAAACCCAGGCCGAGCATCGGACGCGACGGCACGTGGACGACGCTGGTGCCGGCGGCGTCGACGAGCAGGGGCGGGAGGTGCCCGGCGCTGGCCAGTTCGATCGTCGCCGCCCCGTCGTCGACGCGGGGACCGGGATCGCGGCCGGGATCGACGCCGCCGCCGTCGGCGTGGTCGCCGGCGGGGTGGACCACGGCGATGAGGGCGGTGGCGGTGTGGTTGCCCAGCAGGGTGCTCACCAGGGTGTCGAGCCGGTCCAGCGCGGAGGCGGGGGAGTGCCCCTCCAGCAGGTAGGCGCGCAGCGCCGTGCGCAGCTGCGCCATCGCGGCCGCCGCGTGCACGCCGTGCCCGGCCACGTCACCGACGACGATGGCCACCCGCCCCGCCTCCAGCGGCAGCACGTCCCACCAGTCCCCGCCGAGCTGGCTGCCCTCGGCGGGGCGGTAGCGGGCCAGGACCTCCACGCCGGGCACGTGCGGTGCCTCGTCGAGCACGACGGCCCGCTGCAGGGACTCGGCGATGGCGATCTGGCCGCGGGAGCGCCCCAGCATGATCCCGGTGACCTGGGTGCGGAGCCGGTCCGCGGTGGCGGCGTGCCACGAACGCCAGGTGGTGCTGCGACCGCGCACGACCTCGCTCCACTTCTCGAAGCTCTTGCGGGGGCTGATGCGCACCTCCAGGCCCTCGACCCGGGTGATCTCGGCGTGGTGCGGATCCCCGCTCCAGTCCAGGAGGCGGGGCCGTTCCGGACGCAGCCACAGCAGCCACCCGGTGCCGTCGATCCCCACCCGCAGCGCCCCGGCCGCGGTCTGGGCGACCTCCGCCAGGCCCGGGTCCAGGGTGGGCAGGTGGTCGGTGAAGGTGGGAGCGCCGTCGGCGCGGGCCAGCAGCGCGGCGATGCGGCGCAACTGCGCCGACGGCGGCACCTGCCCGCTGGTGAGCAGTTCGTGCCCCGTCCACAGCGCCGCGCCCCCGGCGTCGAGCAGCTGCAGCAGGCGGGGTTCCTCGATGAGGGTGGTCAGCGGTTCGCGGCCGCTGGCTGAGACGGCGGCGGTGATGTCGGAGAGGAGTTCCTGCGCGGCTAGGGCCCCGTCGCGCTCCTGGGAGCGGGCCCGTTCCCCGATGAGCTGGGAGGCGGTCTGGCTCAGGAACTCCGCCGCCGACTGGGCGTCGTAGCCCGGCCGGTGGGCGCCGGAGTAGTGGTGGCAGGCGACCAGCCCCCACAGGCGTCCCTCGACGATGAGGGAGATGGACATGGACGCCCCCACGCCCATGTTCTTCAGGTACTCGACGTGGATGGGCGAGACGCTGCGCAGCACCGAGTGCGACAGGTCCAGCGGCGCGCCGGTGCCGGGGTCGAGGAGGGGGTGCAGGGGGGAGGGGACGTAGTCGACGTCGGCGATCAGCCGCATCCAGTTCAGCGTGTACAGCCGGCGCGCCTGGGCGGGGATGTCGGAGGCGGGGTAGTGCAGGCCCAGGAAGGTGTCGAGGTCCTCGCGGCGGTCCTCGGCGATGACCTCGCCGTTCCACTGCGCGTCGAAGCGGTAGGCCATCACCCGGTCGAAACCGGTCAGGACCCGGACCTCGCGCACCAGGCGCTCGCACAACCCCTCGATCCCGCGGGTTCCCGCCAGGCGGGCGATGGCGCCGCGGGTGGCGCGGTAGCTCACCGGAGCCGTGTGCGGCGGGGAGGGTTCGATCTCCACCACGAGCCGCTCACCGGAGACGTGCAGCACCACGTCGGCTTCCACCGCGTCGGCGCCGGCCGAACCCCCGGGCCCCGGCAGGCGCGCGTGCAGGACCTCGTCCAGGTTGTCCAGCAGGTCGGCGCCCCGCACCCGCTCGGTGAGGTCGGCACCGAGCAGGTCGGCCAGGGAACTGCTCAGGACCTCCGGCAGCGGTCGCCCGAAGAACCCCGCGGCGTTCGCGGAGGCCACCACCACCCGGTGGTCGCCCCGCTCCACGGCCAGCAGCACCCCGTGCGGCTGGATCGCGCCGGGGATGTGGATCGGCTCCCGTTCGCACGTGGTCAGGTCGACCGCCCCGTACCCGGGGGTGAACGACCCCGGCTGCATCGACGCACCCGTGGCCATCAGACCCCCCGGTGCGCGAGCGCGGGGGTCCAGGTGGTGACCTGGCCGGACGACGAACGGGTGGGACTGGTGATGATCTGCTCTTCTCCTGGGTAGCAGGTGGGTGACCGGCGATCACCCTCCACGAGGTTAACCCGCGGGCCCGGCGCCTGCGCTGCGGGCCGGAGGGGCGCGCGCGCCCGGGCCGGTCGCGGCAGACTGTCCCGGTGCTCAGCGATGCGTACCTGCGGACGCTGGCCCGGGAGCTGGTGGGGGTGGCCGGCGTCGAGGCCGTCGCGCTCGGCGGCAGCCGGGCCCGGGGTGATCACACCCCGGCCTCCGACGTCGACCTCGGGCTGTACTACCGCCCGCCGCTGGACGTGGCCGCGCTGGGCGCCCTGGCCCGCCGGGTCGCCGGCGACGAGGCGCGGGTGACGCCGGTCGGGCAGTGGGGGCCGTGGGTCGACGGCGGCGGCTGGTTGACCATCGACGGCACGGCCGTGGACTGGATCTACCGGGACCTGGACCGCGTCCAGCGCAGTTGGCAGGAGGCGCGCGGGGGCAGGTTCGCCTGGCACTTCCAGGTCGGGCACCCGCTGGGTTTCCCGAGTTTCGCCTACGCCGGGGAAGCGGCCCTGGCCGTCGTCCTGGCCGACACCACCGGGGAGTTGACCGCCCTGCACGTGGCTGCCGGCACCTACCCCGCACCGCTGCGCGACGCGGTCGTCGACGCGCTCGCGGAAGCGGAGTTCATCGTCGGAGGTGCCCGCAAGGCCGCACCGCGCGGCGACGGCGCCTACGTGGCCGGTTGCCTGTTCCGCGCGGTCATGCTGTGCGCCCACGCCCTGCACGCCCGCGCCGGACGCTGGGTGGTGAACGAGAAGGGCCTGGTCGCGGCCACCGGGCGACTGCCGGGAGCGCCCGAGGCGTTCGGTGAGGAGGTCGACTCGATCTTCGCGGCCGTCGGCGGTGGGCCGGGCGGGCTCACGATCGCGCTGGACGCCGCCGGACGGCTCGTCGAGCAGACCCGGCGCTGCTGCTCGGGTGGCTGAACGCCGCTGCGGGTCCCCGGCGGCGTGACCGTGGGTGTCGACGGGGACCTCGGAGCGGTCGAGGTCGAGGAGCGCCGCGTTGACCGGGGTTCCGGTGGCCGCCGAGGTGCCCAGCGCCGGGTCCAGCTCGTGCTTGACAGGTGTTAGTGACTCACACCAAGGTGGGCGACGTCCGGCGGGTCTCAGGAGGAGTGCGGCGTGGTGCGTGGATGGATCCGGCGGATCCGCGAGAGCGGTGTCACCGTGGACGCCGACCCGGTGGCGGTCCTGCTGCCGGAACCCCTGCGCGCTGAGGTGTCCGCGGCGCGCGGACGCGACGGGGAGGTCGCCGCCGTGCGGTTGCTGCGCCGGCGCACTGGCCTGGACCTCCTCAGCGCTGTGCGCGCCGTGCGCTCCCTGGAGGTCTGACCGAGCGTCGCAGCCGCGCGGCGGGGGTCTGCTCGCCCGACCGGGCCGGTCGCCGCCCACCCCGCAGGCCGTCGGCGACGAGCAGGAGGACCCCACCCGTGGAACAGCCCGAACCGTCCCTCCGCCGGCAGCGGGTGGCCGAGCGGCGCGCCGCCATCCGGACCACCGCTCTGCACCTCTTCGAGCGCCACGGCTTCGCCCGGGTGACCGTGGAGGAGATCGCCCGGCAGGCGGGGGTCTCGCACCAGACGGTGTTCCGCCACTTCGCCACCAAGGAGGACCTGGTCCTCTCCCTGGCCGACACCGCGAACGACCGGTTCGTCGAACGCGTCGCCGAGCTCGGCGCGAGCGCCCCGGTGTTCCAGACCCTCGCGACGGCGCTCACCGACGCGTTGACCGAGACGCTCGGCCAGGCCGACGGCACGCAGATCCGCATCGTGCAGGAGCAGGTGGCGGCCGTGGACTCGATCCGCGCCCGCGCCGTCCTGCGCGAGGGCGAACGGCAGGCCGAACTGGTCGAGCTCCTCGTCGCCCGGGAGGACTTCGGGCCCGCCCGCCGCGACGAGGCGGTGCTCGTCGTGGCGGTCTTCGGCGCCGCCTCCGTCGTCGCCCAGCAGCGCTGGCGCGCCGCCGGTGCGCGCACCGACGACCTCGCGCAGGCCTACGTCGACGTGCTGACCGAGCTGCCCGTGGTGCTGCGCCGGGCCATGCCGGGTCCCGTCCGCCCGTGGGGCCCGCCCCGGCCCTGACGTCGTGGTGGAGGGACGCCGGTCGACCGGGGCGTGCACCTCGGTGACCACGCGGAAACCAGGGTGTCCCTGGAGCGGACTGCTCACGCGAACTGGATGAGCGCACTACGCGGTGTGACCGTGACGTCCGTCCACAGGGCGTGGAAGCCGTTGCAGGGCAACGTTCCCGAGGTGGGAGAGCCGGTTCTGGTGGGAGCGGCGCGCGAGCGCTTCGAGTTGCGGTCACCCCCGACGGCGGCAGCATCGTCGGCGAGCCCCGGCCGCGGCGACGGCCCACGGACGTCCTCGTGGGTGCTGCGGCGACCGGGGAACGATCGACGACCCCGCCGCACCCGCCGCGGGGAGACGCAACGGAAGGACACGTGATGGCTCGCGACTTCACCCCCGAAAGCCTCGTCGGCGCCACCGTCACCGGCACCGACGGCGACAGGATCGGCAAGGTCGACGAGGTCTTCCTGGACAACCGGAGCGGGCAGCCGGAGTGGGTGTCGGTCAAGACCGGCCTGTTCGGCTCCAACGTCTCCCTCCTGCCCCTGGCCCAGGCCAGCCTGGCCGGGGACACCGTGACCGTGCCCTTCGACAAGGCCACGGTGAAGGACGCCCCGCACCACGACCCGGGTCGTGAGCTCAGCGCCGCCGACGAGGACGACCTGTACCGCTACTACGGGGTGAGCGGCACGTCGTCCGAGACCTCGACGGGAACCCGCGTCGACCTCGCCGACGACAGCGCGACGACCGGCACCACCACGACCACCACCACCACGACCGGCACGACGACCGGCACGACGACCGGCACGACGACCGGCACGACGACCGGCACGACGAGCGCCACCACGAGAGGCGGCGCGGGCCACGACACCTCCGGGCCCGACACCGACGACGCGATGACCCGGTCCAAGGAGGAGCTCCACGTGGGCACCGCGTCCCGCATCGCCGGCCGCGCGCGCCTGCGGAAGTACATCACCAGCGAGACCGTGTCCCGCGAGGTCCCCGTGACCCACGAGGAGGTGACCCTGACGCGCGAGCCCATCACCGAGGCCAACCGCGACGCGGCCCTCTCGGGTGGGGACCTGACCGAGGAGGAGCACGAGGTCGTGCTCACCGAGGAGCACGCGGTGGCGGCGAAGCAGACCGTCCCGGTCGAGCGCGTCCAGGTCGGCAAGAAGGTCGTCGAGGGTACCGAGACCGTCCACGCCCAGGTCCACGAGGAGCACATCGACCTCGATTCCGACGCCCCCGCAGCGGATCTGGGCGACCAGCGCCGCTGAGACCACCGGGGCCCGCGGCGCGACCGGGTGGCGTGACGACCTGACCGTCACCCGATCGTGCCGCGGACCCGCCTGCGGGTGCTCGCCGGTGCGGGCGCGCACGGGGCGCGTCGCTCAGGTGCCCCGAGTCCACCGTCCGCGGCTCACCGGGTGTCGGTGGCCCGCAGGTAGCGCAGGACGGCGGAGACCCGCCGGTCCGCCTCGTCGCTCGGCGCGAGGTCGAGCTTGGCGAAGATGCTGCGGATGTGCTTGTGCACCGCGCCCTCGGTGACGACGAGCCGGCCGGCGATCGCGGTGTTCCCCAGGCCCTCGGCCATCAGCTCCAGCACCTTCCGCTCCCGGGCGGACAGCCGCTCCAGGCCGGTGTCGGGGCGGGTCGCGGTCAGCAGTTGCGCGACGACGTCCGGGTCGACCGCGGTCCCGCCGGCGGCGACCCGGTGCAGGGCCTCGAGGAACTCCTCCACGTGCCCGACGCGCTCCTTGAGCAGGTAACCCACCTTGCGGGCGCCGCCGGTGAGCAGTTCGGTGGCGAAGGCCTGTTCGACGTGGGCCGACAGCACCAGCACGGCCAGCTCCGGTTGACGTCGTCGTGCCTCCACCGCGGCGCGGATCCCCTCGTCGGTGTGCGTGGGGGGCATCCGCACGTCGACGATCGCCACGTCGGGCCGGTGCTCGTCGACGGCGGCGAGCAGACCCTCGGCGTCGGCGGCGGTGGCGAGCACGTCCAGGCCCTCGGCGCGCAGCAGCGAGCCCAGTCCCTCGCGCAGCAGGGCGTCGTCCTCGCCGATCACGATCCGCACGGCGACCGCACCTCCAGGCTCCTCGCGTCCTCGACCGGGCGGACCACCGCCGGCCGCCCCTGCTCGCCGCCAGCCTCCCACCGCGCGCCGAGCCCGGCGCACGGCACCCCGGCCGCCGGGACCCCCCACCGCGTGCCATGCTCGGCGGCTGACGGAGCGCCGGGCACCGTGGACAAGGACGACGCAGTGGACACCCCCTCCTCGCCGGGACGGATCCAGCGGCAGCTGCGCGGCTTCCGCTTCCTCGTCGACGGCCTGGCCACCGGTGCGGCCGCCTGCCTCCTCCTGCTCGTGTCCCTGGCGTGCGTCGTGCTCGTGCTCCCCCTGCCGCTGCTGCCCCGCGCGGCGCGGGCGGCGCGCTCTCTCACCGCGCTCGAGCGCGGCCGGATCGCCCGCCACCTCGGGGTGCGGATCCCGCAACCACCCCCGGTCCCGGCGACGGCCCGGGCGGTCCTGACGGACCCGGCCGTGCGCCGCGACGCCGCGTTCCTGCTGCTGCACGCCGTCGTCGGCACGCTGTCCGGGGTCGTGGCCGTCAGCTCCCCGATCGGCGCCGTGCAGAACGTGGTGCTGGCCCTGCTGTGGCCGTTCATCCCCGGCGCGGAGACGACGCTGGCCACACCCGTGCAGAGCTGGCCGCAGGCGGGGTTCGCGCTGCTGCTGGCCGCGGGTTACGCCGCGCTCGGCCCCCTCGTGGTGCCGCCGCTGTCGCGGTGGTACCCGCGCGTCGGCGCCTCGCTGCTGGCCCCGCCGCGCACGCTGCTGGTGCAGCGGCTGGCCGAGGTGACGGCGACCCGGTCCGCGGCCCTGGACGCGCACGCCACCGAGCTGCGCCGCATCGAGCGCGACCTGCACGACGGCATCCAGAACCGCATGGTCGCGGTGGTGGTGCACCTGGGCATGGCCGAACGCGCCCTGCGCCGCGACCCGGCCGCGGCGCTGCCGATCGTGCAGACCGCGCACGCCGCCGCCGATCAGGCGCTGGCGGACCTGCGGGCGGTGGTGCGCAGCATCTACCCGCCGGTCCTGGCCGATCGCGGTCTGGCGCAGGCGGTGTCGGGGCTGGCGGCGCACAGCGCCGTCCCGTGCGCCGTCCAGACCGGGGCACTGCCCCTCCTGCCCGCCGCGGTGCAGGCCGCGGCCTACGCCGCGGTCGCCGAGGGGCTCACCAACGTCGCCCGGCACAGCGGGGCCCGTCGCGCGGACGTGCGGCTGGAGGTGACCGGCGGCCGGCTCGTCGTCGAGGTCAGCGACGACGGCGCCGGTGGCGCCCGGGAGACCGGCGGGAGCGGGGTGAGCGGGATCCGGCGCCGCGTGGAGGCGCTGGACGGCGCCGTGCACCTGCACAGCCCCCCGGGTGGGCCGACGGTGCTGCGGGTGACCATCCCCGTCGAGGGTTGACGGTTCGGCCGGAACGGCGCCCGCGGCTCAGTCGTGCAGTGCGGTGCGCAGGGGGGAGGCGGTGATCTGCGCGCGGTCGGACTCGCTGGTCGTGTACTGGTCCCAGAACCACTGCATGCCTTCGCGGGTGAGGAAGTAGCCCTCGGCGAACTCGTGGTACGAGGCGGTGTCGAAGGCGGCGTCGGTGACGGGGTGGAACAGCACCTGCGCGCGCAGGTCGACCCCGCCGCGTTCCTCGGCCACCAGCGTCAAGGCGATGGCCATGTTCCCGCCCACGGAGTCCCCGGCCAGGGCGATGCGGGTGGCGTCGAGGCCGTGGGCGGCGCCGGAGGCCACGACCCGCTGCAGCGCAGCACCGGTTCCAGTTCCGGTGGCGCCGAGGGGTTTGACGATGCACCGGGACGCTGCCGGTGGGGCCGCCGTCGACGGTGATCCACTGCTCCTCGACCTCGGGCTTGTCGATGGGTTCGTCCTGCACCGAGTCGACGGCCTTGCGCCCGTCCTCGGGGGCGAGCTGGTGGAGGAACGGGGGTTCGCTGGTGGCGTCGACGAAGGCCTGGGCGGCGGGTTCGAGGGAGGTGTTCCTGGGGTTTCCGGACACGGGAGGAACCCTCTTCACGGGGAACGCGCGTCGGGGTGACGCGTCGACGGGACGCCTGCGTTTCGGCGCCCGGGGGCCCGAACTCCGTGCGGCCGCAACCGGGATCCTCCCGGGGTGCCGGTCGCGCGAGCGGACGAGCGGCATGCTGGTGCCGGGACTGCGGGCGGATCCAGCCCCTGACAGGGCCTGGATGAGCGGCCGCGCGGTTCCTAGAGTCCTCGGCGTGCCAGGGGAAGCAGGAGGTCCGGCCGGTGCCGACGGCGCCGGTCCGGCCGAGGTCGAGCAGACGACCGCCGGTCGTTTGCGTCAGGTCGTCGACTCGCTGCACGAGGTACCCGTCGTCCTGCGCAGCCGGCACCTGGACGTGCTGGCCTCGAACGACCTGGCACGCCGGCTCAGCGCCGCGTTCGAACCCGGGGTCAACATGGCGCGCTTCGCGTTCCTCGACCCCGGGGTGCCGACCGGTACCGACGACCCGAGCGAGGTGGCCCACCTGGTGGTGGCGTCCCTGCGGTCCTCGCTCGAGTCGCAACTGGAGGACGCCGGTTTCCGGGCCCTGGTCGGGGAGCTCGCGGCCCGCAGCGACGACTTCAGCCGGGCGTGGGCCGAACGCCGGCCCGCACCCGCGGGGTCGGGCAGCCTGACCGTGCGGCACCCCCTCGTGCGCGGCATGCGCCTGGCGTACCAGGAGTTGCAGACCGGCCCGGAGGACGAGGGGGCGGTGCTCATCCTCTGGCGCGCCGTCGACGCGCTCTCCCGCGACCGGTTGCAGCAGTTGCGCACCACCGGACCGCCCGGTCCTCCCCGCTCTCCCCGCTGACCCGCCGCCACCCGGTGCGCGAGCAGCACCCGGCGAGCTGGACCCCGCGCCGGCGGATCCCGCCGTCGTGACCACCCGTTCCCCGTCCCACCCCCGAGAGGAAGAAACCCGTGTCCGAGAACCCCACCCTGCCCGCGGCCACCGCTCCCACCGCCGGAGCACCCACCGTCGTGCTCGTGCACGGCGCCTTCGCCGAGTCCGCCAGCTGGGCCGAGGTCGCGCAGACCCTGAGCTCGCACGGCCTCGACGTCGTCGCCGTCGCCAACCCGCTGCGCTCGGTGGCCGGCGACGCCGCCTACCTGACCGACGTCGTCCGCGGCCTGGGCCGTCCCGTCGTCCTGGTCGGGCACTCCTACGGCGGCATGGTCATCACCCAGGCCGCCGACGCCCTCGGCGAGCAGGTCCGCGCGCTCGTCTACGTGGCCGCGTTCGTGCCCGAGCGGGGGGAGAGCGCGCTGGAACTCTCCGGTCGTCACCCCGGCAGCACCCTCGGCGAGACGCTGCTGGCCTACCCGGTGGCCACCGGGGGGAACGAGTTCCGCATCGACCCCGCGCGCTTCGCCGCGCAGTTCGCCGCCGACGTGCCCGCCGAGCTGGCCGCGACGATGGCGCTCACCCAGCGCCCCGTCACCGAGGCCGCCCTCACCGAGGCGCTCTCGGTGGAACCGGCGTGGAAGCGGCTGCCGTCGTGGGCGGTGTACGGCGACGGCGACCTCAACATCCCCGCGGCGGCGCTGGCGTCCATGGCCGAACGCGCCGGTGTGCGGGGGAGCACGGTCGTCGAGGGGGCGTCGCACGCCGTCGGGGTCTCCCACCCCGACGCCGTGGCCACCGCCGTCCTCGCCGCGGTCGCCGCCGCCGGGAGCGTGACGGCCGGCGCCTGAGCGCGCGGGGAGCCGGCACCCCTCCTCACGGGTCGACCCCCACCGGGCTCGGCCGCCGCTCACCGGGCGGGGCCGGTGCCTCCTCCGCGACGTGGGGGGACGCGGTGCCGGCCGCCGCGCGCGCGGCCAGCGCGGCCAGGGCCCGGTGGGCGGGGGTGGCGGGGTCGGCGTGGAGGATCGTCAGCAGGTGGCCCGGGTGCCCGGGCACCTCCAGCTCCTGCCAGCGCACCTCGGTCAGGCCGACGTCGTCGAAGGGGTACGACACCCGCCCCGAGGAGGTGCGCACGACGTCGTGCTCGGCCCACCAGCGCCGGAAGTCCTCGTCGCGCACCGACAACGTCCCGACGATCTCCTGCAACCGGGCGTCACCCGGGTCCGCGGTGGCGCGCAGACCGGCGACGAGGCGCTGCGCGAACCCCTCCCACCCGGGCATCCCCGCCTTCACCCGGGGGGCGAAAGTCCCCAGCACCGCGTTGCGGCCGACCCGCCAGAACCCGCCGGGCATGGCGTTCGCGACGCTGTTGCTCGCGATCACGTCGCGGTTGGGGTCGGTGACGAACACGGGCAGGTGACCCACGGCCTCCATCGCGGCGGTCAGGCCCGCGTCGAGGGGCGTCGTGCGCTCCGGGCCGCGGGAGGTGCGCCGCGGCGGCTGCGCGAGGCGCACCAGGTACGAGCGCCCGTCCGCGTCCAGCTGCAGCGCACCGGCCAGCGCCGCGAGCACCTGCGGGGACGGCTGGTGGTCCACACCCCGCTCGAGGCGCACGTAGTACTCGACGCTGATCCCCGCGAGGTGGGCGACCTCCTCGCGCCGCAGGCCGGGGACGCGTCGGCGCGCCTGACGCGGCAGTCCGACGTCCTCGGGCTGCAACGCCTCCCGCCGTCCGCGCAGGTACCGGCCCAACCCCGGTGCCGCAGAGTTCACCGTCGTTCCTCCCTCGTGGGTCGGGTTCCCGCTCCCCGGGTCGCGCCGGGGGAGGAGCGCGGGGGGCTCAGCCGGGCGCTGCGCACGCCAACCCCGTCTCGTAGGCGAGCACGACGGCGTGCACGCGGTCGCGGACGCCCAGCTTGGCCAGCACGCGGGCGACGTGGGTCTTCACGGTCGCCTCGGACAGGAACAGGTGCGCGGCGATCTCGGCGTTGGAGCGCGCACCGGCGATGTGGCGCAGCACCTCCAGCTCGCGGGGGGTGAGGTCCGCGAGCCGGGGGTGCACGGCGTCCGACCGGGGGACCTCCCCGCTCTCGGGGAGGCGGTGGGCGAAGAGCTCCAGCATGCGCCGGGTGATGCGCGGGGAGACCACGGCCTCACCACCCGCCACCGTGCGCACCGCGCCGATCAGGTCGACCGGGGCGACGTCCTTGAGCAGGAAACCGCTGGCGCCCGCGCGCAGGGCCGCGAAGGCGTACTCGTCGAGGTCGAACGTGGTCAGGATGAGCACGCGCGCCTCGGGCCGGGCCTCGACGAGGCGGGCGGTGGCGTCGATGCCGTTGAGGTTCGGCATGCGCACGTCCATCAGGACGACGTCGGGTCGCAGGGCGGCGGCCTGCTCGAGCGCGGTGCGCCCGTCGCCGGCCTCGCCCACCACCTCGATGTCGCCGGCGCTCTCGAGCACGAGCCGGAAACCCACCCGGATCAGGGCGTGGTCGTCCACGAGCAGGACCCGGATCACGTCCCCGCCCCGTTCCGCGCCAGCCGCGCGCGCACCCGCCAGCCGGTCCCGTGCGGGCCCGCCTCGAGGGTGCCGCCGAAGGCCGCCGCGCGCTCGCGCAGGCCCACCAGCCCTCGCTGCGACCCCGGACCCGTGCCCGGGCCCGGTCCGTCGCCGGGGCGCGCACCGGCGTCGGTGACGACGACCTCGACGTGCTCGTCGCCGACGAGGACGCGCACCTCGACCCCGGCGGTCCCGCCCGCGTGCCGCAGCGCGTTGGTGAGGGACTCCTGGACGATGCGGTACACGGCCAGCCCCAGGTTCGCGTCCAGCTCCTCCAGGGGCTCCGGACCCTCCCGGCCCGCCCGGTCGGAGACCGCGGCGCGCACCGGCAGCCCCGCGCGGCGGAACCCCTCGAGCAGCGCGTCCAGGTCCAGGCCGCCCGGCTGGGGCTGCATCGGCGCCGCCGGCGCCGCGCTGTGCGGGCCCCCGGCGGGCGGTGCCGCGGGGGAGGGCAGCGGGGCGGTGCCGTCCTCGTGCAGGACCCCGAGGATGCGGCGCATGTCGCCCAGCGCCGAGCGCCCGGTCGCGACGAGGTCCTCCAGCGCGGCGCGGGAGCGCTCGGGTGCGTGGTCGAGCGCGACCGACGCGCCGTGGCCGAGGGCGATCATCACCGAGACGCTGTGCGCGACGATGTCGTGCATCTCGCGCGCGATGCGCGCCCGCTCGCCCGCCTGAGCCAGCCGCAGGCGCTGCTCCTGCTCGCGCCCGAGCGCGTCGGCGGCCTCCAGGATCCGGGCGACGTGCATCCGCCGGTTGCGCACGCTCGTGCCGACCGCGACGGCGAGCAGCGCGAGCACCAGGACGGGCACGGCCGTCTGCGCCCACACGACGCTGAAGAGGGCGTCGCCCCGCGCCCGCCGCTCCACCGCCTCGAGCCCGCCGGCCTGCGCCGGGTCGGCCCCGAGGACGAGGGCGTTCACGGTCAGCGGCAGCGGCAGCACCCGCGCCGCGGCCAGCAGGGCCACGACGGTGGCGCCGGTCACCACCCACGTCACCACCGGCCGCTCGCGAGCCGCGAGGGCGTACAGGGCCAGCGCGAGACCGAGCTCGAACCCCGAGGTCGCCCCGGTGGTGGCCAGCGCGAGGACACCGAGGACGCCCACGACCGCGGCCACGAGCGCGGGACGGCCCCGCCGGCGGGTCAGCGCCAGTGCGCCGGCCGCCGTGAGCGCGAGCGAGGCCACCTGCATCCGCTGGACCTGCTGCCCGCCGAGGTGGGCGTCGAGCCCGTACATCGAGTCCGCGCCGACCCCGGTGAACACGGCCCACCCGGTGAAGACCAGCACGACGCCGGCGTCCACGACCCCCGGCCGCCGCACCAGGAAGCGGCGCACCGGGCCGAGCTCGGCCGAGCCGAGGTCGGTGAGACCCGGGACCGGCGCCGCGGCCGACCGGGTCGTGCCCGGGGCGCCGACCGCGCGGTGCGCACGGGACCGCGGCCACCTCGCCCCGACGGCCGGCGCCACGCTCACGCGTCCCGCCGGCGCACGAGCACGGCGGCCACGACGAGCACCGCGGCGACCCACGCCAGCATCACGGCGAAACCCCCCCACGGCGACAGCGCGCTGCTGCCGGAGGTGGTGAGGACCGAACCGACGGCCTCCGCGCGCAGCAGCGCGCTGCCGGCGGTGACGGGCAGGTGCGCGGCGAACGTCTGGACCGAGGCCCACGGGACGAGGGACAGCAGGTTCTCCACCACGAGCAGCAGTCCCAGCACCAGCGCCACCCCGGCCGCGGAGTTGCGCACGATCGTGCCGACGCCGAAGGCCAGCGCGCTCGCGGCGGCCAGGTAGAGCGGTGCGCCGAGGACGATCCGCGCGTCCTCACCCCGCAGCAGGTCGACGGACGTGCCGATCCGCGCGAACCAGGGCGCGCTGGCCGCCCAGGCCAGCGCGACGGCGACGAGCGAGGCGAGGAGGACGACGAGGACGGTGACCGCCAGCTTGGCGCCCAGCGCGTGCAGGCGCCGGGGCGCGGCGGCGAAGGTCGAGCGGATCTGCCCGGTCCCGTACTCGGTCGTGACCGCCAGGACGGCCAGCGTGCAGAAGGCGAGCTGGGTGAGCGCCACCCCGGCGGTGACGTACACCGCGCCGACCGTGCCGGCGGCGCCGACCGCCTCGGGGACCCGGGCGATGCTGACCACCCGCGAGACCGCGAAGAGGGGGATGGAGAGCACCCCGAGGCCGAGGACCCACCAGTTCGAGCGCAGGGACCGGAACTTGACCCACTCCGCGGTGAGGAGCCGCCGGGCGCTGGTGGGGTGCGCGACCGCGCGCCGGTCGGGGCGTGCGGTGGACGTGGTGGTCATCGGGGCGCTCCCTCGGGGGTGCGGGCGGGAACGGGGGTTCCCGGTCCGGTGGCGGAACGGTGCTCGACCTCGCCGGCGGTCAGCTGCAGGTAGGCGTCCTCCAGCGAGCCCTGCACGGGAACCAGTTCGTGCAGCACCAGGCCCGCCGCGGCGGCGGCGGTGGCGATCCGCGGGGCGTCGCTGCCGGTGACCTCCAGCACGTCGGGCTGGACCCGGGCGACCCGCACGCCCGCTCCCCGGCGCAGCAGCGGTTCCAGCCGGTCGGCGTCCGGTGTCCGCACCCGCACGACCTCCGACGGCACCCGCGCGACGATCTCGGCGACGGAGGCGTCGGCGATCACCCGCCCCCGCCCCACGACGACGAGGTGGTCGGCCGTGAGCGCCATCTCGCTCATCAGGTGCGAGGAGAGGAACACGGTGCGGCCCTGCCCGGCGAGCTCGCGCAGCAGGGTGCGCACCCACAGCACCCCCTCGGGGTCCAGGCCGTTGACCGGCTCGTCCAGGATCAGGGTGTGCGGGTCGCCCAGCAGCGCGGCGGCGATCCCCAGCCGCTGGCCCATGCCGAGGGAGAACGTGCCGGCGCGCTCGCGCGCCACGGACGCCAGGCCCGCCAGTTCGATCACCTCCTGCACGCGGCGCCGGCCGATGCCGTGGGTGGCGGCCTGGGCGAGCAGGTGGTCGTGGGCGGAACGGCCCGGGTGCACGGCCCGGGCCTCCAGCAGCGCGCCGACCTCCCCCAGGGGAGCGCGGTGGCGCGCGTAGGCCGCGCCGTTCACGGTCACCGACCCGGCGCTGGGGCGGTCCAGGCCCACGACCATCCGCATCGTGGTGGACTTCCCGGCGCCGTTGGGCCCCAGGAAACCGGTCACCACGCCGGGACGGACGGTGAAGCTCACGCCGTCGACGGCCGTCTTGTCCCCGTACCGCTTGGTCAGGCCGGTGGCCTCGATCATCGCTTCCTCCTGCGTTCGGTGCGTGCTGCGACGGTAGGAGCGGCGCGGGGACCGGCGGGACGCCCGCGCGGGCCACATCCGCACCGCACCGGGCTCGCCCGTGCGGGCGACGGGAGTCATCCCCACGGGTGAGTTCCGCGCGCCCGCGGTGGCGGCCACGCGCCGGCCGGCGTGCTCAGCGGGTGCGGTGCGCCGGCCGGGCGCACGTGCGGGGCGACGCCGCCGCGGGGTGGCGTGCTGACCACGGCGGGCAAGGGGTGCTCCTGGGAGGTCGCGGTGCGGTGCGGCCGGACGGGCGCCCCGGGAGGGGTGCCGGCTCGATGCCTGAAGCTAGGGGTGGTCGGGGCCCGTCGACCATCCCGCCAGCTGGTGTTCCCGGGGTACAGCAGGCTGTACCTCCCGCTGCGGCGCAACCGGTCCGCCGACCCGTCGGGAGCTCCACGGCGGGCCGGCCCCGGACCGGGACGGGCGCGGTGGTTCCGTCCGCCACGTGCGCGGCGCGGTGGCCGCGGGTGGCCGCTACCCCGTGCCCGAGCCGCTTCCCCACAGGGGGTGCGTCCGGACCACCGCGGTGATGAGGGCGGCGCTGGTGAGCAGGAGGAGGAGCCGGAGCAGGGTCTCGGCCCGCGCGGGAGGTCGGGGGGAGAGGAGGCGGTGCGCGAGGTGCGTCGCGCAGACCCCGCCGGCGATGGTCGCCCAGACCAGCAGGGCCCACCCGAGGACCCAGAGGGGTGTGGACAGCGACTCCGCGCGCTCGCTCCGGAACCCGACCGCGTCGGTGACGGCGAACACGAGCGCAGCGCCGCCGGCCAGGCCCAGGGTGAGCACCGCGCCGACGGGCGGGGACGGCGAGCGGGTCCGCGCCACGCCGTCAGGCTAGCGGCGG
Organism: Kineococcus radiotolerans SRS30216 = ATCC BAA-149; assembly: GCF_000017305.1. Classification (GTDB taxonomy): domain Bacteria; phylum Actinomycetota; class Actinomycetes; order Actinomycetales; family Kineococcaceae; genus Kineococcus; species Kineococcus radiotolerans. The sequence goes on along the minus strand of NC_009664.2, from coordinate 225,062 downwards.
GGAGGGGGGCGGTCGAGGGAACCGCGGGCTGCCCGTCCGCACGAGGTGCGTTCACGGGGGCCGGTTCCCGCGAGGTGCGGATCGGGCAGGGCACGGGCACTGCCGGTCACCCGGTGGTGAGGGGTTCTGCACGTTCCGTGGTGGGCAGCGCCGCGACCCCCGGTGAGCCCGCGGTGTCCCCGCCGCCGGGCGATCGGCCCGGCCGTGGCCGCGCGGGAAGGCCTGCGGGGCAGTCGGATGACCCGGATCCCGGCGCGCGCCGGCGAGGTTGCGCCGATCGAGCACGCGCGTCCCGGTACGTCCTCGACTCTACCCTCACGTAAGGGTAGAGTCCGGGCGCGAGACATCGGCACCTGCCACCGCCACCCCCGGCGACGGCCACCGAGCGCTCCTGCGCGAGGAGGCTCCGCGCCCGGAGGCGGCGGTCGCGCCGGCACGACGAGACCAGGACGAGCGAGCGATGACCGAACGACGAGCGAGCGACGGGTGAGCGGCGAGTGAGCGACGAGTGAGCCCTGCCCCCGACCGCCCCACGCCACCGGCGGACCCCTCCCGGCGCGTGCCCCCCGGTGCGTCCGCACCCGGCCCCCCGCCCGAGCCCCCGCCCGCGGCGGGGACCGGCGACCGCTCCCGTCCGCTCTTCCCCCGTCCGCGCGCCGCCGCGCCCTCGTCGCCCCCGGCGGCCGCGAGGAGAACCGGGTCCACGCTGGCCACGGCCTTCGACCCGCGCAGCAACTCCCTCGACGTCCTGCGCCTGGTCCTGGCCGCCACCGTCGCGGTGGTGCACACCACGCTGCTGGGTTTCGGCCACCAGCCTCGCACCGGTTCCACCGACCTGGGCAGCCTGGCCGTGGACGGTTTCTTCGTCCTCAGCGGGTTCCTGGTGGCAGCCAGCTACCTGCGGCTGAACTCGTTGCGCCGCTACCTGTGGCACCGGGCGCTGCGCATCCTGCCCGGTTTCTGGCTCAGCCTGCTGCTGACCGCCGCGGTCATCGCCCCCCTGCTCGCGGTCCTGACCGGCCGCTCCGCCACCTCGGTCTTCACCGGCCCGGACTCCGCGCTGAGCTACCTCAGCGCCAACGCGGCCCTGCTGATGCGCCAGTTCGGCATCGCCGGACTGCCCGGTCTCGGTGGCGCCCCGGACGTGCTCAACGGGGCGTTGTGGACGCTGTTCTTCGAAGCCGCCTGCTACGGGATCGTCGCCGTCCTCGGCGTGCTCGGCGTCCTCCGTCGCCGGCGGTGGGTGGTGCTGGCCCTGCTGGGCGGGCTGTGGGTGCTGACCATCGCCGCCACCGCCGGGTTCAACCCGCTGGGCTCGGAGTTGATGCTGCGCTTCGCGTTCGTCTTCCTGCTCGGTGCCGCCGCGCACCTGTTCGCTGACCGCGTCCCCGTCCGCGGGAGCCTGGCCCTGGTCAGCGTCGTCCTCGTCGTGGCCGGCCTGTACCTGCTGCCCGACCACCGCGCCCTGGCCGGGCCCGCCTTCGCCTACGTCGTCCTCTACGCGGTGGTGCGGTCGCCGCTGCGGTGCAACCTGCGCTGGGACCTCTCCTACGGCGTGTACGTGTGGCACTGGCCGATCGCGCAGGTCCTGGTCGCCGCCGGGGCCACCGCCGTCACGACCGTGCCGTTCGTCCTGCTCAGCCTGGCCGTCACCGCCGTGGTCGCCGCCCTGTCCTGGAACCTCGTCGAGCACCCGGTCCTGGGCTGGAAGGACGCCGCCTGGGTCACCCGGGCGAGCTCGCCGGGGGAGCGCCGCTGAGGCAGTGCGAGGCCCCCGCACTGTGGAGGGGCGGGGGCCTCGGGCGGCCGGGACGAGGTCGTCGCGGGTCAGGCCTTCGTGGCGGTCCGGCGGGTGGTGGTCTTCTTCGCTGCGGTGGTCTTGGTCGCAGTGGTCTTGGCCGGGGTGGTCTTGGCCGGGGTGGTCTTGGCCGGGGTGGTCTTGGTCGCGGTGGTGCGCGCCGGAGCGGTCTTGGCCGGAGCGGTCTTCGTCGCCGCCGTGCGGGCCGGGGTGGCCGTCTTCGCGGTGGCCGTCTTGGTGGCGGTCTTGGTGGCGGTCTTCGCGGTGGGTGCGGTGCCGGTGGTCTTGGCCTTCAGCTCGCCCTGGTAGGCGCGCAGGGCCTTGGTGTCGGAGACGATCTCCTTGAAGGCGGTGCCGGGGCGGAAGCGGGGTACGGAGGTCTTCTTGATCTTGACGGCTTCGCCGGTGCGGGGGTTGCGGCCGGTGCGGGCGTTGCGGGCCTGCTTCTCGAAGGTGCCGAAGCCGCTGATGGCGATCTTGTCGCCCTTGGCGACGGTGAGCTGGATGAGTTCGATGACGGCTTCGACGGCGGCGGTGGCTTCCTTGCGGCCGCCGAGTCGGGTTTCGAGGGCGTCGACCATCTCGGTCTTGTTCACGGGGTTCCTCCTGCGGGTGGGGTGTGACCGGGTCGTTCGGGTCGCCGGGGCCGTGCAGGAGCCCGACTGGGGATGACGGTACGACTGGTGATCGCCCTCGCGCCACCGGAGGTGGGGTTGGGTGGGGTGGGGAGTCGTTGCGCCCCAACCCGCCTGCATCGCAGTGTCCAGCACATCTGCTGCAGTGCACTGGATTTCGGGAAAACGGTCGTCGTGCGGGTGCCGCGCTGCACGCCGCCGGGGCCGCGAGACGGACCCGGCAGGTCAGTGGTTCGGCGTCCCCCAGGGCAGGGTCCGGGTTCAGCGCTGCGTCGGCCGCCGCAGGTGCCCGGTCGTGGCCAGCTCGTCGGCGACCTCGCGCAGCTTGCGATTGGTGTCCTGGCTGACGCGGCTGAGCAGGGCGAACGCCTGGTCAGCGGTGATCTTGAACCGCTCCATCAGGATGCCCTTGGCCTGCCCGATCACGTCGCGGCTGGCGACGGCCACCCGCAGGTTGCTCATCTTCTCCGTCGCGGCCAGCGCGACCGCCGCGTGGCTCACGAACAGCTGCCCGATCTCCGCCGACTCCTCGTCGAAGGCGCCGGGGGTGGAGGAGACCAGGTCCAGGGCGCCGAGGTTGTCCCCGGCGACGTAGAGACGCAGGCACAGCATGCTGCGCAAACCCACTTCCCCTACCCGCGCGGCCAGCTCCGGCCAGCGCTCGTCGGTGCTGAGGTCCCCGACGAGGGTGAGGTCCTGCTCGAAGAGGGTGCTCAGGCAGGGTCCCTGGCCGGTCTGGTCCTGCAGGGCGTCCAGGCCGCGCCCACGGTCGTCGGTGGCGGCGGCGGAGGTGACGTGCTTGCCGCGCACCCGGGTAATGGTGGCGTCCTGGGCGCCGGGTACCAGCGCGGCCGCGGCGGCCACGATGCGCTCCATCACCGCCTGGGGGGACTCCTCCTCGTGCAGCTCCAGGGCCAGGCGGGCCAGGTGCTGCTCGAGGCGCTCCTCGCCGGCCGGGGTGACCGGCGCCGCCTCGCGGGGTGGCTGCTGTTCTCCGGGGCTGTGGCTCACGGGATCATCCTGACCGATCCGGCCGGGGGACGTGACCGGGTCGCCGGACGGTTCGGGCGAGGGGGCTCAAGGCGCGGGGCTCACCTGCCGATGACCGCGCAGGTGAAGCCCGTGACGCCCGTGATCGAGGACCAGGAACACCCCGGGCTGTCCGTCGAGCGGCAGCGGCTGGCGGTGCTGCACGCCTACGGCGTGCTGGACGCCCCCGCGGACGCGGAACTGGACGACGTCGTGCACACCGCGGCGATGGTCGCCGGGGTGCCCCACGCGACGCTGAACCTCATCGACGAGCACCGCCAGTGCCAGCTCACCACCGTCGGCTTCGAGGGCACCGACTCCGCCCGCGCGGACTCGATGTGCGCGCTGCACTTCACCGGCGGCGAGGTCGTGCACCTCCCCGACGCCGCCCTCGACGAGCGCTACCGCACCAACCCGTGGGTGGACGGCCGGCTGGGTCGGGTGCGGCTGTACGCCTCCGCGCCGCTGATCAGCCCGCAGGGGCACGCCCTGGGCAGCCTGTGCGTGTTCGACACCGAACCCGGGGAGCTCACCCCGGCCCAGCTCAGCGCGCTGGAGCGGCTGGCCCGGGTCGTGGTGGCCCTCTTCGAGCGCCGCCGCCAGGCCCGGCTGGCCGAGGAGTACGCGCAGCAGGCGCGCCGGAACGCCGAGCAGGCCCGCGAGCACGCCGCCCGGGCGGAGCGGCTGAGCGCCCGCGACGCGGAACTGCGCCTGGTGCTGGCCGCGACCAGCGACGCCTTCCTGGCCGTCGACGAGGACCAGCGCATCACGTCCTGGAACGCTGCCGCGCAACGGTTGTTCGGGTGGACGGCCGAGGAGGCCGTGGGGCGCAGCCTGGTGGACACGATCGTGCCGCCGGCGATGGCCGCGGCCCACACAGGGGGTTTCGAGCGGTTCCTGCGCACCGGGACCCGCGAGCTCAGCAGCACCCTGGAGGTCCCCGCCGTCCGCCGCGACGGCGCCGCGCTGAGCATCGAGCTGACCCTGACCCCCGTGCGGACCGGGGAGCAGCGCCGGGTCTACGCCGCGATCCGCGACGTCACCGACCGCCGCCGCATGGAACGGGAACTGCACTCCCTGGCCGGCATCGTCGCCGGCGCCCGCGACGCGATCGTCGCCGTGGACCTGACCGGGCGCATCACGTCCTGGAACGCCGCGGCCGAGCAGCTGTACGGCTACCCGGCCGAGGACGCGGTCGGCGCGGACCTGCACCTCGTCGCCTCCGCCGACGACGTGCAGCGCCTCGGCGGCTGGCTGGTCCGGGCCGCGGCCGGGGAGGACGTCACCTCCACCACCGCCGCCGACCAGGTCGGGCGCCACCGCGACGGCAGCGCCGTCGACGTCTCGATCACCGTCTCCCCCGTGCTCGACGCCGCCGGCGCCGTCGTGGGCGCCTCCATCGCCGCGCGCGACATCACCGAGCGCCTGCGCGCGGAGGCCGCCCTGCGCGAGGCCGAACGGCGCTTCAGCCTCGCCTTCACCCACGCCCCCACCGGCGTGCTGCTCACCGCCCTGAGCGGTGAGCAGGCGGGGCGCTTCCTCGACGTCAACCCCACCGCGTGCACGATGCTGGGCCACCTGCGCGAGGAGCTGCTGGGCAAGACCTTCGCCGACGTCACCCACCCCGAGGACCTGCCCTCCTCCCAGGCGCAGGTGCGCCGGCTGCTGAGCGGGGAGGCGTCCACCGTGCACCTGGAGAAGCGGTACGTCCGGGCCGACGGGGCGGTGATCTGGGTCGCGCTGGACGTCGCCGTCATCCACGGCGAGGACGGCGAGGCCCGCTACGCGGTCACCCACGTCGAGGACGTCACCCGCCAGCGCGCCGACCGGGAGCGCCTGGCCGAGTCCGAGCAGCGCTTCCGCCTCGCCTTCGACACCGCGCCGGTCGCGATGGTGATCGTCGGGCTCGGGGAGGACGACGCGGCGCGCGTCCTGCAGGTCAACTCCACCTCGTGCGCCTTCACCGGCCTCAGCGCCGCGCAGCTGCTGACCCGCGACGTGCACGACCTCATCCACCCGACGACCAGGCCGACTCCCTGCTGGCCTTCGCGCCGCTGCTGCTGGGTGAACGCACCCACGACGAGCTGGAACTGCGCTTCCGCCACACCGACGGCACGGTGCGGTGGGGTCTGCTCTCGGCCACCGCCATGAGCGGCGTCACCGGTTCCGCCGCAGCCGGTTCCGGGCCGCAGCTGCTGTGCCTCATCGAGGACGTCACCGCCCGCAAGGCCGCCGAGCTGGCGCTGCGCCACCAGGCGCTGCACGACGGGCTGACGGGGTTGCCCAACCGCACCCTGCTGCACGACCGCCTCGAGCACGCCCTGGCCGCGGCCGGGCGCAGCGGGGCGGGGGTGGGGGTGCTGTTCTGCGACCTGGACGGGTTCAAGGCGGTCAACGACTCCGCCGGGCACGCCGCGGGCGACGAGCTGCTGCGCGAGGTGGCGGCCCGCTTCGGCGGGTGCCTGCGCCCGGGCGACACCCTGGCGCGTCTGGGCGGGGACGAGTTCGCCGTCGTCTGCCCCGACCTCGCCGACCGCCAGGGCCTGCAGGTCGTCGCCGAACGGCTGCTGCACTCCCTGCGCGAGCCGGTCACCGTGCGGGCGGGCACGTTCGCCGTGGGGGTCAGCGTCGGGACCCACCTCGTCGTCCCCACCGGCGCACCCACCCCGTCCGGCGGCGACCGCGACGTCCGCTCCTGCGCCGAGCAGGCCCTGGCCCGCGCCGACCGCGCCATGTACGAGGCCAAGCGCGGGGGCAAGAACCGCGTCCACCTCGACGACGGCAGCGACGAGCACCAGGTCCGCAGCCACCGCGCCGCCCGGATCCTGCCCGAACTGCGCACCGCGCTGGAACGCGACGAGCTCGTCGTGCACGGCCAGCCCGTGCTCGACCTCGCCACCGGGCACCCCGTGGCGGTGGAGACCCTCGTGCGCTGGCAGCACCCCACCCGCGGCCTGCTCTCCCCGGCCGAGTTCCTCGACGTCGCCGAGGACAGCCCCCTCATGCTGGCCCTGGGCCGGCGGGTGCTGGAGGAGTCCTGCCGGCTCGCCGCCAGCTGGGGCGCGGCCCTGGGCCCGGCCGCGCCGGCGGTGCACGTCAACGTCTCCGGGCGCCAACTGGAGTCCGCGTCCCTGAGCGAGGACGTGCTCGGTGCGCTGCGGCGCCACGGGCTGCCCGCGCACCGCCTGGTCCTGGAACTCACCGAGACCACGATGCCGAGGATCACGCACTCGCTGCTCGGTGACCTGCAGCGCCTGCGCGAACTCGGGGTGCGCATCGCCATCGACGACCTCGGCACCGGCTACTCCAGCCTGGCCCGCCTGACCGAGCTGCCCGTGGACCTGCTGAAGATCGACCTCACCTTCGTCGCCGGTCTGGGCCGCGACCCCAGCTGCGACGCGGTCGTGCGGGCGGTGCTGAGCATCGGCGCCGCGCTGGGCCTGTCGGTGGTGGCGGAGGGGGTGGAGACCCCGCAGCAGGCGGAGTCGTTGCGCCGCTACGGCTGCGACACCGTCCAGGGTTACCTCTACAGCCCCCCGCGCCCGGAGGCGGCCCTCCTCGACGTGCTGCGGGCGGGCCTGCCCGCCGACGCCCTCAGCGCCGGCGGGGCCGCCGCCCCGTGACGTCCGGTTCCGGCGGCACGTGCGGCGGGACCCTCTGCGGGCCGGCTTCGGCGGGGCGGGGCCGGTCCTGGCGGTGCAGGCGCACCGCGACGACGGCCACGTCGTCCTCCGGGGTGGGCGGCAGCATCCGGGCCAGCACGCGGTCCACGAGGGTGTCCAGGTCGTGGTCCTGCGCGGCGAGGTCCTCCAGCACCGCCTGCAGCTCCTCCAGGCCCTCCTGCAGCGGCTGGTCCCGGCGCTCCACGAGGCCGTCGGTGTAGAGGAGGACGGTGGACCCGCGGTCGAGGACGACCTCGGTGTCGCGGCGGTCGGTGCCGGGCACCACCCCCAGCAGCAGGTCCGGGTGCAGGTTCACCAGCGGCAGGACGCTGCCGTCGGGGTGGACGACCATCGCCGGCGGGTGCCCGGCGTTGGACCAGCGCAACCGGGTCACCCCGCGCTCGCGCTCGTCGAGGCTCTGCTCCAGGCGGGCGGCGATGGCGGTGGCGGTGGTGGAGATCATGAGGTTGGCCATGGCCTGGTCGGTCTTGGCCAGGACGCGCGCCGGGGACTCGTCGCCGAGGGCGCCCATGGAACGCACGATGGTGCGGACCTGGCTCATGGCCGCGGCGGCCTCGGTGTCGTGGCCGACGACGTCGCCGATGACCAGCACCGTGGCCCCGCCCGGCTGCATGAACGCGTCGTACCAGTCGCCCCCGACCTGCGCGGCCTCGGCCGCGGGGCTGTAGCGCACGACGATCTGCCCGTGGTCCGGCTCCGGCGGCTCGCTCAGCAGGGAGCGCTGGAAGGCGGCGGCCAGGTCGCGCTGCTGGCGGTAGAGGCGGGCGGAGTCCAGGGCCAGGCCGGCGCGGTCGGCGACCTCGGCGGCCACCGTCAGCCCCTCGGCGTCCAGGGGCGCGCGGTCCGGTCCGGCGAAGAGGGTCATCAGCCCGACGGTGCGCCCGCGCCCGCGCAGCGGCAGGATCGCCGCGGAGCTGGGGGCGAGCTCGGCCAGCAGGGGGCGCACCCGCCCGTCCGGGCGCAGCACGGCGCCGATGGCGCGGGTGGCGTCGGGGACGAGGACCGGGCGGGCCTGGCGCAGCGACCGCCACACGAAGGCGGCGTCGGTCAGCTCCTCCAGGCGGTGCGCGGCGTACTCCTCCACCAGGGGGCGCAGCCTCTCGTCGTGGTGCCAGGACCCGGCGTCGTGCAGCCCCCGCCGCAGCCGCTCGGGGCGCCCGGCCGCGGTGCCGGCGCGCGCGGAGGCCGAGGTCCGGGCCGGGGTGTCGTCGTCGAGGAGGCTGATGACGCACCAGTCGCCCAGGGCGGGGACCACCAGCTCGGCCAGGCGCGCCACGGCCTGCTCGGCCTCGAGGGTCTCCGACATCTGCCGCGAGGTCGCGGCCAGCAGCGCCAGGCGGGTGTTGGCGGCCTCGGCGGTCCGGCGCGCGTCCTCGGCGGACCGCTGGGCGGTCTTGCGGGCGGTGATGTCGAGGAAGTACAGGCCCAGCCCGCCGTTCCCCGGCACGGCGCGCACCTCCACCCACACGTCCAGGGGGGCGGGGTAGAAGGCGTCGAAGGTCACCGTCTCGCCGGTGGTCACGGCGCGGCGGTAGCCGTCCTCGAAGACGGTGCCGACGGTGGCGGGGAAGGCCTCCCAGAAGCTGCGGCCGATGAGCTCCTCGCGGGGGGTGGCGGCGATCCGCTCGCCCTCGACGTTGGCGTAGGTGATCGTCCACCCCGCGTCCACGGCCAGGTAGGCCACGGCCATGGAGTCCAGGATCTCCTCCACGCGCTGCGCGCCCTCGCGCACGGCGGTGATGTCGTGGACGACGCCCAGCAGCCGCACCGGTGCCCCGTCGGGCCCGGGGCCGCCGGCCGGCAGGGTGCTGCCCCGGGCGGCGAGCCAGCGGGTGCTGCCGTCGGGGTCGAGGATGCGGTACTCCGCGGCGTAGACCCCGCCGGCGGCGGTGACCGCCCTCACCGCGGCGACGGCGGCCTCGCGGTCGTCGGGGTGGATGCGGGAGTACACGTCCTCAGGGGTGCCGTCGAACGTCTCCGGAGTCAGCCCGGACAGCTGCAGCAGCCGCTCGTTCATGCTCAGCCGCCCGGTGACGAGGTCCAGGTCGAAGGTGCCCAGCTGCGCGGCGTCGACCGTCAGCTGCAGCAGCGCCCGGTCGGCGACGTGCTCGCCGGAGAGGGCGGCCAGTTCCAGCTCGGCCGCGGCGGCGGCGCCGATCTGCTCCAGCAGGGCGACGTCCTGCTCGCTCCACGCGCGGGGGTCGGGGCCACCCACGCACACCGCACCCACCACGTCACCCCCGCCGGCGGCGAGCGGTATGCCCAGGTAGGACCCCACCACCCCGGAGGAGACCGGGTCCAGGTCGGCGACGCGGGGGTCGGCGCGGGTGTCGGCGATGGCCAGGGGAGCACCCGACGCGGCGGTCAGCGAGCACAGCGCCTGGCCGAGCGGCCCCTGCTCACCGGCCCGCCCCGCCTGGGGCCCGACCCCACCGGCGATCGCCTCGACGTCGGTGAGCAGGGAGATCTGCGCCGAGGGGGCACCGAGGAGCTGGGTGGCGAGGTGGGCCAGCTGGTCCAGGCCGGGCAGGGTGGTCCCGCCGGGGCTCAGCCGGCGGGCGGCGGCGAGCCGGGCGGGGTCGGCGCGCAGCGCCCGGGCGGCGGCCTCCACCGCGGTCGCCGGGGAGGACGCGGCGGCGTCGCCGTCGGGTCGCCCGCCCGCCAGGGGTCCGGGCGACCGGCCGGGGACGTGGTCTCCTCCGCTGGGCACGTGGTCCCTCCTGACGCCAGGTGGTCGTCTGGCGTCGTGCCAGCTGCCCCGGGTGGGCGCCTCATCATCCCCGATCACCCCGCCCGCTCCGGCGCCCGGGGACGGACCCCGCCCCGGGGACGCGGCGCGACCACCCGGGTGGGCGATCGAGGGTGACCGTTCCGGCACCGAGGTCTTGGAGGCAGGCGCCTCGCGGCGCCCGCACGTCCCGACGAGCACCAGCCGACCGCATGTCGTCCACCGCCCGTCCGCCCACCCGAGCGCAGCCCGCGCGGGGTGGCCGGCCGGCGGGCGAGGGAAGAGGAGCCCACCGTGCCCGCAGCGCCTCTGCACCCTCGCGAGGGCGAGCGGCTGGCGTCGTTGCGCAGCTACCGGGTGCTGGACACCGGTGCCGACGCGGCCCTCGACGCCCTGGCGGCGGCGACGGCGCGGCTGCTGGACGCTCCCACCGCCACGATCTCCCTGGTGGACGAGGACCGGCAGTGGTTCGCCTCCACCCGCGACCTGAGCGCGGTCCTGGGCTACGAGACCCCGCAGACGTCGCGGGACGTGTCCTTCTGCGCCTGGACGGTGGCGCAGGAGCGGACGCTGGTGGTGCCCGACGCCCGCACCGACGCGCGGTTCGCCGACAACGCCATGGTCACCGGCCCGGAGCAGGTCCGCGCCTACGCCGGCGCCCCGATCATCGGCCGCGACGGGCTGCCGCTGGGGGCGCTGTGCGTCATGGACCGCGAGGCGCGCGACTTCGCCGAGGCGGACGTGCAGGCCCTCAGCGCGCTGGCGACCAGCGTGGCGGAGCTGCTGGAGCTGCGCCGGCTCGACGCCGCGGCCGGGCTGGGGTCCCGCCACGTGCTGGACGAGAGCCACGCCCTGCGCGCCGGCATCGACGCGCAGGAGCTGGTGGTGCACTACCAGCCGGTGGTGGACCTGCCCACCGGGCGCTGGGAGGGCGTGGAGGCGCTGGTGCGCTGGGAGCACCCCCAGCGGGGTCTGCTGGCCCCGGCGGCGTTCCTGCCGGTGGCCGAGGCCAGCGGTCTGATCGTCCCGCTGGGACGGCAGGTGCTGACGCTGGCGTGCACGCAGGTGGCGCTGTGGCGCGACACCCCGCCCACGGGCGGCGGCGCCGGTGGCGGGGCGCGCGACCTGCACGTGGCGGTCAACCTCTCCGGACGCCAGCTCGGCGAGCCGGACGTGGTCGACGTGATCACCGACGCGCTGCTCGTCAGCGGTCTGCCCGCGCAGGCGCTGACGCTGGAGCTGACCGAGACGTCCCTGGCCGGCACCGGCGCGCAGGTGGACGCCGCGCTGGCGGCGATCCGGGCGAGGGGGGTGCGGCTGGCCCTGGACGACTTCGGCACCGGTTACGCCAGCTACGCCTACCTGCAGCGCTTCCAGCCCGACGTGGTAAAGATCGACCGCTGCTTCGTGGCCGCGCTGGGGCGCTCGGAGCGCGACGACCTGCTGACGTCCTCCCTGATCGGCCTGGGGCTGCAGCTGGGGTGCGGGGTCGTCGCCGAGGGGGTGGAGACGCCCGAGCAGGCCCGGATGCTCGCCGACCTGGGCGTCACGACCGCGCAGGGCTACCTGTTCTCCCCGCCCCGCACCGCGCAGGCCCTGGGCGCGCGGCTGGTGGCTCCGTGAACGGCGGGAGCCGTTGCGCCGACCTGCCGCGCACCGCGCTCACCCGCCCCGCCGAACCCCCGGTCCCGGGGCTGCCGCAGCCGCGGGCCACCGCCGACCCCGGACCTCGGCCCGGGTTCGAGGACCTGCAGGCGGCGTTGTTCGACGTCGCGTTCCTGGCCGGGCGGGACGCCGACGGCGCCGCCGCGCAGCTCGACGCGCTGACGCAGCGGGCGGCGTCGTGGGAGCAGGTGTCCGGCGAGGCCGGGCTGCTGTGGCAGGCGCGGCTGGTCGGCGCCGACGTCGACGGCCGGCGCGGTGGGACCGCGCAGCTCGGCCTCGTCGCCCGCCGGGCCCTGGCCTGGGGGGAGTCGGCGGGCGACGCCTACGTGCAGGCCCGGGCCCACCGCCTGCTGGCCACCTTCCACGAGGTCATCGGCGACTCCGCGTCGGCGTTGGAGCACGCCGTCGCCGCCGTCGCGGCCCTGGACGCGGTGCCCGCGCAGGGGCCCCGGGTGCCCGCGTGGGTCGGCGTCGACCACGAGACGGCGCTGGGCGGCGCCCAGCTGCAGCTGGGGGCCTTCGAGCAGGCCCGCGAGCGGTTCACCCGGCTGCTCGCCGCCGCGCGGGCCGACGGGGACGCGCGCACCCGGGTGCGGACGCTGAACAACCTCGCCTACGTGGAGCTGACCGCGGGACGCACCGCGGAAGCGGCCCGGCTGGCGCGCGAGCTGGTCCAGACCTCCGCGGAGCTGGCCATCCCGTTGAGCGCCGGCGCGTGGGACACCGTCGCCAAGGTGAGCATGAGCGTGGGGGACTGGTCCGCGGCGCAGGCGACGCTCCTCGCGGCCATGGGGCAGGCCGGGTGCCTCACCGACGCCGCCGACACCGCCACCCTGCAGATCAACCTCGCGGTCTGCCAGCGCAACCTCGGGCAGCTGCGGGAGGCCGCCCGCAGCCTGGACGCGGCCGAGGCGCAGTGCGAGCAGCGGGACCTGGGGGAGGTGCGCACCGCCCTGGTGCTGGAGCGCTCGGAGCTGGCCGCGACCGGTGGGGACTTCCGGGCGGCGTACGAGCTGTACCGGCGCTTCCACGTCCTGGAGATGGAGCGGCTCTCCGAGCGCAAGGACGCCCGCGCGCGCGTCCTGGCCGCCGTCTACGAGACGGTCGAAGCCCGTCGCGCGAGCGACCGGTTCCAGGAGCTGGCGGAACGGGACCACCTCACGGGGCTGTTCAACCGCCGCCACCTGGAGCAGGTGGCCCCGGCGGTGCTGTCCGCGGCCTCCGCCGTCGGCGCGTCCTCCTCGCTGGCCCTCCTGGACATCGACCACTTCAAGCGCATCAACGACACCCGCTCCCACCAGGTCGGTGACGCCGTCCTGCAGCGGTTCGGGCGCCTCCTCGCGGCCACGGGCGCCGGGGGCGACGTGGTGGCGCGCATCGGCGGGGAGGAGTTCGTCCTGCTCCTGCCCGGCCAGGACGCCCGGGGGGCCCGGGACCGGGTGCGGGCCGTGCTGCAGGCCGTCCGGCAGCACGACTGGGACGAGGTGGCCCCGGGGTTGCGCGTGACGGCCAGCGCGGGCCTGACCTCGACGCGCGAGGGGGGCGCCTCCCTCGCGGAGCTCCTCGCCGCCGCCGACCGGCGCCTGTACACGGCCAAGCGCGGGGGCCGCGACCGCCTCGTCGCCCGCTGAGCCCGGCCCCGCCGTCCGCGGGCCGGGCCGGGCGGCACCGGGGCTCACCGGGGCTCACCGGGCCGGGCTATCAAGGTGTGGGCGGGACCTGCCGATGAGGCGGTGGGGGAGGGTCCACTCCCACCGCACCCGGAGGGCTGAGACGTGCACGTCACGACCGTCGAGGCGACGGCGCACGAACGGGATCGCCGGACGCACGTCCGCCGGGAGCGGGGCCGGCTGCTGCCGCACGGCACCCCCCTGCCCGACGACGTCTGGATGACGCGCCACCGCAGCTTCCTGATCGCGACCTGGCTGGTCTGCCTGGCGACCTTCGGGTGGGCGACCGTCGCCCAGGGCGTGGGGCACGCCCTGCTGGACTGCCTGCCCATCGCCGCGGCCGCGCTGCTGGGCAGCCTGGCCACCATCGGCCTCGGATCCCGCCCGGGCGCCGACGCCGACGCCGGCGCGGGCGGCGTCGACGTGGGCGCCGGCGCGGGCAGCCGGCGGTGGAGGCGGGAAGCGGCCTCGTCCGCGGTGATGCTGGCCCTCATGACCGCCTCGGCGGTGGCGGTGCACCTCAGCCACGGGCTGACCGAGGCGCACTTCCTCTTCTTCGTCGCCGTCGGCGCCGGCGCCGCCTACCAGACGTGGGCGCCGTTCCTGACGGCCATCGGCTTCGTCGTGCTGCACCACGGCGTGCTCGCTTCCGCGCCGGGGCACCCCATCTTCAACCACCCCGCCGCGCAGGAGCACCCGTGGCGGTGGGCCCTGGTCCACGGCGGGCTGCTGGCCCTCGCCGCGGCCGTCGGCGTCGCCTCCTGGCGAGCCGACGAGCTGGTCCGGGGCCGCCTGAGCGAGCTCGGCGCCCGCAGCCGCCTCATCGTGGGCACGGTGGCTGACGGCATCGTGGCCCTGGACGAGCAGGGCCGCGTGCTGGAGGCCAACCCGGCCGCGCTGCAGCTGCTGGCTCCGGTCCCCCCGGCCCGGGACCCCCTGCCCGGGGGAGCGCGCGACGCCGCTCCCGTGACCGGCCGTCGGCTGGAGGAGCTGGTGGACGGCTACGTGCCCGGCCCGGCGCGGGCGGCCGGGGGGCACGTCTCGACCCGGCGCGGCAGCGTCCGCCGCGGCGACCGCTGCACCCCGGTGGCCATCACGGTCGCGCCCGTGCCCGGCGGTCACCTCGGCGAGGGTCGCGACGACCGGGTACGGGCCGTCGTCACCCTGCGGGACCTGTCCAGCACCGTTCGCGCGCAGGACGCCGAACGCGCCTTGGTCGACTCGACCGCGCGCGAACGCGCTCAGCGCGAGGACGTCGCGGCGCTGTCGGCCGCGGTGCGGCCCCCGGCGCTGCGCGTGGCGGGTCTGGAGGCGGCGGTGGCCTACGAGCCGGCGGCCAGCGCGCCGGCCGGCGGGGACCTCTACGACTGGCTGCGGCTGCCCTCGGGCGAGGTCCTGCTCATCGTGGTCGACGCGATGGGCCGGGGCACCGCCGCCACCGGCGAGGCGCTGGCGGTGACCACCACGGTGCGGACCCTCGCCGTCGCCGGGTGCCCGCTGGGTGAGCTGGTCGCCCGGGCCGCGGCGGTGCTGGAGGTCACGCACCCGGAGCTGATGGCCACCGTGCTCATCGCCGTCCTGGACCCGGCGAGCGGCCGGCTGCGCCTGGCCGGGGGCGGGCACCCGCCGGCGATCCTCGTCGGCGCCGACGGCGCGCGCGAGATCACCGCGGAGGGGCGGGGGATCGGGTACCCCTCGCCGGGCAGCTGCGCCGTCGCCGAAGCGGTGCTCGCCGCCGGGGAGAGCCTGGTGCTGTACACCGACGGGCTCGTCGAAGGCACCCGCGACATCGACGCGGGTCTGCGGGAGCTGGCCGGCACCGCCGCGAGCCTGGCCCGGGTGCCCGTGCAGGAGTTCGTGGAGCGGTTGCTGACCGACGTCGTGACCTGCGCGCGCGACGACGACGACTGCCTGGCCCTGGTCGTCCGCCGCCCTGCGGCGTGAGGAACCGGCCGCCGCGGTCCGGCGGTCCCGGGGACGGGGGTTCCGGGCTGCCGGTCGCAGCCGGTCCCCGAGCCGGGGTCAGTGGGTGAACTTGAGCCCGACCACGCCACCGACGATCATCGCGAGGAAGAGGATCCTCAGCGCCGACGCGGGCTCCGCACCCGTCGCCATGGCGTGGACGACGGTGAGGACCGCCCCGATCCCCACCCACACCGCGTAGGCGGTGCCCACCGGCAGGTCGCGCATCGCGAACGCCAGCCCGAGCATGCTCGCCACCAGCGCGAGGGCGAAGACCAGCGAAGGACCGAGCCGGGTGAAACCCTCGGTCCTGCTCAAGGCGGTGGCCCACACCGCTTCCAGGACGCCCGAGACCACCAGGACGAACCACGACACGACGACCTCCGCAGGCCGTCTTGTCGCACACCGGGTACGGCACCCTCGTCCGGGAACCCTGCGCCGGGTTCGCTCCCGAGCTTCCCACACGGGCTCCGGGGGGTCGAGGCGAACCGTCGTCGGCGTCCTCCGCGGCGGTCAGGGCGCGGGGTGCGGGGCCAACCGGTCCACGACGTCGGCGACCTCGGCGCGCGCGGCCTCGTCCAGCCCCCGGATCGGCAGGGGCAGGCAGGAGCGCCGGGCGAGGCGGAGGTGCTCGGCGACGGCGGCCGTCACCCGCAGGCTCCCGTGGCGGGCGAACAGGTCCCACAGCGGTCGCAGCCGTTCGGACTGCGCCCGTGCCCCGTCGGCGTCCCCGGCTCGGACGGCGCGGGTGAGGGCCAGCGCGGGCTCGGGCAGGGTGCCGGCGATCACGGAGTACCAGAGGTCGCAACCGGCGGCCAGGCCGGTCGCGGCGGCCGCGTCGCCGGAGATGCCGATGCTCACGTGCTCGGGCAGCAGGGCGCGCAGCTGCGCCACGCGGCCGGCGGCCGCGGCCGGGTCCGCCGGCAGCGGCGGGATCTTGAGGGAGGCGACCCGGGGCAGCGCACCGATGCGCCGGTACAGCTCGTCGGTGAACGTGAAGCGCGTGGTGCCGGGGTTGTCGTAGACGACCAGCGGGACGTCGAGGTCGGCGGTGACGTCGCGGTAGAGGCCGAACACGTCGTCCTCGGTGTGCTGCTGGTAGGTCAGCGGAGCCAGCAGCACCCCCGCCGCCCCGGCGTCCTGCGCGTCCTCGGCGAGGGCACGGACGTCGCGGGTGCGCAGCGCGCCGATCCCGACCAGGACGGGGACGTCCCCGGCGTGCTCGACGGCGGTGCGGGCGACCTCGGCCCGTTCCTCCCGGGAGAGGTAGGCGTAGGAGCCGGTCGACCCCAGGACGGTGAGGGAGTCGACCCCGGCGGTGACCAGCCGGGTGACGAGACCGGCGAGGGCGGCCCGGTCCAGGACGTCGTCGTGCAGCGGGGTGAGCGGGAAGGCGCTCAGCCCGCTGAGCCGGGGGGTGGGTGTCGTCGGCACGTCCGGTGGTTCCCCTCCGCGCGGTCGGTCGGTCCGGCGGTCAGCCTCCCACGGAGCGGGTCGGGGCGGCGGCGGGTTCCAGGCGCCGGACGTCGGTCCAGCCGGTCCAGCCCCGTTCCTCCAGCAGCGTCAGCAACCGCGGGGCGCACGGGAAGGACTGCACGAAGGCGGCGTCGAGCAGCTCGACGAGGTCGTCGCTGATCGGCTGGTCCTCCATCCCCGCCGACGCGGCGGCCGCGGCCTCGATGAAGGCGGTCACCCGGTCGGCCAGTTCCGGCAACCGCGGGTCGTCGGACGAGCAGTCGGCCAGGTCGCCCATGTCCAGGTACAGCCGGCGCAACGTCTCGTGCTCGATCTGCGCCTGCTTGATCGCCATGAACGCCGGCACCTCGTGCGGCATCCGGGCGGCGATGAGGATCCAGCTGTCGCGCTCGACCTCGATCAGCCGCTCGCGGAAACCCAGCTCACGCATGCGCTGCAGGTAGGCCACCGCCTCCGGCGGCAGCGCCAGGCTGTCACCGGCCGCGAGCTGGGCGATGCGCTCGCGGTGGCGCCGGCGTTCGCGGATCTCGGCGCGCAGGCGTTCGTCGACGTCGGCGACGGCCGCGGAGAACTCCTCCGGGCCCGCGTCCAGCAGTTCCTGCACCCGGGAGAGCGGTACCCCGGCCTCGGCCAGGGTGCGGATCCTGATGAGTTCCACCACGGCTACGGCGTCGTAGCGGCGGTAGCCGGAACGGTCGCGCTCCGGCTCCGGCAGCAGGCCCTTGGCGTGGTAGTGCCGGACCGCGCGGACCGTCACCCCGGCGTAGGAGGCGAGCTGGCTGATGGTCAGCATGCCGGAACCCTACGAGTCCACCCGGGGTCCGGCACCGTCCCCGCGGCCACCGGTTCACCCGATCCTGCGGCGGTAGGTGAGCACCGCGAGCGCGTGGGCCACGACCAGCAGCCCCAGGCACCACGCCAGCGCAACCCAGCCCTCGTCGCCGGCGGGGCGCCCGGCCAGCAGGTCGCGCAGGGTGTCCACGATGGGGGTGACCGGCTGGTTCCGGGCGAACCACCGCACGGGCCCGGGCATGCCGTCGGTGGGCACGAAGGCCGAACTGATGAACGGCAGGAAGATCAGCGGGTAGGAGAAGCCGCTCACCCCGTCCACCGACTTCGCCAGCAGCCCGGGGACGACCGCCAGCCACGTCAACGCCAGGACGAACAGCACCAGGATCCCCGCGACGGCGAGCCAGGCCAGCACCCCGGCGCTGGAGCGGAAACCGATCAGGACGGCGATGAGCACGACCAGGGCCAGGGACAGCAGGTTCGCGACGACCGAGGTCAGGACGTGGGCCCACAGCAGCGCCGAGCGCGCGATCGGCATGGACCGGAAGCGTTCGGAGAGCCCACCGGCGACGTCGGTGTGGAGGCGGAAGGCGGTGTAGGCGACACCGGAGGCGACGGTGATGAGCAGGACCCCGGGGAGCAGGTAGTCGACGTAGCGGCCGTCCCCCGCCTCGATCGCGCCGCCGAAGACGTACACGAACAGCAGCAGCAGCGCGACCGGGGTGACCGCGGTGGTGACGATGGTGTCCGGGCTGCGCAGGACGTGGCGCAGGCAGCGCTTGAGCAGGACGGTGGTGTCGCGCAGGAGGCGCGGGTCCTTCAGCGCCGGCTGCGGTGCCCGATCCGTGGTCGTCGTCGTGGTCATCACCGGTTCTCCCGTCCGTGCGCGGCGTCGTGGTCGACGTCCTGGTCGGCGTCGTGGTTGTCGTGGTTGTCGTGGTCGTCGTGGCCGACGAGGGCCAGGAAGACGTCCTCGAGGGTCCGTCGCTCCCCGGCGCGCTCCCCGGCCGGCGGCACGAGCCGCTTCAGCTCGTCCAGCGTGCCCTCGGCGACGGTGCGGCCCCGGTGCAGGATCGCCAGGCGCTCGGCCAGCTGCTCGGCCTCCTCGAGGTGCTGCGTGGTCAGCAGCACGGTCGTGCCGCGCCCGGCGAGCTCGCGGACGCTGCGCCAGACCTCGAGGCGCGCCTGCGGGTCCAGCCCCGTCGTGGGCTCGTCGAGGAAGACGACCGGAGGATCGCCGATCAGGCTCATCGCGATGTCGAGGCGGCGGCGCATCCCGCCGGAGTAGGTCGCCACCCTGCGCCGGGCCGCGTCGGTCAGCGCGAAGCGGGCGAGCGAGGTGTCGGCGATCGCGGCGGGTTTCCGCAGGCCGCGCAGTTCGGCGACGAGGACGAGGTTCTCCCGTCCGGTGAGGACGTCGTCGACGGCGGCGAACTGCCCGGTGAGGCTGATGCGGGCGCGCACCTGGGCGGGGTGGGTGGCGACGTCGTAGCCGGCGACGGTGGCGGTGCCGCCGTCGGCGGTGAGCAGGGTCGAGAGGATCCGCACCGCCGTGGTCTTGCCGGCCCCGTTGGGACCCAGCAAGGCGAAGATCGTGCCGGGGGCCACGGTCAGGTCGAACCCGTCGAGCACCGTGCGCTCGCCGTAGGACTTCCTGAGCCCGGTGGTCTTGATGGCTGCTGTCATGGCGTCAGCGTGGAGGCCTGACCCAGCGTCAGGGTCAAGCCTCCACCGCCGGGGCTGGGGCCCCGTCGTGACGTCCGGCGCCGGGACGTCTCCGCCGCAGGCGATCCGGCGTGCGTCGCCGGGAGGGGCCGCCCTCCGGCTAGGTCCTGTCCTGCCGGTCGCCGGCGGCCGGGGCGATGGGGATCTGCAGTTCGGTGACCCCGTCGGCGGGGTCCTCGGGGCAGTAGTCCAGGTACACCTCCCCGCCCAGACCCAGCGGCCGGTGACCGCTGTCGGCGACCCAGCGCGCGAGGACCTGCCAGGTGGCGTCCACCCCGTCCATCGGGCCGTGGTGGACGATCGTCGCGGCCCGCACCCCGGGCCGGTCGGTGACCTGCACGCCGCCGCGGGCCTGCTCCTGCGCGGCGACCACGACCCCGGCGTGCACGCGCACGGCCTCACCCTCCTCGCCGTCGCCCCCGTCGACGTGCTCGTACCAGGCGACGCCCGGTCCGGCGGACTGGATGCCCGCCTGCGCGAGCCTGCGGTACAGCTCCCCGTACAGGGGCTGGATGACGGGGCCGATGTGGTCCGGTTCGAAGCTCGCGGCCACCGCGGACAGTTCCGCGACGCGCACGGGATCGGTGTCCTTGACGATGACGTCCTGGGTTCCCATGGTGCCCTCCTCCTCGATCACCTGGAGCCTCACCTCCACCGCCCGCAGTCGCGCGGTGTCGGCCGCGACCTGCTCCGTCAGTTCCGCCCGGCGCAGCCGAAGCATCCCGTGCAGCTCCTGCACGCCGACCTCCTCGTCCAGGACGGCCCGGACCTGCTGGAGCGTCAGCCCCAAGTCCTTCAGGGCCAGGACGCGGTTGAGACGGGCGAGCTGGGCGGCGCTGTACGAGCGGTAGCCGGTGGCCGGGTCCACGGCCGCGGGCGGCAGCAGACCCAGGGCGTCGTAGTGGCGCAGCACGCGCACCGACACCCGGGCGATGGTGGCGAACTCCCCGATGCTGAACATGGCACCTCCACCGTGGAGGCTGACACGGTGTGAGGGTCAAGGGGCGGGGTTCGCGGAACGGGGATCGCGGTGCGTCGGGTGGGCGGGCCCGAGGCCGGTGGGGACCTCACCTCCCGCGGCTCCGGTGGTGCTCAGCGCCGCGCGTCCCGGGCGCCGCCGAGCACGGCGGGTGAGCGGTCCCGCGGTGCGGGCCTCAACAACCGCCGCCGCCCCCGCCGTCACCGCAGCCGCCACCGTCGCCGCCGCCCCAGCCGCCACCGGAGGCGCCGCTCCCGCCGTCGGAGGCCCAGGCGGAGCCGTGGTGGTGGTGCTGCGTGCGGGAGGGGCCGCGCCGTGGGCGGCGGTCCAGGGCGACGACCAGCCAGATCGACCCGGCGATGACCAGGAACACGACGAGGAGCACGCGGACCACCTCCATCCGCCTCCCGGCTGCCTCCAGCAGCGCCGAGGGAGACGCTGCTCGCAGCGTGACAGACGTCCCGCGGCTCCGGCAGGGGAACGGGGCACCTCGTCGGACGAGGACGTGACCGGGCGGAGGCGCCCGGGTTCCCGAGGCCGGGTGGTGGGAGGCGCGCGGGCCGTCGTGGCGGGTCCCGTCCTCCCCGCCGGCGTTCCGACGCACGGGTCCGGGGGTCCCCCGGTGTCAGCGCCAGACGTACAGGTGCCCCTGCGCCACCACGACGCTCCACGGGCCGCACCGCTCGCCCGGGCCCCGGCTGTCGGGCCAGTCGTCGCCGCCGTCGAACGGTATCCCGACGTGCTCGACGTCCGTGCACGAGTCCGGCAGGACGAAACCGGCGGGGACGGCGAGGTCGGCGCGCACGGCGGCGCCGGCTCCGTCGGCCCCGTCGGCCTCACGCACCACGGTGACCGTGCTCGTGCCCGCCCGCGCCCAGTCCGGCAGGTCCGCCGCCGGCACCTCCGCGGGCCGGTCGTGGACGTCGCGGTCGACGTGCCCCTGGGCCTGGGCGAGCCGGGGACCGAGCCTCTCGACACCCGGCACGGAGCCGGTGGCCAGCGCCAGACCGGCGACACCGGCCGCTCCCGCCGTCAGGGCGGTGGCCAGGCGCGCAGTGGACTTCTTCACGGTTCCTCCGGGGGTCGCGGGACTGACCTCACTGTCCGGCGCGGGAACCGCCACCCGCATCCCCCCGCTGCCGCATCCGCGGGCTCCACCCCCGGGAGGACGACGGTGCCCCGGATCCGCCTGCCGGCTGACGTCGGGGGCCGGGAAGGGTCGGCCGGCCGCGCGGCCCCGGGTGGCGTCCGCGGGAGAAACCCCGGCGAACCCGATCCCCGCCTCGGGGTCGACACCCGCGCCGCGGTCCGCGGCGCACCGGGAGGCGCCGAGTCCCCGCTCGTCGGGAACGGGAGGAGAACCACCGTGCCGTTGGACCACCCGACGGCGGGAGGGGTGCGGGTTCCTCCGGAACCGCTGCCCGCATCGAACCGGTGGCTCCGGAAAGCCTGCGTCGCAGGTTGTCCAGCCATCGTCCACCGCGCCGGCCCGACCCCGCGACCTCGGGTTGCCCACGGTCTCCGGTGTGTTCTCAGAACACCGTCCACTCCCGCGCCGGCGGCGACCGCGGCGGGCAGGGCACAGGTCCGACACGAGGACCGGCACCTCGTTCAGAGGGCGGCGTCGGAACTCGGGACGCCGGGGGAACTCACCCGGCCGGGGCGGCGGCCGTGCCGGACGTCAGGCGTCGCCCCGGGGAACGGGGTCGGCCCCGGGGTCGTCCAGGTCCCCGAGGTGACCGTTCGGGCGGGCCGCCAGCGGTCCCTGGCTGGGGTCCACCTCGTCGGCGTAGCCGGGGGGCTGCGCGTTCCCGCCCTCGCCGGTCTCCTCCGCGGGTCCGCCGGCGCCCAGGTCACCCGCGGGCACGTCGTCCACGTCGCTCGCGTCGCGGGTCTCGTCGGCGTCGCTCATCGCACACGTCCTCCGTCGTCGGTTCGGTGGGTTCAGCCTCTCCCACCCCACAGGGTCGCGCCACCGGGTCGGGCTGCGACGCAGGGCGGGCGCGGGAGCTCCCGGCGCGCGGCCCGCGCCCCGGGTCGGTGCGGACGGCCGGGGCGGACGTGGACCGCGGCCTCACCGGTCGGCGGCCCACGGCAGGTCGTCCGCCGCCCGGGGGTGGGCGATGTGGTACCCCTGCAAGGCCGTCACCCCCAGCCGGCGCAGTTCCTGCTCCTGGGCGGCGTCCTCCACGCCTTCGGCGGTGATGCGCAGGCCGAGACCGACGGCGAGGTTGGTCAGCATCTCCACCACGGCCCGGTCTCCCTGGCGGGTAAGCATCCCGGCGACGAAGGAACGGTCGATCTTCATGCCCGCCACCGGGATGGTGGACAGGTTGCGCAGGCTGGAGGCCCCGGCGCCCATGTCGTCGAACACGAGGGCGACACCGGCTCCGGCGAGCCGCCGCAGTTGCGGGCCGGCGACCTCCATCGTCGACAGCGACGCGGTCTCGGGGAGTTCCAGGCGCAGCTGCTCGGGGCGGGCTGCGCCGTCGCGGACGGCCCCCAGCACGCTCTCGGCCAGGTCGGGGCGGGAGAGGGAGGCGGGGGAGACGTTGACGTTGATCAGCGACGGCGCCCGGTTCCCGTCGGCGCGCCGGGTGGTCTCCCACGTGCGCAGCTGCGCCAGCGCGGTCCGCAGGACCCAGCGGTCGAGGGCGACTTCGAGGCGTTCGGCGTGGGCCCGGTCCAGCACCTCCGCGGCGCCCAGGAGCCCCCGGTCGGGGTGCTGCCAGCGCACGAGGGCCTCCACGGAGAGCACGTGGCGGGTGCGGGCGTCGACGATGGGTTGGTAGTGCAGGACGAGCTCGTCGCGGTCCAGCGCCCGTTGCAGGGACGGCGCGACCCGTTCCGCGGTGGCTCCCCCGTCGTCGCCGACGGTGCCGGTCGTGCTGACGCGGTCGCCCCCGGCCTGCTTGGCCGCGTACATGGCCGTGTCCGCCTCCCGCAGCAGGGTGTCCGCGCCCACGGGCTGCGGCAGGGGGACGGAGAGGGCCGCCCCGACGCTGGCGCTGCTGCGCGCGGAGGGGTCCAGCCGGGCGTCGGGGGTGCGGACGGCGTGCAGGTGGCGGGTGGCGATGGCGTGCAGGGTGCGGGTGGCCTCCTGCTCGTCGCGGGCGTGGACGAGGCACGCCACGGCGAACTCGTCCCCGCCCAGGCGGGCCACCACGTCGCGGGGGCGGGCGGCGGTGCGCAGCCTGGCGGCCACCGAGCGGATGAGGGCGTCGCCGGCGTCGTGGCCGAGGGTGTCGTTGACGGTCTTCAGGCGGTCCAGGTCGACGAAGACGACCCCCACCCGCACCTGCGCCGGGCCCGTCCCCGGGCCGCGGCTCTCGAGGTCGCCCGGGACGGTGTCGATCATCCGCTGCAGCTGCGCGAAGAACGCACCGCGGTTGAACAGCCCCGTGAGGGGGTCGCGGCTGGCGTGCCAGGCCATCCGCCCGGCCGCGGCCTCCATGAGGACCGCCACGGGCAGCACCCGCCACCGCGTCCCGTCCCCCGTCCTCCCCGCGTCCGCCCCGGCGGGGTCGGTGGCCTCGCGGCGCAGGACGAGGTCGTCGGTGCGGCGGTGGGCGGGGCGCTCGAAGACGACGGCGAGGCCCTCGCCCACCCCGGCCTCGGCGGGCAGCACCCGGGCGTCGAAGTCGGTGACCTCGGCCAGCGAGCGCCGGGCCAGCAGGGCCCGCCCGAAACCGAAGGGTCCGCCCAGGGCGTGCTCGAAGCGCTGGCGCTGGATCGAGCCGACGCGCCCGCCGCGGTGGTCGAGGACGACGACGCTGCTGCACCGGTGCGCCGGTGCCGAGCGCAGCCGCCGGTCGAGGTCCGCGCACGCCGTGGTCGCGTCCAGCACCCAGGCCGGTTCGGCGAGGTCCCACAGCGTGGTGCTCTCCCCGGTGGGGACGGCGGAGAGGCGGACCGCGTCGGTGATCGTCATGATCGCCGAATCGGGTGCGGTGTGGGCAGGAGTGAGCGCGTCCGCCTGATGTTCATCCCCGGTCACCAACGATCACCCGTCTGTTGCAGTCCCCCCACCCTCTCAGCCGGTGCGCCGGCCGCGACCGCGGGGCGACCGGGACGCGGGTCCAGCGGTGGTGGTCCGCCCGTCGCCCACCCGGGGTTCCGGGTCAGAGGCGCTGGCCGCCGGTGAGCTCGATGGTGGCTCCGCTGGCCCAGCCGAAACCGTCGGCGAGGAGCAGGGCGATCGCCGCGCCGATGTCGTCGGGCCCGGCGAGGCGGCCCAGCGCGGTCACGCTGCGCACCATCTCCGCGACCTGCGGGTCGTCGCGGACCACGCCGCCGGAGAAGTCGGTGGCCACCGCCCCGGGGGCGACGACGTTGACGCGGATGCCGCGGGCGCCGAGTTCCTGCGCCTGGTAGCGGGTGAGGACCTCGACCGCGCCCTTGGCCGCGGCGTAGGCGGCGGAGCCGGGCATGGTGATGCGGACCAGGCCGGTGGAGACGTTGACGATGCGGGCGCCGTCGGCGATCACCGGCAGCAGGGCCTGGGTGAGGAAGAACGGTGCCTTGAGGTGCACGTCGACGATCCGGGTGAACTGCTCCTCGCTCGTCGTGGCGAACGGTTCGTGCAGCGCGGTGCCGGCGTTGTTCACGAGGGCGTCGATCGTGTCGCGCCCGAACCGCTCGCGCAGCACGTGCGGCAACTGCGCGGCGAAGGCCGGGAACGAGGAGGAGTCCGCCACGTCGAGGCGCAGCGCCACGGCCCGGCTGCCTGCGGCGCGGGCCTGCTCGACGAACGAGTCGGCGGCGTCGCGGGCGTCGAGGTAGGTCCCGACCACGTCGACCCCGGCGCGGGCCAGGTGGAGGGCGGTGCTGCGGCCCAGGCCGCGGCTGGCGCCGGTGACCAGGGCGACCCTGCGGGTCGTCCCGGTGGTGCCCGGGGCGGGGGCGACCCGGGTGGTGGTCGGGGGGGTGGGCGAGGTGTTCTCGGTCATGGCCCGAGCGTGCGTCGCCCGGCGCGCGGGCGGGAGGGGAGCGCTCGTCCAGGGACCGGGGATCCCTGGATGGGGTGGCGCTCGTGCCGCACGATGGCGGCGTGGACCGCGCCTCGCTCGCCGACTTCCTCCGCCGCCGCCGGGAGGCCCTTCGCCCCGACGACGTCGGGCTGCCGCCCGGGGTGCGCCGGCGCACGGCGGGGTTGCGCCGGGAGGAGGTCGCCGCGCTGACCGGGATGTCGGCGGACTACTACGCGCGCCTGGAGCAGCAGCGGGGACCGCAGCCCTCCGAACAGGTGCTCACCGCCCTGGCCCGCGGGCTGCGCCTGAGCCTGGACGAGCGCGACCACCTCTTCCGGATCGCCGGGCACGGCACCCCCAGCCGGGCCCGGCGCTCCGAGCACGTCCCGCCGGGCGTGGTGCGGGTGCTCGACCGCCTCTTCGACACCCCCGCTCAGGTCGTCACCGACCTCGGGGTGACCGTCCTGCAGAACCGGCTCGCCGTGGCGCTGCTCGGGGACCAGACCGCCTACGAGGGCCCGGCGCGCAGCGCCTTCCACCGCTGGTTCACGGCGGATCCCCGCGAGCGCGCGCTGCGGGCCGAGGCCGAGCACGCCGCGCAGAGCCGGGCGTGGGCGGCGGACCTGCGCGCGGCCACCAGCCGCGGCGTGCCGGGGGCGCAGGCCCTCGTCGAGCGGTTGCTGGCGGAGAGCGCGGAGTTCGCCGAGGTCTGGGCGCGCCACGAGGTCGCCACCCACACCGGGCAGCGCAAGACGCTCGTCCACCCCGAGCTGGGGGCGGTGGACCTCGACTGCCAGGTGCTGCACACCGAGGACCGCGGGTTGCGCCTGCTGGTGTTCACCGCGACCCCGGGCACGCCCGACGCCGAGCGGCTGGAACTGCTGGCGGTGGTGGGGAACCAGTTCAGCAGCTGACCCGTCCGGACGTTCCCGGGCGGCCGGGACGGGGACCGGTGCAGCGGCTCGGCGGGAGGGGCGGTCAGCGCGGCGGTTCGGGTTCCGGGGGCACGTGCGGCGGAACCCTCCCGGGACCGGCCTCGGCGGGGCGGGCCCGGTCCTGGCGGTGCAGGCGCACGGCGATGACGGCCACGTCGTCCTCGGGGTCCGGCGGCAGCATCCGGGCCAGCACCTGGTCCACCAGGCCGTCCAGGTCGCCGTCCTGCGCGGCCAGGTCCTCCAGCACCGCCTGCAGCTTCTCCAGCCCCTCCTGCAGCGGCTGGTCCCGGCGCTCCACCAGGCCGTCGGTGTAGAGGAGCACCGTCGCCCCGCGGCCGAGGACGACCTCGGTGTCCCGGCGTCCGGTACCGGGGACGACTCCCAGCAGCAGGTCCGGGTGCAGGCCCAGCAGCGGGGTGACGGTGCCGTCGGGGTTGACGACCATCGCCGGCGGGTGCCCGGCGTTGGACCAGCGCAGCCGCGTCACGCCCCGCTCGCGCTCGTCGAGGTCCTGCTCGAGGCGCGCGGCGATGGCGGTGGCGGTGGTGGTGAGCTGCAGGTTGGCCATGGCCCGGTCGGTGCCGGCCAGGATGCTCGCGGGGGACTCCTCGCCGAGGGCGCCCAGGGTGCGCACGATGGTGCGGACCTGGCTCATGGCCGCGGCGGCCTCGGTGTCGTGGCCGATGACGTCGCCGATGACCAGCACGGTGGCGCCGTCGGGTTGCATGAACGCGTCGTACCAGTCCCCGCCCACCTGGGCGGCCTCGGCCGCGGGGGTGTAGCGCACGACGATCTGCCCGTGGTCCGGTTCGGGCGGGGCGGTCAGCAGGGAGCGCTGGAAGGCGGCGGCCAGGTCGCGCTGCTGGCGGTACAACCGGGCGGAGTCCAGGGCCAGACCGGCGCGGTCGGCGACCTCGGCGATGGTGGCCAGCTCCTCCTCGCTCCAGCGTTCCCGGCCGGCGTCGATGAACAGCGACAGCAGTCCCACGGTGCGTCCCCGTCCACGGAGGGGGAAGATCACCCCCGCCGCGGGAGCGAGCTGCGCCAGCAGGGCCCGGCCCTCTCCCGCCGGGTCCAGCAGGGCGGTCAGGGCGGCGGTGGCGTCGTCGATGAACACCGGCTGCTCCTCGCGCAACGCCCGCCAGAGGAAGGCGGAGTCGTCCAGCTCGACCAGGCGGCGTTCGGCGTAGCGGCGCACCAGGTCACGGGCCCGGGCGTCGCGGTGCCAGCTGCCGGCGTCGCGCAGTCCCCGCCGCTGACCCCGCGGCTGGTCGCGTCGCCGCCGCTCGCGGCGCGCGGTGGCACGGGCACTGGTCGGGGGGCCGGCGCTGGTCTCGTCGTCCAGGACGCTGACCAGGCACCAGTCACCCAGCGCGGGCACCACCAGCTGCGCCAGGGCGGTCACCGCCGCCTCCGCCTCCAGCGTCTCGGCCATCTGCCGCGAGGTCGTGGCCAGCAGGGCCAGGCGGGCGTTGGCGTTCTCCGCCGCCTGCCGGGCGGTCTCCGCGGCCTGCTGGGCGTGCTTGCGGGCGGTGACGTCGACGAAGTACACCGACAGCCCGTCCGGGCCCGGCCAGGCCCGGATCTCGTACCAGCCGTCCAGCGGAGGCGGGTAGTACGCCTCGAAGGTCACCGCCTGGCCGGTCTCGACCGCGCGGTGGTACTCGGTGTCGAAGGCGGCACCGACCGCGCCGGGGAACAGGTCCCAGATGTCGCCCCCCAGCAGCTCCTCCCGCGGGCGCTGGAGCAGCCGCTCGGCCTCGGCGTTGACGTAGGTGAAGCGCCAGTCGACGTCCAGGGAGTAGAAGGCGCTGGACATCGACTCCAGCACCCGCGCGATGCGCACGTCCGCCTCGCGCTGGGCGGTGGTGTCGTAGGCGGCGCCGAGCAGGCGCACCGCGGTGCCGTCCTCGCCGGCCAGGGCGGTGCCGCGGGCCTGGACCCAGCGGGTGGACCCGTCGGGGCGCACCACCCGGTACTCCGCCTCGAAGTCCCCGCAGGTGCTGATGCACTCGGTCAGCGCCTGGCTGACCCGGGGCACGTCCTCGGGGTGTAGCCGGGCGTTGAACGCCTCGATGGAGCGGTCGAACACCACGGGCCCGTCGGACCCGTCGACGTCACCGCCGTAGCCGAACAGCTCGATCAGCCGCTCGTCCCAGACCAGCTCACCGGTGAGCAGGTCCCAGTCGAAGCTGCCGATGCCGGCGGCGGTGATCGACAGCTGCCAGCGCTGACGGGCGGCCTCGTAGTCCACGCTCAGCGCGGACAGCTCCAGCTCGCTGGCCACGGCGGTGGCCAGGTCGCTCAGCAGGGCGACGTCGGTGGCGTTCCAGGTGCGCGGGGCGGGGTCGAAGACGCACAGCGCGCCCACCACGTGCCCGTCCTGGCCGGTCAGCGGCACCCCCAGGTACGCCCCGACCGCCCCGGAGGTCACCGGCGGCAACCCGGCGACCCGCTCGTCGGTGGCGGCGTCCGACACGACCAGGGGCCCCCCGCCGGCGGCGGTGACCGTGCACAGGGAGTCCGCCAGCGGGCCGGCCCCCGCGTGGGCCTGCGGGTCCAGGCCGGCGGCGGCGGGAACGGTCTGGACGTCGCTGAGCAGGGAGACCTGGGCGGCGGGGGTCCCGAGCAGGCGCGCGGCCAGCCCCGCCAGGCGGTCCAGCGCCGGCCACGCGCTCTGCCCCGCGCCTCGGGCGCGGCCCGTCGCGGTGGTCGCGGCCGGTTGCAGCCGGCGGGCCGCGGCGACGCGGGCCTCGTCGGCCAGCAGGGCCTGGGCCGCCACGCGGGCCGCCACCCGGGCCACGGGGGCGACGGGCGGGTCGGGATCCTCAGGCACGCGGTCTCTCCTGACGCCAGGTGATCCTCTGGCGTCGTGCCAGCTGTCCGGGTGGGCGCCCCATCATCGCTGATCCCCTCCCTCGCGGGTGTCGGTGCGCAGGCCGATCGTGAACCGGGGCCGGGCAGCCGCACCACCCGGGGTCGTGGACGGGGCGACGGGCGACCTGCCCGCCGTCCCACCTGCCCGCCGTCCCACCGGCCCGCCGTCGCGGGCACCGTGGTCGCGTCGCGGCCCCGCGGGTCACGTCCCCGACGGCTCGGTGCCCTCGTCGTGCGGCGAGGCGGCCGCGGGCCCGTCGACGTCGCTGCCCGGGCTCAGGTCCCCGAACGGGGTCCACGCCTCCCACCCCGCCCGGTAGTCGCGGTGCGCGCGGTGACGGGCTGCGGCCGTCAGCAGGGTGTAGGCCAGGTTGTCCGCCGTCATCGCCCGGCCCTCGTCCAGCGCCTCCCGGTGGTTGCGCACCAGCTCGCGCTCCACCCGCTGCCGGTCGACGTCCTCGGCGCCGGCGCGCGCCGGCAGGGGGTCGTGGGCGCGCGCCCGCACGAACGCCGCCACCTCGAGCGCGACGTCGGCCGGTACCTCGCGCGACGTCATGGTGCCCACTGTGCCCCAGCCGGGGGCAGGCGCCACCCCACCTCCGCCGCCGCACGTGCCACGGGGCTCTCCATGGACAGCACAGCCAGGAGGCGATCCGTTCCACCGGCGGGTCCTCCTGCTGGGCGCACGCGTCTCGGCAGACCCGCCGCGAGACGTCCGTCCACCGACTGCTGCGCCGCCGGGCCCCGTGCGCTTCCCGCCGGCGGATCGCTGACACCGGCCGGCGGCCGCCCACCCTCGCGGGGCGATGAGTTCTGCGCCTCTCCCGGGTCATCCCGGCGACGCACTCCGGTCGGACCTACCCCCAGGAGCACCCCGTGGGCCGCATCCACATCCTGACCTTCACCACCCTCGACCTGGTCGGGCAGGCCCCCGGCGGGCCGCAGGAGGATCCCGTCGGTTTCGACTTCGGCGGTTGGCAGGCGCCGCTGCTCGACGACGTGTGCGGTCAGCAGGTCGCCGAGGCCTACCGCGGTACGGACGCGCTGCTCCTGGGCCGGCGCACCTACGAGA
Organism: Kineococcus radiotolerans SRS30216 = ATCC BAA-149; assembly: GCF_000017305.1. Taxonomy (GTDB): domain Bacteria; phylum Actinomycetota; class Actinomycetes; order Actinomycetales; family Kineococcaceae; genus Kineococcus; species Kineococcus radiotolerans. The sequence goes on along the minus strand of NC_009664.2, from coordinate 195,069 downwards.
TCTTCGCCGCCCACTGGCCGCACCGGGGAGGTGGCCGCGACGACGACATCGCCTCGCTCTTCAACCGGGTGCCGAAGTACGTGGTCTCGCGCGGACGGCCCGACCTGTCGTGGGCCGGTTCGGTGCACCTGCGCACCGACGGTGGCGCGTCCTCCGGCGGTGGGGTGTCGTCGAACGGCCGGGCCGGGCTGGCGGCGGCCGTCGCCGGCCTGCGGGACCGGCACGAGGACGTCAAGGTCGTGGGCAGCCTGAACCTGGTGCAGACGTTGCTGCGGGAGGGTTCGTTCGACCGGCTGGACCTGTGGGTGCACCCGTTGGTGCTGGGCACGGGCAAGAAGGTCTTCGAGGGGGGAACCGTGCCGGCGACCCTGGAGCTGCTGCAGCCGCCGGTGGCCAGCCCCCGGGGCGTGGTGCACCTGCGCTACGCCCGGGGTGGGGGCGTCCCGGGCACCGGGGACATGACGTCCTGACCGAGCAACGCGCTCGGTCGGGACGGTGATGGCCGGCGGCCCCCTCGACCAGGACGGCGTCGCGGTGGCGGCGACCTCCTGGTCGCGGTGGCGCTGGCCGTGGCGGGGTCGGTGTGCACCGCGCTGGGGGTCGGCGGCGGTGTCGGCGCTGTCCTGGAGCGTCGGTCTCCACCGCGCCGACGCCGGTGAACCCCCTCCGGTGTTCAGCGCGGCGTTCCCGGTGTTCTCCTCGGCCGCTGTCGCGGTCGGTGCCGGGGAACGAGCCCGCCCGCTGGGGCAGCTCGGCACCTGGGCGGGACACCGGGCGAACCCCTCGGCCGGCCGTCGAGGGATCCGGTGGCCGTCGTGATCGCGCTCGGGTCGCGGGAGGGCCGGGCGCCCGGCCGCGGCGCCCTCCTACGCTGGACGGGTGCGGGAACTGGTGACGGAGCGGCTGCTGCTGAGGGGTTTCGTCCCCGACGTCGAGGCGGTGCACGCCTACGCCGGTGATCCTGAGGTGTGCCGGTACACCGACTGGGGGCCGAACACCCCGGCTCAGTCGCAGGCCTTCATCGACGACGTGTGCGCGGCCCCCGCTGCCGGGGAACTCGAACCGGTGACGTGGGCGGTGACGGTCGCGGGGAACGTGGTGGGGGCGTGCTCGGTGACGGTGACCAGCGTCGAGCACCGGCGTGGGGTGATGGGTTGCGTCGTGGCCCGGGCGCACTGGGGCCGGGGCTACGCGACCGAGGCGGCGGCGGGGGTGTTGCGCTTCGCGCGTGCGGATCTGGGTCTGGTGCGGGTGGAGGCGACGTGCCGGCCGGGCAACGTCGCCTCGCAGCGGGTGCTGGAGAAGATCGGGATGCAGCGGGAGGGGTTGCTGCGCTCCCACCTGCTCGTCCGCGGACGGCGTGAGGACAGCCTGCTGTTCGCGGCCGTCGACTGAGGGCGGTGTCCGGCGACCGACGGACCGGCCGCCCACCGGTCCCCGTTCGGATCGCGGGACGACCGCGGAGTCGCCCGTGGAGCCGCCCGTGGTGTCCTAGCGTCGGGCCATGACCTGGAGCTGTCCGTCGGAGTTGGTCGTGGAGGCCCCGCTGCGCCTGCGCCTGCGGCGCTCGCACCGCAGCGACGCCGAGACCATCGCCGCCTGGTTGGGTCGGGAGGAGGTGCACCGGTGGTGGGGCGGTGCGCCGGTCCCGCTGGAGGAGGTGGTGGAGAAGTACACCGGGGACCGCCTGCCGGAGGTGGCCGTCTACGTCGTCGAGACGGCCGGGCGACCGGTCGGGCTCATCCAGGCGTGGCAGGACGACGGGTGCGGTCTGGACATGTTCATCGCCGCCGACGAGCAGGGCGCAGGGGTGGGGCCGGCCGCGGCCCGGGCGCTGGCCGAGGACCTCACCGCCCGCGGGTGGCGGGACCTGACGGTCGACCCGGCGGTGGACAACGTCCGCGCGGTGCGGGCCTGGCGGCGGGCCGGTTTCGCGCCGACCGGGGAACGCGGCGTCGACGAGGGGCACGAGACCCGGCTGATGGTGTTCGTCCCCGGGTCCGGTGGGCACCCGACGGCTCGCGCAGGGTGCCCAGCGGACTGACGGTCGTGGTCGACGGGCGGGGTCCACGCCGATGGGGGATGGTGGAGCCGGTGGCACCGGCCCGGACCCGTCGATCGCCTCGCTCAGCTCCGCTGAGGAGACAGCCGCGCCTTCCGCAGGCGGGGACCGCATCGAGCTGAAGGTCCATCATCACCAGCCCGCAGTTCTCCACAGGTCGTCGCAGCGCCCGCCGCCGGCGCCACCTCAGCCTCGTTCACGGCTGTCCGGTCACCGCGTCGTCGCGGATCGTCCTGCCCGTGGAGCCGGCGGCGGCTGGCATGGCGCGGCGGTTCCTGGAGGAGCACTGGTGCGACGCGTGCTCCAGCGCGAGCCTGGACCGGGCTCGCCTGCTGGTCTCGGAACTGGTGTCCAACGCCGTGCGCTATGGCGGGGCGCCCGTCACCCTGGCGGTCGACTGCGTCGGGGCGGAGGGCGTCCTGGTCGCGGTCAGCGACGGCAGCCGGGACTTCCCGATCCTCCGGCGGGTCCAGGCGCGCGCGGAGGGGGGACGGGGGGTGCACCTCGTGGATTCGCTCAGCGCCGAGTGGGGGGTCGAGTTCGATCCTCGTCCCGACGGGCGTCAGGACGGGGCAACCCCTGCGGTCGCGCCGGGCAAGACGGTGTGGTGCCGCCTGACCGTGTGAGGGGGGTTCCGGCACCTCCTCCGCGAGGGGCACCGCGGACGCCGTCGTGATCAGCGGTCGCACCTGTTGCGCCGGGCCGTTCGTCCCCGCAGCCTGGTGCCGACGGCGCACGGCACCGGTCGTGGTGCCGTCGACGGTGTGGGCATCGAGTCCGCGCTGCCTCCAGGCAAGGGAGAACGGCATGCCCAGCAGGCGCCCCCTCAGGGGCCGCAGGATCGCCGTCGTGGCGGCGGACGGTTTCGAGGCGGCGGAGCTGTTCGTGCCGCTGCGGGCCTTGAAGCGAGCCGGCGCGACGGTCGACGTGGTGTCCCTGCGACGCGGACGCATCCGGGGCATGAACCTGCACCTGCCGGCCCGACGGATCGGCGTGGACACGACCGTCGGCGAGGCCGATCCCGGCGAGTACGACGGGCTGCTGCTCCCCGGCGGGTTCATCAACCCCGACCTGCTGCGCCAGTCCGCCGCCGCCCGCGAGTTCGTCCGCGGTTTCGCGGCGGGGAACCGGCCCGTCGTCACCCTCTGCCACGGCCCGTGGGTGCTCGCGTCAGCGGGGCTCCTGGAGGGGCGGACCCTCACCTCCTGGCCCGGCATCCGGGACGACGTGGTGAACGCCGGCGCGACGTGGCTGGACCAGGAGGTCGTCCGGGACGGGAACCTCACCACCAGCAGGGGGCCGCAGGACCTGGCGGCGTTCGTCCCCGCGATGCTCGAGGCCTTCGCCGGGACGACGCCCGCTCCGGCGACGCCGGTCCGGGGTTCGGGGTCCGACCCGCAGCGTGACGCCCCTCCCGGCGTGGCCTTCGCCGCGTTGCGCTGGTCGCCGAAACCGTCCCTCGCCGCCGTGGTCGGCGTCGGCCTGGCCCTCGCCGGCGGGCGAGCCTGGCGCGACTCGGCGCCGCGACGACGCGGACCTCGGTGACCGCTGGTTCGCCGGCCTCCGGCCGAGGTCGTCAGTCCGTGGTGCGCATCGAGCGTCGACGTGCGCGCACCGTGCCGATCACCGCGCAGACCACGGCCACCGCACCGCCGCCGGTTGCCCCGACGGCGAAGCCGGAACCGACGGCGCCCGTCGGAGCGGCGTGCACGACGCCGGCCAGGAAGGCGAGCACGAGCACCGCGTACGGCACCAGGCGCCGTGCCTGGAACCAGCGGGGGTCGTCGGCGCGGACCCCCAGGCGGGTGGCGTACGCCAGGGCGAACCACGAGGCGATGCCGGTCACTGTGAAGGTGGTCAGGGCGTAGGGCAGGGCCGTGCGGCCGCCGATCCAGACCATGGCGGTGGCGGCTGCGGTGCCCAGCCACAGCGCGACCTGCAGGCCGACGGCCGAGGCCTCGTTCCACACGTCGCGCTGGCGTTCCTCGCGGTAGAAGGGGCTGGCGAGGTCGCCGATGCCTTCGGCCAGGCGCATGAACGGGCCGTCCTGCTCGCGCGGCGGCTCGTGGTCCTGCTCGAGTGCTTCGTCGTGCTGGTTCACGTCCGGACCTCCGTGGCGGGGTGGCTGTCGGGGCGGCTGGGTGCGCCGGCCGGGCCGAAGAGTTCCTCGACGCTGCGTCCGAGCCGGTGGGCGATGGCGAGGGCGAGGTACACCGAGGGGGCGTAGTTGCCGGCTTCGACGGCGACCACGGTCTGGCGCGTGACCTCGACCGCGTCGGCGAGTTCGGCCTGCGTCATCCCCAGAGCGGTGCGGGTGGTGCGGACGCGGTTGCTGCGCCCTTGCGCCGAGGATCTGCCCACCAGGGGAGTGTCAAGGCTACCGGACACGATGTCAAGGGAACCAGACGTCACCGGTGAGGAGGGCCAACCGCCGGCCCGGCTGGACGACGTCGGCAGGCTCGTCACCCGCGCTCGCGACGAGTACCTGCGGTTCCGGCCCGGCGGTGGGGAGGATCTCCCTGCCGCGGACGCCGCGCTGGGGACCGGCCCGACCGGACGCCGTGCGGGACGGCCGTGCGTCGTCGCCGGAGCGCGGTTCAGCTCAGGACCAGGACGTGGCGCTGGGCGGCGAGCTCCTCGTCGCTCGGGTCGTGGCCGGCGGGGATGGCCAGGGCGATCTGCGCCGGGGTGGTGCCCGCCGCGAAGGCGGCGCGGAAGAGGGCGCCCACCTCGGCGGGGTCCTCCACCAGCCGCACGTGCACCGCGCTCAGCCGCCCCGCGCTGAGGAGTTCCGCGGCGGCGCCGCCGCGGAAGTTCAGCCGCCACGGTGCGTCGGTGAAGACCAGGCGTCGCCCGGCGACCTCGTGCACGCCGACGGGGACCTCGAAGCGCCGGCCGGTGCGGCGGCCGGTGACCGTCAGCACCGCTACCGGGAGCCGTGAGCCCCACCGGGTCGGGGCCAGGCGCCGCACCAGGGGGTTGGCGAGGTGCTGGACGAGCCAGCGGGGTGGGCGCCGGTCCTGGAGGTGCGGGGTCGCGTTCGTCCTGCCTCCGTCGACGGGGGGTGCGGGTTCCGCTCCGGACCCGGTGCGCGCTCGGCCGTCGTCGGCCGCGGAGGTGGAGATGCTGCGGTAGCCCATGGCTGTTCCTACCGCGCCGAGGCGACAGTCCGGCAGGGGCGGGCACGGGCCGGTGGTCCTCGTGCTCGACCCGCACCCGGACATCGTCACGACCGCGCGTGCCCGGGGAGGCCCGTGAGGTCCCCGCGTCGGCGGATCCGCTCAGGCGCTGCCGCCGTAGGCGCGCGGCACCAGGTCGACCTGCTCGGCGCCGCTCCGCACGATGTCGAGGACGGCTTCGGCCACCCGCTCCGGAGGATCGAACTGCGCTCCGGCGGTCATCTCCTCGGCAGCCTCCCGCCCGGCGCGGATGGAGGTCATGAACTCGGTGGCGGTGGCGAACGGCAGCACGCACGAGACGGTGATGGCGTCCGGGGCGAGTTCGGCCCGGGCGATCGCGGACAGCTTCTCCAGCGCCGCCTTCGAGGCGGCGTAGGAGCCCGTTCCCGGGGCGGCGGCCAGCGTCGTGCCGGAGCTGATGTTGACGATGCTCCCCCCGCCGGTGGCGCGCAGCAGGGGTGCCGCCGCCTGCATCACCGCCAGGGGAGCCAGCACGTTGAGCTCGAAGACCGCGCGGGCGTCGGCGAGGTCGACCTGCTCGACCGTGGCCTGCAGGCCTTGCCCGGCGTTGTTGACGACGACGTCGATCCGCCCGAACGTGCTCACCACCTGCTGCAGCGCGGCGTGGACCTGGGCCTGGTCGGTGACGTCGCACCGGACGGCCAGGGCCTCACCGCCCACCGAGCCCAGCTCCTGGGCCAGTGCGTCGATGCGGTCTCGACGTCGGGCGAGGAGGGCGACCCGTGCCCCGGCCCCCGCTGCGGCGCGGGCCGTGGCGGCGCCGATGCCCGAGGAGGCACCGGTGATCACGACTACTGCTCCATCGACCTGCACGGGGTCCTCCTGCTGCTCGAGCGCTGTTCCGGGTGGGGCGCCGCCCACAATAACGGAGACGGTCGGTTCCGTATGACGGGTGCGGCTCCGCGGGGCCTTCCCGTACCTTCCGCGGGTGAGCACACCGCCCGCCGGGGACGCCGATCGCTCCACCCCGGTTCCCGACCCGATCGCCACCGCCGGACCCCGCGGCCGCGGACGCCCGCGCGACCCCTCGCGCGACGCCGCCATCCTGGGCGCGGCCTACGACGTGCTGGCCGAGACCGGGTACGAGGACATGACCCTGAGCGCGGTGGCCGCCCGGGCCGGCGCCGGGAAGGCGACCCTGCACCGTCGGTGGCCGACCAAGGAGGCCCTCGTCCTGGCGGTCATCGCCCACGTCGGCCCCCCACCGGAGGCCAGGACGCTGCCGGACACCGGGGACCTCCGCTCGGACCTGCTCGCCCTGGTCGACTCGGCCTGGCTCGGCGGGGCGGCCAGCCGCCTGCGGGGTCTGAAGGGGCTGACGTCGGCGGCCCTGCACTCACCGCGACTGGCCCAGGCCCTGCAGCACGAGGTCGTCGAGCCCTACACCGAGGCCTACCGGGGTGTGCTGCGTCGCGGCGCGCAGCGCGGGCAGGTCGCACCGGACGCCGACGTCGGGACCCTGGCCGAGATCGTCCCCGCCCTGGCCACCCACCGGCTGCTGTTCGCCGACGCGCCACCGGAGCGCGGCTACTTCGAGACCGTCATCGACGACGTGCTGCTGCCGGCGTGCGCGCGGATCCCGGGGGCCGGGTCGTGAGCAGCGCGGCGGCGACCGGGGCACCGCGCGGGGCTCGCTCAGGTCGTGGCGAGGAGGTTCCGGGCCAGGCGCAGGCAGGCCGCCTCGACCTCCTCCGGGTCACGACCGGGGTGGACGGTGTCGCGCACCGCGTCCACGAACGGCTGCAGCCGCGCGGGGAAGCCGAGACCTCCGGCCGCGCGGGACGCGATGCGGCGCGCGGCCTCGGTCGCCTGCAGGTCGCCCTCCACCGCCGAGCGGGCCGCGTAGCGCACGTACTGCCAGCGGGCCGCGGTCCCGTCGAGCCGGGGGGCTCCGAGCTCGTCGAGGGCGGAGTCGAAGGAACGCCGCAGCGCGGCGGGTTCGCGCAGGTCGGTGGTCGCGGCGACGTGCAGGGACGGGGTGTCCGCGCCGGCGGCGAGAGCGTCGGGGGCCCAGTACCGCATCAGGACCGGTTCCACGCCCTCGACGAGGAGGCGGGCCCGGGTGTCGGCGAGGTCGCCCACCCGCGGGTGCAGCACGGGGGCGGCTTCGTAGCCGGGCAGGTCGGGATCGAGGGTGACCAGCTCGACCCGGGCGGGGTCGGTGGCGGAGGCGACGAGGCCGACGGCGACGTCGGGCAGCGCGGCGACCGCGACCCACAGCCCCTCGCCGCCGCGACCGGGGTCGCGGTGGACGGGGCGGTGGATCCGGAACGGCCGGGGGACGCCGTCGACGGGGATCGGCACCGTGCTCCAGAGCGCCGGACCGTGCGGGTCAGGGTCGTCCTGCTCGTCCTCCAGCGCGGCGACGGCGCTGTCCAGGTCCTCGCCGGTGAGGCCGGGGAGCGCGACCAGCGCGGTGTGGACCACGTCGTCCAGGTCCGGCTCCGCCACGCCGCCCCGGGTTCGGAGGGCTGACGGTGCCGCGGAGACGACGCTGACGCCGGCACCGGTGCGGAGGTCGCGTTCGCCGTGGCTGAGGGTGACGGTGGTGATCGGTCCGTCGGGGGGGTTCCACATCGACAGCCCCCGCGCACCGGTGAACGACGGCGAGAGGCCCAGCAGCCGGTGCCGGGGCCGGGTGGGCATGGCGTGGGAGTAGCGCGACCCGTCGCGGATGACCACGGGTGCAGCCTGGCACGAGGACGGGGCCGGTGGCAGGTCCTGGAGGGCGTCGGCAGTTGGCGGGTCGTTCAGGGGCGGGTGGGAGGCGCCTGCGGACGCCGGTCGAGTTCACGCCACACCGGGAAGAGCGCGGGGGTGAGGGTGATCAGCAGGTAGGAGAGCGCCAGGACGAGGAGCAGGGTGGTCAGGGAGCCGCTCTCCAGCCACAGTCCCGCGCCCAGGATGCCGACGGGCATCGCGGCCCAGGCCCCGGCGCCCACCACTCCGGCGACGCGGGCGCGAGCGCCGGGAGGGACCCGTTCGAGTTCCACGGCACTCAGGATCGGGTTCAGGGCCCCGGCCGCGACACCGCTGAGCACGACCCCGGCCAGCAGCACGGGCAGCCCCGGGTCCAGCGCCAGCAGGGCGAAGCGGGGTCCGCCGGCGAGCAGGAACGCCACGGTGAAGATCCGCCGCCGGGACCAGCGCCCGCCCACCGCGCCGAAGGCGAACGCGCCCGCGACGGCCCCGGCCCCGAACGCACCGACGAGGAGACCGAGGTCGACGCCGCCGTCCAACCGCTCGGTGGCGTAGACCGGCAGCACGACGCTGGAGTAGGCCGCGTCGAAGGCGTTGGTGACGGCCACCATCGCGATGACGGCCAGCAGCAACCGGTCGCCGCGGACGAAGGTCAGGCCCACCCGCAGTTCGCGCAGGTACCCGCGCGCCCCGCCCAGGGGTGCGGTCCCGACCTGCGCAGCCACCTCCCCGCCGGCGGTTCCGTCCGCCGGCCCGGTCGCCGGCCACGCCGCGGGGACCGCGGCGGCGATCAGGACGGCGGCCAGCACGAACGTGAGCGCGTCCATGGCCAGGACGAGGGGGGCGCCGAGCAGGGAGACCAGGGCGCCGGCGGCGGGCGCCCCGACGAGGCGGGCGGCGCGTTCCGCGGCGTCCATCCAGCCGGTGGCCCGTTCCAGGGGGACCCCGGCCTCGGCGGCGAGTTCCGGCAGCAGCGCGTGCCGGGCCGCCTGCCCGGGGGTGTCGAGCAGACCGGTGGCGACGACGAGGGCGAGGAGGGCCCAGAACGGCAGGCCGGTCGTGACGTGCAGGAGGGGGACGGTGGCGATGGTGACGGCGCCGACGGCGTCGGAGACGACGCTGGTCCGCCGGTAGCCGAAGCGGTCGACCAGGACGCCGCCGAAGACGCCGCCGACGACGACGGGGGCGACGGCTGCGGCGCCGACGACCCCGGTCAGGGTGGTGGAACCGGTGGTGTCCAGCACGAACAGCGGCAGGGCGATGGCGGTGGCGGCGTTGCCGGCGGTGCTGGTGGTGTGCGCGACCAGGACGCTCCACAGGCGGGTGCGGGGGTTCACGGGAACCTCACCGGGGACCGGCCGCGGGAGCTGAAGGGGTGCTGCGGCCGGGGCGGCGGAAGGCGGCGGTCAGGAGCGCGACCTGCTCGGTGCCGGGCCGTCCTCGGTCCGAGCGGTCCTGCCAGCGGTCGGCCAGCTCGTCCAGTTCCGCGCTCAGCTCGCTCAGCTCAGCCACCGTCAGGTGCAGCAGGCGGTCTCCCTGGGTGGCGGCGGCAATCCACTCCGGGGGCAGGTTCGCCTCGGCGTCGAGGTAGGCCTCCTGCAGGGCCGCGAGACCGCGGGCGATCTCGCGGCGCAGGGCCGTGCCCGCGGCGGCGCGTTCGGGGTCGGTGCGGTCCTCGGCGGGCAGGACGGTGGTCAGCTGGTGCTCGGCGCGCCACCAGCGTTCGCGGCGGTTCACGGCCAGTTCCGGTGCTTCGGCGACGAGGCCGACGGCCGCGAGGCGTCGCAGGTGGTAGCTGATCGAGCCCGCCGCCTCGTCGAGGGCCACCGAGAGGCGGCCCACGGTGGAGGGGCCAGTGCCGCGCAGCTCGCCCAGCAGGGCGATGCGGGTCGGGTGGGCCAGGGCCCGCAGGGCGGCGGGGTCGGTGAGGCGCACGGCCTTCTCGGTCACGCCGCGACCCTAGACCGACAAGAAGTGACGTACAAGATGTGTTGTGAAGTTCTCCCGGGGTGTCGCCCGCCGGGGCGCCGCGCTCGCCGCTCAGGGCGCGAAGACGCAGAACTCGTTGCCCTCCGGGTCGGCCAGCACGTCCCAGTCCCGGTCCTCACCGCGGCGCTGCACCAGGACCGCTCCCAGCGCGAGCAGCGCGTCGACGTCGCCCACGACGTCGAGGTGCATGCGGTTCTTGACCACCTTCTCCTCCGGGACGGGCACCACCCACAGCAGCGGCCCCGCGCCGCTGGGGTCGACGATCGGTACCGGGTCGGACACCGGGCGGGGGCCACCCGCCCCGACGTGCCGGCGGTAACCCATCGCCCGGCACCACCAGTCCGCCACCGCCTGGTGGTCGCGGGCGTCGAGGCAGAGGTCCTTGAACCGGGAGGGAGCGCTCACCGGAGCATCGCAGCGCACGACGGCGGTCGGCGGCCAGCCGAGGTCGCGGCTGAATCGGAGGTGCGGTCAGCCCGGTGCCGGGAGGTTCCCGGCCGCCGCCTTCTCGGCGACAGAGCCCACCTGCCGGGCGGGGAGGAACTCCACCCTCGCCGGGGGCGGTGGGTCCACCTGCGGGCGGCGGAGACCGACCCCGCACCGCGCGGCGCGGGATGACCGCCCGGTCGTGCGCGGGTCCGGGGGAGGCCGTCAGAGGCCGGGCAGGCCGTCGACGCTGCGGGTGTTCTTCCGCACCCGGTAGGCCTCCATGCCGTCCGGGCCCTTCTTCTCGGCGTTGCGCCGGATCAGGTCGCGCTCGTCGGTGCGGACGTCCATGACGGGTACGCCCCACCCGCAGGAGTCGCTGACGCGGTGCACGTCGACGGTGATCACCGCCCGGGTGCTGGGGTTGGACGGGTGCAGCGCGACGACCTCCTCGAAGGCCGCGGTCCCGGGCAGGTGCACCTGGCCGGTCCCGTGCAGGCGGACGATGCGGGGGCGGTGGTCGAAGGAGGTGAACATGACGCAGATGCGCCCGTTCTCCCGCAGGTGGGCGATCGTCTCGACGCCGCTGCCGGTGAAGTCCACCCAGCCCACGCGGTGCGGGCCCAGGACGGAGAAGGAGTCACCGCCGCGGGGGGAGACGTTGACCCGCCCCTCGGCCGACAGCGGGGCGGTGGCGGTGAACCACATCGGCTGGTCCTCGATCCAGCGCTGCAACTTCTCGTCGATCGCCTCGAACAGCTTGCCCATGACCGCGACCCTAGCCGTGCCCGGTCTCCGGCGGGATCGAGTGCCGGGACCAGCCGGTGCCGTAGTCGTTCGCTAGTCGCCCGCGGAAACTCGGTGACCTCTTCCTGAACGCCGACCGGTTCCCCGTCCAGGGGCCGTGAGCGGTCCGCCCCCACCGCCGGCGACCGCGGGTGGAACCACGTCGTACCGACGATCCCCGGGGTTTCGGTCCCGGGGAGCCGGGCGCGGACCAGTGCCCGCAACCCCACCGCGGGGACCGTGGCCGGGTCAGACCTCCCGGTCCGTGCCGTGTCCGGACGGGGAGTTCGGTTCCTGCGCCGTCGCCGGTCGGCGGGATCCGTTGACCATCCTCAGCAGCACGCCGTTCAGCGCCGCCACCTCCGTCTGGCTCAGGCCCAGTCGTTCCGGCCGGTTCGCCTCCCGCACCGCCGGCCAGACCACGGCCAGCAGGTCCTGACCGGCGGCGGTCAGGGTCAGCGGGTTGCGCCGTCCCTTGTGGCGTTCCCCTCCCCGGGCGATCAGTCCGCGTTCCACCATGCCGTCCAGGACCCCGGTGATGGACTGCGGGCGCACCAGGACCGCCCGGGCCAGTTCGGCCTGGGTGAACTCGACCCCGGTGGCCAGGTGCGAGAGCACCCCGAACTGCACGGGGGAGAGGCCGTGCTCGGCGAACAGCGCCGTCAGTCCACGCTGGGCCTGGTGCGCGGCGCGGATGAGCGACCACGTCACGAGAGCGTCGATGTCGTCTCCGGTCAAGTCCACGGTCGGCTTGCCACCTCCTTGGGTCCGGGGCATCCTCTCACCAACAGGTTCCTGCTACTCAGGGAGGTCCACGTGTCCGCACCCACCGTCCACCACGAACCCGGCGCCACGCCGACGCGGGTCCTGGTCACCGGGGCCACCGGCGACATCGGGAAACCCCTCGTGGAGGACCTCACCGCCCGCGGCGTCCCGTTCCGGGTGCTGTGCCGCCGCCCCGCCCAGGTGCGCGCCTTCACCGAACGCGGCGTCGACGCCGTCCTGGGCGAGTTCGAGGATCCCCGCAGCCTGCGCGAGGCGATGCGCGGGTGCGACCAGCTGTTCCTCAACACCCCCGTCGACGAGCGGCAGTACCACCAGAACCGCGAGGCCATCGACGCCGCCGTCGACGCCGGCGTCCGCCACGTGGTGAAGGTCTCCGCCTCCGACGCCAACCCCCGCTCGGCCATCCCCTGGGCGCGCGACCACGCCCTGGCCGACGAGCACCTGCGCCGCAGCGGCTTGGCGTGGACTCGCCTGCAGGCGAGCGCCTTCACCAAGAACCTGCTGGTGGAGGCGGCGGCCATCCGCCGCGGGTGGCTGCCGCAGACCAGCGGGCACGGAGCCACCGCCTGGGTCGACGTGGCCGACGTCGCCGCCGTCGCCGCCCGCGTGCTCACCGACCCCGCCGTGCAGGGCCGTTCCGGGGAGGACGGCCGCACCTACCTGCTCACCGGGGACCGTCCCCTGTCCTACCCCGAGGTCGCCGGGATCCTCAGCACGGTGCTGGGGCACCGCGTGCGCTACGTCCACGTGCCCGCCCCCGCGTTCTACGGCGTGCTGCGCGCCACCGGCGTCCCCGCCTGGCAGGCCAGGGGCCTGGTCCACCAGTTCGTGGACGTGGTGCGCCGCGGGCAGGACGACGGACGCCTGTGCAGCAGGGACATCCCCGACCTGCTGGGACGACCGGCCACGACCGTCGCCGACTTCGCCGAGGACCACCGCGCTGAGCTCAGCGCCGCCTGAACCGCCGGCCCGGTCGAGCTGCCCGCACCGTCCGCGCAGCGACGCCCGCGGTCCCCGCCCCCGAGGTGCGCCCGGCGCCACCCGGCTCGCCGAGCACGGCGTGGGGCCGGCCTCGGGGAGCTCCCGGGTCCTCGCCGCGCCTACCGGTGGGGTTCGCCGGCCGCGGCGATCTCGCGTTGCGCCCACGCGCCGACGTCGCCGCCCGTCATGGCCAGCGCCAGCAGGTCGGGGAACGCGTCGGGGGTGCAGGCGAAGGCGGGGATGCCCAGTGCGGCCAGCGCGGCGGCGTTCTCGCGGTCGAAGGCGGGGGCACCGCTGTCGGAGAGGGCCAGCAGGACGATCACCTGGACCCCAGCGCTCTTCATCGCCGCCATCCGCTTGACCATCTCGTCACGGACCCCGCCCTCGAAGAGGTCGCTGATGAGGAAGAACAACGTGTCCGCGGGGCGGGTGATGCGTTCCTGCCCGTAGGCGATGGCCCGGTTGATGTCGGTCCCCCCGCCCAGCTGGACACCGAAGAGGACGTCGACGGGGTCGGTGAGGGAATCGGTGAGGTCGACCACTTCGGTGTCGAAGGCGATGAGGGTGGTCTTCAGGGTGCGCATCTTCGCCAGCACCGCCCCGAACACGCTGGCGTAGACGACGGACTCGGCCATCGACCCGGACTGGTCGATCTCCAGGACGACCTCCTTGGCCACGACCTGCTGGCGGCGGCCGTGCCCGACGAGCCGCTCGGGCACCACGGTGCGGTGCTCGGGCAGGTAGTGGGTGAGGTTGGCGCGGATCGTGGCGTTCCAGTCCACGTCGGGGAGGCGGGGCCGGTGGGTGCGGGCGGCGCGGTCGAGGGCCCCGGTCACCGCGGAGGTGGTGCGGTCGGCGACGCGGGCCTCGATCTGGCGCACGACCTCGGCGACGACCTGGCGCGCGGTCTCCTTCGTGCGTTCGGGCAGGACGCGGCTCAGGCTGAGCAGGGTGCCGACGAGGTTCACGTCCGGCTGGACGGCGCCGAGCAGTTCGGGCTCCAGCAGCAGCCGCGTCAGGTCCAGCCGTTCCACGGCGTCGCGCTGCATGACCTGCACGACGCTGGAGGGGAAGTAGGTGCGGATGTCGCCCAGCCACCGCGCCACCCGCGGGGCGGAACCGCCCAGGCCGGCGGAGCGCCGCCCCCGCGTCCCCGCCGACGCGTCGGGGACGTCGTAGAGCGCGGCCAGCGCGGCGTCCACCGCGGCGTCCGCCCCGGCCAGGCGCGGGGCGCACCCGTCCGCGGCGTCGCCGAGCAGCAGCCGCCAGCGACGGGCGCGGCCGGCGTCGTCGACCAGCGGGGCGAGGGCCCCGTCCTCGGCCTCGCCGGTGGTGGTGCCGACGGTCTCGGCGGTGGTGCCCGTGGTGGGGCCGTCGGTGCTCACGCGGGTCCTCCGAGCAGGAGCGCCGCGGTGCGCAGCGCGGGCAGGGCGAGGGCGTCGTCGACCACCGCGGCCGCGGCGGTCGTGGTGGTGGGGCGGCGGGTGACGGCGTCGCCGATGCTGCGGCGCTCGCCGCGGTCGTAGGCGCCGAAGGTGCGGCGCAGCAGCGGCAGGACCTCGGTGAACTCCCGCTCCGGCAGGGAGCACACCCAGCCGTCGAGCAGCGCGAGCAGGTCCGCGTCGTGGACCAGCAGCAGCCCGTCGCGGCCGAGGAACCCCTCGACCCAGGCCGCCTGGGCGGGGGCGGGGGTGCCGACCGAGAGAGCGCGGCGGAGTCGGCGGGCGGCTCCGGCCGGGCTCAACCGCGCGGTGTCGCGCAGCAGGCGGGTGGTGCGGCCGGTGAGCAGACCGTGGACGTCGGTGCGCGCGGAGACCCCGGCCAGCGCGGCCGACCACCGCTCGCTCGCGTCGGGGTCCTCCCACAGGAGGACCGCGGCGTGCACGTCGTCCAGCGCTGCGCGCAGCGCGGTGGCTCCGGCGTCGTCGAGGCTGGTGACCGCCGCCGGGAGCGCCGCGCAGGTGCGCACGAGCAGGCCGCTCGCGACGGCGGTCAGCGCGCTCGCGCTGGTGCCGCGGACGTCGCTGTAGCGGGCGGCGCGCACCAGCGCGGGCAGCGCCGCCATGAGGTGGGCGACGTCGAGGTCGAGCGCGGCGCGCTCACCCACCGCGTCGACCACCACCGGCAGGGCCTCGGGCAGGTCGGCCAGCAGGCACCGCTCGACGAGCGCGGTGAGCGCGGGCAGCGGGGCCCCCGCGGCGTCGGAGACCGCCTTCGCGCTCGCCGCGGCCGCCACCGTGGTGCCCCACAGGGAGGCCTCCACGACCGACACGGCGAGCTCGGGCGCCCACACCAGCCGCCACGCCTCGCGGAAGGTCCCGGTGCTGCGGACCTGCGAGCGGGTGGGCACGCCCCAGTCCACGCCCAGCAGCCGCAGCCGGTGCAGCAGGCGGCTGCGAGCGGCGTCGGTGTCCTTGCGCAGGTCCAGTTCCAGTCCCCGCTCGGCGGACTCCTGCGCCAGCCGCAGCCGCTTGGCGCTCGCGCGCAGGTCCGCGGCCAGCGGGACCGTGGGGGCCCCCTCGGGGACGGAGCCCATGGCCTCGCCGACCACGAGGCGGTCGGTGACGAGCGCGAGCAGGGCGTCGTCCCCTCCGGTCATGACCGCGCGGGTGGCTTCGGTGACCTCGGCCAGCCCGGCCAGGGGCCGTCCGCGCAGGACGGCGAGGGTGTCGGCCAGCCGCACGGCCTCGATGACGTGGGCGCTGGAGACGGGCAGGTCCTCCGCGCGCAGGACCCCGGCGACCCTGGTCAGCCAGCGGGGGACGGGCTCGTCGCGGGCGGTGAACAGGTGGTGGTACCAGCCGGGGGAGGTGATGCCGGCGCCGTAACCGGAGGCGTGCGCGAGCCGGGAGTGCGTCCACGGCACCCAGGTCACGCTGGTGCGCCGCTTCGGGGCCCCGCGCAGCAGGCGGGCGTCGGAGGCGGCGGAGGGCAACGTCCCGGTCAGGGCGGGCGCGTGCCAGGCACCGCAGACGACGGCGACCCGCCGGGCCCCGCCCTTGAGGACCTCGCGCAGCACCTGACGCATGTGCGCCTCGCGGCGGTCCTCGGTGAGCTGCTGCGCCGCCGGCAGCGCGGGTGCCGCGGCGCGCAGTTCGGCCATCGCCTCGGTGAGGACGGCGAAGGGGGTCGGGGTGTCCAGCCGGGACTCCACGACGTCCTCCCACCAGCGTTCCGGGTCGTCGTAGCCGCCCGCGGCGGCCAGGGCGGCCAGCGGGTCGCGGCGCACGCCCAGCAGGTCCGCCGAAGGGGCCGGGGCCGCCGCGTCGGGTTCGCCGCGCTCCCCGGCCTGCTCGGTCCCAGCGGCCTGCCCGAGGTCCTGCTGCGACCCTCCTGGAGCCTCGGTGTCCTCGGGGTCCTCGGTGCCGGTGTCGCGCAGGGCGAGGCTGGTGCTGGAGGGCAGGTCGCAGAAGCGGACCCGCGCGCCACGCTCGTGCGCCCACACCACCGCCTGCCACTCCGGCGAGAACACCGCGAACGGCCAGAACGCCGCGGTGCCGGGCGCGTCGGTGACGTGGGCGAGCAGCGCGACGGGCGGTACGAGGCCCGGGTCGGCGACGAGCGCGGCCACCGGGTCGGCGTCGGCGGGGCCCTCGACGAGGACGACGTCGGGCTGCAGCCGTTCCAGCGCGGCCCGGACCGCACGCGCGGACCCGGGACCGTGGTGGCGCACCCCGAGGACCTCCACGACGGCAGCCGTCGCGGGACCCGCGCCCGCGCCGCCGGTGGACGCACCGGCGGCACCGGGCGTGCCCGTGCTCATCCGCTCACCTCGCGGCACGCGCGGTAGAACGGCGCCCAGTCGCGGCGCTCGCGGACGACGGCTTCGAGGTACTCGGTCCAGACGGCGCGGTCGGCGACGGGGTCCTTGACCACGGCGCCGAGGATGCCGGCGGCGACGTCGTGGGGGCGCAGCTGCCCGTCGCCGAAGTGCGCCGCCAGGGCGATCCCCTGGGTCACCACGGAGATCGCCTCGGCGGGGGAGAGGGTGCCCGAGGGGCTCTTCAGGCGGGTGCGCCCGTCGGTGGTCTGCCCCGAGCGCAGTTCGCGGAAGATGGTGACGACGCGACGGATCTCCTCCGTCGCCGCCGGCACGGGAGGCAGTTCCAGCGCGGTGCCGAGCTGCGCGACCCGGCGGGTGACGATGTCGACCTCCTCGTCCTCGCTCCCCGGCAGCGGGAGCACGACGGTGTTGAAGCGGCGGCGCAGCGCGGAGGACAGCTCGTTGACGCCGCGGTCGCGGTCGTTGGCGGTGGCGATGACGTTGAAGCCCTGCCGCGCCTGCACTTCGATCCCCAGCTCGGGGACGGGCAGCGTCTTCTCCGACAGCACGGTGATCAGGGCGTCCTGCACGTCGGAGGGGATGCGGGTCAGCTCCTCGATGCGGGCGATGGCGGACTGCTCCATGGCGCTCATCACCGGCGAGGGCACCAGCGCGGCGGCGCTGGGTCCCTCGGCGAGCAGTCGGGCGTAGTTCCAGCCGTAGCGGATCGCCTCCTCCGCGGTGCCCGCGGTGCCCTGCACCAGCAGCGTGGAGCGGCCGCTGACGGCCGCGGCGAGGTGCTCCGACACCCACGTCTTGGCGGTGCCGGGGGACCCCAGCAGCAGCAGGGCCCGGTCGGTGGCCAGGGTCGCGACCGCCACCTCGACGAGGCGGCGGGGACCGACGTACTTGGGGCTGATGACCGTGCCGTCGGGCAGGACGCCCCCGAGCAGGTACGTGGTCACCGCCCACGGCGACAGCCGCCACGCCGGCGGACGGGGCCGGTCGTCGGCGGCGGCCAGCGCGGCCAGCTCGGCGGCGAAGGCCTGCTCGGCGTGCGGTCGCAGCACCGCCTCCTCGGGGCGGCCGGTTCCCCCGCCGTTCGCGTCGTGGTCCGGGCTGGTGGTGGGGACGGTCAACGGAGCTCCTCGAGCATCTGGTGGCGTTCGGCCACGGTGTCGGCGACGTCGCTCAGGGCGGCCCGCCAGGGGGTGTCGGCGGGCAGGGCGTCGATGGCGGTGCGGAGGGCGTCGGCGCCGGCGGCGGTGGCGGGCAGCGCGTGCGCGGCCCGCTCCAGCAGGTCGTGGGTCACCCAGCGGCTGCGCCGGGCGGCGCCGAGGAGCCAGCCGAGGACCGCGTCGGCCAGCGGCTGCGGCCACGGGGCGGGACAGGACGCGACCGCCGCCCCGACGCGGCCGCTGGTGCCGTCGTCACCGGTCCCGGTGCGCGTGGCCGCGGCGACGAGCCCCGCGACGGCCGTGACCCGCTCGGCCGCCGGCAGCACGGACAGCAGCGTCGTGTCGTGCTCGGCGCGGCGACCGGCGGCGAGCAGCGCCCGTGCCCAGCGCGCGTCGCGGTGCAGGACCGTGGCCTGCACCCAGGCCCCGTGCAGTTCCGGGCCGAGACCGCCGTCGACGGGCAGCGCCGCCAGCTGCTCGGCGCTCTCACCGAGCGCCTCCTCCCAGGCGGCGGGCGGGGTGAGCGCGACGAGGTGCTGCAGCGCCCAGGTGCCCGGGCCGACGCCGGCGGGGGCGTTGCCGGTGCTCACGGTGGGCAGAGCGGGGTCGGCGGGGTCGGGCAGGGTGACGACGAGGGTGCGTCGCAGCCGGCGCCGCTCCAGGTGCACGGCGGCGGTGGCGGCTCGGCGCACCTGCTGGGTCCACGCCGCCGCCGGCAGCCGCGCGAGCAGCCGTTCGGCGTCGCGGCGCACGTCCAGGCTGCGGTCGGCGCGGGCACGTTCGAGGAGCTCCTCGTCCTCGTCCGCGAGACCGTCGGCCAGCACCGCGACGAAGGCCACGCGGTCCTCCGCCCGTTCCGAACGCCACGCCGAGGCCAGGAGCACGGCGCGGGCCGCCGCCGGATCCCCGTGGCGCAGCCGCCCCAACCAGGCGCGGCGCTCGGCGCTGGTGCCGTGCTCCCAGGTGCTGCTCGGTTCCCGTGCGGGCGGTTCCTGTGCCGTCGGTCCGGGTGCGGCCTGTTCCTGCCCGTCGCGCTGAGCGGGGACGCGGTGGGGGCCGACAGCGGCGTTCCAGTCCTCGCGCAGCGCGGCCAGCCACCAGCCGCGCGCACCGAGCACGGGGGCCAGGGCCGCGGCGACGTCGGTGCGCCGCACGGCCAGGTCCAGCAGGGCGGGCAACCGCGGTGGCGGGACGGTGCAGCCGGCCTCCTCCGCCAGGTGCAGCCACGTCCGCAGCAGGTGATCCGCTCGACCGCTGCCACCACCGCCGCGGGTGGCCGGGTCCAGCCGGGCCAGCAGCGAGCCCAGGCGGACGGCGGCGGCCGCCGGCACCGGGTGCTCACCGCTGCTCGGCGCCGGGGGGAGGGGAGCGCGCCCGGGCAGCGGGGCACGCCCGGCGCGGCGGTAGGTCGTCAGCAGGGCGGCGGCGTCGAGCAGGGTGGTCGCGGCGTCCGCTCCGCCCGTCGCGGTCCGCACCCCCGACAGCGCCGCGGCGACGGGGCCGGGCAGCGCGGTGAGCTCGGCGGGGCGGCGGTCGGTGCCCAGTAGAGCGGCCCCCACGAGCGCGTTCCAGCCCGCTCCGCCGGCGGTTCCGCCGGTGCCGACGGGAGCGGTGTCGACGGGAGCGACGTCGACGGGAGCGGGGCCGGCGTCAGCGGCGTCGGGTGTCGTCACAGCCGGACCAGCCCTTCCCCGGTCACGGCGGCGCTCAACCGCAGCCCGTCCGGGGTCCAGTCCCCGGCGACCGTGCAGGGCAGCCCTCCGGTGACGGCCAGCACCGTCCACACCCCCTCGGACCCGGCGAGAGGTGCGGCGTGCCCGGCGGTGTCCACCAGGGACCACCCGTCCCGTTCCGGTGCGGTGCGCGTGGTCGGTGCGTGCCCCACGGGTGCGGCGAGGGCGACGTCGGCGAGCACCACGGGCAGTTCGCCCAACCACGGGTCCGCGGCCAGCGCGCCGGCCCACCGGGCGTGCGCGGCCCCGACCGTCTCGGCCGCGACGACGCCCAGCGGGCCCGGGTCGCCGTGGCGGGCGCCGACGACCGCGCGCAGCGGGTGCGCGCCGGGGTGGAAGTGCAGGTCGGCCTCGATGCTGGTGGCGGGCACCAGGGAGGCGTCCAGGGGCCGCCCGGGCGGGGCGAAGGACAGCACGACCGCGGTGCGCCCGGTGCGCTCACCCACGAGGTGGGCCCGTCGGGTGACCAGCCGGTCCTCGACGTGGTCGCGCAGGTCCAGCACGCTCCACCGGTCGCGCACGGCGGGCTCGGCGAGGACGTCCTCGGTGCGCACCGGGTAACCGACGCGGGAGCGGACGGTGGCGGCCAGCGGCGCCGGCAGCGTGTCCAGGCGGGCGTGGGCGGCGGTCAGCAGGTGGAGCATCGCGTGCTCCTCCAGCAGGCGCGCGGACCAGTCCGGCCCGCTGACCGCGACCCGCGCGAGCCGGCGGACGGCGGTGGCGAGCGCACCGGCCTGCGCGTCGACCAGGCGCGCGGCGACCGGGTCGGTGCGCTGGTAGCCGGCGTGGTCCGCACCCGCCAGCCCCGTCCGGGCCTGGTCGCGCAGCCACCGCGAGAGCTCCTCGACCCCCGCGGAGGTGCGGGCGGCGCGCTGCTCGACGCGGCGGGCGGCGGCGGCCGGGTCCGCGGGCGGCGCGCCGGGCCGGGCGGGGGGCACGGGGTGCGTGGCCTTCTCGGCGCGGGCGGACAGCCACGCCTCGCCGAAGGCGGCGGGTGCGCTCGCTTCGGGGACGGCTCCCCCGGCCCACAGCAGCAGCAGGCCCAGAGCGTGCTTGCAGGGGAACTTGCGGCTGGGGCAGGAGCACTTGTACGCCGGGCCGGTCAGGTCGACGACCGTCTGGTACGGGGTCTTGCCCGACCCCTGGCACAACCCCCACAGCGCCTCGCCCGTCCCTCCGGCGGGACCGAGGACCCCGGTCTGCGACCACGGGGCCGGCGCGCTGAGCTTGCGCCCAGCGGCGGCGCTCGAGGCGTCGGGAGCCAGCGCGAGCACCTGCTCGACGCTCCAGGGGGTGATCACGATTTCGACGGTATCGACCGCCACCGACACGGGCCGGGTTCACCGGGGACGTTCACCCGGTCGGCAGGCGACCACGCACGTCACCACCACGACCACCGGCACTGGTCGTGTCCGGGGAGGACGTGCCGGGGGGGGCGAGGCCGTGGCCTCCGTCTGCCGACGTGTTCCGCTTGAGACCGGCTGGCGGGGTGGCGCGGGTGCAGCGCGCTCGGCTCAGGTGTCGCCGTGCTGCGCGGCTCCGGCGTGGTGGGCGTGACGGGGTCCGGCTAGGCGGCCTGGGTCTCGCGGGTGTGGATGAGGGTGGCGGCTTCGTAGAGGGGGGCGAGTTCGAGGTCGCAGGTGTCGCAGAGGTGGTGCAGGTCGGTGAGCAGCTCGACGAGGGCCCGCTGCATGTCGTCGGCGTCGCTGTGGCTGACCTGGCCGTGGCGGTGGAGGGCTTCGGCGGCGTAGGTGGCGCGGTGGGCGTTGGTCTGGCGGGCCTGGGCGGCGCGGGTGGCGAGGTCCTCGACGTCGCCCCCCGCGCCGCCGCGCCCGGCGCCGGTCGAGGGAGTGATCTCGAAGCCCGCGCGGGCGTCACCGGGGCCTGCGACGTGGCCCGCGTCCGCGGGTTCGTGGGTGGGGATCTGGGTCATGGCGGGTCCTCCGGTGGGGAGTCCAGGGGTGGGGTGCGAGAGGTGGCGGCGACGCGGCTGGAGAGGTGCGCTGACGGGCCCGCTGGTTCGTGGGCCGTGTCCCCGGGCTCGGTGCTCTGCTGCACTGGGCGGGTCCGTGGAGGTGACCCCGGCGGTGCTGCGCTCGCCGGGACGGGCGTTCGAGCTGGGTCGGGCTGCTGGATCAGCTGGCGGGGTGGGTGACGACGAGGGTGAGGTGGCGATCGCGGTCGCCGGGTCGGCTGGTGGCAGTTCCGGCAGCGGCGCCGGGAGCCTCCCGGGTGGGGGCGGGCACCAGGCGGAGCCCGAGCTGCAGCTCGTGGTGCTGGTCCGCGGGGGGGCGGGGGAGGGCGGCGAGGGGACCGTTCCCCACGGGCGACCCGGTCCCCGACGGGGGAACGGGGTCGCTGACGAGTTCGAGGACCGGTGCAGAGGGCTGAGCGGCGGTGGACGCGCCGTGCCGGGCGGCCTGCAGGTGAGCGGCCCGCACCTCGATGCCCTGCTGCGCGGCGTGCAGCTGCCCGACGTCGAGGCGGGTCGCCGAGCCGGGTGCGGTGGCGGCGGCGTAGCCGGCGAGGCAGCCGAGGAGTACGGCGGTGGGGACCGCGGCGAGCAGGAGGAGAGCGCGTTCGCCGGGCTTGGCGTGGGTGAGCAGGGGGATCAGGGTGAGGGTGGCGAAGGAGGTCAAGCCGACGGTGGCGGCGCGGCGGGTGTCGATGCCGGTGGCCGTGCGATCGCCGCGGGTGGTGGTGCGGGGCACGTCGTCACTCCTGCCTGCTCCAGATCCCGGCTCGCCCGAGGTTCGTCAACCCGGCTGGTGCTGCCGGGGTGTTCACCTGCTGGGCGGGCTGTCACGTTCTGCTCTGCGCTGAGCCTGCCACACCGGCGCGTGGATGGCACGGGATGTGGGGCACGACGCGGGCCCGGTCCGCCCCTCCGGTGCGCGAGGACGTCCCCGCAGCGTCGCCGCCGAGACCACCGCCCCCGGCGAGGTCGTCGATCGCGCCCGTCGATCGCGTCACCGCTCCCGCGGCCGCTGAGCCCGCGCTCGCGGACGGGGAGGTCGTACGGGTGGGGTTGCTCAGGTGCGGTTCGGTGGGCGCAGGACGGTGGGCTCGACACGGCGGCGCCGACGGTGGGGCCGCCGTTCAGGGCCCGGCTGTGCAGGGTGCGGTGGTCAGGGCGAGGACGGCGCGCTCGGCCGCCGCACCGGTGCCGTCGGAGATCGGGTGCGTCGTGGCGGGTGGTCGTCCGGTCGTGGAGGCGACTGCTCACGGCGTTGACCGCGAGCGCTGACGAAGCGGCTGTCGCTCCACCGCTGGGTTCTCCCATCCGGTGAGGCTGGTTTCGTGGTCCCTTCGGTGTCGGTTCTCGAGGAATGCAACAGCAGGTGAGCCTTGAATCAAGGCGGGGGCTCGTGACGGCCTTCCATCAGATGCGTCAGCGGACACGTCGGACGCGGCCCCGATCTCTGCGGTGGTTCACCGTTCCTGCCACCACGGGGTGGGTGGTTCGCGGTGGCGGATCGGCGAGCACGCCGGCCGCAGCCGCCAGCAGGTGATCTTCAACACCGGGACGACGCCGGCCGGCGGGGCGCGGTCGTCCCGGGCCGTCGCCCGGGACGTCGGAAGCGGTGCGACGGGCGCAGCGGCAGCAGGGACCGCACCCGCTGCGACAGCTCTCCTGGTACCCGCCCATGCACCTCATCCTCGACCGCGGGTACGACCTCGAACCGCCTCAGCTTCTCCGCAACTCGTGGTGGAGGGAGTTGCGGACCTCGAACCCCGGTGTTTCGGGGGTGGTTCTCCAGCGCCGGGAAACTACCGGTAGGTGTCGGAGCGCCGTTCCGCCAGGTGGTGCAACGTCCTGCGCGCCCGGGTCACCTCGTGCTCCACGTCGAGCCGCACCTCCGCCAGGGCGCCCTTGGAGCCGGTCCGCGCCAGCACGTCGCCCCCGGGGCCGACGACCTTGGCCTGCCCGAGGAAACGCAGGTTCCCCTGGATCCCGGTCTGGTTCGAGGAGACCCAGACGACCTGGTTCTCCGCCGCCCGGGCACTGTCGTAGAGGTCGAACAACCGGGACTGACGGTCCGCGAGCAGGCGCGAGGCGCGGTCGGTGACGCTGGCCGGCCACGCGGAGAGGCAGGCGATCGTCCGGGCCCCGGCCAGAGCCAGCGACCGGCCCGCCTCGGGGAACGTCTTGTCGTAGTCGATGAGCATCCCCAGCCGCCCCACGGGGGTGTCGAACGCGGTGAAACCGTCACCGGCGGAGAACACCTTGGCCTCACCCGCGGGCTGGTGCACCTTCCGGTGCCGACCCAGGACACCGTCGCCGGTGAGGCACACCGCCGCGCTGAAGTAGCACGGGTACCCGTGCAGGACGTCCACCTCGGTGTACCCCAGGCACACCGTCACCGGCCCCGCGGCCGCGGCGACGGCGGCGATCTGCGGGGCGTCGGCGGACAGCGCCGGGGGAACCTCATCGCTGCGCGGGTCCTCGAGGTCGGAGAGGTAACCACCGAGCGTCCCGTGGGGCAGGACCAGCAGGTCGATGCCGCCGCGCCGGGCGGCGGCGACGATGCCGAGCGCCTTCTCCAGTCCCCGATCGAGGTCTCGGCCGAAGTGCGCCGCGGCCGCGGCGATCCGGAGAGGACGAGACACCCCACCGATCGTCGTCACCGCACGTTCCTCCCGTCGACGGCGCGCCAGGGCACCACTGGCTGCGGTGCGCCTCGCGGGTGCCCGCGCGGGTCAGCGCCTGTTCCCGCACCGGCCTGCGCCCACCGGCGGATCGCGTCACCGGCGGTCGTCCTCACCGGCGTCACGGGAACTCGGCCAGAGCCGCGTAGAACTCCAGGTGCGCTCGGGCGGCCGCCGCCCACGTGTGCCGGGCGACGAGATCGGCTCCGACGGCCCGGCGCGCGACCAGGACGTCGGAGTCCGGGCGGAGCACGGCGTCGCGCAGGGCGGTCGCGATGGAGGCGGGGTCCACGGCGAAGGCCGCGGCGCCGTCGAAGACCTCCCGCAGGACGGGCAGGTCCCGCGTCACCAGCGGGATCCCGGCCGCGAGACCCTCCATGGCGGCCAACCCGAAACCCTCCTTGGTGGAGACGAAACCCATGGCCGCGGCGCCCGCCACCAGGGAGGGCAGGTCCGCGGTGGGGACCGGGCCCAGGACGTGCGGGGCGACGTCGAGCTCGGCGGCGAGGCGGTCGAACTCGGCGCGGTAGTCCCGGTAGTCGAAGAGGGTTTCCCCGCCGGCCACCACCAGGGCGACGTCGGGGAGTTCCCGGCGCAGGAGGGCGACGGCCCGCAGCAGGTCGGTGCTGCCCTTGCGCGGTTCGATGCCGCCGACGGCGACGACGTAGCGCCCGAACCGGTCCTGCCAGTGCCGGCGGGCCGCCGCTGCGGCGGGGGCGTCGCCCGCCGCGTCGGTGAAGGGTTGCGCCTGCACGCCGTTGGGGATGACGACGGGGTCCAGTCCCCAGCCCTCCCGCAGTTCCTCGGCCACCGCGCGGGAGACGCACACGTGCGCGTACGGTTCGACGATCGCCCGTTCGTGGCAGGCGGCCAGCGCGGGGGTGGTGAACGTGTCCAGGTGGTGCACGGTGCGGACGCAGCGCCCGACGGCGTTGGCGCTGATGCAGTCCTGGGCGTGGACGACGTCGTAGCCGGCGGGGTCGAACCCCGCCCGCAGGACGTCGATGGAGCGCAGGATGCGGTCCCCGACGCTCTCGCCCTCGCGAGCCGGGAACGGTACGACGCGGACGTCGACCTGCGGGGCGACGGGGCGGAAGAAGCCGGCGTCACCGCTGCGGCCCAGCGTCCAGACGCTCACCTCGGCGCCGGCCTCGACGAGCGCCTCGGCCAGCGCCAGGGTGTGGACGACGCCGCCGCGAGGTTTCGTGGAGTACGTCGTGAGCGCGATCCGCACGGTCAGCGGGCTGCGGTGAGGTGCGACGCGGCGAGGCCCGTCGAGGCGGGGCGGGACGCGGGGGAGGACGGCGGAGGGAGGCGAGCCGCGCCCGCGGTCAGCTGGTCGGCGAGGAACTCCGCGTCGCGGGCGATGCCGGCGAAGCGACCCGAACCCCAGGTGTGCATCCACGGCAGCCCGAGGAAGAAGAGGCCCGGCGTGCCGGTGACCCCGCGGGTCTGGCGGGGGCGCCCGCGCCCGTCGAAGACCCCGAGCTCGACCCACCGGTGGTCCGCGCGGTAGCCGACGCTCCACACGACCGAGGTGATGCCCGCCGCGGCGAGGTCGAGCTCGGTGACTTCCTGCTCGGGGCGCCACACGGGGACGTAGCGCGCCTCGTTCGGCGCGTCGATGCCCCGGGCGCTGATGTGGCGGTCGATGACGTCCTTGATGGACTCCATCACCGAGTCGGCGTGGTCCAGCGCCTGCTCCAGCGTCGGCGCGAAGCGGGCGACGCCGTCGCGCACGTCCTCCAGCCGCCCGTGGAGGCCCATGCCCTCCCGGGCGAAGGCGCGCAGGTCGATGTCGCGACCTCCGTCGCGCCCGGTCATGTAGTGGTTGGTCTTCTCCTGCGCGGCTGCGCCTCCGGGGACCTCGCCGGCGGTGACGTCGTAGGTCCCCATGTCCTCCAGCCACGCGATGCAGTCGCGCCCGCGGTAGGTGCGGGCGCACCGCGGTGCGTTCCCCACGGCCAGGTGGACGCGGCGGCCGGCCAGGTGCAGGTCCTCGGCGATCTGGGCGCCGGACTGCCCGGAGCCCACGACGAGGACCGCGCCCTCGGGCAGCCGCTGCGCGCTGCGGTAGGCGGAGGAGTGCAACTGCACGACGTCGCGCGGGAGGCGCTCGGCGGCCGCGGGGACGACGGGTACGTGGTAACCGCCGGTGGCGATCACGACCTGGTCGGCGCTGAACTCCCCGGCGCTGGTGGAGAGGGCGAAGCCGCCACCGTGCTGGCGCAGGGAGGTGACCGCCACGCCTTCGCGGACGGGGGCGGCGAAGGAACGGGCGTACTCGGTGACGAACCGGTGCACCTCGTCGCGTTCCATGAACCCGTCGGGGTCGGTGCCGGCGAACTCCCCGGTGTAGCTCCACCCGGGGAGGCGGCACTGGAAGTTGGGGGTGACCAGGGTGAAGGCGTCCCAGCGCCCGTCGCGCCATTCGTGGGCGGTCGTGCCGCGTTCGAGCAGGACGTGGTCGACACCGCGCCGGGTGAGGTGCCAGCTGAGGGAGAGCCCGGCCTGGCCGGCGCCGACGACGACGACGGGGTGGTGCTCACGGGTGGTGGCCGGCGGGGTGTTCACGGGGTGGCTCCAGGGGGTCGCTGCGTCAGCGCGGGTCCGGGGGGCGTCGACGGGGGGAGGGGCGGTTCGAGCCCGAGCACGCGCACGGGGGCGGCGGGGTCGTAGCGCGCTGCGCGGGCGGTCAGGTCGTCGAGCTGGGCCATCGCCGAGGTGCAGGCCATGCCGTACTTCGCCCGCACCCGCTCGCTCGCGGTGGTCAGCGCGGTGCCGGCGCGGGCGAGGAACTCCGCGACGGGGTACTCGGCGCCCACCGCGAGGTGGTCGTGGACGACGAGGGAGGGGGAGTAGCAGTGCTGCACGGTCTCGTCGGGCCAGCGCACCGTGAACGTCGTCTCAGGCAAGGCTGGGGACCTCCTCCTGAACGGCGGGGACAGCGGGGACGGCGTGGGCGTTGGGGGCGACGACGGCGCCGTAGGCATCGGGGCGGCGGTCGCGCAGGTTGAACATGGCTCGCCGCGCGAGCGCCAATTCGTGCTCGATGTCGACGTCGGCGACGGCGATGCCCGCGTCCGTCCCGGTGCTGGCCAGGACCTCCCCGCCGGGCCCGACGATCTTCGCGTTGCCGACGAACCGCAGCGAACCGAACTCCCCGGCCTGGTTGGCGGCGACCCACACGACCTGGTTCTCCAGCGCCCGGGCCTGGTCGTAGAGGTCGAAGCGCAGGCGCCAGCGGTCCCGGGCCAGGTCGGCGGCGGCGGCGGTGCGCGAACCCGGCCACGCCGAGATGCTGACGATGACGGCGGCCCCGTCCAGGGCCGCGGCGCGAGCGGCCTCGGGAAAGGCCTTGTCGTAGCAGATCTGCAGACCGATGCGCCCGACGGGGGTGTCGAACGCGTCGAAGGCGGAACCGGCGGCGTAGGTGAGGTTCTCGCCCAGCGGCTGGTGCACCTTGCGGTGCACCCCGAGGATCCCGTCGCCGGTCAGCGCCACGGCGGTGTTGTACAGGTCGTGGCCGCCGTCCTCGCACATCCCCACCACCACGACGACGTCCCCGGCCATCTCCTGCACCCGTCGCAGTTCCGGCCCGTCCAGGGTCAGCGCGGGCGGTCCGGAACGCCCGCGGCGGCTGGCCGCGGTCCCCCTGTCCTCGGCCGAGCCCAGGCTGGAGAGGTAACCCCCCAGGCAGGCCTCGGGGAAGGCGACCAGCCCGGTGCCGTCGGCCCGGGCCCGCTCCAGGACGCGGCCCACCTGCGCGTACGTGGCTTCGAGGTCGCGGCCGAAGTTCCCGGCCACGGCGGCCAGTCTGGTCGTTCCCACGGCTCCGGTGCTGCTCATGCCGGTCCCCATCCCGTCACGGTGTCCCGGACGGCCCGGGTCACCTCTCCGTCGGGCCAGCGCAGGCCGACCCCTTCTCCCGCCACGAGGCGCCCGCAGGCTGCGCTCGTGGCCGGTCCTGCGTGCTGCGGTTCCCACCCGGGGCGGGAGGCGGTCACCATCGCGAACCCGGGGAAGCAGGTGAACCAGTCGCCCACGCTCGCCGCGCCGGGGCGGGGGACGGCGGCCACGTCGATCTCCGCGCCGGTGCCGCTGGCCTCGGCGAGCATGCCGAGCGTGCCGACGAGACCGGCCATGCTGACGTCCTTGGCGGCGTCGGGACGCGAACGGGCCACGAAGGAGCCCATGGCGCGCAGGTCCTCGCCGCGCCGGGTGGAGGTGGAGTCCCACTGCGCGCCGCGGTAGCCGGGACGCCAGCCACCGCCCAGGTCGGCCGTCAGCCGCACCTCGTCGCCGGCGCGCCCGCCCCCGGCGGGAACCGGGGAGCCGGTGCGGCCCAGCGCGGTGACGGACAGGGCCGCGGGGACCCCCAGCTGCGTGTGTCCACCCAGGACCGGGACGCCCCACGCGGTGGCGGCGGCGCGGAGACCGGACACGATGCGCTGCGCCTGGTGCGCGTCGCGGGCGGCGAGCGCGTCGAGCATCCCCACGGGGGTGGCCCCCATCGCCGCGAGGTCGTTGAGGTTGACCAGCACCGCGCACCAGCCGGCCCACACCGGGTCCCGCTCGAGCATCGAGGGCACGATCGCGTCGCAGGCCGCCACCAGGTCGCTGCCCGGCACGGGGGCTCCGTCGTCACCGCGGAACCCCGCCCCACCGAGCGCTCCCGCCCCGGTGTCCGCTCCGCCGCCCAGGTCGGCGAGCAGAGCGGCCAGCGGCGCCTTGGTGGCGTCCACCAGGCGCTGGACGCGCTGCACCGGGTAGCGCACCAGCACGTGCGGCGTGCCGTGCAGGTCCAGCTCGCGCACCCGTTCCCAGCCCAGCCGCTGGAACAGCACCGCGTTGGCGGCCTGCACGCTCGCCTCGAAGCGCAGCGCGCCGACCTCCTCGGCGTGCGCGCAGGCCGCGCGGACCAGGGCGCTCCCGACGCCGCCGAGGCTGCGCGCGCCGGTGGCGACCACGAGGCGGCTGCCGCGCCACCAGCCGATGTCGGGGCCGGCGGTGGCCGGGGCGAGGCGGACACCACCCACGACCCTCCCCTCCGGGGTGCGGGCGACGAGGACCCGCCGGCGCGGGTCGTCGTCGGTCTCGTCCCGGTCGTCGCCGGTGAAGAGGCCCTGTTCCCCCACGAAGACGTCGCGGCGCAGCGTCAGGTACGCGGCCTCGTCCTGGGGGCTGGCCACCTCCACCCGGAAGCGCGGTACCTGACGGGGGAGACCCGACAGGATCGACACCTCCAGCGGGGGCGGGTCGGCGTGCGCGGTCCGTGGTTCCACCGGGCGCTCCCCTTCAGCCGTTCAGGTTCTGCAGCACGGAGCAGGCCCCGCACGCCGCGCAGCCGGCCATCTGGTCCGCACCGCGCATCCCGCCCGCGCGCAGGGCCTTCGCGACGCGGCGCGAGACGTCCTCCAGGACGGCCGCCCCGGGGGCCCCCGCCCCGTCGACGTCGACCGCGAGGGTTCCGGCCAGCGGCCGGAAGGGCACGACGAAGGGGTAGACGCCGAGCTCGACGAGGTCCTCGGCCCCGGCGACGAGCTCGTCGGGGTCCTCCCCGAGGCCGACGAGGAGGTAGGTGGAGACCTGGTTGCGCCCGAACACGCGGACGGCCTCGGTCCAGGCGGCGCGGTACTCCGCCATCGGGACGGTGGACTTCCCCGGCATCCAGCGCCGGCGGACGGCCTCGTCGAGGGACTCGACGTGGATGCCGATGGAGCTCGCGCCGGCGTCCTTCAGCTCGGTGAGGGTGGCGAGGTCACCGGGGGGTTCGCACTGCACCTGCACGGGCAGGCCGGGCACGGCCTCGGTGACCGCCCGGACGCAGCGGGCGAGGTGGCGCGCGCCGCGGTCGGGGGCGGTGGAGGTCCCGGTGGTCATGACCACGTGTTTCACCCCGTCGAGGCGGACCGCGGCCTCGGCGACCTCGGCGAGCATCGCGGGGGTCTTGACCGCGATGGTCGATCCCGACTCCAGCGAGGACTCGATCGCGCAGAAGCGGCAGCGGTCCTCGGGGGCGTAGCGCGAGCAGGTCTGCACGACGGTGGTGGCGAGCACGTCGCGGCCGTGCAGCTTCGCGATCTTCTCGTAGGGGATCCCGTCGGTGGTGGCGAGGTCGTAGAACCTCGGCCGCTGCACGGGTTCCACCTCGATGCCGAGGTCGGTGACCTCCAGCAGGGCGCCGAGGGGGTCCTCCCGGACCAGCCGGCCCTCGCGGACGAGGTAGGGGCTGTCCGAGCGCAGCGGCAGCGCGGTGGCCAGACCGCCGAGGACCACGTGGCCGTCGTCGCTGGGACCGGCTCCGCCGGTGCGGCGCACGGGTGCGGCGAGGCGGACACCGCGGATCGCGACGTCGACCCGAGTGGAGACGGTTCCCGCCGTGGCCCGGTCCTCGGCACCGATCGCGTCCGGGCAGCTCATCGTCGTTCCCCTCGCCCGCGGGGATCAGACCATGTAGGTGGAGTTGATGATGGCGCCCTTGCGGGCGTAGTGGATGATCGCGTCCTGCACGTCGAGGGGGTGGCAGGGGATGACGCCCTCGATGAGGTCCTCCTCGCGGTTGCCGTGCAGGGCCAGGCCGAAGCGGCAGCAGTAGACGGTGCCGCCCTCCCTGATGAACGTCTCCAGGGCGCCGTTGATGTTCTGCTCGCCGGGGAACCCGGAGTCGCCCGTGGTGGGGAACCCGCGGGTGGCGATGCAGTTCATCGACCCGGGGCCGTAGAAGTAGATCGCGGACTCGAAGCCCTTGCGCAGGGCGCGGGTCGCCTGCAGGACGGCGACGAAGCTGACCGAGGACTCGTGGGCGATGCCGTGCACGAGGGTGAAGTAGGTCTCGCCGTCCTCGGCCTGGTAGTCCGGGAAGATCTTGGTGGAACCGTAGATGTTGCTGCCCTTGGGCAGGGCGGGGTGGGGGATCTCCGAGATGGACTTGGCGATGTTCGCCTTGATCTGCTCCTCGACCTCGGTGGTGGTGGTGCCGGGGGTGGTGGTCGTGGTGGTCATGGTGGCTGCTCCTGGCTCGTGGGGTGGGTTCTCGATGGAGGTGACCCGCCGCGGTGCGGGCGCGGGGCGGTCGCCGCGCGGCGGGGGTTCGGGGTGGCTGAGCTCGTCAGCCGTAGAGGGTGGAGAAGTTCTCGTGCAGGAACATCCGGGCCAGCTCGCCGTCGCCGGCGGCGGCCCGCATGCGGGCCAGTTCGCCTGCGTGGTCGCCCCAGGGTTCGTCGCTGGCGAACAGGACGCGGTCCCCGCCGACGCCGCGGCGCTCGATCTCCCGGGCCAGCCAGCGGGGGGCGAAGCCGATGGCCCAGCTGGTGTCGGTGTAGACCTTCTTGCCGGCCTCGATCCAGTCGAAGAACCGCCCGCCGATGAGCTTGATGTGCGCGCTCATCCCGCCCCCGAGGTGGACGAGGTGGATGCGGACCTCGTCGCCGTAGCGGTCGACGAGCTTGCCGACCTCGTCGATGTCGGAGGCCGCCCCGGGAGAGGTGTGCACGTGGACGACGAGGTCCCGTTCGCGGGCGGTGGTGAAGATCCTCTCGATCTGCGGCTGGGAGGTCGGGTCGTCGACCCCGCCGCCGAGCAGGAAGCTCGTCTTCAGCGCGACCACGCCGGGTTCGCCGGCCAGCGCCAGAGCGGCGTCGGTGAGGGCGGCGTCCTCGCTGCGCGGTGAGGTCCACAGCCCGCAGACGAACCGGTCGTCCTTCGCGGTGGTCTCCAGCACGAGGTCGTTCAGCGCGAAGGAGGCCTCGGCGACCGGCACGCCGTAGTTGGGCAGCAGCAGGGCGCGTTCGGTGCCCTCGTGGTCCAGGTCGTCGAGCAGGTCGGCGATCTGCTCGCGAGCGGTGGTGTCGGGGTTGACGGGAGGACCGCCGTAGAAGGGGTACGCCGGCAGCCGGCCGAGGTGGCGGTGCGCGTCGTGGGTCCGGGTCACGAGAGGTAGTTAACGCGCGAACCGTTTCCGGCTGGTTACCCCCGGACTACTTCTGCGTTTCGTGGTCCTCACCGGGAACGGCGGGTGGCGGGCTCCGTCCGTGGACGCGGGCCGGGCGGGCACCCCGGTCCCCGTCCCCTCCGTCGCCACCCGCGTTTCCATCGTGTTACCGGTCGGCGCCGCACCCGGGACGGCGCCCGGCGCACGGGCAGGATGACCGCATGGACCTCGACGAGCTCACGGCCCGGCTGCCCAAGGTGTCGCTGCACACCCACCTCATCGGGTCGGTGTCGGCGAGCACCGTCCTCGAACTGGCCCGCAAGCACGACGTGGACCTCGACGCGGCGGTGGGGCGCCCCGGCTGCACGGCGGACGACCTCTACGACCACGAGAGCTACGACGACCTCGACGAGTTCCTGCGGGTGCTCGACGTCGTGGGGGCCGTCATCCGCGACGCGGACGACTTCCACCGGGTGACGTACGAGTCCCTCACCGCGGGTGGCGCCGCTCACGGTGTGCTGTACCGCGAGATCATGCTCAGCCCACCCGGCCACCCCGGCGTTCCCTACGCCACCATCCTCGACGGGGTCATCGCCGGTGCACGCGACGCCCGTGCCGACACCGGCATCGCCTCCGGTCTCGTCGTCGCCCTGAACCGCAACGACAGCGCCGCCGCGGGTCTCCAGCTCGTCGAGGAGGTGATCGCCGACCGGCGCGAGGAGGTCCTGGGGGTCGGACTGGACTACTCCGAGGCCATCGGGCCCCCGGAGAAGTTCTGGCGGGCCTTCGCCCTCGCCGGGCGCGCCGGGCTGCACCGCACCGCGCACTCGGAGTCCGGGCCTCCCCACCACGTCGAGACCATCCTCGACCTGCTGGGCGGGGAACGGATCGACCACGGCTACCACGTCGTCGACGACCCCGACCTCACCGCCCGTTGCGTGAGCGAGCGCATCCCCTTCACCTGCACCCCCGTGAGCTCGGACATCGGGAGGTACTCGGGCAGCGGCGACGGGACCCACCACCGCATCCGCGAGATGGTCGACGCCGGGTTGTGCGTGACCATCGACTCCGACGACCCGCCCATGTTCGGGACGGACCCCACCCACGACTACCGCGTGCTCGCCCGGGCCCTGGGCTACGGCCTGGACGAGCTGGCGCAGTTCACCCGCAACGCCGTCGACGGTTGCTGGCTGGACGAGAGCGACAAGCAGACCCTGCGGACGCAGGTCGAGGACCGCATCGCCCGACTGGCGACGGCGGGGCAGGCGAGGGCATGAGCAAGCAGCTGGTCCTGGGGGCCTTCGAGGTCATGGCCCCCACGTTCCTGGCCAACTCCTGGCGCCATCCTCTGGCCCAGCCCGAGGGGTACGCCGGGATGGCTCACTGGCAGGAGCTGGCGCGCCAGCTGGACGCCGGGGGTTTCGACTTCCTCTTCTTCGCCGAGGCCCTCGCCTACCCGATGACCCCGGAGGGGGAGGTCCCCGAGGTCGTCGTGCGCGAGGCGGTGCAGTTCCCCGTCCACGACGCACCCCTGCTGCTGTCGGGGCTGGCCGCGACCGTGGACCGGCTGGGCTTCGTCGTCACCTCGTCGACGACCGCGGAACGGCCCTACCTGCTGGCCCGCAAGTACTCCACCCTCGACCACCTCACGAACGGGCGGGTGGGGTGGAACATCGTCACCTCCGACATGCAGGACGCCCTCGTCCGGCTGCTCGGCGAGGGGGCGGTCACGGCGCACGACACCCGCTACGCCCGCGCCGACGACTTCGTCTCCCTGTGCCTGACGTTGTGGGAGAAGGGGTGGGACGAGCAGGCGCAGCCGATGGACAAGGCGAGCGGGGTCTTCACCGACCCGGCCAAGGTGCACCGCCTGCACCACGACGGCCCGTTCTTCGCCCTCGACGGCTACTACCCGATCGCGCCGTCCCCGCAGCGGACCCCGACCCTGTTCCAGGCCGGGGCGTCGGTGGCGGGCAAGAACTTCGCCGCCACCTACGCCGAGTGCATCTTCACCCAGGAACGCGACGTCGAGGCCGCCGCGGCGCTGGTGCGGGACCTGCGCGACCGCGCGCAGGAGCGGGGACGCCCACGGGACGGCGTCAAGGTGGTCAACGGGTTGTCGGTCGTCGTCGGGGACACGGAGGAGAAGGCTCGCCGGCTGCGGCGCGAGCTGACCGACGCCCCGAGCCGGGAGGCGATGGCCGCCCTGTTCCTGGGGTGGTCCGGGATCGACCTGACCCGCTTCGACCCGGCCGCCACCCTGCAGGACATCTCCACCGAGGTCGGCCAGAGCCTCCTGCGGCAGTACCAGGACCCCTCGCTGACCGTGGGGCAGGTCCTCGACGGTCTGCGCGAGACCATGGGCGGATTCAAGGTCACCGGGACCCCGGCGCAGGTCGCCGACGAGATCGAGTCCATCGTCGAGGCCACCGACGTCGACGGCTTCCTCGTGGAGTTCACCTTCGGCGGGACGGAGTCCTACCGCGACTTCATCGCCGACGTGATGCCGCTGCTGCGGGCCAGGGGACTGCTGCCCGCGCAGCCGCGGCGGGGTTCGCTGCGCGAGATGCTCACCGGTTCCGGTTCTCCGCACCTACCGGGGACGCACCCCGGTCGCCGCTGACCGCCCCGCCCGGGACGGGGCCGGACCGGGTGGGCGGCCCACCGCCCAGGCGGGCGGCGGCGGTGGCCAGCAGCAGCCCCGCGTGGGCGTCGGCGTCGTCGAGGGGGTGGCCCAGGAGCTCCTCGGCCCGGCGCAGCCGCTGGTAGGTGGTCTGGCGGCCGATGGACAGGGCTGCGGCCGTGCGACCGGGGGAGCAGCCCAGGCGCAGGTGCGTCTCGACGGTGCGGATGAGTTCGCTCCCGTGCCGCTCGTCCCACCGTCGCAGCGGGTGCAGCGTCGCCTCGACCAGGTCCTCGACGTCGACGTCGGCGTCGCGCAGGAGCAGGTCCAGGGCCCACGTCCGGCTCGTGGTCACCGGCGTGCCCGCTTCCGGCAGCGGCGGGCGGGTGGTGCCCGCCACGGCCAGGGCCGCCCGCGCCCGGCCCAGGGACCACCGCCAGCCGCCCGCGGCGCGGTCCGAGCGCACCGGGTCACCCACCGCGGCCCGCAGGGGCGGGCGGCCCGCACGCTGCCAGGCCCGCTCGACGGCGGCGGTCACGACCCGCACCTGGTCACCGCGCTCGGCGAGGGCGAACAGCCCCAGCACCTCCGCTCCGACGCGCCCGCGCAGCAGCACCCCTCCCGTCACGCGGGCGGCGGACTCCAGCACCGACAGGCCGGACCGGCTCTCGGGGGCGTCGACCGCGACGGCGACCACGACGTCCCCCACGCCCGGGTGGAACCCCGCCGCGCCCGCCCGGACGAGGACGTCGGTGTCGGCGGGGGCGGTTCCGTCGACGAGTTCGGACAGCAGCCGCTCGGCGAGCTGGTCGGGGCGGCTGGGAGCCCGGTGGGTGCGCACGACCTCCATGGCCAGGGCGGGGACGAGCCAGCGCAACGCGGTGGCCACGTCGTCCTCGTCCCCGCCGGGGTCGGACCCCGGGCCGGGCAGCGCCGCGGGAGCGGCGGCGACCACGCCCCAGGCCCGGCCGCGGACCGAGATCGACGCCCGCGGGCCACCCGCCTCCAGGACCCGCCAGGCGTCCCGGTCGGAGGAGGTCCCCGCCGCCGCGACGAGCGCGCCCCCGGCCGAGACGAGGACGAGCGAGCGCTGGACCAGGTCGCCCACCGCCGACAGCAGCCCCGACAACCCCCGCTCCTCGACCTGCGCGCCCTCCACCGCCGTGATGACCCGTTCGGCGAAGCGCAGCCGCAGCGTCGCACC
Organism: Kineococcus radiotolerans SRS30216 = ATCC BAA-149; assembly: GCF_000017305.1. Lineage (GTDB taxonomy): Bacteria > Actinomycetota > Actinomycetes > Actinomycetales > Kineococcaceae > Kineococcus > Kineococcus radiotolerans. The sequence goes on along the minus strand of NC_009664.2, from coordinate 159,055 downwards.
GCCGATGATGGCCGTGTTCAGCGTCTCGGAGATGCGGGTGAACGGGACGACCTCGTGCAGCACCACCAGCGGCAACCCGCGACGCGCCGCCTCGTCGGCCATCTCCGGCGGGACCTGCGGGAGGGAGCGGCCCACTTCGACCGCCAGGGCGGCGACCCCGCGGGTGGCGAGGTCGCGGACGTAGTGCCGGCGAGCCCCCGCGTCGACGGTCGCGACGCCCAGCCCGGTGGTCAGGAGGAGTTCCCCGCCCTGCAGGAGCGGCCCGATCTCGTAGATCTCGCTGGAGTGCACCCACCGCACGGGAGCGTCCAGACCCTCCTCCCCGTTGAGCAGCTCGGGACGGGCATCCCGCACGACGGGGTGGAGCAACGCGCTGCGCACGCTCAGGACCATCCGCGCACGGTACGCGGTGCACGTGATCGCCGGCTCGATGGCTGACGTCGTGTCCCTGCCGGGGGACGAGCCGGGTGCGGTGGACTGCCACCGTGACCACCACGCTCCTGCTCCCACCCGCCCTCGACGCCACCCGCCTGCTCGACGTGGCCCTCGAGCAGGCCCGCGCGGGCGCCGCCGAGGGCGGTGTCCCCATCGGGGCCGCCCTCTTCACCCTCGACGGCACCCTGCTCGGCGCCGGCCGCAACCGGCGCGTGCAGGACGACGACCCGTCCGTGCACGGTGAGACCGACGCCTTCCGCAACGCCGGCCGGCGAGCGTCCTACCGCCACACCGTGATGGTGACCACGCTGTCGCCCTGCTGGTACTGCAGCGGGCTGGTGCGCCAGTTCGGGATCGGGCACCTGCTCGTCGGGGAGAGCACCACCTTCACCGGCGGGCACGCCTGGCTCGCCGAGCACGGCGTCTCGGTGACCGTGCTCGACGACGACCGTTGCCGAGCCCTCATGACCACCTTCATCGAGCAGCGCCCCGACGTGTGGTTCGAAGATATCGGAGAGGACCTCCCGTGACCACCACCCCCACCGCCGACGGCGAGACCACCACCGCGGTGCGCACCGAGACGATCGAGCGGCGCAGCACCGAGACCATCCCCCTGGACGAACGTCGCGGTCGGCCGCGGAACCTGGCCTGGACGTGGAGCTCACCGAACCTCGAGTTCGCCACGATCTTCGTCGGGGTCCTCGCCACGCAGGCCTTCGGCCTGTCGTTCTGGCAGGCCGCGGCCGCCCTCCTGCTGGGCAACGCCCTGGCCGCGATCAGCCACGGCGTCCTGTCCGCCCGCGGGCCCGGCGTCGGGGTCCCGCAGATGGTGCTGGGACGCACGGCGTTCGGCCACCTCGGCAACCTGCTGCCCGCGGCGCTCATGTCGGTCATGGCCGGCTTCGGGTGGTTCGCCGTCAACAGCGTCAGCGCGGCCTTCGCGCTGTCCGCCCTGACGAGCCTGCCCGCCCTGCTGTGCCTGGTGGCGGTCGTGGTCGTGCAGATCGCCATCGCCGCCCTCGGGCACGACCTCGTGCACCTCTTCGAGCGCTACGCCGCCGTCGTGCTGGCGGTGGTGTTCGCCGTCGTCGCGGTGCTGACCTTCGCCGAGGCGGACTACAGCGCGGCGCCCGCCACCCCCGGCGGTACCGGCGGTTTCATCCTCGCCGCGGCCACCGCCTGGGGCTACACCGCGGGCTGGAACCCCTACGCCACCGACTACACCCGCTACCTGCGGCCGGGCACCGGGGCCGCGGCGGGCCGGGCGGCGGGTCTCGGTCTGTTCGTCTCCACCTCGGTCCTCATGCTCGCCGGCGCCGCGTCGGTGACCATCCCCGGCGCGGTCGACGGCAACCCCACCGCGGCGTTCACCTCCCACCTGCCCACTGCGCTGGGCCAGATCACCCTGCTGGCCATCGCCCTGGGGGCGATCTGCGCGAACATCCTCAACGTCTACTCCGGCTCGATGTCGTTCCTGACCATGGGGTTCACGGCGCTGACCCGGCGCCGGGCGATCGTGCCGGTCGCCTTCGGCGTCGTGGGTTTCGTCCTGGCCTGGGCGGGGTTGTCCGACGCCGGTCACGCCTACGAGCAGTTCCTGCTCGTCATCGCCTACTGGATCGCCCCGTGGCTCGGTGTCGTCCTCGTCGACCAGTTCGCCCGCCGGGGGCGGGACCTGCAGCCCCTGCTGCACGACCGCGCCTTCCGCAACCCCTCGGGCGTGGCCGCCATGCTCATCGGGCTCGTCCTCTCCGTGGGGCTCTTCGCCAACCAGGAGATCTACGTGGGTCCCGTTCCCGCCGCAGCACCCGGCGCCGGTGACCTCACCGCCCTCGTCGGGTTTGCGGTCGCCGCCGCCACCTACGCGCTGCTGCCGAAGCGGAGGCCCGCTGCGGTGTGACCGCGCGGTCAGGACCCGCCCGGGGACGGGCCCCGGGTCACCGCGCCGGGGCCCTCCACCGGACACCGCCGGGGGAGGAGGTGCCTTCCGGGAGCGCGTCCGGGGTGTCGACGTCCCGCACCGACGCGGCCACCGCGACCTCGAGACACCCCTCCTCCCGCAGCAGTTCCCGCAGCCCCGTCCCGGAGGCGGCGAGCCTCGTGGCCCGGGCCCAGTGCCGACGCCCCAGGAGCACGGGGTGCCCTCCGCGGCCCCGCCACCCCGCGCGGACGAGCGCGGCCGAGGGATCCTCGCCCCCGGCCTCCAGCACCGCCCGCACGTCGCCCGCCGTGACCTCGGGCAGGTCCACCAGCATCAGCAGCAGCGCCTCGACCCCCGCGGCCCGCGCGTGGTCGAGCGCGGCGAGGACGCTTCCGCCCGGGCCGCGGTCCCAGTCGGGCACCTCGAGGACGTCCACCCGGTCCGGCAGGCTGGAGCGGACCTCCCCGGCGGCGGCGCCGACGGTGACGGCCACCGACGCGCAGCCGCCGGCCCGGAGGACCTCCGTCGTCCGGGCCGCCCAGCTGGCGCCCCCGGCCGAGCGCAGCAGCGCCTTGGGAACCCCCATGCGTGTTCCCGCGCCCGCTGCGAGCACCACCCCCAGGACCGGCACCGGCCCATTCCACCACGGGACCGCCGGCCGGCCGGCGCGGGCGAGGACGCGGTCGGCGGGGGAGACGGGGGCGGGGTGGGCGGCGGTGTTTCCGGCACGTTTCCGGCGGGTTCCGGACTCCGCGCCGTTTGGTGGTTCCGACCAGGGACCGCGGTCGCGGACACCGAACGCTGGCACTTCGGCGGCTGCGCGGCCTCGCCGGACCCGGTGACACTGGCCGTCCGTCACCAGGAGGAGGCAACGATGGTGAGCACCACCGAGGGCCGCGTCCAGGGCGTCGTCGCCTTGAACGCCCTTCCGGAGCAGGAGTTCCGCGACCTGCTCCTGGCCTGCTGCCACGCACCCGGGTGGGCCGCCGCCCTCGCGGCGCAGCGCCCGTTCCCCGCGGTGGCCGCGTTGCTGGACGCCGCCGACGCCGCTCTGGCCACCGCGTCCGAGGAGGACGTCGACGCCGCGCTGGCCGCTCACCCCCGCATCGGGGAACGTCCGGCGAACGCCGCCTCCCGCCGGGAGCAGGCCGCGGCGCTGTCGGCCGACGCGGCCGTGCTCGACGACCTCGCCGCGGGAAACCGCGCCTACGAGGCCCGCTTCGGGCACGTGTACCTGGTGTGCGCGTCCGGGCGCAGCGCGGAGGAGCTGCTCGCCGTGCTCCGTTCCCGGCTGGACAACGACCCCGTCACCGAGCGCGCCGTGCTGCGCCGGGAACTCGCGGCCATCACCCGCCTGCGGCTGGAGCGCGCCGTGGGCGACGCGTCGCCGGTGCGGGCGGGGACCGCGTCGTGACGACCTTGTCCACCCACGTCCTCGACGCCGTCACCGGCACGGCGGCCGTGGGGGTGAGCCTCACCCTCACCGGGCCAGGCGGGGAGGTCCTGACCAGGGCCGGCACCGACGCCGACGGGCGCGCCCGCCTCGACGCCGACCTCGGGGCCGGGGTGCACCGCCTGACCTTCGCCACGGGGGAGTGGTTCGCCGCCGCCGGGCGCGAGACGTTCCACCCGGAGGTCGTCGTCGCCTTCACCGTCACCCCCGGCGCGGACGCCCGTCCCCACCTGCACGTGCCGCTGCTGCTGTCCCCGTTCGCCTACTCCACCTACCGCGGGAGCTGACCGTGTCGATCGTCCTGGCGGACCACCGCTACGGCAAGGCCGAGAACCGGGTCGTCCGCTTCCGGCGGGACACCGCCCGCCACGAAATCGTGGACCTGAACGTCACGACGACGCTGCGCGGTGACTTCGCCGACGCCTACCTCAGCGGCGACCAGTCGAAGGTCCTCCCGACGGACACGCAGAAGAACACCGTGTACGCGTACGCCAAGGAGAAGGGCGTCGCCACCGTCGAGGGGTACGCGCTGGACCTCGCGCGCCACTTCGTCGACGACGTCGAACCCGTCAGCGGCGCGCGCGTCGACGTCGAGGCGTACCCGTGGACGCGGGCGCAGGTCGGCGGGAACGAGCACGACCACACCTGGATCCGGTCCGGGGCCGAGGTCCGCACCGCCGCCGCCACCGTCAGCGACGGGGACGGCCGGCAGGTCGTCCACGTGCTCGCCGGCCTGAAGGACCTCACGCTGCTGAAGTCCACCGGGTCGCAGTTCAAGGGTTTCCTCACCGACGCGTACACCACCCTGCCCGAGACCGACGACCGGGTCATGGCGACGTCGCTGGTGGCGACCTGGCGCTACGGCGCCGCGGCCCTGGCGGACGGCTTCGACTTCGACGCCGCGTACGCGACGATCCGCGAGGCGCTGATCGAGCAGTTCGCCACGCTGCACTCCCTCGCGCTGCAGCAGACCCTGTGGCACATGGGCCGCAGCGCCCTGGAACGGGTGCCCGAGGCGGCGGAGATCCGGTTGCTGGCGCCGAACAAGCACCACTTCGACTACGACCTGGCGCGCTTCGGAACCGACAACCACGGCGAGGTGTTCCACGCCGCCGACCGCCCCTACGGCCTGATCCAGGCCGTCGTGGCGAACGACGTCTTCCCGGCGGCGCCGGAGGCGTGGGCGTGAGCGCGGCTGCGGGCGCCGCCGACGCGCACTTCCTGGAACGCGCCGTGGAACTGGCGACGAAGAACGTCGCCGAGGGCGGTGGCCCCTTCGGCGCGGTGCTCGTGCGGGGCGGGGAACTGCTGGCCGCGGGGCAGAACCGGGTCACCCGGGACAACGACCCCACCGCGCACGCCGAGGTCCAGGCCATCCGCGAGGCGTGCCGCCTGACCGGCACGTTCTCCCTGCACGGCACCACCCTGTACTCCAGCTGCGAGCCGTGCCCGATGTGCCTGGCCTCCTCGCTGTGGGCGCGGGTGGACCGCGTCGTGTACGCCGCCGACCGCGACGACGCCGCCCGCGGGGGCTTCGACGACCGCACCTTCTACGAGCTCTTCTCCACCGACCGGGCGTCGTGGTCCACGCCGGTGCTCCAGCAGGAGGTCCCCTGCGCCACCGAACCCTTCGACGCGTGGCTGACCAGCGCCGCGCGCGTCGACTACTGAGGAGCCCCGCCGTGTCGGACCGGACCAGCGGCACCCCGGCCGGGCCCGCCGGGACCGCCGGTCCCGCGCCCGCCGGGACCGGCGAGGTCGTCGTGCAGCCGCAGGGCGACGTGCACGTCGGCGAGGTCGGCGACCTCCCGCAGGTTCCGCCCGAGCAGCTCCTCCAGGCGGGCCACCCGGTAGCGGACGGTGTTCTGGTGCACGTGCAGCGCCTGGGCGGTGCGGGTGGGCGAGCAGCCGTGGCCCAGGTGCACGCGCAGCGTGGTGAGCAGTTCCCCGTCGCCGAGCACCGGGTCCAGCACGCTGCGCACGAACGCCGTCCGCTCAGGGACCGGGACGGCGCGCAGCAGGTCCACGACCGTGCCGGTGCGGGTGTCCTCCAGGACGACGACGCGGTCCGCGGTGGTGTCGTGCGCGGCGCTCAGCGCGCGCCGCGCGCCGGCCACCGCGTCCTCCCCCTCCTCCTCGCCACGGCTCACCCCGACGAGCAGCCGGCGCGCACCGAGGGAGGGTTCCAGGCGCGACAGGCGCCGGCGCAGCAGCGCCACCAGGTCCGGGCGGGCCTGCGCGACGGCGGTGGTGCCGCCGGAGGTGAGCTGCACCCGGTGCGGCACGTCGCCCAGGGCGTCGGCCAGCGCCTGCGCCGACCACGCCCCCTCGGCCAGGACCACCACGACACGCCCCGCCGGGGCGGGTGGGGGTGCCGCGGTGCGGCGGTGCACCGCGACCGCTCCGGCGAGCGCGTCGAGCAGCGCACCCGCCCCGGCGGGAGCACCGGCGTCCGTGAGCACCCACCAGCGCTCGGCGGGGTCCTCGGCCGCCACCGCACGCACCTGCACCGCCCCGCCCGCCAGCCGCACCAGGCCCGGCCCGGCTGCCCCGCGGGCGGTCGCGCGCGCCCCGCTGCGCACGACGTCGTCGGCCTCGTCCTCGCTGAGCGTCGCCGGTCCGGCCACCAGCCGGCCGGTGGCCGACAGCACCCGCACCGGACGGCCCAGGTGGGCGGAGACGTCCTCGACCTGCTCGGACAGGGGGCGGCCCTCGGCCAGGCCCCGCAGCACCCGGAGCACGGCGCCGTCGCCGGCCGACCCGGCACCGGAACCGGGGCCCGTGCCGGGTGCGACGGCGGCGGCGACGCGCGCGCTGATCTCGTGGAAGGGCAGGTCGGCGGGCACCGCGAACAACGGCAGCTCGTGCCGTCGCGCGGCCCGCACGACGTCCGCGGGGACCTCCCCGAGCAGACCCTCGCCGACCCCGAGGGCGCTGGCCCCGGCCTCGGCGACCGCGGCGACGAACCGCTCGCTGTCGTCGCCGCCGCGGCGCCACGCCAAGCCGGTGAGCACCAGGTGGGCCACGCCGACGTAGCGGCCGGGGTCGAGCAGGTCCACGGTGCTGGTGCCCGTGACGGGACGCTGCAACGCCGTGGGCCGACCGGCGAGCATCCGCAGCCCGGCTCCCGCGGCCGGACCCGCGGGGTCGCCGTCGTACCGCGGCAGCAGGTCGTGGACCCGCACGCGCACCTCCGTCGTCTCGAGAAGGGCTCGCACCCGTGGACCTGAACACGATCGAGGCCATCATCCCCGTGCGTGACCGCGCCGCGCTGGCCGCCGCGCACACCGGCGCGGGCACGACCTCCGTCCTGGCCGGGGGGACGTGGTTGTTCTCCTGCGAGCAGCCGCACCTGCGCACCCTGGTGGACCTGACCACCCTGGAGTGGCAGCCCTGGACCGTCTCCGCCGCGGGCCTGCGCCTGGCCGCGACGTGCCCGGTGGCCGAGGTGGCCGCCGTGCCGGCCCGGCCGGGGTGGTCCGCGCACCCGCTGCTGCGGCAGTGCGTGCGGGCGCTCCTGGCCTCCTTCAAGGTGCGCGCGGTGGCCACCGTCGGCGGCAACGTGTGCACGGCGCTGCCGGCCGGCGCCATGACCTCCCTCGCCGTCGCCCTCGACGGCGTCGTGGAGCTGTGGGGGGCGGACGGTTCCACCCGGCACCTGCCGGTGGCCGAGTTCGTGGTGGGCGACGGGCGCACCGCGCTGCGCCCCGGGGAGGTGCTGCGGGCGGTGGACCTGCCCGAGCGCGCGCTGCGCGGACGCACCGCGTTCCGCCGCACCTCGCTGCAGCGCCTCGGCCGCTCGGCGTCGCTGGTGACCGCGCGCCGCGACGCGGACGGGACGTTCACGCTGGCGGTGACGGCGGCGACACCGCGCCCGGTGGTGCTGCGCTACCCGGCCGCGCCGTCCACCGCGCGCGCGGTGCAGGACGTGCGCACCGCCGTGGCGGAGGGGCCGGGCTGGTTCTCCGACGTGCACGGCGACCCGGACTGGCGGCGCGCGGTGACGCTGCGCTCGGTCGCGGGGGTCGTGGCGGAACTCGGAGAACTCGGAGAACTCGAGGAACTCGCGGAACCCGCGGAACCCGGGGGTGCCTCGTGAAGCTCACCGTGGACGGGGTGGCCGCCGAGGTGGAGCCGCGGCCGGGGCAGTGCCTGCGGACCCTGCTGCGCGAGAACGCCGGGACGACGGTGAAGAAGGGCTGCGACACCGGGGACTGCGGGGCCTGCACGGTGCTCGTGGACGGTTCCCCGGTGCACTCGTGCCTGTACCCCGCGCTGCGCGCGGGCGACCGGGAGGTCACCACCGCCGCGGGCCTGGCCCCGGCGGGGAGCCTGCACCCGGTGCAGCAGCGCTTCGTGGACGCGGCCGGGTTCCAGTGCGGGTTCTGCACGCCGGGGATGGTCGTCACCGCCGCGGCGCTGGACGAGGAGCAGCGCGCCGACCTCGACGAGCACCTCAAGGGCAACCTGTGCCGCTGCACCGGGTACCGCGCGGTCCGCGAGGCGGCGGGCGGACAGACCCTGCCCGCGCTCGCCCGCAGCGGGGGGATCGGCGAGGCCGTCGCGGCGCCGGCCGCGCACCGCGTCGTCACCGGCACCGAGCCGTACACCCTCGACCTCGCCGAGGGCGACGTTCCGGCGGGGTTGCTGCACGCCGCGGTCCTGCGCAGCCCGCACGCGCACGCCCGCGTCACCGCCATCGACACCCGCGCCGCCGCCGCGCTGCCCGGCGTGCACCTCGTGCTGACCCACCACGACGCACCGCCGGTGCTGTTCTCCACCGGTCGCCACCAGAACCGCCTCGACGACCCCGACGACACCCTCGTCCTCGACCCCGTCCTGCGCCACCACGGCCAGCGGGTCGCGGTGGCCGTCGCCGAGTCAGTGGCGCTCGCCGAGGAGGCGCTGGGGCTGATCGCCGTGGAGTACGAGGTGCTGCCCGCCGTCCTGGACCCGCACCGGGCCACCGCTCCCGGTGCGCCGCTGCTGCACGCCGACAAGGACGCCGACAGCCGCATCGCGGACCCCGCGCGCAACCTGGTCGCCGAGCTGCACAGCGAGGTCGGCGACGTCGAGGAGGCCCTGGCCTCCGCCCACGCCGTCGTCGAGGGGACCTGGCGCACCCAGCGCGTCGCCCACGTCGCGCTGGAGACCCACGCCGCGGTCGGCTGGCTGGACGAGGAGGGACGGCTGGTGGTGCGCAGCAGCACCCAGGTGCCGTTCCTCGTGCGCGACGAGCTCGCCCGGGTCCTCGGCCTGGACCGCGCGCGGGTGCGGGTGCTGGCCGCCCGCGTCGGCGGGGGTTTCGGCGGCAAGCAGGAGATGCTCACCGAGGACCTCGTCGCCCTCGCGGTGCTGCGCACCGGCCGGCCCGTGCAGTACGAGACGACCCGCCGCGAGGCGCTCACGGCGTTGCCGACGCGGCACCCGATGGACGTGCGGGTGCGTCTGGGCGCCACGGCGGACGGCACCCTGACGGCGCTGGCGGTGGACCTGCTCTCCGACGCCGGCGCCTACGGCAACCACTCCCCGGGGGTGATGTTCCACTCCGTGCACGAGTCGGTGGCGACGTACCGGTGCGCGAACAAGCGCGTCGACGCCCGCGCGGTCTACACGAACTCCGTCCCCTCCGGCGCCTTCCGGGGGTACGGCCTGGGCCAGGTCGTCTTCGCCCTCGAATCGGCGCTGGACGACCTGGCCCGCGAACTCGGGATCGACCCGTTCACGGTGCGCCGCAGGAACGTCGTCGTCCCCGGCGACCGGTTCGTCGCCACCTCCGACCCCGCCGTCACCGGCGAGGACGACGGTCTGCGCTTCGGCAGCTACGGCCTGGACCAGTGCCTGGACCTGGTGGAGCGGGAACTCCCGCGCGGCGGTGACCCCGTCCCCGACGGGCCCGGCTGGCGCACCGGGTCCGGGATCGCGCTGTCGATGATCGCCACCGTGCCCCCGCGCGGGCACTTCGCGGAGGCCTCCGCCCGCCTGCTGGCCGACGGGACGTGGGAGCTGAACGTCGGAACCGCGGAGTTCGGCAACGGCACGACGACCGTCCACACCCAGATCGGCGTGCACGCCCTGAGCACCACCGCCGACCGGCTGCGGTTGCGGCAGGCCGACACCGACGTCACCGGCCACGACACCGGGGCGTTCGGCTCGGCCGGTTCCGTCGTCGCCGGCAAGGCGCTGCTCATCGCCTGCGAGCGCCTCGCGGGGCAGGTGCGGGCGCTGGGCGCCGACCTGCTCGGCGCGGACCCGGCGACGGTCGTGTTGGAACCGGAGGGGGTGCGGTGCGGGCCGCGCTCCGTCCCGCTGAGCGACGTCCACGCCCACGCGGTGCGCACCGCGGGCGCCGCGCCGCGGGCCGACGGGGCCGACGACGCCGCACTGCGTTCCGTCGCGTTCAACGTCCAGGGTTTCCGCGTCGCCGTGGACACCAGCACCGGCGAGGTGCGGATCCTGCGGTCGGTGCACGCCGTCGACGCGGGGGTCGTCCTCAACCCCGTGCAGTTGCGCGGGCAGGTCGAGGGCGGGGTCGCGCAGGCCATCGGGTCGGCCCTGTTCGAGGAGGTGCACCGCGCCGACGACGGCAGCCCCCTCACGGTGTCGTTGCGGGAGTACCACGCCCCGCGGGCCGCCGACCTGGGGACGACGGAGGTTCTGTTCGCCGACACCGTCGACGCGGTGGGCCCGCTGGGGGCGAAGTCGATGAGCGAAGCGCCCTACAACCCCGTCGCTCCCGCTCTGGCCAACGCGGTGCGCGACGCCGTCGGGGTGCGGCTGCGGAGGTTGCCGATGCGCCCGGACCGCGTCTGGCGCGCGCTGGCCGAGGCGGCCGACCGTGCGTGAGGTCTTCCCGCAACTGCGGGGGTTGCTGGCCGGGGGCGAACCCTTCGCCGTGGCGACGGTGTTCCGCGTCGAGGGGTCCGCGCCGCGCCCGGCGGGAGCCTCCCTGGTCGTGACCGCGGACGGTGCGGTGGTCGGCAGCGTGTCCGGCGGCTGCGTCGAGGGGGCGGTGTACGAGCTGTGCCGCCTGACCCTGGAGGACGGGCGTTCCCGCACCGAGCGGTTCGGGGTGGACGACGACCCCTTCGCCGTGGGCCTGACCTGCGGCGGCGCCCTCGACGTCCTGGTCCGCCCGTTCACGGTCGCGGACGGCGACCTGCTGCGCCGGGCCGTCGAGGCCGAGGCCGGTGGGCGGGCGACGGTCCTGGCCACCGTCGTCGGCCCGGCGGGCAGCGCGCGGCTGGGCCGCACCCTGCTGGTGGACGCGGCGGGCACCGCGGGAACCCTCGGCGACGCGGACCTCGACCGGAGCGTGGAGGCGGCGGCCCGCGCGGCGCTGCGCCGCGGTGACAGCGGTGCACCGCGGCCGGTGGGGTGCGCGGACGGCCGGTACGACGAGGTGGACGTCTTCCTCGAGGTGGTCGCCCCGCCGCCGCGCCTGCTGGTGTTCGGGGCGGTCGAGCCCGCGGGGGCGCTGACGCGGCTGGCGAAGTTCCTCGGCTACCACGTGACCGTCTGCGACGCGCGGGGCCTGTTCGCCACCCGAGCCCGGTTCCCGGACGCGGACGAGGTGGTCGTGCAGTGGCCGGCCGCGTACCTGCGCGCCACCGCCGTCGACGAGCGCACCGTCGTGTGCGTCCTCACCCACGACGAGAAGTTCGACGTCCCCCTGCTGGAGGAGGCGCTGCGCGGGCCCGCCGGCTACGTGGGCGCCCTGGGGTCGCGACGAACCCATCGGGATCGCCTGTCCCGGCTGGCCGCGGCGGGGGTGCGGGCTGAGCAGCTGGAGCGGTTGTCCTCGCCCCTCGGTCTGGACCTCGGAGCACGGACCCCGGAGGAGACCGCCGTGTCCATCGTCGCGGAGATCATCGCGCACCGGCACGGGGGGAGCGGGGCGCGTCTGAGCCGCAGCGCGGGTCCGATCCACCGCGCGGACACCCCGGTTCCGTTGATCGTCCCGCAGGTGCGTCGTTGCTCGTGACCCGGCGGACCACGGGGGACCTCGACGCGCGGCCCGGCGGGCCGCCGTGGTGGAGCCCGCCGGACGTCGAACGAGGTGTGCTGACCGGAGGAAGGGTGGAGGGCGTGGTGGACGGCGGGTCGGGCGACGTGGTGCCGGCGGTTGGGGGCGGACCGCGGGCGGACGTGGTGCTGCGGGCGGCGCGGGCCGTGGTGGACGGTGCGACGCGGGCGGTGTCCGTGGCGGTGCGGGAGGGGCGGATCGTCGCCGTGGAGGCGTTCGAGCACCCCTGGGCGGCCGCGCGCGAGGTCGTCCTGGCTGAGGACGAGGTGCTGCTGCCGGGGCTGGTGGACACCCACGTCCACGTCAACGAACCGGGCCGCACCGAGTGGGAGGGTTTCGCCTCCGCGACCCGTGCCGCGGCCGCCGGGGGCATCACGACCATCCTGGACATGCCGCTGAACAGCGTCCCCGCCACCCTCGACCCGGCCGCGCTCGCGGTGAAGCGGGCCGCGGCGGCGGGGCAGTGCACGGTCGACGTGGGGTTCTGGGGTGGCGCCGTGCCCGGCAACGCCGACCAGCTCGCTCCGCTGCACGCGGCGGGGGTGTTCGGGGTGAAGTGCTTCCTGCTCGACTCCGGCGTGGCGGAGTTCCCCCCGCTGGACGCCGCCGGCCTGGCGGTGGCGCTGGCCGAACTGGCCCGCTTCGACGGCCTGCTGCTGGCCCACGCCGAGGACGCCGAGGAGATCGACGCCCACGCCCACCCCGGGGGCCGGAGCTTCGCCGACTTCGTGGCCTCGCGCCCGCCGAGCGCGGAGGCCCGTGCGGTGCGGGCGCTCGCGGAGGCCGCCGCCCGCGCCGGGGCGCGGGCCCACGTGGTGCACCTGTCCTCGGCCGCGGGGCTGGCCGAGGTCGCCGCGGCCAAGGCCGCGGGGACCCGCCTGAGCGCGGAGACGTGCCCGCACTACCTGACCCTGGACGCCGGCGCCGTCCCCGACGGGGACACCTCGTTCAAGTGCTGCCCGCCGATCCGCGACCGCGCCGAGCAGGACGCGCTGTGGGCCGGCTTGCTCGACGGCACGATCGACTGCGTGGTCTCGGACCACTCCCCGTGCACCGTGGAGCTGAAGCGGCTGGAGGAGGGCGACTTCGGGATCGCCTGGGGCGGGATCGCCTCCGTGCAGCTGGGGCTCCCCGCGGTGTGGACCGCGGCCCGCTCGCGCGGGGTGGGGTTGGAGACGGTGGTGGGGTGGATGGCGTCGGCGACGGCGGACCTGGCCGGTCTGCGCGACCGGGGGCGCATCGCGGTGGGCAACGTCGCGGACTTCGCGGTGTTCGCGCCGGAGGAGGAGTGGGTCGTCGACGCGCGGTCCCTGCACCACCGCAACGCGGTGACGCCCTACGAGGGGCGGCGGTTCACCGGCGCGGTGCGTTCGACGTGGTTGCGGGGGAACCGGATCGACCTGGAGGGCGAACCCCGGGGGGAACTGCTGCACGCCCCGGCCCGCGAGCGCCCCTGACCCGTCCCGCGCCCGGACGGCGTCGGTGGTGGGGCCCGGTGGCAGCAGGGGGCCGGCATCCGGAAGTTTCGAAGGGTTGGTGCGGGGCATTGGTTCTGGAACGGAGATTGCATAACATGACCAGTGTGGAACAGTCGATCCAGAACCCGGCGGTGGACCCGTCCCTCCTGCGCACCTCCGTCGCGGCCCCGATCGCCCCACCGCCGCGGCTGCTCATGGGGCCGGGCCCCATCACCGTGGACCCCCGGGTCCTGCGCGCCATGTCCGCCCAGCTCGTCGGCCAGTACGACCCGGCCATGACCGCGTACATGAACGAGACCCAAGCCCTCTACCGCGCGGTCTTCCGCACCACCAACGCGGCGACCCTGCTCGTCGACGGCACCTCCCGCGCCGGCATCGAAGCCGCGCTGGTCTCGCTCATCGTCCCCGGCGACCGCGTCCTCGTCCCCGTCTTCGGCCGCTTCGGCCACCTGCTGCGCGAGATCGCCGAGCGCTGCGGCGCCGACGTCCACGTCCGCGAGGTTCCGTGGGGGCAGGTGTTCACCCTCGAGGCCCTCGAGGACGCGGTGCGCGAGGTGCAGCCGAAGCTCGTCGCGCTCGTCCAGGGCGACACCTCCACCACGATGAACCAGCCCCTGGAGGGCGTGGGCCGGATGTGTCACCGGCACGGCGCCCTGCTCTACGTCGACTGCACGGCATCCCTCGCCGGGAACCCGTTCGAGATGGACGCCTGGGAGGTCGACGTCGCCACCGCCGGGCTGCAGAAGTGCCTCGGCGGCCCTTCCGGCAGCGCCCCGATCTCGCTGTCCCCGCGCGCCGTGGCGGTGATCGAAGCGCGCCGCAGCGTCGAGGCGGGCCTGCGCGCCGACCCCGCCTCGGCGGAGGACACCGCCCCGGCGGGGCTGCGCATCCGCTCCAACTACTTCGACCTCGCGATGATCCTCGACTACTGGGGCGAGGAGCGCCTGAACCACCACACCGAGGCCACCACGATGCTGTACGGCGCTCGCGAGTGCGCGCGGCTGGTCCTGGAGGAGGGGCTGGACGCGACCGTCGCCCGCCACCGCCGGCACGGCGAGGCGATGCTGGCAGGGGTTCGCGGGCTGGGACTCGCGGTGTTCGGCGACGTGGAGCACAAGATGCACAACGTCGTGGCCGTCGAGATCCCCTCCGGGATCGACGGGGACGCCGTGCGCGCCGAACTCCTGCACGACTACGGCATCGAGATCGGAACCAGTTTCGGGCCCCTGGCCGGACGGGTCTGGCGCATCGGGACGATGGGGTACAACGCCCGCAAGGACGCCGTCCTGGTCACCCTCGCCGCCCTCGAGCAGGTCCTGCGCCGCCACGGCGCGCCCGTCGAAGCCGGAGCGGGAACCGCGGCGGCGCAGGAGGTCTACGCGTGAGCACCTCCGACGCCCGGCGCGACGCGCAGCGGGTCCTGGACCGGTGCGACGAGCTCGCCGCCGTCTCGGCGCTCGAGGGCGGCGTCGAGCGGGTCCACCTCTCGCCCGAGCACGCGAGGGCCAACGAGGTGGCGGCCCGGTGGATGGCCGGGGCCGGGATGCGCACCTGGCGCGACCAGGCCGGCAACCAGTGGGGCCGGCTGGAGGGGAACGCCCCCGGCCTGCCCGCGCTCGTGCTGGGTTCGCACCTGGACACCGTCACCGACGCCGGCCGCTACGACGGCGTCCTCGGGGTCCTCACCGCGATCGAGGTCGCCGGCCGCCTCGCCCCGCGCGCGGCGGAACTCCCGTTCGCGCTGGAGGTCGTCGCGTTCTCCGACGAGGAGGGCACCCGGTTCTCCACCGCCCTGATGGGCAGTTCCGCCGTCGCCGGCGCCTGGCGCGAGGAGTGGTGGGACCGCGCGGACGACGCCGGGACGACCGTGCGGGAAGCCGCCGCGGCGTTCGGCCTGGACCCCGCCCGGATCACCGAGGCCGCGCGGCGGCCCGAGGACCTCGTCGGCTACCTGGAGCTGCACATCGAGCAGGGCCCGCACCTGGAGGCCGCCGACCGTCCCCTCGGGGTGGTCACCTCCATCGCCGGGGCCCGCCGCTTCACCGGCCGCGTCGTCGGCGAGGCCCGCCACGCCGGCGGCACCCCCTACCCGAAGCGGCGCGACGCCCTCGTGGGCGCCTCCGAGGTGGTGCTGGCCGTCGAACGCCTCGCCGTCGAACGCGGCGGGATCGCCACCGTCGGCCGCCTCCAGGCCCACCCCGGGGGCGTGAACGTCGTCCCCGGTCTCGTGGAGTTCTCCCTCGACGTCCGCGCCGAGCACGACGGGGAGCGCGACGCGCTGGTCGAGGCGATCGCGGCGGACGCCCGACGGCTCTGCACCGCCCGCGGGCTCGGGTTCGAGCTGGCCGAGACCCACCGCGCCGCCGGGGTCTACTGCGACGCGGACCTGACGGCGTCGGTGGTGGCCGGGATCGCCGCCACCGGTGACGCCGATCCGCTGCGGATCTGGTCGCGGGCCGGGCACGACGCGATGGCCGTCGCCGCCATCACCCCGGTCGCCATGGTCTTCGTGCGCTGCGCGGACGGCATCAGCCACGCCCCCGCCGAGAGCGTGACGCTGTCCGACGTCGCCACCGGCCTCGACGCGCTCGAGGCGGCCGTCCTCGACGTCGCCACCCGCCGCGCCGCCACCCACCGCCCGTGACCGCCCCCGAGACCTCCCCCGGCCGCGGCGTGCGCGAGCGCGTCGACGCGGCGTGGCCGCGCCTCACCCCCGCCGAGCGGCAGGTCGCCCGGTTCGTGCTCGAACGCGCCGACGACCTCGCCGGCTACAGCGGGGCGGAGCTGGCCGAGGCGTCCGGGGCGTCGAAGGCCACGGTCAGCCGGTTCTTCCGCCGGCTCGGTTTCACCTCCTACGCCCAGGCCCGGACCGGCGCCCGCTCACCGCGCGCCCGCGGCGTCCCCACCGGGGGACTGCCCGACAGCGGCGGGGAACCGGTCGCGGTCCACCTCGCCCACGACGTCGAGAACCTCACCCGCACCGCGTCGGCCCTGGCCGCCGCCGACCTCGACGCCGTGACCACCGCCCTCGCGCGGGCCCGGCGGGTCCTCGTCCTCGGCTGGCGCAACAGCTACCCCGTCGCGCTGCACCTGCGCGAGCAGCTGGTGCAGGCCCGGCCCGACGTGGCGGTGGGCCCCCTGCCGGGGCAGACCGTCGCCGAGGAGCTCGCCGGGCTCGACGAGCGCGACGTCCTCGTCGTCGTGGGCTTCCGCCGCCGGACCCCGACGGTGTCGGCGGCGGTGAGGCTCGCCGCCGACCTCGGCGTCCCCTGCGTCCTGCTCACCGACCCCGCCGCTGCTCCGCCGCCGGTGCCGGTGGCCCACCGCCTCGTCGTCCCCGTGGAGGGTCCCGGAGCCTTCGACAGCTACGCCGCGGTCATGATGACCGTGGCGGTCCTGGCCGAGGGCGTCCTCGCCTCGCGCAGCGGACCCGGTCAGGACCGGACGCGGGCGGTGGCGGCGGCGCACGACGCGCTGAGGGAGCTCGAACGGCACTGAGGTGCGCCCACCACGATCCCCTCGGCGGCACCGATCGACACCGGCCGACCGGCACCACCCGCGCTCACCCCCGAGCCGACAGGGAAGAGGACACGTGCACGACGACGGCGACGACGGCGACGAAGGCGGCCTGCTGGCCGCGGCGGCGCGGTACGAGCGGGCCCTGCGCGAGGACGACCTCGACGCGCTGGACGCCCTCTTCGCCCCCGGACCGCGGACCGTCCGCGCCGAAGGGGGGACGGCGCTGGTCGGGCACGACCAGATCTCCGCGTTCCGGCGAGGTCGCGGTGGGGCTCCGACGCGGTGGCTCCGGCGGGTGCACCTGCGGGCCGTCTCCGCCGACGACGCGTTCACCGTCTCCGAGACCGAGCGCCTCGACGGTGGACGCGGCCTGCAGACCCAGTTCTGGCACCGCGGGCCCCACGGCTGGCGGATCACCGCCGCGCACGTCTCCAGCGCCCCGCCGGCCGGACCGGCCCGGCAGCCCGCCGGGGAGAGCGCCGCGGCGAGCGCCGCGCCCGCTGACGCCACCACCTGGCGCACCCCAGACAGCGCCACCGCCCTGCCCGCCGGGGCCGGGACGGGGCCGCTGACGGGGATCCGCGTCGCGGTCAAGGACCTCGTCGCCGTCGCCGGGCAGCGCACCGGCGGCGGGGTGCCGCGGTGGCTGGAGCAGGCGCGCACCGAGCCGGTGAACGCCCCGGCGCTGCAGGCGCTGCTGGACGCCGGCGCCGGGATCGCCGGGATCGCTCAGACCGACGAACTGGCCTTCTCCCTCCTGGGCGTCAACGCCCACCACGGCGTCCCGCCCAACCCGGCCGCCCCCGGCCGGGTGCCCGGCGGATCGTCCTCCGGTTGCGCCGCAGCGGTCGCCTCCGGAACCGCCGACCTGGGCCTGGGGACCGACACGGCGGGTTCGCTGCGCGTACCCGGCTCCTTCAGCGGGCTCTACGCCTGGCGCCCGACCCACGGCGCCGTGGACGCCGCCGGGGTTCTGCCCCTGGCCCCGACCTTCGACACCGTCGGCCTGCTCGCCCGGGACGCCGGGGTGCTCGCCGTCGCCGCCGCGGCGCTGCTGACGGGCCCGACGCACCCGCCCGCCCGGCCCCGTGCCCTGCTGCGCAGCCGCACCCTGTTCCAGGTGGCCGAGCCCGCCACCGCGCTGGCGGTGGAGGCGGCCCTGCGGGCGCTGGCCGTGCAGACGGGCCTGCCCCTGCGCGACGTCGACGACGTCGGCGTGGACTTCACCGGCGAGGAGGTCACCGCCTGGACGACCGCCTTCCGGACGGTCCAGGCGGCTGAGGCGTGGGCCAGCCACGGCGCGTTCATCACCGCCAACCCCGGCGCCCTCTCCCCGGCGGTGGAGGCACGGTTCCGGGCGGGGGAGGGCGTCGGAGCGGAAACCCTGAACGCCGCGCGGACCACGATCGAGGCGACCCGCGCGCGCCTGACCGCGGTTCTCCGCGGTGGGTGGCTGTGCCTGCCGAGCACCGCCACCCCGGCGCCGCGGATCGAGGCGACCCCCGACCGGTTCGAGGCCGTGCGCGCCGGGACGCTGCCGCTGACAACCCTCGCTTCCCAGACCGGGGTCCCCGCCCTGAACCTGCCGTGGGGACGGGTCGGGGACCTGCCCGTCGGCCTGTGCGTCCTGGCCCCGCACGGCCAGGACCGGTCCCTGCTGGCGCTGCTCGCCGAGGTGGCGCCGCACCCGCGCACCGCAGCCCGACTCCCGTGAGCGCCCACCACCGCGGTTCCCCCGCGTAGCCGTTCCCCGCCTCGTGGTGCTCCGTCACCTCGGCACGCGGGATCGGGCCCGAACCGGCTGCCCGCCGACGTCGGTCGAAACTGCGCCCGCGGGGGCCGACCTCAGAGGCCGAGGCGGTCGGCGAGCGCCTCGATCGTGGCGTCGGCGAAGGCGTCGGCCGGGTCGAAGGTGTTCGCCAGCTGGCCGAACAGCTCGCTGCTCACCAGCCCCAGCAGGGCCGTCCAGCACTGGGCCGCGGTGACGATGAGGGCGGGGGGCACCTCGCCGGCCCCCGCCGCGGCGACACGGGCCGCGCCCTCGGCCACCTGCGGCGCCAGGCGCGGGGAGTCCGCGGGAGCGTCCATCCCCGCCAGCACCGACAGCAGGGCCAGCGGGACCCGCGCGCCGGCCGCCGTGGTCCGCTCGTCGCCCCGGTAACCGGGCACGGGCGAGCCGTGGATGAGGGCGTACTCGTGGGGGTGCTCCAGGGCCCAGGCCCGGAACGCCCGGCAGGCGGCGGTGAAGCGGGTGCGGCGCGATGCCCCGCGCCGGGGACCGACCGTGGCCTCGACCGCATCGGCGACGTCGTCGTAGGCCTCCACGATCAGCGCCGTCAGCAGTTCGTCGCGCGTGGCGAAGTATCGGTAGAGGGCGGAGGAGGCCAGGCCCAGCTCGCGGGCCACGGCGCGCACCGACAGCGCGGCCGCGCCGGACGTGGCGAGCTGGCGCCGGGCGGCGGCCAGGATGTCGGCGGTGAGCTCGCGACGGGCGCGCTCGCGGGCGGTCGGGACGGCAGGCACGCCCTGATCCTCTCACGGCCCAGAGCGACGCTCTCTTTCGAGAGCACCGCTCTTGTCAGGGTGCGCCGGTGGGTGCACACTGGACCGCATGACGAGATCAGTGCTCTCTTACCAGACCACCGCTCGCAACCCCGTCCCGCGCTACGTCGCGCCGGACCTGCTCACCCGACGCGTGCTCAACCCCCTGGTGGCCGCCGCGACACGTCTGGGACTGCCGTTGGCCGGCTCCCGCGTCCTCGCCGTGCGCGGACGCAGCAGCGGGCAGTGGCGCACGACTCCGGTGAACCCCCTCACGATCGACGGGGTGCGCTACCTCGTGGCCCCTCGCGGCGACACGCAGTGGGTGCGCAACCTGCGTGCCGCGGGCGCGGGGGAGCTGCGCTGGGGCCGGCGCTCGCAGGCCTTCACCGCGGTGGAGGTGCCCGAGGCGGACAAGCCGCCGCTGCTGCGGGAGTACCTGCGCCGCTGGGCGTGGGAGGTGGGGATGTTCTTCGACGGGGTCGGTGCCGACGCGAGCGACGCGCGACTCCTGGCCGCCGGGCCCAAGCACCCGGTGTTCCGGATCACGACCACCCCCACTGCGCCCTGAGGTTTCCCCGGAGAGGCGAGTGGCGGGTGACGGCGCCGGCGGTCGCCGCGAACGCGGTCCGCACGGTCGCTCCCGGTCGTGGTGGGCGACCTCGGGGGCGCCCCGTCGGCCGTCGCCCGAGGTGGGGCGGGGTGAGCTCGGGTCGGCGCGCCTGCTACTTCGACTCGACCTCGGCCAGGGGCTGCTTGGCGTTGCCGAGGGCGTCGACGGCGTTCTGCCAGGCGGGGTCGCCGGCGAAGAGGCGGCTGCGCAGGTACGCCCAGACGAGGGCCCGCAGGGTGGCGACCCGTTCGGGGTTCTCGTCCGACGTCTCGCCCGCGTCGTAGCCGGAGACGCCCCCGTAGATGTGCTCCGCTCCGAAGAAGGTCAGGAGGGTCTTGCCGGGCCCCGGGCTGAGGGTGAACGCGTCGGAGCGGTAGCTGATCCGCTCGGAGAAGAACGGGTTGAGGTCCGCGTCGCCGGCGATGACGAGACCCGTGCCCGTCATGGTGCTGAAGTCCAGGTGCTGCAGGATCGGGTAGTTCTCGCGCGCCCAGTCCGCGAGGTCGTGGCCCGCGCCGGGAGCGCCGATGACGACGCCGGCCTTGATGCGGGGGTCGGAGAGGTTCTTGGCGCGTCGGTCGGCAGGGTCCTGGACCTGCATGCCCAGCAGGGAGGCCACGGTCATGCCTCCCAGGGAGTGGCCGACGGCGGCGACCCGTCCGGCGTCGAGCCCGCGGGCGGCGAGACCGGGGACCTGGTCCTGGATGTCGCCGAGGTGGTCGAGGACGTGGCTCATGTCGCTCGCCCGGTCGTGCCAGAAGAGCGGCGCGTCCGGGAGGTCGGTGTCGCGCAGGCCGAGCTCGTTGGCGTCGAGGTGCGTGGGCTGGATGACGGCGAAACCGTGGGCGGCCCAGAACTCGACCAGCGGGGCGTAACCCTTCATGGAGGCCAGGAAGTTCGACGCGCCGTGACCGTGGGAGAGGAGGATGACCGGCAGGTCGGTGCCGGTGGCGGGCACGGAGACCTTGACCTGCAGGGGGACGGGGCGGCCCGGGGCGTCGACCGTGACCGGGTGGTAGGTCATGACCGGCTGCGGTTCGTCGACGGGGATCTCGCCTGCGTCGGTGTACGGCTTGCTCATGGTGAGTCCTCCGGTCTGCTGAGGCGCCGTCCCGCGGGTGTCGGTGTCGGCGCCAGGCTAACGTTAGTAGCCATATCCGTAGGCTATTTATCGTAGCCAGGAGGTGTCAACCCTTTTCCGGTGGTCTCCTCCGCCGCTCGCACGCGGCCGCCCCGCACCGGCGCGCGCATCCCCGAGGAGTCCCACTCGGGGAATCCCGGCAAGGTCGGTGGGAGTGCTCGCGCGTGCCCCGTGAGAGCGGGTTCCTGCGGCGCTGTAGCGGCACGCTCCGGCCGCGGACGTGGACCTCCGCGGCGCTGCGGTGTCGCCGGCCCGTCGTCCGTCGACGTGCCGCTCCCGGGCTCCGCGTGGCGGCCTTCGACGCGGGTGCGTGCGGTGGCCGGTTCACGCCGAGGACAGCCCGTCGCGCACGTGCTGTCCCTCGTGACGACCCACGGGCGACGAGCACCCGTCCGCCGCGCCGGTGGGTGCGGGCTACGCCCCGCGCGACGGGTCGGACAGTTCGCGGAGGCCGCGGTCGATGAAGGCGATCAGCCAGCGGAAGCTGGCGTCGATCTCGTCCTCGGTGTGCAGGTCTCCCGCCGGCTCGATCAGGGAGAACCCGTCCAGGAAGCTGCGGAGCATCTGCAGGGCGTGCCGGCTGTCCTCCTCCTGGATCTCGTACCCGCTCAGGATGGCCGAGTGGGATTCGATGACCCGCAGCCACGCGAGGTGGAGCGGATCCTCGAGATCGGTCGCCGTGGTGTAGAGGGTCGCCGCGAAGCGGCCGGGGAAGTTCCGGGCGTACTGCCGTGTCGCGTGGGCGGCGGCTTCGAGCGCCTGGCGCTCCGACTTGCCCTGCAGGGCGTCGCGCAGAGCGTCGCCGATCTCGGTGACCGCCAGCACCGCGATGCGGCGACTCAAGTCCGCCTGCCCCGCCACGTGCTTGTACAGGGACGGCGCCCGCACCCCGAGCCTGTCCGCGACCAGCCCCATCGTGAGACCGGCGTAACCGACGTCGTCGACGACCTCGGCGGCTGCGCGGGTGACGGTGGCGGCGTCGAGACCGGCTCTAGGCACCGTGGGCCCGGGTTCCGTGCCCCGGCGCGGCGGGGTGCGTGTCCTGCGAGGAACTCATGATCGGAACCAGTCGTCTCGTGGGCGGCCAGCCGCGCCCGATGACGGGCACCTGGATTAGCCACAAGGTAACATGATTAGCCGGAGCTGCGCAGGGCGGGCTCAGGCACCCTGAGACGGCTCCTCTCCGACGGGGGTGTGGCACCGCGCCGAGGTCCCCGGACGCCGTGGGTGGCCGACCCGCGGAGGACGTGGCGGGCGGGGACGCCCGGACCACCCGCCGGCGCAGCCCGTGGCGCGCGGGCGCCTCCTCCTGCGGGGCCACCGCCGCCCGTCGACCCCGGCCTCGTCGGTCCGGTCCTGGCGTCGCGTCCTGCCGTCCTGCCCACCCGGCACGGGTGACAGGATGCGGTGCAGGACGGGCGCGAGGAGGCGTGGGCAGTGCTACCAGATCGTGACCTGCTGCTCGGGGTGGACATCGGCACCGGGAGCAGCAAGGGCGTCCTGACGACGCTGGACGGCCGGGTCCTGGCGCGCGCCTCGCGTCGGCACCGCACCGACAACCCTCGTCCCGGTCGCGTCGAGCACGACGCCGACGCGGTGTGGTGGGACGACTTCCGCGCGATCTCGCGAGAACTCACCGCCCGTGCCGCGGACCCCGACGACGTCGCGGTGGGCCGCGTCGCCGCGGTCTGCGCCAGCGGGATCGGTCCCACGGTCCTGCTCGCCGACGAGCACGGTCGTCCGCTGCGCCCGGCGATCCTGTACGGGGTCGACACCCGCTCCGTGGTCGAGGCCGCCGAACTGGAGGAACGTTACGGAGCGCACGACCTGCTGCGCCGCTGCGGTTCCCGCATGTCGACGCAGGCCGCCGGCGGCAAGCTCGAGTGGCTGCGCCGGCACGAGCCGGACGTCCTCGCCCGGGCGCGCTTCTTCTTCATGACGAACTCCTACCTCGTGTTCCGGCTCACCGGCGAGTACGTGCTGGACCGGCACTCCGCCAGCCAGAGCACCCCGTTGTACGACCGCCACGAGATGGCCTGGATCGAGGACCGCTGCGCCCGCATCGCGCCGGGGGTGCCGATGCCCCGGCTGGTCTGGCCCTCGGAACGGGTCGGGACGGTCACCCCCGAGGCGTCGGCCGCGACCGGCATCCCCGTCGGGACGCCCGTCGCGGCCGGGACGTGCGACGCGTGGGCCGAGGCGGAGAGCGTCGACGTCGGCCGCCCCGGTGACCTGATGGTCATGTACGGGTCGACGACCTTCTTCGTCGCCGTGACCGACGGCCCGCGGTTCCACCCCTCGCTCTGGGGGACGGCCGGGGTACGTCCGGGGCAGAGCACGCTCGCGGCGGGCATGGCGAGCTCGGGCAGCGCCGTGGAGTGGTGGCGCGAGACCATCGGCGCCCCCGACGTGGGTGAACTCGTCGCCGAGGCCGCTGCCGTTCCCCCGGGTGCGCACGGGCTGGTGGCCCTGCCGTACTTCGCGGGGGAGCGGACGCCGTTCGCCGACGCCGAGGCACGGGGAGCGTTGCTGGGCCTCACGTTGCGCACCACCCGCGGCGAGGTCGACCGCGCCCTGCTGGAGGCGACGGCCTTCGGCGTGCGGCACAACCTCGACGAGATGCGGGCCGCGGGGGTCGACATCCGCCGGGTGGTCGCGGTCGGGGGCGGAACCGGGTCGCCGCTGTGGCCGCAGATCGTCACCGACGTCACCGGGTTGCGGCAGGACCTGCCGGCCGAGCGCATCGGGGCCTCGCTGGGGGACGCGAAGTTCGCCGCGGTGGCCCTCGGCGCGGTGGACGTGGACGCGGTCTGGAACCGGGTGGAGTCCACCACGGAACCCGATCCGGCAGCGGCGGAGATCTACGCCGGGTTGTACCCCGCCTACCGGGCGCTGCACGAGGCGACCGCGGAGCTGCAGCACCAGCTGTCCGCGCTGGAGCGCCGCACCCGGGTCTGACGTGCCCGGAGCCCTCGACGGGGCGCCCGGTGGACGGGGGACCGGGGAGGCGGGCAGGTCGTCGGCGCGCTGGAGGTCCTCTCGGCCCGCTCCGACCCCTTGGCGCAGCGGACCGCGGCCGCTCGACGGTCTGGAACCGGCCGTCAGGCGACGGAGAACCCGCCGTCGATCTTCAGGTCCACCCCGTTCACCATGGCCGAGGCGTCAGCGGCCAGGAACAGCACGGCGTGACTGACGTCGGCGGGTCGGGCGAAGTGCCCCAGCGGGATCCGTGCCACCAACGGCGCCGCCTTCGCCTCCTCGCCCCACACCCGCTGACCCATCTCCGTCATGACCACCGTGGGGCTCACGCAGTTCGCGCGGACACCGGAGGGACCCAGTTCGAGGGCGAGCACCTTCGTCGCCATGATCAGCGCGGCCTTGCTCGCGCAGTAGGAGAAGTGCTCGGCCAGCGCCAGCGAACCGGCGACGGAGGACACGTTGACGATGCTGCCCCGCCCCGCCTGCGCCATCGCCCGCCCGATCCGCGAACCCAGCAGCGCCGGGGCTCGCAGGTTCACCGCCAGCACCAGGTCCCACGTCGTGGCGTCGACGTCCACCACGCGCTGGGGCACCGAGATCCCGGCGTTGTTGACCAGGACGTCGAGCCCGTCGAACGCAGCCAGCGCCGAGGCCGCCAGGGCCTCGGTCTCGGCGGCGTCGGCGAGGTCGGCGGGCACGACCTCCACCCGGACCCCGTGGTCGGCCCGCACCGAACGGGCCAGGGCCGCCAGGCCCTCGCGGTCCCGGGCGGTGAGCACGAGGTCGCAGCCGGCGCCGGCCAGGGTGCGCGCGATGTCGGTGCCGATCCCCTGCGTCGCGCCGGTGACCAGCGCGCGGCGGCCGGTCAGGTCGAAGGGGTCCGCGATCGGGTCCGGGTTCACAGGTCGTCCTCCAGGGTCGAGAGCAGCGCGGTGGCCGTCGCGGGGTCGATGACGAGGTGGCTGAAGTGCCCACCGCGCGCGCCCGCGACGATGCTGGGGATCTTCTGGGCGCCGTAGGCGACGGCGATCCGGACCGGGACCCGGCGCAGCACCTCCAGCGGGATCGCGATGAGGCGGTCGGCCCCCTCGTAGGAGACCTCCGTGCCCGTGGCGTCGTAGAAGCGCGAGGCCACGTCGCCGACGGCCGTGGCCAGCGGTGCCTGCTCCGTCGGGACGAAGCCGGGGATGGACTCCCGTTGCAGCGGGGGCGCGCCGATGCCCATCAGGGCGCACCGGGCGTCGCTCCACAGCTTCGTGAACCGCTGGAACTCCGCGTCCTCGGCGAGGCTGTGGCGCAGGCGGTGGCCCGGGAACGCCGGGGCGTAGAGGAACCTCGGTGTCCCGCCGACGCCGACCGCGATCCGCCGGGTGATCTCGTTCGTCTGGTACCAGGCCTCCGGCTCGTCCTGCCCGCCGACCATCGGGGCGACCAGGACGCCCGGCAGCCGCGGCAGCTCGCGCTGGGCGATCTCGTAGACGGTGCGACCCGACGACACCAGCAGCACGTCCCCCGGTTCCAGGCCCAGGCCCTCCAGGAGCGCGACGACGACGGGGGAGACGGCCTCGGCGACGTGCGCGGCCCCCGTGCTCGGGCACAGCGACACCTGCTGCAGGCCCAGGGCAGCGCGCACCCGGTCGGCCAGGTCGCCCGGGCTGTCGACCGGCAGGGGGGGCACCTCGATGCGGACCAGGCCGCGCTCGCGGGCCTCGCGCAACAGGCGGCTGACGGTGGCGCGGGAGGTGCCGATGCGCTCGGCGATCTCCGCCTGGGTGGCGTCCTGCAGGTAGTAGAGGGTCGCCGCGGTGTGCGCCAGCGCCAGCGGGAACCGCTCGGGGTTGACCACCTGCACTCCTTTCGCGCGTGCCGCTGCGGGCCGCGCGGCTCCATCGCCGGGTCGGTCACCAGATCGTTGCACGCATGTGCTGGACAAGTGTGCCGCACAGGTCCTAGCGTTCGGAAGACCACGGAAGAGGGTCACCGGGAAGGCCGGTGGCCGTGGGCTCGGACGACTGCTCACCGACGAGGTCGTCGGTGAGCGCACCTCACACACTCTTCTGCGCCGGGCGCCGGCCCGACCGCGCTGCGAAGGAGCAGTCCATGGCAGAGACGCAGACCACAGGGAAGACCATGCAGGCCGTGATCGTCCACGGCCCGCACGACTACCGGCTCGAGGAGGTACCCGTGCCCGTGGCGGGTCCGGGCGAGGCGCTGCTCAAGGTCGAGGCCGTGGGCATCTGCGCGAGCGACCTGAAGTGCTACCACGGCGCCGCGAAGTTCTGGGGCGACGAGAACCGGCCCGCCTGGGCCGAGACGGACACCGTCCCGGGTCACGAGTTCACCGGCCGCATCGCCGAGATCGACGAGGAGGCCTCCGAGCGCTGGGGCGTCGTCGTGGGCGATCGCATCGTCGCCGAGCAGATCGTGCCGTGCTGGAACTGCCGCTACTGCAACCGCGGTGACTACCACATGTGCCAGCCGCACGACATGTTCGGCTTCAAGCGCCGCACCCCCGGCGCCATGGCCGAGTACCTCGTCCTGCCGAAGGAGGCCCTGGTCCACAAGGCCCCCGACGACCTCCCGCCGTGGCAGGTCGCCTACGCCGAACCGCTGTCCTGCGCGCTCCACGCGGTGGAACGCGCCGACATCCGCTTCGGCGACACCGTCGTCGTCGCCGGCTGCGGGCCGATCGGCCTGGGGATGATCGCCGGTGCTGCGGCCAAGTTCCCCCAGCGCATCATCGCCCTGGACGCGTTGCCGCAGAAGCTGGAACTGGCCCGGAAGTGCGGCGCCGACGTCACGTTGAACATCACCGAGGTCGACGTCGTCGAGGAGGTGAAGAAGCTCACCGGAGGCTACGGCGCCGACGTCTACATCGAGGGCACCGGTCACCCGTCGGCGGTGGCGCAGGGCCTGAACCTGTTGCGAAAGCTGGGGACCTTCGTGGAGTACTCGGTCTTCAAGGACCCGGTGACGGTGGACTGGTCCATCATCTCCGACGACAAGGAGCTCAACGTCCTGGGGGCCCACCTGGGGCAGAACACCTGGCCGGCCGCGCTGCGGCTCATCGCCTCCGGGCGACTCCCGCTGGACGAGATCTGCTCGCACCAGCTGCCGCTGGCCCGGTTCCAGGAGGGCCTGGACCTCGTCGCCGACTCCGCCAACTCCGTCAAGGTCTCCCTCATCCCCTGACCGTTCGCACCCGGCACCCCACGACCAGTGGTCCTGGGGACGGCACCCCCTTCCCTCCCGAGCGATGGAGCGTCAGCCATGAACGAGTTCACCCGGTCCGAGAGCGGACTGCACGTCCCGAAGAAGAAGGTCACCCGCCGGTCGGTGCTGGCCGCGATGGGCGGCGCGGCCACCGTCCCGATGCTGTACGGGTGCGGGGTCGGCACCGGCGGAGGCGGTGGTGAGGAGGGCAGCGCCAACGGCGCGGGCGAGGTCACCGGGTCCTTCGACTGGAAGGCCCTCCAGGGCGAGAGCATCAAGATCCTGCAGACGCCGCACCCCTACCAGCAGGCGTTCCAGCCGCTGCTGAAGGAGTTCACCGAGCTCACCGGCATCGAGGTGCAGGCCGACCTCGTCGCCGAGGCCGACTACTTCACCAAGCTCAACACCGAGCTGGCCGGCAAGACCGGCGCCCACGACGTCTTCATGACCGGGGCCTACTTCATCTGGCAGTACGGTCCCCCCGGCTGGATGGAGGACCTCACTCCCTGGATCGAGAACTCCGCGGCCACCAACCCCGACTACGACTTCGAAGACATCTACGAGGGCCTGCGCACCTCCACGCGCTGGGACTTCGAGAAGGGCTCCGAGCTGGGCACCGGCGGGCAGTGGGCCATCCCGTGGGGCTTCGAGACGAACGTCGTCGCCTACAACAAGAAGGAGTTCGACGCTCGGGGCATCGCCCTGCCGGACACCTTCGACGACTTCATCCAGCTGGCGACCGACCTCACCGACCGCTCGCAGAACCGCTACGGCGTCGCCTTCCGCGGATCGAAGTCCTGGGCGACGATCCACCCGGGTTTCATGACCCAGTTCACCCGCGAAGGCGCGAAGGACTACACCGCCGAGGGCACCACCTACACCGCGGCCATGAACTCCGAGAAGGCTGTGGACTTCACGAAGAAGTGGGTCGACCTGGCCAGGAACGCGGGCCCCACGTCCTGGACCACCTACGACTACCCGCAGTGCACCGGGGACCTGGGCAACGGCAACGCCATGATGGTCTACGACGCCGACAGTGCGACCTACCCCAAGCAGAAGGCCGGCGCCAGTGCCCAGGCCGGGAACCTCGCCTGGTACCCGGGCCCCGCGGGACCCGACGGCAGCTACGCCACGAACCTGTGGACCTGGTCGCTGGCCATGAACGCGGCGTCGAAGAAGAAGCAGGCCGCCTGGATGTTCATCCAGTGGGCGACCGGCAAGGACGCGATGAACAAGGCCACCGCCTCCACGTTCGCCGACCCGGTCCGCGCCTCCGTCTTCGACGGCTCCTTCAAGCAGACCCTGGGTGGCTTCCCCGGCTACCTGGAGACCTTCGAGAAGGTCATCGACTCCACCAAGATCCAGTTCACCCCGCAGACGAAGTTCTTCGAGACGACCGAGGACTGGGCCGTCGCGCTGCAGGACATCTACTCCGGAGCGGACGCGAAGTCGCGCCTGGACGAACTCGCCGAGGCCAACACCACCAAGATCAACGCCTGACCCCCGGGTCGGAGCAAGGGAGGAGGAGCCGTGGCGACCACCGTCGGCGGCCGCACGCCCTCGAAGGAGACCGGGCGGGCGCCCGGGAACGTGCGCCGGGTGCCCGCGTGGCGGCGCAGGCTCCGCCCGTACCTGCTGTCGGTGCCGGCCGTCCTGCTGATCATCGGGATCCTGTACGCGTTCTTCTACGGCGTGTACTACACCGTGCTGGACTACGCGGCGACGAACCCGTCGCCGCAGTTCGTCGGCCTCGACAACTACCGCAGCGTCCTGGGCGACCAGCTCTTCTGGCGCAGCGCCGGGACGACACTGCTGTACGCCGTGGCGGCGACGGGTCTGGAGACGGTGCTGGGGGTGGCGATCGCTCTGCTCCTGAACCGCTCGACGCTCATCGGCAAGACGTTCGAACGGCTCCTCATCCTGCCCCTGATGATCGCCCCGGTCATCGCGGGGGTCATCTGGAAGCTCATGTTCAACCCGCAGTTCGGTGTCCTCAACCACGTGCTCGGGCTCGGGTCCACCTTCGACTGGTTGAGCAAGGACCGGGCGCTGGCGTCGACCATCCTCGTCGACGTGTGGATCTACACGCCGTTCGTGGCGATCCTCGTCCTGGCCGGCATCCGGTCCCTGCCCAAGGAGCCGTTCGAGGCCTCCGACGTCGACGGGGCGAGCTGGTTCTACATGTTCCGCCGCCTCATGCTGCCGATGATGTGGCCCTACATCCTGGTCGCGGTCATCTTCCGGTTCATGGACTGCCTGAAGGTCTTCGACGCCGTCTACGTCCTGACCGCCGGCGGCCCCGGGGTCACGACGACGACCCTGCAGATCGGCGCGTTCGAGGACTCCATCACCAACCTGAACTACTCCCGCGGCAGCACGTACATGTTCCTGCTGTGGATCATCGTGTTCATCACCGCGCGCTACCTCGTGAGCGTGCTCGGCAAGGCGCAGCGTCGTGCTGCGGGATCGGGGGCCTGACATGGCGATCACGTCGCGCTTCGCCCGGGAACTGACCCCCGGGCAGAAGCGGATCACCCCCGGCTCGGTGGTCGCCGACCTGGCCATCCTCGCCTGGTTCGTCTTCTCGCTCTTCCCGCTGCTCTGGATGGTCCTGCTGGCGCTGAAGAACGACGCTCAGCAGACCTCGACCTACTTCCAGTTCTCCCCGACGATGGCGAACTTCGGGACGGTCCTGTCCCAGCGCGGGGAGGACCTCACCAGCGTCGACTTCGGGCAGGCTCTGCTCACCAGCGTCCTGAACTGCGCGGGGGCCGTCCTGGTGTCCCTCGTCGTGGGCATCCCCGCCGCCTACGCGGCGGGGCGGTGGAAGTTCCGTGGGTCCGAGGACCTCATGTTCCAGATGCTGTCCTTCCGGTTCGCACCGGAACTGATGGTGATCGTCCCGCTGTTCGTCATCTACAACACCCTGGGCATCTTCGACACCAAGCTGGGCATGGTGTGGGTCCTGCAGCTGGTGACGATGCCGCTGGTGGTGTGGATCCTCCGGTCCTACTTCACCGACCTGGCTCCGGAGCTGGAACAGGCGGCGCTGCTGGACGGGTACACCCGCACCCGGGCGTTCCTCACCGTCGCCCTGCCGCTGGTCCGCCCCGGCATCGCGGCCGCCGCGCTGCTGGCGTTCATCTTCGCCTGGAACAACTACCTGTTCCCGCTCATCCTCACCGACTCCGCGGCCACGACGGTCACCGTCGCGGTCACCAAGTACCTCGGCGGCGGCGGCCAGGCCTACTACAACCTCACGGCAGCCGCGGCCCTCCTCGGCGCGCTGCCCCCGCTCGTCCTCGCACTCACCATCCAGCGCTACCTCGTGCGGGGCCTGTCGTTCGGGGCGGTGAAGGCCTGATGGCCACCGTGCGCATCGCGAACCTGTCCAAGACCTACGGGAACGGCAAGTCGGCCGTCGAGGCGCTGGTCGGGGTCGACCTGTCCATCGGCGACGGGGAGTTCTTCGTCGTCCTGGGTCCCTCCGGGGCGGGGAAGACGACCGTGCTCAAGAGCGTGGCCGGACTCGTCGACGTCGAGGCCGGCGACGTGGAGATCGCCGGCGTGTCGATGGAGGGGGTCGAGCCCTACCACCGCAACGTCGCCATGGCGTTCGAGAGCTACGCGCTCTACCCGCAGAAGACGGTGTTCGACAACCTCGCCTCCCCGTTGCGCTCCGGTCGCACGGGGCGCTACACCGCGCAGCAGCAGCAGCAGCGCATCGAGGCGGTCACCACGACTCTCGGGATCGACCACCTGCTCAAGCGGTTCCCGCGGGAGCTGTCCAACGGGCAGCGCCAGCGCGTCGCCCTCGGCCGGGTCCTGGTCCGTCCCGCGGACGTCTACCTGCTGGACGAGCCGCTGTCCCACCTGGACGCCAAGCTGCGCGCCCAGATGCGGGCCGAGCTGAAGCAGCTGGGGGACATGTCGAACACGACGTCCCTGTACGTCACGCACGACTACCAGGAGGCTCTGGCCCTGGGCAACCGCATCGCCGTGCTGCGCGCGGGGCGGGTGGTCCAGGTCGGGACCCCGGAGGAGATCTGGCGCCGGCCCGTCGACACGTTCGTCGCGAAGGCCCTCGGGCAGCCGGAGATCAACCTGTTCGACGTCACGGCCGGGCAGGGCGCGTTGCGCGGGGCGGGAGGGGACCTCAGCGTCCCGGTGCCCCGGCACCTGGACCTGCCCGAGGGCCGCGCCCGGATCGGCATCCGGCCCCGGGACCTGCAGCTCGGGCCGGGCGGTCCCGGGACGCTGTCCTTCCGGGGCCGGGTGTCGCTGGCCGAGCGTCTCGGCCGCCTGATGGAGTTCAGCGTCGACGTCGGCCCGCAGGGGGGTTCCGAGCGCGTCATCGTCGTCGCCGACTCCGACGCCGGGGCCCGCGAGGGCGACGTGGTCGACCTGCACCTGTCCCTGGAGAACGTCCACGTCTTCGCCCCCGCTGCGGGCGCGGAGGACTCGAGGCGGCTGGGGTCCGCGACGGAGGAGAGGGTCTCGTGGTGAGCGCGCTGGAGACGACCACCGCCAAGGCGCTGGTCCTGGAGGAGTTGCACAAGCGGTACGAGAGCCGGGGACGGGAGGCGTTCCACGCGGTCAAGGGCATCGACCTGCACATCGCCCCGGGCGAGCTCGTCGCCCTGCTCGGACCCTCCGGGTGCGGCAAGACGACGACCCTGCGGATGATCGCGGGGCTGGAGACCGTGACCTCCGGGGACATCCGCATCGGCGAGCGCTCGATCCCGCACCTGCCCCCCGGCAAGCGTGACGTCGGCGTCGGGTTCGAGAGCTACGCCCTCTACCCGCCCCTGGACGTCCGGGGGAACCTGTCCTACGGCCTCAAGGCCCGCGGGGTGAAGGACGCGGACGCCCGGGTGCGGGCCATCGCCGACCGGCTGGAGATGAGCGACCTCCTGGAGCTGCGGCCGGCGGGGCTGTCCAGCGGGCAGAAGCAGCGCGTCGCCCTCGCCCGCGCCCTGGTCCGCAACCCGCCCGTGCTGCTGCTGGACGAACCGCTGTCGCACCTGGACGCCGCCCAGCGCCAACGAGTGCGCCGGGAGCTGAAGGTCCTGCAGCGGGAGTTCGGGTACACCACGATCGTCGTCACCCACGACCAGCTCGAGGCGCTGAGCCTGGCCGACCGCCTGGCCGTCATGGACGGCGGCACCATCCAGCAGTTCGGGACCGCGGACGAGATCTTCGACGACCCCGCCAACCGCTTCGTCGCCGACTTCGTCGGTGAGCCGAAGATCAACCTCCTCGAGGGGACGGTCGAGCGGACCGGCACGGTGCGGGTCGGGCGCGACGGCGTGCTGCCGACGGCGTCACGGGCCGCCCCGGGAACGGCCGTCACGGTGGGCGTCCGCCCGCAGGACGCCCGGATCGCCCGGGAGGGCGAGACGTCGGTGCCCGGCGAGGTCCTGGTCTACGAGAACGTGCTGGAGTTCGGGTTGGCCACCGTGCGGGTCGAGGGGCTGGACTCCTCGGTCGTCGTCCAGACACCCGCGGACCTGCGCTACCAGCGCGGGGAATCCCTCCGCCTGACCGCACCCGCCGAACGCGTCTACCTCTTCGAACCCGAGGGCGGAGCCAGGCTGCGCTGACCTCGACGACGGTCCACGAGGGGTTCGTCGCGACGATCCGGTCGCGGCCGGGGTCGTCGCCCCGGCTCGGCCGGGACGGTCGACGCGGCAAGTGGGCGAGCGGCCCGGCCTGCGTGGCGCTGGCGCTGGCAGGGGGCCGCTCGCGGGCGTGCTGGGTCGAGATCAGACGCGGAAGCGGCCGACCGACTCCGCCAGCTCCGAGGACAGCGCACCGAGGTCGGTGGAGGCCTGCCGGGTCTGCTCAGCGGCGCGGGTGGTGGACGCGGCGCTGTCGGCGATGGTGGAGATGTTGCGGGCGATGTCCTCCGACGAGCCGGCCGCTTCGCTGACGTTGCCGTTCATCTCCGCCGTCGTCGCGGTCTGCTCCTCCACGGCCGAGGCGATCGTGGTCTGGTAGTCGCTGATGCGGGCGATGACCTCGCGGATCTGGGCGATGGAGCTCACCGCGTGGCCGGTGTCGGCCTGGATCGTGTCGACGCGGCGGGTGATGTCCTCGGTGGCGCGCGCGGTCTGCTGCGCGAGCTCCTTCACCTCACCGGCGACGACGGCGAAGCCCTTGCCCATCTCCCCGGCGCGCGCGGCCTCGATGGTGGCGTTGAGGGCCAGCAGGTTCGTCTGCTCGGCGATGGCGGTGATGGCCTTGACGACGTCGCCGATCTCGCGGGAGCTGTCCCCGAGCTTGCTGACCGTCTCGTCGGCGGCGGAGGCCATGTCCACGGCCTGCTCCGCGACCCGGGCCGCGTCGGCCGCGCTGACGCTGATCTCGCGGATGCTCGCGCCCATCTGCTCGCTGCCGGCGGCGAGGGTGGAGACGGTGCGCGAGACCTCCTCGGCCGCACCGGAGACGACGCCGGCCTGGGTGGCGGCGGCCTCGGCGCCACCGGCCAGCTCAGCGCTGGTGGAGGAGAGCTGGGTGCTGGAGCGCGCCAGCGCGGAGGACGTGCTGGTGAGGGAGGTGACGACCGAGCGCAGGTGGGTGGTCGCGCGCTGCAGGCTGGCGGCCATGCGCCCGATCTCGTCGCGGCTGTGGATCCCGGCGTCCTGGGTGAGGTCGCCCTCGGCGACGGCGTCCAGGACCTGCGCGACCCGGCGCAGGGGGGTGGTGATGCCGCGCACGACGACGGCGGCGATGGCCAGGGCGAGCAGCAGACCCAGGGTCAGGACGAGACCGACGACGAGGAGGGCGGAGGAGGCGCTGTCGGTGGCGGCCTCGGTGCGGGCCTTGGCGCGGGCCTCCTCGGCCTGGCCGGCGGCTTCGATGGCGTCGGCGCCGGCGGAGACGACGGGGAGGATCTGCTCGCGGTAGGTGATGGCCGCGCCGGCGACGTCGCCGGAGTCGGCCTGGGGGACGAGGGTGTCGTGGAAGAGGGTGTCGATCTGCTCCTGCGCCTCGCGCACGGCCTCCACCAGGGCGGGGTCGGCGGCGTCGGCGGCGTAGGCGTCGAGACCGGCGGTGAGGTCGGCGGACTTCTCGTCGAACTGCGTCAGCAGCTTCGCGCGGACCTCGGGGCCGGCGGCGGGGTACTCCACGACCCGGGCGCGGGCGGCCTGGTAACCCCGCTGGGCGGCGGAGAGGTCGACCAGCGGCTGCACGCTCTGGGAGTAGGTGGCGGCGGTGGCGTCGCGCAGGTCCATCAGGCGGGTCGTGGCGACCCCGCCGACGGCGAGGGCGACGAGGGCGCCCACCGCGACGCCGGCGCCGATGCGGGCCCCGACGGGGCGGTCGGAGATCCAGGACCGGGGGTGGCGGTTCTCGGGTGCTGCGGGCGCTGCGGGCATCGTCGCTCCTCCTCACGAGGCACGGACGTGCCCACGTGATCGATCGGCGCCTGCGCGGAGTACTTGAGCGGTGAGCGGTGACGTCCGACGGTTCTCCGGACGCGGGCCCTGAACCCGGTGGCGGTCCTGCCCCTCCCGCCGCGCCGCCTCGCGGATCCCCGAGGCCCGGGGTCGCGGGCCGGTGGGCGTCACGGGGACGCCCCTAGGCGGTGGCGGTGGTGTCGCGGCCCGCCTCCTTGCCGCGGTAGAGGGCGGCGTCGGCGCGGGCGAGGACGGTGGCGGCGCTGGCGCCGGGGGTCCACTGCGCCAGACCGGCCGTGGCGGTCTGGGCGTGGGGGACGACGGCGCGGATGCGGTCGGCGACGTCGCGGGCCTGCTCGAGGTCGCAGCCGGGCAGGGCGAGGGCGAACTCCTCCCCGCCCCAGCGGGCGATCGTGTCACCGGGGCGCAGTTGCGCACCGGCGGCGGCGGCGAACTCGCGCAGCAGGTCGTCGCCGATGAGGTGGCCGTAGGCGTCGTTGTAGGCCTTGAAGTGGTCCAGGTCGATCAACGCGAACGTCAGCGGGTCCCCGCTGCGCTCGGCACGACCGACCTCGCGGGCGGCGACCTCGTCCCAGTGCCGGCGGTTCCCGACCCCGGTGAGGGGGTCGCGCCGGGAGGCCTCGGTCAGCTGGGCGAGCAGGTCCGCGCGCTCCAGGGTGTGGGCGGCTTCGCGGGCCAGGGTGTGCAGCGCCCAGGCCAGCGTGGCGTCCAGGTCCTCGCGCCGGTGGCGCCAGACGATGCCCAGGACCCCGGTGCAGGTGCCTGCGCGCAGCAGGATCGGCTGCCAAGCCCCGGACACCGTTCCGAGGGTCTCGACGAGGGCGGGGTCGGCGTCGGGGTGGGCGGCGACGTCGGCGACGAACCGCTGCTTCCCGCTGCGGAAGGTGGCCAGCGGCAGCCCCCGCTCCCGGGTCAGGTCCAGGTCCAGGAGCGGGTCCCGGTGGGAGTCCGGGTCCGGGGCTCGATCTCCTCCGTCGGGGAAGCCGACGACGGCGGTGGAGACCAGGCGTCCGTGCCCGTCCGGTTGCAGGAGGTAGACCCCGTCGGCGTCGGTGAGCCGGCGCGCGGCGTGGCAGATCGCGGTGCGGGGGTCCTCGGCGGTGGCCAGGGCGCTGGAGGCGCGGGCCAGCTGGGTCAGCTGCTGGGCGCGGTGCTGCTGCTCAGCCATCAGCGACTGCGCCAGGGCGCGCTGGGCTTCGGCCTCGGCGGCGAGGTGGGCGTGGAGGACGGCGTCGCGGTGGCGTTCGAAGAGCGCGACCAGCACGGCGGCGAGGTCGCACAGGCGGGCCAGTCGCTCCTCGTCGAGGCGGCGGGGGACGAGGTCGGTGGCGCACAGGGTGCCCAGGGCGTGCCCGTCGGGGCTGAGCAGGGGGACGGAGGTGTAGGAGCGCAGCGCGCCGAGGCGCCCGTCGACCCAGGGGTGGTCGGCGTAGCGGGGGTCGCGGCTGAGGTCGGGGACGTGGACCGGCTCGCCGGCGCTGAAGTGGGTGGCGCACAGGGACTGGGTGCGGGGGATCGGTCGTGCCGGGGGCGCCGGCGGGGTCCCGGTGCTGCTGAGGGGGTGCTGGTGGTGCTCGTCGATGAGGTTGACGCTGGCGAAGGGGACGCCGGCGATGGCGGCGGCGAGGCGGGTGATGGCGTCGATCTCCGCGCCGCTGACGGGCCCGGCCGCCACCGCCGCCCCGCTCCCCGCGGTCGTCCCGGTCCCCGCGGGAGCCCCGGTCCGCACCGCCGACCTCGGCGCGGTCGGGTCCTCCGCGTCCTGCCCGGGGCTGCTCGGGAGGAGAGCGCTCGCAGGCTCGGAGCGGTGATCGAGCAGGTGGTAGCTGCGCAGGGCGGTCAAGCGCTGCGTCTCAGCCTCCTCGGCGCGATCCACCTGGTCACCCACCTGGTCAATGATCGACCACCGCGTCACCGGGCTGAGCTCCCGAGGCAGTCCTCCGGTCGGGTGAGCAGCCCGGGCGGCCGGGTCAGGACCGGTGGCCGGGGGGTGCGAGGTGGGCCAGGACGGCGGCGGCGGTGGCGTCGGGGTGGCTGAGGTGGGGGCAGTGCCCGGAGGCGTCCAGGCTCACCAGGGTGGCGTGGGGCAGGCGGGCGACGACGTCGCGGACGGCGGTGTCGGGGGCGAGGACGTCGTCGCGGCTCTGCAGGACGAGGACGGGGGTGCTCACCTCGGCGAGCAGGGCGCGGGAGTCGGTGCGGAAGGTGGCGCGGGCGAAGTCGCGGGCGGCGTCGGGGTGCAGTTGGCGGAAGGAGGCGGTGAGCTCCTCACCCAGCTCAGGACGGCTCGGGTTGCCCATGACCATGGGCGCGACGGTGGCGGTCCAGGAGAGGTAGTTGCTGTCGAGGGTGTCGAGCAGTTCGTCGATGTCCTCGGTGCTGAAACCGCCGTCGTAGCCGCTGGCGGGGTCGTCGGTGTAGCGGGCGGAGGGGACGAGCATGACGACCTGGCGGATGCGGTCGGGTGCGGCCAGCGCGACGCGGGCGGCGATCATGGCGCTGACGCTGTGCCCGACGAGGGTGACGTCGTGCAGGTCGAGCTCTTCGCACACCTCGACGAGGTCGGCGGCGTAGCCGTCGAGGGTGGAGTAGCGGGTGCGGTCGTAGGCGGTGGCGTCGAAACCGCCGGCACCGGCCTGGTCCAGCAGCACGACGCGGTGGTGGGGGGTGAGGGCGGGCAGGACCCGGTTCCAGGACGACTGGTCGGTGCCGAAGCCGTGCAGGAGGAGCAGCACGGGTCCCTGGGGGTGGCCCAGGACGTGGACGTCGTGGCGCTGCGCGGCGCTTCCCGGCGTCGTGGCGGTGGGGGTGCGCACAGCTGGTCCTCTCCGGGTTCCCGGTCTCGGGGCGAGGCCGGTCCGGACGTTCTCGGCACCGGCGCGTGGCCGCTTGAGTCCTTTGCTGACCCGGTCCCTGAACGGCTGCCCCGAGGTGCCGGCGACGCCGTCGTGTGCCCGGCTCAGCTGGCCAGCCCGACTGTCCGGGCCCAGCCGTCCCGGCCTCGCTGACCCGCCCGTCGCCGTGACGGATCGGCTGCTGCCGGTCTCAGCTCTCCCCGTCCGGTCCGTCACCACGGGCCGTCCGAGCTGGTCGGCGCCGGTGCCGGCTGCCGTCGGCGTCCGTTCCGGCGGGTGGGGCCGGTGCTACCCGGTCGGTCCCCGCGTCCTGCTGTCGCGGTCCTCCGGGCGCGGCTCGTTCCCCGCCCCGACGACTCTGAGGCCGGCGGCACCCCTCCACCGCGTGCCGGGTCGTCAGGTGGCGACGTCGAGCGTGAACCCCTCGTGGCGCAGGCGGTTCACCAGCGGCATCCCGATGCCCGTGGCGGGGGTCAGGACCCCCGCGCGGGCGGGCAGGCGATCGCCGTCGAGGGCGAGCGCCAGAGCGCTCTGCCCGAGCATCACCGCCGTCGCGGCGTAACCGGGGTCGCCCTGGGCGGCGACGGTCACGGTGGCGCGGCGGCCGGATTCCGTGCGCGCGTCCACGCGCAGCCGGAAGTGGCCCGTGCGGCGGGTGCGCTCGCCCGGGCCCGTGCCGGGGGAAGGCAGCAGGCGGTCGAGCAGCGGCCGCAGGGGCTGGACGGCCAGCAGGCCCGTGAGCCCGGCCAGCACCCCCGTGACGGCGCTCGCCCGCAGGGCCGCGGTGCGCCCGGAGAACGCCATGACCTCCGCGTAGCGCAGCCGCGGCCCGTACGCGTGGTCGAGCAGGGCGTTGCTGCGCCGCACCACCCGGGTGTTGTAGGTGGCCATGACGAAGGGCGCCACCCACTCGCTCGTCGCCTCGCGCCGGTGGGGGCGGAACACGTCGGGCTGGCGGCCCAGGTCCGGTTCGCGCGCGCGGTCGGGGCTCAGGGCGTACGGGTCGCCCACCAGCCGCCGCGCCTGCCGGTCGCGGCGCGCGGTGTCCAGCTGCAGGCGCAGGGAGTCCACCGTGCCGCCGCTGAACCCGCCGCGCGCCGAGAGGACCTCGAGCGTGGCGCTCGTGAGCGGGCCGGCGTCCTGCGCCTGCGCCCACTCGTGCGCGAGCAGCACGGCCAGGTCGGAGGGCACCGAGTCGAAACCGCAGGAGTGCACGATCCGCGCCCCGCTCGCGCGGGCCGCCTCGTCGGCGGTGTCGATGCTGGCGCGCACGAACAGGACCTCGCCCGTCAGGTCGGCGTAGTGGGTGCCGGCGCG
This sequence comes from Kineococcus radiotolerans SRS30216 = ATCC BAA-149, assembly GCF_000017305.1. Taxonomy (GTDB): domain Bacteria; phylum Actinomycetota; class Actinomycetes; order Actinomycetales; family Kineococcaceae; genus Kineococcus; species Kineococcus radiotolerans. Next base: position 120,140 of record NC_009664.2, on the reverse strand, counting down.
GGCGCACGCCTGCACCAGCGGCAGGCCGTGGCGCAGGTAGGGGCCGACGGTGGAGACCATGACGCGCGTCGACTCCGCGAGCGTGCGCAGCGACTCCTCGTCGGAGGCGTCGGCCACCACGAGCGGCCAGTCCGCGGCGACGGGCCCCAGGTCGCGGGCCGCGGCCGCCAGCCGCTCCCGCGAGCGGCCGGCCAGGGCGATCCGCGTCCCCGAGGGGGCGTGCGCGGCGAGGTGCGCCGCGGTCAGCCGCCCGACGAAGCCGGAGGCGCCGAACAGCACGATGTCCACGTCGCGAGCCACATCGTCACGCTAACCCGCCGGCCCCACCCGCGCTCCCGGCCGTGGACCCCGGTGGTTGCACGGTGGTCGTCGCGGGTGCGAGGTCCCGGGCGCAGCGGGCGTCGCGGGGGCTGCGGTTGCAGTGCTGGCGGAAGACGGTGGCGAAGTACTGGCTGGAGGAGAAGCCGCAGGAGAGGGCGATCTCGGAGATCGTCAGGTCGGTGCCCGTCAGCAGGTCCAGGGCCCGGTCCACGCGCAGCCCGGTCAGGTAGTCCACGGGGGTGGCGTTCACCGCCTGCCGGCAGTGGTAGATGAAGCGGGTGCGGCCCAGCCCGCAGTGCTTGGCCATCGCGTCCACCGTCTACGCCTCGGACAGGTGCGACGGCAGGGACTTCAGGAACACGGCCACCGAGCGTTCCGCGGAGGCGAAGTGCGGGTCGAGTTCCGGTTCCTCACCCTTCAGGACGTCGATGAGTTCCAGCAGCACCTCGCTGATCCGCAGCCCCAGGTGGGCGGTGGTGCGTCGCGTCTGCTCCCGCATGGTGCGTTCCATCCGCTCCGCGGCGTGGACCATCCCGGTGCTGGCCGGCCACACCGACCGGTCCGAGCCGCGCAGCAACGCCCCGACGTCGAGGATGAACCAACCCAGGGTGCAGGCGGTGACGGTGGGCAGGCCGATGCGGTGACGCTGCCAGGGGCGGGTCACCGAGATCCATCCCCGCTGCAGGTCGCTGGGTGGTCTCGGTGGAGAAACCGGCCCGTCCGTGCAACGCCGAGATCCTGCAGCAGATGTCCACCCTCCCGGTGACCGCGGTGACCTGTGCGGGGCGAGGGGACACCAGGGGAACGTTCAGCCGGTCGCGCCGGTGGCAGCGCGTAGACGCTGCAACAGGACGTGCCCGTCCGTTCCGCGGACCACGGGAACCGTCCCTCCGCGGATCCTGGTCCGGGTGGCGCCGCCCGTGGTGTCGGGGCCGACGTCGGCGCCGACCTGCCGCAGCGCGATGGCCAGCACGTGCTGCGGGTGCTCGCGGGCGAACTCCTCGTAGATGGCCGGGTCGTTCTCCCGTCGTCGCCGACCAGCAGCCAGCGCACCTCGGGGAAGTCTGCGCGCAGCCGCTGCAGGCTGCGCCGCTTGTGGGCGCGTCCCTCGCGGAAGAAGCCCTCGCTCGAGGGACCCCAGTCGGTCTGCAGCAGGGGGCCGGCGGGGAAACCGTTGCGCTGCAGGAAGCGGGTCAGCGGCTCGTTGAAGTTCCACGGGCCGGTGCTGAGGTAGACGACCGGGCCGTCGTCGCCGCCGTGCTCCTCGTGGAACGCGGTGAGCAGGTCCGCCATGCCCTCCACGGGAGCCCGCTGCGCGAACGCGCGGGTCAGGGTCCGCCACGCGGCGCTCAGCGGCCGGCGCAGACCGGTCACCAGGGCGGTGTCGTCGATGTCGCAGACGATGCCCGTGCGCGCGTGCGGGTCCGCGACGTGGACCGGCGCCTGCACCGGGGGACGTTCGCCCACCCGGAAGGTCACGGCGTGCGTCCCCGGCTCGACGGTGCAGGGCAGGACGACGTCGACCAACCCACCGGGGCCGCTGCGGACCCGGTGCACCGTGCCCGCACCTGCGCCGGACCCGGGCACGGCCACCTCGATGTCCACCCGGGAGCGTTGCAGGGTCACCAGGCGCCGCCAGGCGGCGACGCCCCGCACCGAGCTCGGCTCACGACCCGGCGCGGCGAGGACGACGCGAGCCAGGACCCTCGCCCGCCCGTCGACGCCGTACCCGGGGTAGGGCAGGACGGCGTAGCTCCACCCCCGTCGTTCCAGGACGGCGGCGACGACGTCGCGGCGTGCGCGGCCGAGGTGGAAGAGGGCTGTCCCGATGCGCGAGGTCGGGATCGGATCGACCGCGACGCTGTCGCTGGCGGTACCGGTGGAGGTCGGGTGCTCGGCGGTGCTCACCCCGTGAGTCTGCAGGCTGATCCGGTGACCTGCCGCGGGAGGACCGCCGTCACGCCGGAACGGCCCGTCCCGCGCTGGTCATCAGTGCGGGCACCGGACGTGGGACGACACGACGGGGTCGGGGACGGACTCAGAACACGCCGAGGTGCTCGAGCAGGATGCGGGTGCCGATGAGGATGAGGACGACCCCGCCGGCGATCTCCGCGGGACGTCCGAAGCGCCCGCCCGCTCGACGGCCGATGACCACGCCGATGGCGGTGACCACCGCGGTGATCACCCCGATGAGGGCGACCGCGGGGATGATCGAGACGTCCAGGAAGGCGAAGCTGATGCCCACGGCGAGGGCGTCGATGCTGGTGGCCACCGAGAGCACCAGCAGTTCCCTCACGCCGATGCCGTCGGAGTCCTCCTCCTCGTCGCTCGGGGAGACGGCTTCCCGGATCATCTTCGCGCCGATGAGGAGCAGCAGGCCGAAGGCGATCCAGTGGTCGATCTCGGTGATGCGGTCGGCGAAGCTGCGGCCCAGCAGCCAGCCGAGCAGCGGCATCAGCGCCTGGAAGGCGCCGAAGCTCAACGCCAAGCCACCGGTGTCGCGGAGGGTGAGCCGGCGCACGTGCAGGCCCTTGGCGACCGCGACGGCGAAGGCGTCGGCGGACACACCGACGGCGATGACGAGCAAGATCACGACAGACATGAGCGCGACAGGGACCTTCCGTCGAGGCGGGCGCCGGAGAACCGGAGGGGTCGCTCCCGCCCGGGACGCCGCGCAGTTGCACGGGTGCGGCGACGCGAGCGCGGTGCCGAAGGTCTCGTTCACCTGAGCCGCCGGCTCAGGCGGTGCGCCGGGTGGTCACCCACCAGCGTGTCGACGCACCTCCAGCACTGCGGGGCGACCGGAGTGCTTCGGGAACTGCCCCTCGGCGGGGTCGAGCATGGCACGGCCGCCGGTCGACGTCCAAACGCGCGTTCTCCTGCGGGGCAACCGATACCGGTACGGTCCGTGCGACCTCCCCGTGGTGTTCTCGGGAACCTGCCGTCCCGGTGCCTGCAGAGCGGGGTTCGCCCCACCGAAGTCACGGGTTCGGCGGCTCGGGTTCTGGTCACGGCGCCGCGGGAACCTGTTCGGCCCGAGCTGCGGGATCGACGGGCGGTCCCGTGCCCGGAGCGGTGAGCGGAGCACCACGATCCAGCTGTTCCCGGAGGCGGGTCGAGGTCCCTCTCGAGCGCCCAGCCGGGCGGGGTGCTCAGACGTCGTCCGAGGTGCCGGGGTGGGGTGCGTACTCGAAGGCCAGGACGGTCACGTCGTCCTGCGCCGGGCCGCGCACCCAGTCGACCACTGCTGCGCGCAGTTCCGCCAGCCCCGCGCTCAGTGCGCCCGTGCCCAGGCAGGGCACGACCAGGCGGGTCAAGGGGAAGAACTCCCCGTCGTCGGGGCGGCGGGCCTCGGTGACCCCGTCGGTGTACAGCAGCACCCGGTCACCCGCCTCGAGGTGGATCTGCGACTGCTCCACGTCCAGGTCGGTCCCGGACCCGCCGCCGGACCCGAGACCCAGGCCCAGGGGCAGGGCGGGGTGGCGGGGGTCCAGGCCGACGGCGGTACCGGCGCGCAGCAGCACCGGGGCCAGGTGCCCGGCGTTGACCACGCGCAGGACCCCTGCGTGCACCTCGGCGAGCACGGCGGTGACGAAGTCCTCCTCGCCACCTGCCCGGGCCACAGCCCGGTCCAGGTCCCGAGCCAGCTCGCGCAGGTCCCCGCGCTCGTGCGCGCGCTCGCGGAAGGCGCCGAGCACGGTGGCGGCCAGGTGCACCGCCTCCAAGCCGTGCCCCCGCACGTCGGCCAGCAGCAGGCGCACCCCGAACGGGCTCTGCACCGCGGCGTAGACGTCGCCCCCGACGGCCGCCTCCTCCTGGGCGCTGTCGTAGGAGGCGGCCACGTTCACCGGCCCCAGCCGCGGCGGGACGGGGGGCAGGATCGCGCTCTGCGCCACCGCCGCGATCTTCAGCACCCGCGTCAGGCGGTGCTCGCGGGCCAGCCGCACGCGAGCGGCGGCGACCGCCATGGCCCCGCCGATGAGGATGGTGCTCAGCCGGACCAGCTGGGTGCCCAGCTCGCTGTCGTACCGGTCACCCCTGACGCCCAGCACGGCGCCGCCGGCCAGGGCCAGGACCGCGTAGGTCGCGGTCGCGCGCACGGACAGCAGGCTGGCGGCCAGGAGCGGGGCGATGAGCACCGGTGTCACCACCACCGCGCGCGTCCCGGTGAGCACGTCGAGGACGAAGACCGCCAGGATCACCACAGCGGGCAGGAACCTCGCGTGCGCTCCCACCCGGGTCAGCGCCGACCGCAGGACCCGCGCCGGCGCGCGCCGCGGGGTTTGGACGACCCGTGCGGGTACGCGCCCACGGCGATCACGACGCGCTCCCCGGAGCGTGCGTGGGGTCCGTTCGCCGCCGGAGGTGGTGCGGTGCGGTGCCCCTGAGCGCCTCACCACCGGTGGTGAGCTGCGCTGGGCGGTGCGGCGGGCGAGCGGTCGTGGACGTCGCGGGTGCTGCGGAGCATGCTTCGTTCCCTACGCGGTGGTGGTGGCGCCGAGCATCGGCAGGTCCGCCGCCTCCGGACCGTGGCGTCAGGGGCAGCACCGGTCATCGCGCCCGGTCGTCACGCCCGGTCGCAGCGCCCGGTCGTCGCGGTCACGGCGCGACGGGGAGACCGGGGCCGCTCTCGGGGCCGTGTGCGGGGGCCGGCCCCGGACCGGCAGCGGAACCGCCGCCGCTCGCGGGCGTCGCCCCGCCGGGCGTGGCGCCGACGGTGCGCAGCAGTTCGGTGACGTCGATGCCGGTGGTGCGCTTGAGCACCTCGAACGTCTCCTGCATGTTGGCGCCCACCGACCGGCTGAGCGCACCGGCGCCGTCGTTGGAGATGACGGTGAGGTCCTTGATGCCGGCGATGGGACTGGCCAGGGCCTGGGCGACCTGGGGGAGGACCTCCAGGGCGCGTTGGGTGAGCGCGGCCTGGCCGAACTCCCGCAACGCCTGCGCCTCCTTGCGCAGCGCCTCCGCCTTGGCGGCTCCGGTGGCGGAGAGGGCCTCGGCCTGGGCCTGCCCCTCCAGGCGGACGGCGTCGGCTTCGGCGGTGCGCCGCTGCAGTTCGGCTTCGGCGGCAAGCTGGACGCGGGTGGCGTCGGCCTGGGCGGAGAGCCGTACCCGTTCCGCCTCGGCCTGCGCGGCGGCGACGGCGGCCTGCTGCTCGGCCTGGGCGGAGAGCACGCGCGCGGTCTTCAGCGCCATCGCCTCCTGCTCGGCCTGGTAGCGGCGGGCGTCGGCGGGTTTGCGGACCTCGGTGTCCAGGGTGCGTTCGGTCAGTTCCGCCTGGCGCTGGGCGACGCGTTCCTGCTCCTGCAGGACCTGCTGCTGGGCGGCGGCCTCCGCGAGGCGGCCGGCGGCGTCGGCCTCGGCGGCGGCCTTGTCCTGGTCGGCGCGGAACTGCGCCTGCTGCAGGGCCAGGTCGCGCTGGGCCTGGGCGATCTTGGCGTCGGACAGCGCCTGGGCCTGCTGGGCTTCCTGGGCGTTGTTGGCTTCGGCGATCTCGGCGGCGCGCCGGGCGTTGGCCGCTTCGGGGCGGCCGAGGTCCTTGAGGTAGTTGCCGTCGTCGCTGACGTCCTGGATCTGCAGGGTGTCCAGGACCAGGCCCTGGTTGTTGAGGCTGGTGACGGCCTCCTCCTCGACCTGCCGGGCGAACGCGACGCGGTCGCGGATGATCTCCTCCACAGTCAGGGTGCCGATGACCCCGCGCAGGCTGCCGGCGAGGACTTCCTGGGTGAAGGGTTCGATCTCCTTCTGCTGCTGCAGGAAGCGCTGGGAGGCGGCGCGCACGAAGTCCTCGGTGCCGCCGACCTTGACGATGGCGACCCCGTCCACGTTCAACCGGATGCCCTGGCGGGAGACGGCGCCGCGGATGGAGATGGGGATGCGCACCGAGGACAGCGAGAGGCGGTGCGCCTGCTGCACCAGCGGCTTGACGAAGACCCCGGCGCCCATGACGACCTTCTGGCCGGACAGGTCGGTGGTGACTTCCCCGGTCTGGGGGTTGGTGACCGGGCGGCCCTTCTTGCCGACGATGATGAGGGCTTCGGAGGGGCTGGCGATCTTGTAGCGCACCTTCACGGCGATGGCGGCCACGACGAGGAGGACGACGAGCGCCCCCACGACGACGGCCGCGACGACGAGGTCCATGGGTCACTCCGTTCTGGTGGATCGATCTCGGGATCGGCCGAGCTCGAGCCGGTGGGTGGGTCTTCGTGGCGGGTGCTGCTCCCCGGGAGTCTGGCCCGAGCCGCGGCTCAGCCGTTCAGGCGGGGGGCCTGGTAGACGTCGGGGACGCCGTCGGCGTCCTCGTCGACCCGCTCGGCCTCGTGCAGGCGCCGGTAGACGCGGTTGCGGGCCCGGAGGACGACCGCGGCCAGGGCGGCGGCGAGCAGGGACCCGGTGAGGACACCGACCTTGACGTGCTCGTCGCGCACGCTGCCCGCCCCGAAGGCGAGTTCCCCGATGAGCAGGGAGACGGTGAACCCGATCCCGCCCAGCAGGGATGCGCCCAGCACGTCCCACCAGGACAGGCTGGGGTCCAGGCGGGCGCGGGTGAAGCGCGAGACGGCGGCGGTGGCGCCGAGGATGCCGGCCGCCTTGCCGACCACCAGACCCGCGACGATGCCCAGCGCGACCCGGTCCTGCAGGGAGTCGACCAGCCCGCTGAGGCCGCCGACGGTGACACCGGCGGAGAAGAACGCGAAGACGGGCACGGCGAAGCCGGCCGAGAGCGGTCGCCAGACGTGTTCGAAGTGCTCGGCCATGCCCGGTCCGGCTTCGGGCCCGCCCGCGGCCCGGGAGCGGAGGACGGGGACGGTGAAGCCGAGCAGGACCCCGGCGACGGTGGCGTGGATGCCGGAGGCGTGCATCAGCGCCCACGCCACCACGGCCAGCGGGATCAGCAGCCACCAGGAACGGATCCGCTTCTGCACCAGCAGCCCGAAGACGGCGATGACGGCCAGGGCACCCAGCAGCGGCAGGACGGCGAGGGTGTCGGTGTAGAAGATCGCGATGATGGTGATGGCCAGCAGGTCGTCCACGACCGCGAGGGTGAGCAGGAAGGTGCGCAGCGCGGTGGGCAGGTGGGTGCTGATCACGGCCAGGACCGCGACGGCGAAGGCGATGTCGGTGGCGGTGGGGATCGCCCAGCCGTTCAGGGCGCCGTCCCCGGCGGAGCGGGCGACGAGGACGTACACCACGGCGGGGACGGCCATGCCGCCGACGGCGGCGGCGACGGGGACCAGGGCCCGGCGGGGGTCGCGCAGGTCACCGGCGACGAACTCGCGCTTGAGCTCGAGACCGGCGATGAAGAAGAAGATCGCCAGCAGCCCGTCCGCGGCCCACTGCCCCAGGGTGAGGTCCAGGTGCAGGGGGTGCAGGAGGGAGGGGGCGATCACGGTGTCGCGCAGACCCGCGTAGGAGCTGGACCAGGGGGAGTTGGCCCACACCAGGGCGACGACGGTGCCGAGCAGGAGCAGGGCGCCGCCGATGGTCTCCTTGCGCAGCACGTCGGTGATGCGCCGGGTTTCCAGCCACGACCCGCGGCTGAACAACGGGGTGCTCCCGCGCGGGGGCGTGGGCGGGGTGGGGTCGTGCGGGGTGGGGGACGTCACCGGTGTCTGCTCCCTGGTCGAGGACTTCACGGATCGCTGAAGACTTCGCCGACCAGACTTCCCGGCACACCGTGGGACACAGTACCGGCACCAGCGTCCCCCCGCGCCGGGAACCGGTGGATCCCCTTCCCGCGGACGCCCGCACCGGGGTGGCCGCCCAGGGGCGGCGGGAGGCGGAACACCCGGTTCAGGACCGGTCCGCAGGTGGCCCCTGCGGACCGCGTCCGGCGCTGGTGTGCATCCAGAACAGCAGCACGGCCGTGCCGGTGAGCAGAGCCAGGACCGCGACGGTGTGGAGCAGCGTGGTCCAGGCGATCCCCAACCCGTGCAGGACCCACCCGAGGAGGAGCAGCGCTGCGGTGGAGCGCAGCGACGCCGACGCGGACGGGCGGAGCTGCGAGAACCGGTCCGCCCGCCCGCCCACGGACGTCGGAGGGGCGGCTCCCGCGGGTGCCGGGTTTCCTGGCTCCGCTCCGGGCGCACCTGCCCGAGGCACTCCCGCGGCACCGACGGGTGCGGGCGGGTGGCCCGGGGAACGCGGCGGTGCGCTCAGCAGGGCCTCGATCAGCCACGCACCGTCGGGGGCCGGACGGTGGTCCGACACGACGTGCCGGTGGAGTTGCCGGGAACCGGCGAAACGCAGGCGGCACTCGGCGCAGGCGCGGCCGGTGGGTGTGGGCTCGACCGTGGACGACATCTCCGTCTCCCTCCCGTGGAACGCGGTGTCCGGCGGGTGGGTCCACCCGCGCAGTTCGGGTTTCGCGGATCCCCCGAACCCCGACGAACGACCTCGAGGGCCTCGAACGCGCGCCCGGCGTCAGCCGAGCGCGGTCTCCTGGGCGCGCGCGTGCAGCTCACGCAGGTCCTGCACGCGTCCGGCGGCCACCTCGGCGGCTTCGACGTCACCGCGCTGCTCGGCTGCGCGCTGCTCGGCGAGGGCCAGCTGGATCTGCTCGGTGAGCTCGGCGGTGAAGACGGGTGCGGTGATCACGACGTCCTCCTCGGGTGCGGGTGCGGGTGCGGGTGCGGGTGCGGGTGCGGGTGTCTCGATGTCGAAGAGGGAGCTCAGGCCCGTGCGGTGCATCACGTGCAGGTCGGCGCGGTTCAGGCCGCGCAGGACCACCCGCCCGCCGCGCGCCCGGCAGCAGCGCTTGACCCGCAGCAGCAGCCCCACCACCACCGAGGACAGGTCCTGCACCCCGGAGACGTCGATGACCACGGTGCTGACGCCGCTGTCCAGGGTGGAGGCCAGGTCTCGGCGCAGGGTCCCCACGCCTCGCCGCACGGACGCCTCGCGCAGCACCACGACGGCGACGTCCTCGTCGAGGCTCCGCCGGTGACCCAGCACGTGCACGGCGCTCACCCGCCCCTCCCGGTGGTGCGAGCCTCGCCCGGCGACGAGGACGGTGGCCGCCCCACCGCTTCCACGGCGGGGCGTGGCCCCATCCTGCTGGAGCAGTGTTGCGGTCACCCGGTCGTCTTCTTTGCGATCGTGTGACGATCCCGACCAGGACTGGGGCGGGGTGCCCGGCGGGGCCGGAGCACTGGCAGCATCACGGTGTGCTCCCCCACGTCCTCGTCCTCGACGACGACGACGGCATCCGGACGTCGTTGACCCTCGCGCTGGAGGACGAGGGGTACCGGGTCACCGGGTGCGCCGACGCCGAGCAGGCCCTCACCGCCGTCACCGCGTCAGCCCCGGAGGTGCTGGTGGTGGACCTCATGCTCGGCGGCATCGACGGGTTCACCTTCATCCGGCGCCTGCGGCCCACGTGCCCCGCCCCGGTGATCGTGCTCTCCGCCCGACGCGACAAGAGCGACGTCGTGGCTGCCCTCGAAGCCGGCGCCGACGACTACGTCACCAAGCCCTTCGACCTCGACGAGCTCTTCGCCCGGCTGCGCGCCCTGCGCCGGCGCGCCGGTTCCGCGGGCGTCCTCGACGAGCGGAGCGGTGACGCTGGTGGGGGCAGGAGCGCCGGCGTGCTCGTCCTGGACTCCCGATCCGGTCCTCTCGTGCTCGACGCGGCGGCGGGCGCGGTGCGTCGCGGGAAGAGCGAGGTGCGCCTGACCGTGACCGAGTTCCGGCTGCTGCGGGAGTTGGCTGACCCGCCGGGGCGCGTGCTCAGCCGGCAGGTGCTGCTGGAACGGGTGTGGGACCACGGTTTCCACGGCGACGAACGCATCGTCGACGTCCACGTGCGCCGGCTGCGCACCAAGATCGAGGCGGACCCCTCCGCGCCGCGGCTGGTGACCACGGTCCGGGGCCTGGGGTACCGCCTGGACCGGCGCTGACGTGCGCGCGGGGAGCGATCGACGGGTCCGGCGGCCGAACGGATCGTCGGCGCGCTGGCCGGGACGGTGGCCGGGTCGTCGGCACGCCCCTGGGTTGCGCGCCGGCCTCATCCTCTCCTTCACCCTGGGAGCCACCCTCCTCGCGACGCTGACCGCGCTGGCGACCTTCGCCGTCACCCGTCAGTACCTCCTCGACCAACGCGAGCAGACCGCGCTGCGGCAGGCCTTCGCCGACGCCTCCTCCGTGCGGGACAGCCTGCGCACCACCGGCCTGCCGGTGGGGGAGGCGCTCGCCGCGCTGTCCCCGCCGGACGGGTCGGAGGTGCTGGTGCACCAGGAGGGTCGCTGGTACTCCACTTCCCTGGAGGTCGGCGCCCTGGACGTCCCCGACGGCCTGCGGCAGGCGGTGGACTCCGGCGACGCAGCCTCGAGCTGGGCCGACACCGGCGCGGAGCCGGTCCTCGTCGTCGGGGTGCCGCTGCCGGCGGTGCAGGCGCAGTACTACGAGATCACCACGACCACGGAGCTGGAACGCACGCTGCGCACCGTGCGGACCGCGCTGGCCGCCTTCGCGGTCTCCACCGCAGCCGGCGGGGCCCTGCTGGGGGTGTGGGCCGCGGGGAGGGCCGTGGCCCCGCTGAACGCGGTGGCGCGCACCGCGGTGCGCATCGCCGGCGGTGAGCCCGGAACCCGTCTGCCGCTCACGCAGGACCCCGACCTGGCGACGATCGTCGGGTCCTTCAACACCATGGTCGACGCGCTGGAGGAGCAGATCCAGCGCGAGGCGCGTTTCAGCGCCGACGTCAGCCACGAGCTGCGCTCACCCCTGACCACCCTCACCACCAGCGTGGCGCTGCTGCAGAAGCGCCGAGCGGAACTGTCCCCGCGCTCGCGACAGGTCCTGGACCTCGTCGACGCCGAACTGCGGCGCTTCGCACGGACCCTGGACGACCTGCTGGAGCTGAGCCGCCTGGAGTCCGGGACGGACTCCTCCGACCGCGCTCCGATCGACGCCGCCGACCTCGTGCGACGAGCCCTGACCGGCAGCGGTCGCCGGAACGTGCCCGTGCTCGCTGAGCAGCAGGGGTGGGTGCACGGGAACGCCCAGCAGCTGGAACGGGCCCTGGTGAACCTCTTCGACAACGCCGACCGGCACGGGCGGGGTCTGGTGGGGGTGCAGGTCGACGCCGACGACGCCGTCGTGCGCGTCCTGGTCGACGACGCGGGACCGGGCGTACCCCCCGCGCAGCGGCGGCAGGTCTTCGAGCGTTTCGCGCGCGTCGGCTCCCGCGGGTCGCTGCCGGGCACGGGACTGGGTTTGAGCCTGGTCGCCGAGACCGTGCACGGCCACGGTGGTGCCGTGCGCTGCAGCACGTCCCCCGCCGGTGGGGCACGGTTCGTGGTGCAGTTGCCCGCCCTGGCAGCACCCCCTGCGGGGGAGGCCCGCGTCAGCAGCCCCGCCGACGACGCCGCCGGCGAACACTCGAACCCCACCTCCACCGGGCCCCGTCGCACGTCGCGAGGCCCGGCGTGAGGCCGAAGCTGGGGCCCCTCGCGGAACCCCGCGCGCTGGGGGTGCGGGCCGCCGTCCTCGCCGCCGTCTGCTCCCTCGTGCTCGCCTCGGTCAGCGCGTGCTCGACCCCGGCGGGCGACGAGGTGCGGGTCGTCGCACCCAGCGAGGTGCCCCACGGTCTGCTGGATCCTGCGACCTCGTCACCGGAGCCGGCGGTCACCGGGACCGCGCCGCTCGGTGCCGGACCGCTGGTGTACTTCCTCACCGTCGATGCCGCGCTGGTCGCGGTGCCCCTGGGGGGCGAGGAGAGCGCGGGCGAAGGCGGCGACCCGTTGACGCTGGTGCTGCGCCGGCTCACCCGCGGCCCGGAGGAGGGGGAGCGGGCGCGTGGCCTGGCCAGCGCCGTGGGCCCCGACGTCACCCTGGGCGTGGAGAGCCTGCAGGACGGCACGGCGCGGATCGTGGTCGGGGAGCTGGGCCTCAACCTCGCCGCGGACCGGTTGCCGCTGGCCGTCGGACAGATCGTCCTGAGCGTGGCCGCGGTACCCGGGGTGCAGTCGGTGCAACTGGTGCGCGCGGGGGAGGTGCTCGAGGTGCCGTTGCCCAGCGGGGAGCGTTCGTCCGAGCCTTTGACCGCCGCCGACTACGCGCCGCTGCTGGAGAGCCGGTGACCGGTCGCCCACCGGAGGCCGCCGGTCGTCCGGCTGCGCGCGGGCTACGGGGTGACCGCGGATGACTGCGACGTCGATCTCGCGTGGTGCGCACGCCCCTGCTGCGGGCTGGTGGTCGTCCCCGGTGCCTGAACAGGGCGGCGAGGAGGCCGATGGGGTGGTGTCCGCCTTCGTGGTCATCGGATCGGTCACGTGGCTGGCAGCCCGGGCCGCTGAGCCTCGTTCGCCTGCCCGCGTCAGCGCTGGTCGCTGATCGGGGCGGCCGCGAGGGAGCCGTCGACCCCGACGGTGACCTCGGCGCTCCAGATGATGGGCCCGCAGCCGTTGCCATTGGCGTCCACGCGTTCTGGGGTGACCTCCGTCGCGGAGTCCACCAGCACCGCGCCGTCACCGGCCGCCACCTTGAGGCGGGCCGTGACGGGATCTGCGCTCAGCTGGTCGTTCTCCACGCCGGACCAGGTGCTCTGGTGGTCCTCGACGAGGTGGTCTCGGCACACGTCGCCGGCGCAGGAGGTGGTCTGCCACGGCAACGGGGCGGTCGTGAGCAGGGCTGAGGCGGCGAAGCTCACCCCGCTGGTCCCGCCCATGGTCGTGCAATCCCGTGGCGCGGGCTGCAGGCCTGCAGGAACGCCAGCAGGCTGCAGCCGAGGAGGAGTCGCCGGCGAGGTCGCCGGTCCTCTGACGTGGTGGGCTCGCCCGACGTTCCGCCGGTGGTGCTCCGGCCCACGGTGCCCTCAGCGGGCGAGGGGAGTGGCCGACGGCGTTCCACGATCGCGCCCGGATCAGCGGGACGACCGTGCGTCAGCCGCGCGAGTCCCTTGTTCCTCGCCGCCCGCGTGTCCACCAGGCGGCCAGGTAGTAGCTGGCCATGACGATGAGCAGGGCAGCGGCAGCCCAGCGCCACCAGCTCGCGCGATCAGCGGTGAAGAGGTCGATCGACTGGTGCGATCCCACCACGACCCGCAGCAGGCCCAGGAACGACGACTGGTCACGCGTGCGGGTGATGCTCCACCACGGTTTCTCCTGGCTCACGTCGCTCATCGTGTCGCAGCAACGCCCGGCCACCGGCGTGTGCGGATGTCGACGACTTCTCGCTCGGCGGTGCGTGGGGCACTGGGGTCAGCGCAGGACCTCCACCTCGCAGGTGATGCCCGGCGCACGGGACAGGCGGGCGTCGGCGGTGACCAGGACGATGTCCAGGGCCTCGGCCAGGGCGACGTAGGCGGCGTCGTAGCTGGTGACGGTGTGCCTCAGTTCCCAGCAACGACGCAGCAGCGGCCGGTGACCGGCGCGGCGCAGGGGCAGGTCGATGAGGTCGTTCCACGCCAGGTCGGCGCGGCGATCGGGGAGGCGTCCGCTCGCAGCGGCGCGGCGCAAGACGGAGGCCACCTCCAGGTCGATCACTTCGGGAGCGGTGAGCACCTCGCTCCGTAGACGGTCCCGGGCCCGGTCTCCGTCAGGTCCGTCGTCGGCCAGGGCGGGAGCGAGGACGCTGGCGTCAACGACGATCACGGTCGTCGTGCACCGCCTTCACGGCGTCGCGGAAGGACAGGCTTCCGCCGGCTCGTCCGCCGGCGCGTTCGAGGACTTCGTCGAGGGTGGGGGTGCTGGCTTCCTCGACGAGTTTGGCGAGGAGGTACTCCTGCAGGGACTGGTGGGCCAGGGCGGCACGGCGGCGCAGGACGGTGTGCGTCTCGTCGGGGACGTCCTTGATCTGAACACTGGGCATGGCGCCATTCTGGCGCTGCTGGCGCCGGTGTGCAATCACGTGCCCATCGGCAGGACCGTGCGATGTCTGCGGGGTGACCGTGAGGTCTTCAGGACTGGTCGTCGACGGTGAGCGGCAGGAGCCGGTGTTCCCGAGACCGCTCCTGCCGCGGCACCTCGACCGCTCAGCGTTCGATGTTCTCCAGGTCCTGGAGCAGGCTGGGGTGGTGGGGGTTCCAGCCGAGGGTTCGGCGGGTGCGGGTGCTGGTGGAGGGCTGGTCCATCGCGAAGATCGGCCCGAACGGGCCGAAGGTCTCCTCGGGCACGGGCTCGACCGGCAGTTCCAGTCGCCGGCCGATGACGGCGGCGATGTCGCGCACCGCGTCGCCTTCGTCGGCGACGGCGTGCCAGGACGTGCCGGCCGGTGCGGATTCCAGGGCGAGGCGGAAGAGGGCGGCGGCGTCGAGGGCGTGCACGGCCGGCCAGCGTTGGGTGCCGTCACCGGGGTAGCCGGCGACTCCGCTGCGGCGGGCGGCGTCGGTCAGCAGACCGGCGAACCCGCCCCGACCCTCGTGGTGAACGGTGCGCGGCATGCGGACGGCCGCGGTGCGCACGCCCTGCGAGGCGAGGTCGAGGATCGCGGTCACCGTGCGGCCGCGCCCGCCGACCGGTCCGTCGGTGGGCAGGGGGTCGGCCTCGGTGGAGGCGCGGCCGGGAACCCAGGGTGTGCCCGAGACGGTGACGAGGGGACGGTCGCTGCCGGTGAGTTCCGCGCCCAGGGCGTGCAGGGCCGCGGTCTCCTGCGTGATGGCGCGGTCGAGGGCTTCGGGAGCGGTGAGGTCGTGGTCGAAGGCGAGGTGGATCACGCCGTCGGTCTGCGCCGCGCCGGCGCGCAGGACGTCGAGGTTGGTCAGCGATCCCGGCAGCGCCTCAGCGCCGGCGGCTCGCAGTTTCTCCGCGGAGGCTCCGGAGCGGGCGAGGGCGAGGACGGTGTGGCCGTGGGTGAGCAGTTCGGCGGTGACGGCGGAGCCGATGGTGCCGGTGGCGCCGGTGACGAAGACGCGCATGGGGTCCCCTTCGGGGTGCGGGCGGTGATGGGACTTTTGTCCCGTCGACAGCACCGTACCTCGTGATGAGACAAAAGTCCCGTTACCTCGGGGCTACAGGCCCGTGACTTAGGATCCGGACATGGCTCGATGGGAACCCGGCGCGCGGGAGCGGCTCGTCCTCGCTGCGGTGGACCTGTTCACCGAGCAGGGCTACGACGCCACGACGGTGACCGAGATCGCCGAGCGGGCCGGGGTCACCAAGAGCACCTTCTTCCGCCACTTCCCCGACAAGCGGGAACTGCTGGTGGCCGGGCAGGAGACCCTGAGCCGGCTGCTGGCCGAGGGGATCTCGGCGGCCCCGGAGGCGGCCAGCCCCCTGCAGGCGGTCGCCTCCGGCCTGGAACGCGCCTGTGAGGCGATGGGCCCGGCCAACCGCGAGCTGGGTCCGCGCCTGAAGGCGGCGGTGGCCGCGAGCACCGAGCTGCAGGAGCGGGACGCGCTCAAGAGCGTGGGGATGGCGGCGGCGATGACCGAGGCGCTGCTGGCCCGCGCCGTGCCCGAGGTGCAGGCGCACCTGGCGGCGGAGCTGGGGGTGATGGCCTTCAAGCGCGGTTACGCCTCGTGGGCCGAGGCGGATCCGGACGCGGCGGGGGACTTGTGGGGCCATACCGCGGCCGCCTTCGACGAACTGCGGGCGGCTGGCGCCTCCTTGAGCTGACGGTCCACCCCGCGCCTCGTGGGAGGTCGAACCGGTGGGCCGGACCCCGGGGGACTTCGGGGCGGGTGGCAGGCCCTCACCGCGGGACGGCCAGGTGCGTCAGAGCGCGTGTCGGTGGCGCACCTCGTCCACGACGACGCCTTCGTGCTGGTCCTGCTTGGTGCCGCCGTCGGGGGCCCATCCGCACCGTCGGTAGAAGCGCTGGGCCCGGTCGTTGCGCGCGAGCACCCACAAGGTGGCCTCGGTGAAGCCGTCGGCGAGCAGTTGCTGCTGGGCGGCTCGGAGCAGGGCCCGTCCGGTGCCGGTGCCCCAGGAGGTGGGCTGCACGTACAGGGCGTGGATCTCGCCGGTGGTGCCGGGGGCTCGCTCGTCGCGACTGGGGCCGCAGCGGACGAAACCGGTGGTGTTACCGGCCGGGTCCTCGGCCAGGAGGCAGTGCTGCGGAGGGTGCAGGGGCAGCACCGCCTCCCACCGCTCGATCGCCGTGGTGAGGGTCATCGCGGCCAGGACGACGTCGGGGACGAGTCCGGGGTAGGCGACCTGCCAGGTGTCGACGTGGATGCGGGCCAGGTCGCGGGCGTCGTCGAGGGTGGCTGGTCCGACCGAGGTCATGAGTTCGAGGGTGGGCGGGCGGGGTGGCGAAATCGGTGGGCGCGGAGGCACTCCAGGTGACCTCGGTCCCCGGCAGGACCGCGATGTCCTGGGCTGCAGGCGACAGCGTGCACGACGCAGGAGGAGCGTGAGGTCGAGAGGGCGGCCCGGGGGCCCGGTGGCAGGCTCGGTGCGTGGTGCCCCTCCTGGAGACCGACGACGTCGTCGAGGCCCTCGACCTCCACGGCGGTCACGCGATCGAGCACCCGGCGCTGCCCGCTGTCGCACCCGCCCGTCCGCCCCCGTGCGCGAGAGCGGGGCTGCTGACGGCCGACGCCGTGCGCACCACGCGGGACGACCGGGCGCACCGACGACGGCGGGGGCGGGGGTGGGCCGGTTCCGGCTGGGTGTGGCGCGGCGCTGACCAGTACGGGCCTCGGTCGTCCCCGGGGCGGAGTGAGGTCGTGATCACTCACCGCGGTCGGGAGTCGTCTCCCTCTTCGCGCCCGAGCCGAGGTCCTGGGTCGCGACCCAGCCGGGCGCGTCGAGCCGGACGGCGCCCGGACCGACGAGCTCGCTCAGGCGGGCCTCGAGCTGCTGCAGCTGGTCGGTGCCGATGCGCCGCGCCCACTCCTCGCGGAGTTCATCGAAGATCGCCTCTCCCTCGCTGAGCAGGGCGAACCCGCGCTCCGTGACGTGCAGCCGCTTGCGCCGGGCGTCGTCGGGATCGGCCTTCCGGGCCACGTAACCCCGCTCCTGCAGCACGCTGATCGTCTGCGCCGCGGCCTGCTTGGTCACCGACGTGCGCCGGCTCAGCTCCGAGGCGCTGTCGGCTCCCGCGGCGATGGCTCGGATGGCGAAGTCGTGGACCGGTCGCACGTCCTCGTACCCGCGCCGGCTCAGCTCCTCCTGGGCGGAGTCCACCAGGGAACGGAATCCCCCGAGCAGGAGGAGGGCGAGATCGGCACCGGAGCGGGACACCCGTCCAGCGTAACCAATCACTGGACATCGACAAGCTGCTTGTCTACCTTGGTCGACAAGCAACTTGTCCACCTGGAGGTCACCGTGTCCGCATCCCTCACCACTCCTGCCACCGATCCCGCCCCACCGGCCTCCATCCCCGAGGTCACCCACCACCACGCGGAGGTCAACGGGACGACGCTGCACCACGTCCGGGCCGGCGCCGTCGGCTCCGCCGTCCTGCTGGTGCACGGTTTCCCCGAGACGTGGTGGGCCTTCCACCGCCTCATCCCCCTGCTGGCGCAGCACCACCGCGTCATCGCCGTCGACCTGCGAGGTTTCGGTGACTCCGGCAACGACGACGACGACGGCCCCGACGCCTACGACAGCGCCACCTCGGCCGAGGACCTGCACGCCCTGGTCGAGCACCTGGGTCTCGGCCCTGTCCACGTCGTGGGTCAGGACATCAGCGGCGCGGCGGTCTTCCGCTTCGCCAGCCGCCACCGCGCGGACGTGCTGAGCTTCACCGGCATCGAGATGGGCCTGGCCGGGTTCGGACTGGAACGGCTGGCCGACGTCACCCGCGGAGGGGCCTGGCACATCGGGGTCCTGGCCGCGCCGGGCATCCCGGAGATGCTGCTCGCCGGTCGTGAGCGGGAGTTCCTCGGTGACTTCGTCTTCCCGGCCATGACGGCGGTCCCGGGGTCGGTCACCGACGCCGACGTGGCCGAGTTCACCCGGACCTACTCCCGGCCCGGGGGGTTCCGCGGGGCCAGCGGCCTCTACCGCTCGATGCTGGCTGAGGGTGCGGAGATCACCGCCCTCGCCGCCGCGCACCCGCTGACGGCACCGGTCCTGGCCGTCGGTGCCGGCGGTGGTGGTTTCACGGAAGCCACCTTGTCCGCGGCCGTAGGGGTCGGTGTCCGTTCGGTCCTGCTGGAGGGCGTGGGGCACTACGCGGCCGTGGAAGCGCCGGGCGAGGTCGCTGCGGCTCTCCTCCCCTTCTTCCGCGACGTCGACGCGCGCTGAGCTGCATCTCTGGACGCGGACGTGGTCGCCGGCGAGCAGGGCGTGGGGAGGACCGAGGTCGATCGCGCCGGCCTCGTCCAGCCGGGCCACCTGGTCCGCGGTGAGGTCGACCTCGCGAACCCCCGGGTTCTCCTGCCGTTGCCCGACGGTCCGGGCAGCGAGGACCGGCGCGGTGGCGCCGGGGTTCCGCACGGTCCAGGCGAGTCCGACCTGAGTCGGGGTGGCGTCCAGTTCGGCGGCGACCTCCTCGTCCACGTCCACGATGGCCAGGCTGCGTCCGGCCGCGCCGCCGAGAACCACGCCGCAGTTCTCGCGGACGCTTCCACCCTCAGCCGGCGGCCCGTCGGGCGGGCGGTGCAGCGTGCCGTCTCCGCGCCGCGTCCGTGCGAGGCGCCGTTCGCCGTCCTGGGAGGCAGCGAGGATCCGGGGTCGTCACGGGCGGAGGGCACGGAATGTGGGTACGCCGGTGTCCGACGGGAGGACTGCACCCAGGTCGCCGGCCGTGACGGCCCAACGACCCCGCAGACCCTGCCCGGGCACAGCCGGGCACGGGGAGGTGCGGTGGATCCCGAGGGGCGAGCGGTGCACGAGCGGAGCCGGGTAGGCAGCGAAACCCGTGGACGGCAGGCAGGGAGGTGCGGTCAGCCCGGACAGCAACTGCTGGACTGCAGCGCCAGGTCGACGTGGCGCCGGCGCACGAGGTGCAGTTGCGGCCGCGGTCCGGTGACCGCCTCGCTCCAGTGGTGCACTCTGCCTCCGCGGTCCATCGGCTTGGCGGAAGCACCTGTCAGCCCGGGAGCTGGTGGTTGCTGCGGCGTCGTCGAGCCAAGTCTCTCAGCCGCTCTGGATGGTCCTCGAATTGGAACCCACTCCCGGGGTCGATGTCAACCACCGCGGCCCCAGCTCGCCGCACACGGTTGCTGGGCCGGGGTCGGAGTCCCGGTCTCGGCGCGTGGGACGCGAGCACGAGCGAGGGGGAGTGAGGTGGCGTGTAATCTCGCGCCACCTTCGACGACAGGATCACCATGCGCTCTCGGCCCCTCCGGTCCACCCTGCTCGCCGTGACGGCGACTTCGCTGCTGCTCACCTCCTGCGCGGACTCCAGCGGCGGGGGCGAGAGCGCGAGCGGAACGGGATCTCCGGCGGGTTCGCTCATCGTGGTGACCCCCAACCCGGTGGGCGGCAACAACTTCCTCCAGCTGGCCGTCGACGGCGCTGAGCGTGTGGCGAAGGAGAACGGTCTGGAGATCGAGGTGTTCGAGAGCAACGACCCCACCTCCATCCAGCAGAACGTGGAGGCCGCGGTGCGGGAGAAGCCCGCGGTCGTGGTGGGCCTGTCCTTCTCGCTGCAGGACGTGTTCGCCACCGTCCCGGTGGACAACCCCGACCAGCAGTTCCTCCTCGTCGACGCCTGCCCGGACCCGCAACCGGAGAACGTGACGTGCGCCTCCTTCCGCGAGCACGAGGCGGCCTACCTCGCCGGGGTCGAGGCCGGCCTGCTCACGAAGACCGGCAAGATCGGGACCGTCGCCGCGCTGGACACCCCCTTCATCCGCCGCTGGGTCGACCCGTTCACCGCCGGCGCGCGCAGCGTGCGCCCCGACGTCACCGGCACCGCGCTGTTCGTCGGCGGTGACAACCCCTTCGGCGATCCCGCCCGCGGGGCTGCGCAGGCGCAGGTGCTGGCCGACGGAGGCGTGGACCAGGTGGTGGCGGCCGCCTCGGGCAGCAACGTCGGCACCTTCCAGGTCGCCGCGACCGGCGCGTTCTCGACGTACGGAGTCGACACCAACCAGTGCGCCGATGCGCCCGGGCACGTCGTGGACAACGTCTTGAAGAACGTGGACATCGCCCTGGCGGACGCCGTCGAGGCCGTGCTGGCCGGCACGACCGGCGGTGACCAGGTCTACGGGCTGAAGGAGGGCGGCGTGGGCGTCACGGCACTGTCCGACGACGTCGCCACCTCCGGCTGCCTCATCGCCGAGCACCCCGACGTCATCGCGGAGGTCGAGGCCGTCCAGCAGCAGATCATCGACGGCACCCTCGTCGTCGACGACCCCGCCGCCGGATGACGCCGCGTCCTCTCGACCGTCCCCCCGTCCCTCGTCCCGGAGGTCCACCCGCGGTCGAACTGCGCGGGGTCAGCAAGCGGTTCGGCCCGGTGCTGGCGGTCGACGACGTGGACCTGGCCGTGGAGGTGGGCAGCGTCCACGCAGTCGTCGGGGAGAACGGTGCGGGCAAGTCGACGCTCATGTCGATGCTCTACGGCCTGCACCGTCCCGACACCGGGACCGTCGCCCGGCACGGGCGCCCGGTGCAGCTGCACTCCCCGCTGGACGCCATCGGCCACGGGCTGGGCATGGTCCACCAGCACTTCAAGCTGTTCGAACCCCTCACGGTGGCCGAGAACGTCGTCTACCGTGCCGAACCGCGCCGCTGGGGCCTGCTCGACAGCCGCGCCGCGGTGCGCCGCGTCGAGGAGCTCGCGGATCGCTTCGGCCTCGACGTCGACCCGCACGCCCGGGTGGCGGACCTGCCGCTGGGGGTTCGGCAGCGGGTGGAGATCCTCAAGGCGCTGCACCGGGAGGCCGACGTCCTCGTCCTCGACGAACCCACCGCGGTGCTGACTCCTGGTGAGGTCGACTCCCTCTTCACCGTCCTGCGCTCGATGGCCGCCAGCGGCACCGCCGTCGTCATCGTCACCCACAAGGTGCAGGAGGTGCTGGCCCTCTCCGACGCGGTCACCGTGCTCCGCGACGGCCGGGTCAGCGGCCGTTTCACCACCGCGAGCACCACCGCCACCGAGCTGGTCGAAGCCATGATCGGTCGTGGTCTGCGGCCCGCTCGCAACCCTCGCGCCCGGACGGGGACCCGGTCCGGCGAAGGTCAGGACGACCGCGCGGTCCTCGTCGTGCGCGACCTGAGGGTCCCTCCCGCCGGGTCGGGTCCAGGGGTGCGGGGCATCTCCCTGTCCGTGCGGGCCGGTGAGGTCGTGGGCATCGCGGGGGTTTCGGGCAACGGGCAGCGCGAACTCGTCGAGTGCATCGTGGGTCTGCGCCGCCAGGACACCGGTGCGATCCTCCTGAAGGGTGTTCCGGTGCAGGGGTTGAGCGTGCGCGCGCGCCGCCGTCGCGGTGTGGCGCACGTCCCCGAGGACCGACCCGGGCAGGGCACGGCCGCGACCTTGAGCGTGGCGGACAACCTCGCCCTGGGGCACCACCGTTCTGCCCCGCGGTCGCGGCGGGGCTGGCTGAGCCCGCGCGTGGTGCGGGCCAGTGCCGCCGATGCGGTGCGCCGGATGGGTATCCGCGCTGCCGGCGTGGACGCCCCGGTGGGTTCGCTGTCCGGGGGCAACGCGCAGAAGGTGGTCATGGCCAGGGAACTGGAGCACGAAGCGGACCTGATGGTGGTCGAGCAGCCGACCCAGGGGGTCGACGTGGGGGCCGGTGAGCAGATCCACCGGCTGCTGCTGGAACGCCGTGCCGCCGGTGCGGCGGTGCTGCTGGTGTCGTACGAGATCAGCGAACTGCAGGCGCTGGCCGATCGGGTGGTCGTCGTCCGCGACGGTGTCGTGACGGCGGAGTTCGCCGCCGCGGACGCCACCGAAGCCGACCTGGGGTCGGCGATGTCGGCGTGAGCGGACTCGTGGCCCGGCTCCGGCTCACCGCCCCGGGCGCGGTCGTACCGGTCGGCGCGGTCCTCGTGGCCCTGCTCGTCGGCGCCGGGGTCATGCTGGCGGCGGGGGTGGACCCGGTGCGCGGCTACGACGCGATGGTCCGCGGCGCCATCGGCGTCAGCAGCATCGACTTCTCCGTGGCCTCCTTCACCGCCATCCTGGCCATGGCGATGGCCTTCGCCGTCCCCGCCCGGATGGGGGAGTACAACCTCGGCGGGGACGGTCAGCTGTGCGTGGGCGGGATCGCCGCGGCCGTGGTCGCCCTCCACCTGCCGCTGCCCGCCCCCCTGCTGCTGCCGGTGTGCCTGCTGGCCGCCGCGCTCGCCGGGGCTGCGCTGGCTGCGCTGTCCGTGCCGTTGGCCACACGCGCCCACGTCCCGGTCATCATCTCCACGCTGCTGCTGAGCACACCCGCGGTGGCCTTGACCTCCTACCTCGTCCGCTTCCCCCTCGCCCAGCAGGGTTCCGGGGTTCCGCAGACCCCGCGGCTGCCCGACGCCGCGCACCTGCCCTCCCTGCCGGGCACGCAGTACACCAACCTCGGCCTGCTCCTGGTCGTGCTGGTGCTGCTGGTCGTCGTCGTCCTCGACGGGCGGACCTCCCTGGGGTACGAGCTGCGCGCCGTGGGCGCGAACCGCTCCTTCGCCCGCTACGGCGGCATCTCGGTGCCCGGGTTGACCCTCGGTGCCCTGACCACGGCCGGTGGCATCGCGGGGCTGGCCGGCGCGGTGGTCGTCACGACGCAGCCGTTCCGGTTCATCGACGGTGCCCTCACCGCACCGGGGTACACCTTCGCCGGGGTGGCCGCGGCGCTGCTGGCCGGGGGCCGCCCGGCGCTGCTGCCGCTGACGGCGGCCCTCTTCACGGTGCTGCAGGTGGGCTCGACGGGCATGGAACGCGACATCGACCTGCCCCGCCAGCTCGGGCAGGTCCTGCAGGCCGTCGTCATCCTCGTCCTGGCCCTCCGCACGGTCGCCGTGGCCGCCGCGGCGCGCCGGGCCCGCCGCCGCGTCCCGGAACGGAGCTGAACGCGGGTGCTGTCATCGCTGCTGTCCCTGTCGTTCGTCGCCGCCGTCCTCGCTGCCACCGCTCCCGTCGCGCTCGCCGCGCTCGGCGGTGCCCTCTGCGGGCGCGCTGGGGTCTTCAACATCGCCTTGGAGGGGCAGATGCTGTGGGCCGCGTTCACCGCGGTCGGGGTGAGCCACTGGACCGCCTCGCCCTGGTGGGGGGTCCTCGCCGCGGTGGTCACCACAGCGCTGCTCAGCGGGATCCTCGCCGTGGGCTCGGTGCGCTGGCACGCGGACCCCATCATCGTCGCCGTGGGACTGAACCTGCTCGCGCTGGGCCTGACGGGGTTCCTCCTGCGGTCGGTCTTCGACGCCAGCGGCACGTTCGCGCCGCCGGGCCTGGTGGGGCTGCCCGACCTCTCGCAGCTCTCGGACGTCCCGGTGCTGGGGCGGCTGCTCGCCGGCCAGAGCGTCCTGGTGCCCCTGGCCCTGCTGCTCCCGGTCGCCGCCGCCTGGTGGCTGGCACGCACAGCGGTCGGTCTGCGGCTGCGCGGGGTGGGCGACCACCCCGCGGCTGCGACGACCCTGGGGGTCCCGGTCAGCCGTTACCAGCAGCTGACGGTCCTGGTGGCTGGGGCGCTGTGCGGTCTGGCCGGGGCGCAGCTGGCCCTGGGGAACGTCACCGCCTTCACCGAGAACATGACCGCCGGGCGCGGCTGGGTCGCCGTGGCCGCCGTCATGCTCGCCGTGAACCGCCCCGTGGGCGTCCTGCTGGCGTGCCTGCTCTTCGGCGCCGCGGAGGCCTGGGGCTTCCGCCTGCAGGGGATCGGACTCCCGCAGCAGCTCACCGACGCCGCCCCCTACCTCGTGACCCTCGTCGTCCTCGTCCTCGCGCGCGCCCGCCGGGCGCGTCGCTCACCGCTGCCCGCAGGAGGCACCCCGTGACCACCCCTCGAGACCACACCCCCGACAGCAGCGGCAGCGGTCGCAGCGTCGTCGTGGACACCGACACCGGCATCGACGACGCCCTCGCCCTGCTGTGGCTGGCCGGCCGCCGCGACGTCGAGATCGCGGCGGTCACCGCCGTCTACGGCAACTGCACCGTGCAGGACGCCACCCGCAACATCGGCGCGGTCTTGTCGGTGGCCGGCCTCACCGTCGGCGAGGGCGGCATCCCCGTCTCGGTCGGGGCCGCAGGTCCCATCGATGGCCGCCCGGCCCACTTCGCGACCTACGTCCACGGCCACGACGGACTGGGCGATCTGGGCGGGGAGCGGCCCGACGTCCCCGTCGAGGACCGCAGTGCCGCCGAGCAGCTCGTGCACCTGGCGAACACCGACCCCGGTCGCCACGACCTCCTGGTCCTGGGGCCCATGACCAACATCGCCGCCGCCCTCGAACGCGACCCCGACCTGCTCACGAAGTTCCGCTCCACCGTCGTCATGGGCGGCTCGGGTCCCTTCCCGGCGCTGGGGGTCGCCCAGATCGTCGACGCCAACATCGCCAACGACGCCGCCGCGGCCCGGGCCGTGTTCGCCGCTCCCCGCACCCAGCTCGTGATGGTCGGGGTCAACGTCGGAGCCGGTGCCATCGTCGACGAAGCCGCGGTGCGACGCCTGCACGACAGCCCCACCGAGGTCGGCCGCTTC
Organism: Kineococcus radiotolerans SRS30216 = ATCC BAA-149; assembly: GCF_000017305.1. Lineage (GTDB taxonomy): Bacteria > Actinomycetota > Actinomycetes > Actinomycetales > Kineococcaceae > Kineococcus > Kineococcus radiotolerans. The sequence continues at coordinate 95,350 of NC_009664.2, read as the reverse complement.
AGCGCCGCGTTGTTGGAGTCCTACATGGACTTCTACCAGCAGGTCTGGGGCCGGCGAGTCTCTCCCGCCTGGGACGGGCTCGCCGCGGCGTTGCTGGTCGAACCACGCTGGATCTCCGACTTCGAAGACGGACCCGTCGGGCTCGTCCCCGACGGGGAACGCTGGCGCGCGCACCTGCTGCGCACCGCAGAGGGGGGTCCGGTGCCGTTCGAACCCGCCACCCGCCCTGGTCGGCCGGCACCCTCGACACGGGTGGCCTTGGCCGTCGACGTCGAGGCCTTCCTGGACGACTTCCTCACCACCCTCGCCGGTGACGGCGCCCGACCCTGACCCGGGCCGGCTCCCCGTCCTCGTCATCCGCCTTCCGCCCACCGGACCGTCTCACCCTCGGACCCGTCGCAGGGGGAGAGCTCCTGCGGCCTCTCCACCACGGGGCCGGACGGGTGACGCGGGCTCGTTCGCGTCGCCCGCCTCCACCGCGCTGGCAGGCTCGGTGGGTGCGTCTCGTGCTCGTCCTGCCGCTCGCGGCCCTCGCCCTGCTCCTCGGCTCGTGCGGGACCGAGGCCGTGACCTCGTCCTCGGCGTCCTCGGACGTGCCCGCGGCGGCGCCCACGACGGCGCCGGAGGAGGTCGACGGCGGGTGGACGCCGAGCCCGGAGGAGGTCGCGCACGAGGAGTGGCTGCAGGGCGGGCCCATGGCGACGTCGATGCCGACGCGCACGTGCATCTCTCACCAGCCGACCGACGAGGAGCTGGCGGCGACGGATCCCGACGACCCCGACACCACCTCGGGTTCGTCCTGGACGAGCTGCTTCGACCCGGGCGCCTACCAGACCGCGTCGGCCTGCACCCCGCCGCCGGATCTGCCCGCTGACGGCACCTACATCTGCATCGCCCTGCCGAACCTGACCCAGCGCGTCGTCGACGACTGGAACCGGTACGCCGACGCGGAGGATCGGGCCGGTGCGCAGCAGCTCGGGCTGAGCCTCGAGGAGTACCGGGAGCAGTACCCGGACCAGCACGCCGACGGTTCCCCCGTCGTGCCGGTGCCCTGACCGGGGCGGCGGCTCGGTCCACGCGTCGAGCAGCGCCAGCGGGGGACGAAACAGACGCGTCACCGGCCGTCGAGCGGGCGGGCGATCAGGTCCTCCACGTCGCCGGGCCCCTGCAGGAGGACCACGGTCACGACCGCAGGGTCGTCAGGCGCCACGATCGTGCCCGGATCGCGGGACGGCCGTGAGGTCGTGGACCTCGTCGTCGACCGGCGGGGACCAGGTGCGGGTGGAGCGCGCTCCGTGCTCACGGGCTCGTGGTCGCCCGTCGGGGGAGGCGTCCTCCGGTTCCGTCCAGCAGTGGGTCTCGTCGTCGGGCGACGAGGGGTATTCCGGGCCCGGGTGACGGGGCCGAGGGGGCGTGTCCGCGGTGGCTGCGGGGACGGCGCTGGTGGTGGCGCTCCGAAGGGTGCAGCTCCCGCCCGCAGCGCCGAGGGCTCCTCGCGCGAACCGGCTCAGGTCCAGACGGCGATGCTCCGGCGCGTCGGGGCGAGGGTGCCGTCGTGGAAAAGGTGGGGCGATTCCTCGCGGACCCGGTCCACGTCGGCCAGCACCGCCCGCAGGTGCGTGCGCAGCAGGTCGACCGCCTCCTCCTGGCGACCGTCGAGGACGGCGCGCAGGACCTCCTCGTGCTCGGACACCCGGGACTCCTGCACGTGGGCCTCGTCCAGCCCGAGCTGACGCGCCCGGTCGAGGTGGGCCTTGGCGCGCTGCACGACGGGCCAGGCGTTCCCGTGTCCGGACAGCTGCAGCAGGCTCGCGTGGAAGAGCTCGTCGAGGTCGAAGAAGGCGCGGGCGTCCAAGCCCGGTCGTCGTTGCCGTTCCACGTTGTCCTGCAGTTCGCGCACCAGGTCGGGGTCGAGGTGGGCGGGCAGGTCGGCCAGCGCGGCGAGCTCGACGGCTTCGCGGATGAACTGGGCGTCGGCGACACGGCGGGGGTCCACGCGGCTGACGAAGGACCCCACCTGGGGGAAGACCTGCACGAGGCCTTCCTCGGCGAGCAGGATCAGGGCCTCGCGCACCGGGGTGCGGCTGACTCCCAAGGTGGCTGACAGTTCGTTCTCCGACAGCGCGGCCCCGGGGGGTAGTTCCAGGGTCACCACCTGCCGGCGCAGCGTCTCGTAGACGCGGGCCCGCGTGGTGCGGGAGTCACGCACAGCTGCCATGGCAGCACTGTAGTGCGAGGTGTCGCAGCAGCGCCGCGGTGTGGGCCAAGACCTTGCGGACACTGCCGTACCAGTGCTTGTATGGCAGTGCTGGGCGACAGGTCGACGGAGAGATGGAACCCATGAGCACGATCACCAACGCTGAAGTGCTGCTCACCTCGCCGGGGCGCAACTACGTCACGCTGCGCATCACCACCTCGGACGGAGTCACCGGGATCGGCGATGCGACCCTCAACGGGCGCGAACTGGCCGTGGCGTCCTACCTGCGCGATCACGTCGCACCACTGCTGATCGGCCGCGATCCCGCTCGCATCGAGGACACCTGGCAGTACCTGTACCGGGGTGCCTACTGGCGGCGTGGACCGGTGACCATGACCGCCGTCGCCGCGGTGGACGTCGCGCTGTGGGACATCAAGGGCAAGGTCGCCGGGCTGCCCCTGGTCGACCTCCTCGGGGGCCGCTCCCGGGAGCAGGTGATGGTCTACGGCCACGCCAGCGGATCCGACGTCCCCTCCCTGCTGGAGGACGTCGCGCGCTTCCAGGCCAAGGGCTACCAGGCCATCCGCGCCCAAGCGGCCGTCCCCGGGCTCGCCGGTTCCTACGGCGTGCGCAAGGGCGAGATCTACGAACCGGCCGCCACCTCGCTGCCCGACGAGCAACCCTGGGACACCCGGGCCTACCTGCGCTTCGCCCCGGACTGCCTGCGGGCCGTCCGCGAGGAGTTCGGCTTCGACTTCCACCTGCTGCACGACGTGCACCACCGCCTGACCCCCACCGAGGCGGCCCGGCTCGGCAAGCAGTTCGAGGAACTCGACCTGTTCTGGATGGAGGACCCGACTCCGGTCGAGGACCAGTCGTCCTTCCGCTTCATCCGCCAGCACACCACCACCCCGCTGGCCGTGGGGGAGGTCCTCTCCAGCATCTGGGACGTCCAGCAACTGATCACCGAGCGCCTCATCGACTACGTCCGCACCTCCGTCGTGCACGCCGGCGGGATCACCCACCTGCGGCGCATCTTCGACCTGGCTGCGCTCCACCAGGTCCGCACCGGCTCGCACGGAGCCACCGACCTGTCCCCGGTCTCGCTGGCTGCGGCGGTGCACCTGGACCTCACGGTCCCGAACTTCGGCATCCAGGAGTACATGGAGTTCGCCCCCGAGACGACGGAGGTGTTCCGCACCGGGACCACCTTCACCCGAGGAAGCCTGGACGTGAGCGCCGCCCCGGGCCTGGGCGTCGAGTACGACGACGAGGTGGCCGCCAAGTTCCCCTACGAACCGCGCTACCTCCCGGTGGCCCGGCGCCTGGACGGGTCGGTGCACGACTGGTGACCGCTCGAACGACGCCACGGCTCTCGCTGGACGTGCTCGCGACCCTGCCGTCCGCCTCCCGTCCCCTCCTCGACCCCCGGCAGCTGCGCGCCGGCGTCGTGCACGTGGGTTTCGGTGCCTTCCACCGCGCCCACCAGGCCGTGTACACCGAAGCGGCGGCCGCCGCTTCGACCGACCCCGTCGGCACCGTCGTCGTGGTCCCCGGATCAGCGGCCACCGCGTCGCACCTGCTCGAGCAGGACGGTCTGTTCTCCGTCACCGAGCTCAGCGGCGACCCGGGCGTTCCCCGCGTGGTCGCCTCCACCACCGGCGTCGTCCGCGGGTGGGACCCCGACGCCGTCGCCTCGCTCCTGCTGGACCCGGGGACCAGCGTCGTCACCCTCACCGTCACCGAGAAGGGGTACCGGCGCGACCTCCGCGGAGGGCTGGACGTCACCGACCCCGCTCTCGCCGACGACCTGGCCGGCGGCCGGCCCACCGCGGTGGGGCTGCTGGCCCGGGCCCTCGACGCCCGGTTCCGCGCGAACGGTGCCCCGCTGACGGTCGTCTCCTGCGACAACCTCGCCCGCAACGGCGAGGTGACGTCCCGCGTCGTGCGTGAGTACGTCGAACGGTCCGGGTGGCAGGACGCCGGTGCCGTCCTGCAGTGGCTCCAGACCGCCGTCACGTTCCCCTCCACCGTCGTGGACCAGATCGTGCCCGCCGCCACGCCGGGAGTCCTGGACTCGGCGGCGCAGGCCCTCGGGGTCCGCGACGAGCTCGCCGTCGCGGGTGAACCGTTCCGCAGCTGGGTCCTGCAGGACGACTTCGCTGCCGCCCGTCCGGCCTGGGAACTCGCCGGGGCCCGGTTCGTCGACGACGTCGCCCCGCACCAGCTGATGAAGCTGCGGCTGCTCAACGGCTCGCACAGCGCCCTGGCCTACCTCGGACTCGCCGCGGGGTGCGCCACCGTCGACGAAGCCGTGGCCACCGGGTGGGGTTCGACGCTGGTGCAGCGGCTGGGGGGCGAGGTCGCCCCGACGCTGCCCGTTCCTCAGGAGCAGGTTCGGGAGTACTGCCACGCCCTGGGGCAGCGCTTCGCCAACCCCGGGGTGCGCCACCGGCTCACCCAGATCGGCGACGACGGCGCCGCCAAGGTCGCCGAACGGTGGTTCACCCCCCTGCGTGAACTGCGCGCGGCACGAAAGCCGGTGACGGTGCTCATCGCCGCGGTGGCCGCGTGGGCCCACGCCACCCGGCCCGACGGCGAGGCGCAGCTGTTCGGCACGACCGACCCGCTCTCCGCGGCGCTGGCTGACTGCTGGGCGCACGAGCGCGGTGGACCCCCCGTCGTCGCTGGGCTGCTGCGCACCGCCGGCGCCGACGACCTGGCCGAGGACCACGCCCTCGTCGACGCCGTCGCCGGTCACCTACCCGCCCTCGCACGCGGTGTCGTCGAGCTCTGACCGGCACCACCTCGCAGCACTTCCCGCAGCACGTCCCGCAGCACCCAGGCCGTGAGGCACTCCTCACCTCTCTCTCGACACGACGCAACGGAGCCCGCGATGTCGGACACGACCAGCCCCGGAGCCCGGCCCGCGCCGGCTCCCGAAGCCACCCGCAGCACCAAGGACCTCACCCGGGCCGCCGTCTCGGGCTGGCTCGGTACCGCGATGGAGTTCATGGACTTCGCGCTGTACTCCTTGGCCGCGGCCATCGTCTTCAACCAGATCTTCTTCCCCGACTCCGACCCCGCGGTGGCCCTGGTCGCCTCGATGGCCACCTACGGCGTCGGCTACGTCGCCCGCCTGGCCGGGGCCATCTACTTCGGCCGCAAGGGCGACAAGATCGGACGCAAGAAGGTCCTCCTCATCACCATCGCGATGATGGGCGTCTCCACCACGCTGATCGGTGTCTTACCCACGTACGCCATGGTCGGCATCTGGGCGCCCATCATGCTCGTCGCGCTGCGCCTGGTGCAGGGCTTCGGAGCCGGGGCGGAGATCGCCGGAGCCACCGTCATGCTGGCCGAGTACGCCCCGGCCCGTCGCCGTGGTCTCATCTCCTCCCTGGTCAGCCTGGGCACCAACACGGGAACCCTCGCCGCGACCGGTATCTGGGCCATCCTGCTCGCGGTGCTCACCGAGGAGCAGTTGCTGTCCTGGGGATGGCGCCTGCCGTTCCTGCTGAGCTTCGTCCTGCTGCTGCTGACCCTGTGGATGCGTCGCAACCTCAAGGAGAGCCCGGTCTTCGAAGAACGCGCCGACGTCGTGGACGGCGTCGCGCTCAGCAAGGACGAAGCACTGGCCCAGGCCGCCGCGGCGGGGGAGAGCGCCCTGGAAGCGGGCTTGAAGCAACCCAAGGGCCGATCCTTCTTCCTCGCCCTGGGCCTGCGGCTGGGACAGGCGGGCAACTCCGGTCTGGTCCAGACCTTCCTGGTCGGCTACCTGGCGACCACCCTCCTGGTGGACCGCTCGATCCCGACCGACGCCCTGCTCATCGGTTCCGCGTTCGGATTCGTCACCGTCCCGGTGGTGGCTCTGCTGGGGGACCGGTTCGGCCGTCGCCCGCTCTACACCGCCTTCACGATCATCACGATGATCGCGGCGTTCCCCCTCATGCAGCTGATCACCTCCGGCGGCAAGGCCCAGGTCATCGTCGGCATGGCCCTGCTGCTCAACCTGGGTGTCCTCGCGCTCTTCTCCCTCGAGAGCGTCACCATGGCCGAACTGTTCGGCTCCCGCACCCGCTTCACCCAGCTCGCGCTGGCCAAGGAGATCGGCGGCATCCTCACCACCGCTGCCGGTCCCGTGGTCGCCGCCGGCCTGACCGCCGCCACCGGCAGCTGGTGGCCCATCGCCGCCATGCTCGTCTTCTACTCCGCCATCACCCTGGTCGCCACCCGGCTCGCCCCGGAGACCCGCGGGCGTGACCTCGTCGCCGTCCAGGACGCCGCGTGAGGGCCGTCGTCGTCCACGGTGCCGGTGATCTCCGCGTCGAGGAGCGACCCGACCCGCAGCCAGGTCCGGGTGAGGTGCTGCTGGCCCTGGAGTGGGGCGGGATCTGCGGTTCCGACCTGGCCTACTGGCGCCACGGAGCCTCCGGCACCGCGCAGCTCGAGCACCCCCTCGTCCTGGGGCACGAAGTCGCCGGAACGGTCGCGGCACTCGGCCCGGACGTCACCGGCGTGGAGGTCGGACGAGCCGTCACCGTCCACCCGGCCACCCTGGTGGGGGAGGGGGACCTCCCCGCCCGCATCGCCGGGCGCACCAACCTGTGGCCGCAGGTGCGCTACTTCGGCTCCGCGGCGTTCGACCCTCACACCGACGGGGGCTTCAGCCAGTTCCGCACCGTGCGCTCGGACCAGCTGCGGTTCCTGCCCGAGGGGGTCGACACCCTGCGCGGCGCCCTGGCCGAACCGCTGGCCGTGGCCATGCACGCCGTCGGCCGCGCCGGGTCGCTCGCCGGCCGCGACGTGCTCGTCAACGGTGCGGGCCCCATCGGATCCCTCGTCGTCGCCGCGGCCGTGCACGCCGGCGCCGCGAGCGTGACGGCCGCCGACGTCTCACCCGCTGCCCTGCGGGTGGCTGCGGCCATGGGGGCGCGGAGCGTGCTGGACCTCTCGGCCGGTGCGGTGCTGCCGGCCGACGTCGAACTCGTCTTCGAGGCCAGCGGAGCGGCTGCCGCTCTCGGCGGGGTCCTGCGGGCCACCGCTCGCGGGGGCACGCTCGTGCAGGTCGGAAACCTCCCCGGTGGTGCGGTGCAGGCCGTCCTGGGTGACCTCGTCACTCGCGAGATCACCTGGATCGGGTCCTACCGGTTCGTGGAGGAGATCGACGACGCGCTGGTCGCTCTGGCTGAGGGCCTCGACGTCATGCCCGTGGTCAGTCACCGCTTCGCCATGGCCGATGCGGCGGAGGCGTTCGCGGTGATGGGTGACCGCTCCAGCGGCAGCAGCAAGGTGGTGCTGCGCCTCGACGGCAAGCCGGTCGAGGACGCGTCGTGAGCGCCCGCGTCCTCACCCTGGGCGAGACGATGGCCCTGCTCACCACGCCCGCCTCCGGCCGCCTCACCCTCGGTGGCAGCCTCACCGTCGGACTCGGTGGAGCGGAGTCCAACACGGCCATCGGACTCGCCCGCCTCGGCGTCCCCACGGCCTGGGTCAGCCGGGTCGGGGACGACGCCTACGGTCGCCTCATCACCCGGGAACTGCGCGCCGAGGGGGTCGAGGTCCTCGTCGACGTCGACGCCGTCGCCCCCACCGGGTCCATGCTGAAGGAACTGCACGCAGGACGCCCGCGGCGCGTCCGCTACCAGCGCGCCGGCAGCGCCGCGTCGCGGCTCACCCCCGCCCACGTCGACGCCGTCTCCGCCCGGATCACCGCCGCCGACGTGGTGCACCTGAGCGGCATCACCCCCGCCCTGGGCCCGGGCCCGGCCGCCGCCGTCGAACGGGCCGTGGAACTGGCCCGCTCGGCGGGCACCGAGGTCTCCTTCGACGTCAACCACCGCACGGCCCTGTGGTCGGCGCAGGAGGCCGGACCGGTGCTGGCCGGCACGGCGGCGCGGGCCGACGTGCTCTTCGCCGGTCCCGAGGAGGCCGCGATGCTGCTGACCGGAGCCGGAGCGGGGACGGAGAACCACCCCGTACCCACCGACCCCGACGCCGCCGCCGCGTGCGCCCGCCGGTTGTGCGAGCTCGGCGCCGGCACCGTCGTCGTCAAGCTCGGTGCACTGGGATCCGTCGCGGCGCAGGGCGGCCGGGTCTGGGTGGCACCCACCCACCCGGTGGACGCGGTCGACACGGTGGGCGCCGGGGACGCCTTCGTCGCCGGTTTTCTGGCCGCCCGGCTCGCCGGGCAGGACGTGCCGCGGTCCCTGGCCCAGGGCAACGCCGCCGGCGGTGCCGTCTGTCAGGTGCCGGGGGACTGGGAAGGCGCTCCCACCCGCGACGAGCTCGCCGACCTCCTCGAGCGGGGTCGGTCCAACGTGGGCGGACCGCGAACGACACGACCGAGCATGGAGGTACAGCGGTGAATGTTCTCGACAGGTGCCCAGTGGTTCCGGTGGTGGTGCTGGACCGCGCCGACCAGGCCCTCCCCCTGGCGCGAGCGCTGCTGGCCGGGGGGATCGACGTCATCGAGGTGACCCTGCGCACCGCCGCCGGTCTCCCCGGCATCGAAGCCCTGGCCGGCCTGGACGAGATGCTGGTGGGAGCGGGATCCGTCGTGACCCCCGAGCACGTCGACGCTGTCGTCGACGCGGGAGCGGAGTTCGTCGTCAGTCCTGGAACCTCCGCCGCCGTCCTGCAGCAGTCCGCGCAGCGTGGGGTCCCCGCTGTACCCGGCACCTCCTCAGCCAGCGATCTCATGGTGTGCGCGGCAGCGGACGTGACGGAGGTCAAGGTCTTCCCCGCGGCCCTGCTCGGCGGGCCCGCGCACATCGCGGCTCTCGCCGCGCCGTTCCCGCAGATGCGGTTCATGCCATCTGGAGGGGTTAGCGCCGCCACCATGAACGACTACCTCGCCCTGTCCTGCGTCCCGGCCATCAGCGGGAGCTGGATGGTCGCCCCGCAGTTGCTCCGCGAAGAGCGCTGGCACGACGTCACGACCCTGGCCACCGAGGCGGTGCAGGGCGCGCGGGTGGCACTGGGAGCGTGACCCGGTCTCCCGGGCAGGTGGATCGACCTGCCCGGGAGACGGCGTCGAGCACCGGGCCCACGTGGGTGGGCCACGTGGGTCGCCGATGTCCAGGGGAGTCGAGCAGGCCGATCCGAGGTGCTGTCCCCGCACCGCTCAGGCAACCGGGCCGCGTTGAGAGCGAGCCGTCGCGCCGCTCGTCGATCCTGCCGCAACGAGGACCTCAGGCTGCGCGCACCGCGAGCCGGTGATCGGGGCCCGGCCTCCGCGTCCCACGACCGCGAGAGCTGGAGTTCACGGTCGGTGGCGTCCTGGCCCGGCTGTCAGCTCGCTGTGAGTTGTTGGCCAGCGGTGCAGGATCCGGCAGCCCTCGCCCACGAAGGCGTGGTAGCCCGTGGTCCGGCCGCGCTCATCGACAGCGATCTGCTCGTCGTCGATGCCGACGCGACTGAACGGCTGGCCGTCGGCCGGCACCGTCGTCACCGCACCAGCCGGCACCTCCGCTGCGCACGCGGTACGAGCTCGAAGTGGGGGCACTGCCCAGCGGCGCTCCCGCAGGTGAGGTCGACCGCCGGTTCGCGGTGCCTCAGCCGTCGAGCGGGACGATGACGCCGCTGACGCTCGACTCCGCGGCATCGAGCATGACCGCGGCGACGCTCGCCCGGCTGATGGGAGCGGGGAAGAACCGTCGAGGGGCCCGCTCCAGGGCTACCGCCCGCGGGGATGCGCCGCCCGGGCCGTTGGTCAGCGGACCGGCGTGGACCACCGTTCCACCGGCCGCCAGGACGAGGGTGTCGGCGCTCACCTTGTCCTCGACCTCCGCGCGCAGCACCACCCGGAGCAGGTTCCGGGTGAGGGGGCCGGCGGCGGTGGCCGAAGGGCCGGTGCCGAAGGCCCCCAGCCAGACCACCCGCTCGGGGCGCGCGGCGACGACCGCGCGGGCCCCGGCGGTCAGCACGCCCCGCTCCTTGCCGACCGCTCCGAGTCCGGAGACCACGACCGGGCTGTCGCGCAACGCCTCGGCGACGCTCCGCGGGTCGGTGGCGTCTGCTGCTCGGCGCAGGAGCCGCGGCTGGTCGCCGATGCCGATCCGCTCGAGGCGACGAGCAACGGCCACCACGGTGTGCCCGCGCTCCAGGGCCTGGCGGACGAGGTGCAGACCCGTGGCGCCCGAGGCGCCCAGCACGGCGATCTGCAGCGGCGCAGGGGTCGGTGCGGGGGTCATCGCAGCGAACCCAGGATCGTCAGGGCAGCGGCGTGCACGCCGGGAGCAGCGGCGACGTACCCCTCGCTGGTGATCGCCCAGGGCGCACCGTCCAGGTCGGTGACCGTGGCTCCGGCTTCTCGGGCGATGAGCACGGGGGCGATGTGCGAGCGCAGGTTCTCGAACTGCCAGTGCACGTCGGCGCGACCGGCGGCGACGTGGGTGAGGTGCTGCCCGACCGGGATCGACTGGCGCACCGACAGGGCGCTGCGCATCATCGCGGCGATGGCTCGCCCGCGCAGGTCGGCGCGGGTGGGGTCGGTGCTGGGGCGGGCCTGGCCGGTGCCGGTCAGGGCGAGGGCGAGTTCGGTCTTCGCCGAGACGGTCAGGGAGGCGCCGTTGAGGGTGGCGCCGGCGCCGTTGAGGGCGGTGAACATCTCCGAGACGGCCGGCGCGTGCAGCGCCGCGAGAACCACGTCGCCGTCGCGGACCAGGCTCACACCGATGTTCCAGTCCGGCGTTCCCTGGATCGCGTTGAGGTTCCCCCCGACCGGGTCGATGACCCACCAGTCACCGGCCGGCATCGGACCCGCACCGTGCTCCTCGGCGGTCCACTGCGAACCGGGCAGGGCAGCGAGCAGGACGGGGCGCAGGCTCGCGGTGACGGCGTCGTCGTTGGCGGCCAGGGCCACGGTCAGTTCGGGTGCGGTGGTGAAGCGCCGCTCGGGGCGGGTGACGCGTGCCGCCGCGGTCGGCAGGGTGGTGACCAGGAGGTCGAGGAGTTCCTCGTTCGTAGGCATGGCTCCACCGTGACGCGCACCCTGCGTTGAGTCCAGTGCAACGTCGTTACCGGTAGGTTTACCCAAATGCACTTGGACTTGAACCTGCTGACGGTGCTGGAAGCTCTGGTCGAGGAGGGCAGCGTGGCCGGGGCGGCCGCGCGGTTGCGGCTGTCGTCCCCGGCGGTCAGCCGCAGCCTCGGTCGGATTCGACGGCTCACCGGGGACGAGATCCTCGTGCGCACCGGTCGGACGATGACCCGGACCACCTACGCCCTCGCGGTCCAGGACCGGATCGGTGAACTCCTGCGTCAGGCGGAGCAGCTGCTCGTCCCGAGCAGTTCGCTCGACCTCGCGACGCTGGATCGTGTCTTCACCCTCCGCGCCCACGACGCCCTGACCGCGGCGCTCGCCCCCGCTCTCCTGCGCGACGTGCTCGCAACGGCACCAGGGGTGCGGCTGCGCTTCCTGGCCGAGACCACCCACGACACCGAGGAGCTGCGGCACGCGGCGGTGGACCTCGAACTCGGCTCGAAGGTGCCCACCGTCCCCGAACTGCGCCACGAACTCCTCGGCTCCGACCCGCTGGTGGTGGTGCTGCGACGCGGGCACCCCGCCACGGCGCGGCTGGACCTGGCGACCTACGCAGCGCTGCCGCACGTCGTCGTGTCCCGGCGCGGGCGCCTGCGCGACCCGGTCGACGACGCGCTGGGTGATCACGGCAGGCACCGCCTCGTGGTGGCCAGCGTCGGGACCATCGCCGCCGCCGCGCAGATCGTCGCCGGCACCGACGCCGCGCTGGCCGCACCGGGCCGGGTGGTCGAGGCAGTGACCGAGGCGTTCGAACTCATCAACGAACCGGTTCCCCTGGAACTGCCGGCCCCGCAGGTGATCAGCGTCTGGCACCAGCGCTCCGAGTCCGACGCGGCTCACGCGTGGTTGCGCGAGCGTGTCCGCGCCACGACGGAGGCCCTGCTCGAGGACGCGTCGAACCACTGACGTCACACGACCAGTCGACGCACCCGCCACCCGGTGACGCCCCAGCAGTTGTCGCCGTCCGACACTGTCGTCGCACCGATCGCGAGAGACCCTCAGGCAGCGGCGTGAACCGTTCCCGAGATGGCTGCACCCCGCCGCTGGGGATGCAGGCCTCGCACAACGGGGAGGGTGCCGTGCGGGTGGTCCAGGGATCATGGGCACCTGCTCGGAGCGGCAACTCCTGCCTCCACCCTGCGCCCGGGCATCGACACACCCGTGCGATCTCCGCGGCAGGACTGCGTGACGTCGTCAGCCGTCGTCGTCGGGCGTGGTCGGCTCCTCCAGGTACACCAGGTGATTGCCGTCGGGGTCGCTGAAGTGGAACATCGGGGGGACGTCGTCCCAGCGCAGCACCTCCTCGTTGTGCAGCACGACGCCCTCGGTGCCTGCCAGCCGTTCGTACGCGGCGTCGGCGTCGGAGGTGCCCAACCGCACCGCCATCGGCAGCGGGCTGTCCGGCGGCAGCAGGACCAGGCCCACCCGGGAGCCCGGCGGTACCACCTCCACCATGCGCACCCCGGGCCACACCTCCACGTCGTGGCGCAGTTCGCACCCCAGCACACCGGTGTAGAAGGCCAGGGCGGCGTCCTGGTCCGCCACCGGCAGCGCCACGCTGATCACGGTCGTCGTCATCGTCATGGTGGGTGGACCCCGGGACGACGGAGAAGTCATCGGGTCCCGGCTCGGTCCGGTCGCTGTTCCTGCGCCCGTGGGCGGGATGACCGAGCGGCGCGAAGGCGTCAGGGCGTGCAGGTCGACCTGCCCGTCGTGGACGGCGACCGTCTCGTCGGGGCGCACGGGGCCGATGGTGGTGACGGTCTGGCCGGACGGGGAGGTGACATCCACGTCCCCCTCGGGGCAGCCCGGTTCGAGGAGCACGACCCCACCGATGCTCACCTGTGTCCGCTCCGTGAACGCACCGTACTGTGTCAGGTCGGCTCAGGGTGCTGGCTCCCGCAGAGCCCCCACGGGGTAGCCGTCGAGCCGCGCGTTCAGCGGGATGACCGTGGAGTTGCGCAGCGCGGGATGACCGCGTGGTCGGTTCCCGCACGGTCGAAGGCCGTAGCCGACGAGGGGGCGTCGTGGTCGGATGCTGCCGGTGACCGATGAGGAGTTCCGCGACCCCCGGCTGGCCGGCCTCTACGACGCCCTCGACGGCGACCGCAGCGACCTGGACACCTACCTCGCGCTGGCCGGGACCCTGCACGCCCGACGGGTCCTCGACGTCGGCTGCGGCACCGGCACCTTCGCCCTCCTGCTCGCGGATCGCGGCTGCGACGTCATCGGCGTCGACCCGGCCGAGGCGTCGGTGGAGGTGGCCCGGGCCAAGCCGGGGGCGGAACGGGTGCGGTGGGTGGTCGGGGACGCCACCGCGGTGCAAGCGCGGGGGCAGGTGCACGATCGGGACCTGGTGACGATGACCGCGAACACCGCCCAGCTGATCGTGGACCCACCAGCGTGGAGAGCGACGTTGACCGCGTGCCGTGACGCCCTGGTCCCCGGTGGGCACCTGGTCTTCGAGACCCGCCGCCCGGCCGCTCGGGCGTGGGAGGCCTGGACACCGCAGCGGACCCGCCGCACGACGCAGGTCGAGGGTGTCGGGCGGGTGGAGAGCTGGGTGGAGACGCTGAGCGTCGAGGGCCCGTTGGTGACGTTCCGCTGGACCTACGTCCTCCCCGACGGCCGGGACGGGGGAGGTCGGGGTGAGGCGCTGACGCTGACGTCCACCTCGACGCTGCGCTTCCGGGAGCAGGCCGAGGTCGAGGACGACGTGCGCCGGGCGGGTCTCGTGGTCGTGGATGTCCGTGAGGCGCCGGACCGTCCGGGACGGGAGTTCATCGTCATCGCCTGCAAGGACCCCGTGCAGGGATGACGTCGGTCGCACTCACCTGCTCCTCCCCGGGCAGTGCGGTGGGGGTGGCAGCACCCGGCTGCGTGCTGCGTGGCGAGCGCCGCACCGCTGAGCCGGCGGTCGCGCAGGACACACCCACTCGGCCCGCGGGTACTGCCTGACGCGACCATCGACGAGCTGCCACGGTGCTCACCGCCGCCGAGGACGCCGCAGCCGAGGACGGTCTCGGGCGGGTCACCCGCGCTCGGACCCCGCGACCACCCGGGTAGGCCCACCCGGTCCGTCCCACCGTGCCGCTGCCGAACGTCGCCCAGGGACGAGCCTCCGCCCGCGCGGTGGCCGACGTCGCGCCCCGTCTGCCCCGTCTGCCCCGTCCGCCTCCTCGACGCCGGCGCTTCCACGGCGCTCCCCCCACAGCGCTTCGCCGCACCCCGGCACCCGAGTCAGCGCCACCACTGGACGATCAGTAACCGCCGTCCACGTCGACAACCCCCCGGAAGTCCCCTGGCGGACCACCCGCCGCGAACGCCGCGAGGTTGTGCTCCAGGATCTCCAGCCCCCGGCGCCGGGTCGCGGCGGTGGTCGCCGCGTTGTGCGGGGTGATCACCACGTTCGGTTCCGCCCAGAACGGTGAGTCCGGCGGTAGGGGCTCCACCGCGTGCGCGTCGAGTCCCGCCCCGGCCAGCTGCCCGCTGCGCAGCGCTCGCAGGAGGGCGTCGTCGTCGGCGACACCACCTCGGGAGACGCACACGTAGTACGGGCGGCGCGCGCAGCGGGCGAACTCCGCTTCCCCCAGCATCCCGACGGTCTCCGCCGTCGCGGGAGCGGTCACCACCAGCGCATCGCTGGTGGCGAGCAGGTCCTCGAGCTCAGCGCGCGCGTGGTGCCGCCGCAGCCCGACGACGGTCATGCCGAACGCCCGGGCCCGCAGCTCGACCTCCCGGCCTGCGCGCCCCGCCCCGATGATCCCGACTCGGGAGCCGAACAGCTCCCCGTGCTCGTAGCGGTCCCACCGGCGCAGCGACTGCGCTCGCTGCCAGCGGGGGAAGTCCCGTGAGAGCACCAGCAGGAGGAGCATCACGTGCTCGGCCAGCGCTACGGCGCCGTTGCCCTTGGCCGAGGTCAGCAGCACCTGACCCGAGGCGAAGGGCTGCGGTAGCCGCCCCCCGACCAGGACGCCGTCGACGCCGGCGGCCCAGCTGTGCACCCACCGCAAGCGTGGTGCGCTGCTCAGGTCTTCGAGGGTGGGGGAGCCGACCAGTCCGTCGGTGGCGGCCAGCGCCGCCGGGTCGCTGCCCGGTCGGTCCTGGAACGTCAGCCGCAGTCCCGGGGCGGCCGCGGTCAGCTGCGAGCGTTCGGCCGCTGACACCGGGCCCGTGACCAGGACGCTGGGTCCGCTCACCGTGCCGCTTCCCAGGCCGATCCCCGAGTCGCTCCCCAGGCCGGCTCGGGAACCGGCGCGAACTCCCGCAGCCAGCCGGTGCCTGCGGTGGTCGGGACGTACTCCGCGCCGATGTAGCCGCCGTACCCGGCGGCTCGGAGGGCGGGGAGGAGGAAGGAGTAGTTCACCTCTCCGGTGCCCGGTTCGTGCCGCCCGGGGTTGTCCGCGATCTGCACGTGCTGGATCGCGGTCCGGAACCGCTCGAACGTCGCCAGCAGGTCCCCCCGCATGACCTGAGCGTGGTAGACGTCGAACTGCAGGCCGGTGTTGGGGGCCTGCACCCGGGAGAGCAGAGCAGCGGCGTCGGCGATCGTGGGGAGGGCGAAGCCGGGGACATCGCGGGTGTTGACGGCTTCGAGGAGCACGGTCACTCCCGCCGGCGCCAGCGCGTGGGCGGCGAAGCGCACGTTCTCAGCCAAGGTCTCCAACGCCGTGTCGAGCTCAAGGCCCTCGGGGACGCGCCCGGCGAGGACGTTGACCAGGGAGCAGCCCAGCGTGCGGGCGTGCTCGAGGGCACGGGCGACTCCCTCCTCGAACTCCTCCACCCGTTCGGGTAGGCACGCGATGCCCCGTTCACCGCCGGCCCAGTCCCCGGACGGCACGTTGAACAGGACCTGCCGCAGCCCCGCCGCCTCGAGCGCGGCCCGCACCTCGAGCACGTCCTGGTCGTAGGCGCCGAGGAACTCCACGCCGGTGAAGCCGTCGGCGGCCGCGGCCGGGATGCGCTCGAGGAACGGGAGCTCCTGGTACAGCATGGACAGGTTGGCGCTGAACTTCACGGTGCGTCCGCCCCCCTCCGGTCGGAGCCGGGCGGTGGCGCGTGGTGCTGAGCCTGCCGGTCGTCACGTCGGTGGGAGGACTCCTGGTCGTGCCCGGCGTCTGCGAAGCGCAGGTGCAGGACCTCCAGCTGCTCGATGGAGGGCACGACGACCTCGACCTGGCCGGCGCTGACGCTGACCGCGACCTCCTCACCGCGCACCACCAGCCCGGCCGAGACGAGCCGGGCACTGGCGGGCAGGGGGAGGGAGACGCTGACGGGGCCGGTGGGCAGGACCCGGCGGATCGCGCCGCGCATCGTCATCGGGTTGGTGAGGTTGACCAGGCACACCGCGACCTCGCCGGGACCGCTGTGGACGGCGACGTCGACGATGCCGGGAGCATCGACGCGCACGGTGTCGTGGCTCCCCAGGGCCCAGCGCACCGTCTCGGCCAGCAGGTGACCGTGGTCGGGTTGCAGCGCCTCCCAGAACACCTCGCCGAGGTTGAAGGCGACGTAGGCGGTGCGCCCGCCGCCGGGGTGCTCACGCAGGACCACCGCGGGGTCGCGGGGGGCTTCGCGGGCGTAGACCTCCTCCATGGGCAGGTCGGGGTAGTCGGGAACGAAGCGGAACGGCACCACGGCGTCCTCGACGGCGGAGACCCCGACGATGGCCGTCCCGCCGATGATGCGGGTCGTCCCGGTGAAGCCGGTGTGCAGCGCGTGCCGGCCGGTGAGGGCGGCGTAGTTGTTGCGGACTCCCTGTCGAGCCGGGCGCGTCAGGTGCACACCCAGGACCTCGCCGAGTCCGAAGTCCGCCCGCGGCGTGCCGTCGGGATGGAGCATCGACGTCTGGTGAGCGGCCACGAGGCAGCCGCCGCGTCCCACCCACTCGGTGATCGTGCGGCACTCCTCATCGCTGAGGCGCTGCACGTCGGGGGCGACGAGCACACGGAACCGGTCCAGTTGCTCGGCGGTGATGAGTCCGTCGCAGACGAACTCGAAGGGGATCCCCGCCTCCACCAGGGCCTGGTAGGCGCCTTGCCCGTCGAGGTTCTCCCCGCCGTGGGGCAGGCCGGTCGACCTCGTGGCATCCAGCAGGGCGACGTCGGCGGTGATGCTCAGGCGGGAGAGCAGCGGCTCGACCTCGGCGTGCAGGGTGAAGGCGTCGACGAGGGGCTGGACCCAGCGGGTGTCGAGGACACCGGCCTTGAACTTGGTGAACCACGGGAAGGCGCCCTGGGCGAAGCCGTCGATGATCCACGTCGCGAACTCCGGGCCGCTGGTGACCGCGTCCTTCCACCGGTGCGCGGGGTGCTCGGGCCCGATGCTGGTGATGAGGCCGACGGGGCGGTCCCGGAAGACGCTGCGGCTGCGTTTGCCGTTGCGCCCGGCCGCCCACGGCGCCTCGATCCCCGAGCGGCCCTGCTTGTCGATGAACAGCAGCGGGTAGTGCTTCTCGACGAGGCCGCGGTCCAGGTCGTGGGCGGCGACCGATCCGAGGTTGGGGATGAACCGCACGTGGGGCTTCACCGCCCGCACCGCGTCGTCCCACAGGCCCACCAGGGCGCTGAGCCGCCGGCGCCGCCATCCGGGCCAGGCGCGCCAGGCCGGGTCGTCGGCGTCGTAGGCGCCGTGGGGCAGGTCCAGGCCGGTGTCCTCGCGGAAGGCGCGGGAGGCGGCGGCGGAGTAGGAGATCCCGTGGCCTTGCCAGCGGTTGGCGAAGACGGCGTCGATGTCGTACTCGCGGGTGATCTCGCGGGAAACCTCGGTCAGGAACTCGCTGTTGTAGGTGCTGAACGGGCACGTGATGTAGGTGCCGGGGAAGGCCCAGTGCTCGACCGGCTGGCCGTCCTCGTCCAGCGCCGCCCACTCCGGGTGCGCGGCGAGGGCGTCGGCGTGGATGGCGTGGGGGTCCACGCGCGCCATGACCGCCATGCCCATCGACTTCGCCCCTTCCACCAGGGTGCCGAAGGGGTCGGAGTCCCCGAGGTGGCGGCTGCGGTAGTGGTGGGGGATCCGGGTGGGGTAGAAGGCCATGTAACCCCCGGCGGAGAGGCACGTCGCGTTGGAGCGGCTGCGGCGCATGACATCGAGCCAGAACTCCGGGTCGAAGTCGAGGGGGTCGTCCTCGGTGAACGTCAGCTGGGTCCACCGCGTGGCCCAGGAGGGCCAGTCGTCGTCGCCGCTGGGGCTCTCGCGGGTGGGGGAGGTGGTGGGGAGGAAGGAGGGCGTCGGGTCGAGGGTGGTCACGGTGTCCTCACTTCAGTCCGGTCGTCGCGATGCCGCGGATGAGGTACTTCTGCGCGATCACGAAGAACACGAGGATGGGGGCCAGGGAGAGCAGGGACATGGCGAACAGGGCGCCCACGCCGTTCTGGGTCTCCGCGTTGACCATGGTGTTGAGCGCGACCGGGACGGTGTAGACGTCGACGGAGGTCAGGTAGATGAGGGGGGTGAAGAAGTCGTTCCAGGTCCAGATGAACGTGAAGATGGTGGTCGTGACCAGGGCCGGCTTCATCAGGGGGAGGATGATCGACCAGAAGACCCGGAAGGGACCGGCGCCGTCGATGGCCGCGGCCTGGTCCAGGTCACGGGGGATGGTGCGGATGAACTGGACCATGAGGAAGACGAAGAACGCATCGGTCGCCAGGAACTTCGGGATGAGCAGCGGGAAGTAGGTGTTCAGCATGTCCAGCTGCGAGAAGAAGATGTACTGCGGCACGACGAGGACGTGCATGGGCAGCATGACGGAGGCGAGGGTGATCCCGAAGTAGAGACGCCGGGCACGGAACTCCAGCCGCGCCAGGGCGTAGGCGGCCAGGGAGCAGGAGACGAGGTTGCCGACGATGGAGCCGACGGTCAGCAGCAGGGAGTTGACGAAGAAGAGCGAGAAGGGCTCCCCGAGCGCGTTCCACCCGTTGCGGTAGTTGTCGAACGTCACCTCGCTGGGGATGAGGCCGGGCTGGGAGAGGATGAGGTTGCCCGGCTTGAACGAGCTGATGATCATCCATGCCAGCGGGTAGATCATGAGGAGGGCGAAGGCGGTCAGCAGGAGGTGCTTGCGCAGGTCCCCGCGGGGCCTGCGCGCCGGCGCGGTACGGCCGGGCGTCTGCGTCTGCGGTGTCAGGGTGGTGGCCACGTCGCGCTCCTCAGTTGTCCCCGTAGAAGACCCAGTACTTCGACAGCAGGAAGTGCAGCGCGGTCACGACGCCGATGACGAGGAGAAGCACCCACGCCATCGCCGAGGCGTAGCCCATGTTGAAGTTCACGAAGCCCTGCTGGTAGAGGTACAGCGTGTAGAACAGCGTGGAGTCCAGCGGACCGCCGCGGCCACCGGAGATGACGTGGGCCTGGGTGAAGCTCTGGAAGGCGCCGATGGTCTGCAGGACCAGGTTGAAGAAGATGATGGGCGTCAGCATCGGTGCGGTGATGGAGACGAACTGCCGCCACCGCCCGGCACCGTCCACGCGGGCCGCTTCGTAGAGCTCCTCGGGGATCTGGCGCAGGCCGGCCAGGAAGATGATCATGGGTGAGCCGAAGGTCCACACGTTGAGGACCACGATGGTCGACAGGGCCGTGGCCGGGTTCTGCAGCCAGCTCTGGCCTTCGACGCCCAGCAGCGCGAGGCCGGCGTTGATGAGCCCGTCGTGCCCGAAGAGCTGGCGCCACAGGATCGCGACGGCGACGGAGGTGCCCAGCAGGGAGGGGAGGTAGTAGACGCTGCGGTACAGGGCCAGACCCTTGATGCCCTTGTCGAGGACGACGGCCAGGGCCAGGGCGAAGGCCAGCTGCAGGGGGACGGAGACCACGACGTACTTCAGGGTCACCCACGTCGAGGCCCAGAAGCGCGGGTCCTCGCCCATCCGGCGGAAGTTCTCCAGGCCGGTCCAGGTGGGGGCGTTGAGCAGGTCGTAGTCGGTGAAGGCCAGGTAGAGCGACGCCAGCAGCGGGACGGCGGTGATGAGGACCAGGCCCAGTAGCCAGGGGATGAGGAAGACGTGCGCGGCGCGACCCTGGCGCCGCCACTCGGCGGTGCCCCGGATCGCCGCCGGCGGTGGCGTGCTGCTGGAGAGCGCCGGTCCAGGCGGCGCGGTGGGGGCACTCACTTCTTCGCTGCGTCGATCTCGCGGCTGACCTCACTGATGAAGGCCGCCGACGCGTCGGGGATGCTGGTGCTGCCCAGGGTGACGGCTTCGATGGTGCGGGCCATGACATCGCGCCAGGTACCCGATCCCGGGGGAGCCTCGTAGCGGGGGCGCTGTTCCAGCTTCATCTCCTCGTCGACGAGGTCGAGGAGCTTGATCTCGTCGGGTGTGGCGTCGGGGCGGATCTCGGCGAGGATGCGGGGATTCGCCGGTGCGCCGACGGTGAGTCCGGTCTGGGAGACCATGCGGGCGTCGTTGAGGTTGAAGTTCAGCAGCTTGGCGGCACCGGGGAGGGAGCCCTCGGCGGTGCGCGCGTACATGGCGATGCGGCTGAGGTAGCCGAAGCGGAAGCCGGGGGTGGCGTCGGCGTTGGCCGGGGTCATCCGCTGCTGGAAGTCGTAGTCGGGGAACTGCTGCGCCTCGTCGACGATGTGGTTGGAGTTCTGCAGGGTCAGCAGGGCTTTCTCCCCGATGAGGGACCACTCCCCGTCCGCCCCTTCCTGCTCGGAGAGCTCCAGGGTCGCCCCCTTGGCGCGCAGGTTCTCCCACCAGGCGAACCAGCCCTCCAGCACCTCCGGTTCAAAGCCGAGGGTTCCCTCCTCGGTCCACAGGTCGCCCCCGTGCTGGCGGACCCAGGACTCGAAGACCATGTCGCCGTTGGCGCAGTAGGCGGCGCCCTTGCGGCCTTGGGGGTTGTCGGCGGAGTAGTCGATGAGGAACTCCGCCAGGGCGTCCCACGTCCAGCTCGCTTCGTCGTAGGCGGGCAGCTCCGCGCCGGCTTCCTCCAGGAAGGTCTGGTTCCAGCGCACGCAGGGGGTGAAGACCGACCGGGGCATGGTGTTGAGCTGGCCGCCGAGCTTGAAGGTCTCGAGGAGTTCGGGGGGGTAGTCGGACAGGTCGAAGTCCTCGAGGTCGTCGAGGGTGCGGTACAGGCCGGCAGCCTCGTAGGTGAGGACCTGGGGGGAGGGGATCCAGAAGAGCTCGGGGACGTTGCGCCCGGCCATCTGGACGGTGATGCGTTCCTGGAAGGCGGTGTAGTCGGCGAACTCCGGGCGGACGGTGACGTCGGGGTTCTCCTTGGAGAAGACGGCCAGAGCGGCCTCGTAGTTCTTCTGGCGGACGGCGTCGCCCCACCACGCGTAGCGGACGGCGCCGTCGGAAGAGCCGCTGGAGCTGCCGCCGCAGGCGGTGGTGGCCGTCGCGGCCGCGGTGACGGCTCCTGCTCCCAGGAGACGGTTGAAGGTACGTCGGTTCATGGTGGCTCTCCCTGACATCTCCGTCGATGTGGTGCTGAGGGGTGGCGCAGCGCGAGTACGTCGTCTGACCGTAGGTCCAGAATTTTTGTCGGTCAAGACTGATTGTCAGACAAGATTGCTGCGCTAGCATCCTCCTATGTCCGTGGCGCCGCGGTTCGTGCTCGCTCCCTCATCGGTGGTCGACGCCCTCTTCGAGGCCGTACGGCAGCGCATCGTCACCGGTGAGCTGGCCGGGGGCGAGAAGCTCACCGAAGCGCGCGTCTCCAGCGAGTACGGGGTCGCCCGCACCACCGCCAAGGCCTGCCTGGAGCGACTCACCAGCTCCGGTCTGGTCCGCCGCTCCGCCCACAAGTCCGCCGTGGTCACCGAGCTCGGCAGCACCGAGCTCTCCGACCTGTACTTCGCCCGCTCCGCCGTGGAAGGGGCAGCGGTACGCCGCCTCGCCGGGCTGCAGCAGGTGCCGGCCCCGGCTCTCGAAGCCCAGGAACGTGTCGTCCTGGCCGTCGAGGCCGGGGACTTCGCCCGCCAGGCCGCCGCCGACATGGACTTCCACGCCGCGCTCGTCGACGGGACGGGCAGCGAGCGCCTCGCTCGCATGCACGCACTGATCATGGGCGAGGTGCATCTGACGATGGGCCAGTCACAGGCCCACGTCGTTCCCGGGCGCAGCAGCGTGGGTGATGAGCACGAAGCCGTCCTCCACGCCGTCACCGCCGGCGACGTCGAGGGAGCGGTCGCGGCCCTGCAGACGCACCTGGAGCGGGCCGAGGCGCGCGTGCAGGCGCGCCTGGTCCGGATGGGGCAGCGCGCCACCGACGACAGGACCGGAGACACGGCGCACGACACGGCCGGAGACGTCACCGGTCGTCCCGCCGACGACGTCACCCGCGCCACGGCCTGACACCACCTGACACCCCACACCACCTGACGGAGCTGACCGGGCGCTCCGGGCATCCCGCCGGGTCGAACCACCGGCCCGCAGCGGCCGCTGCCGCACGACGCAGCACCACGCACCCCACGACGGGCGCGTGGTCCTCACCGACCGACGAAGGAGTACGGCATGCGCGTGGGTTTCATCGGACCAGGGATCATGGGGCGGCCCATGACCGCCAACCTCGTCGCCGCAGGCCACGACGTCCGCTGCTACGGCCGCTCCGACGCCTCCCGGGAGCGGGCCCGCAGCACCGGCGCTGAGGTCACCGACAGCGTCGCCGCGGCCTGCGAGGACGCCGAAGTGGTGGTGACGATGCTGCCCGCCGGTCCCGACGTGCTCGCCGTCACCACCGGTGACGACGGAGTCCTGCCGTCGATGCCCCCGGGCGCGGTGCTGCTGGACCACTCCACCATCAGCCCCGACGAGGCCCGCGAGGTGCACGCGGCCGCGACCACGGCCGGCGTGCGCTGTCTGGACGCCCCCGTCAGCGGAGGCGAAGCGGGCGCGGTGGAAGGAACCCTGGCGGTGATGGTGGGCGGCGACCCGCAGACCCTCGCCCATGTCCGCCCCGTCCTCGACGCGGTCGGGTCGACCATCGTGCACGTCGGAGGGCCCGGAGCCGGCCAGGTCGTCAAGGCCGCCAACCAGCTCGTCGTCGCCGGCAACCTCCAGGTCCTCGCCGAAGCCCTGGTGTTCCTGCGCGCCCACCTCGGCGAGCAGGACCTCCCCGCCGCACTGGACGTCCTGGGCGGCGGACTCGCCGGCAGCACGGCCCTGACCCGCAAGCGCCGGGCCCTGCTCGAGCAGCACTACCAGCCGGGGTTCCGCATCGCGCTGCACGACAAGGACATGGGCATCGTCGAGACCGCCGCCCGTCACGCCGGCCTCGCCCTGCCCGTCACCTCCGTCGTGGCCACCATGATCGCAGCGGTGAAGGCGCGCGGTGGCGGCGACCTGGACCACTCCGCCCTCGCCGAGCTCGCCGCTGACCTCAACGGGAGTGCTCGATGACCGCCCTGGACGAGGCTTCCGCTGCCATCCCCGCGGACGTGCCCGCCGCCATCCCCGCCGACACGTCAGCCGGGGACCCGGACCTGTGGTGGTACGCCCCGTTCCGGATGTACCAGACCAACCTGCGCGAGATCGACGCCGACCTCGACGTCGATGCCGTGCTCGACCACATCGTCGCGTTCGGGGCCAACGCCTGGCTGCTCAACGTCGGCGGGATCATCTCGAACTACCCCACCCGGCTGTCGTTCCAGACGCCGAACCCCGTCCTGGCCCAGCGCCCCTCCGGCGACCTCGTCGGTGACGCGGTGAGTGCGGCGCACGCACGCGGGGTCCGGGTGATGGCGCGCATGGACTTCTCCAAGGTGGCCCGCCCCATCGCCGAGGCGCACCCGGACTGGCTCTACCTCGACCCGGCCGGGCAACGGCAGGAGCTGAACGGGCTGACCAGCGTCTGCCCGTCCGGCGCCTACTACCAGGAGCACCTCGTCCACGTGCTCGAGGAGGTCCTCGACCACGCCCCCGTGGACGGGTTCTTCTTCAACTGGATGGGCTACGGCGAGGTCGACTACGCCAAGCGCTACCGCGGCGTCTGCCAGTGCCTGGGCTGCCGACGCGGCTTCACCGCAGCCCACCCCGGCCAGAGCCTGCCCACCGGACCCGAGTCGCCGGCGTACCCGACCTGGCGTCGATGGTCGGTCGCGGTCATCGACGGACTGCTCGCCCGAGCACGCCGCACCATCGCCACCCGCCGACCCGAGGCGCCGCTGGTCATGGGCCACACCGCGGACATCGTCTTCCACGAGGCCAACAACGCCGTCGGCCGCTCCATGTGGCACCACCAGACCTCCGAGAGCGTGTCGGCCGCGAAGTCCTACCGCCCGCACGTCCCCGTCCTGGTCAACTCCGTCGCCTTCTACGACATGCCCTACCGCCTCGTCGCCGAGGAACCCCACGTCCTGGCGCAGTACCACCTGCAGGCCATCGCGCGCGGGGCCAACCCCTCCACCTACGTCATGAGCTTCCCCGGCCGCCTGGACTACGCCAGCCTGCCCGCGGCCTCCCGCATCGTCCGGTTCCACCGCGACCACGCCGAGGTCTACGACCACCTCGTACCCGCCGCCCGCACCGCGCTGATCCGCCCGGATCCCCTCGCGGTCCCCGAGGACGACAGCGACCGGGGGGAGGAGTTCCGCGGACTCTACGAGGCGTTGCTGGAGCGCCACGTGCCCTTCGACGTGGTGCCCGCGGAACGCCTCTGCGAACTCGCCGGTCAGCTGAAGCGCTACCGCCTCCTCGTCCTGGGGGACCTCGGCGCGCTCCCGCCCGCGAGCGCGGACGTCCTCGAGGGCTTCACCGCCGCCGGGGGACGGATGCTGCTGACCGGCTCCACGGGCTTCGTCCTCGACGATCCCCAGCTGCCCTCGGCGGGGATCGGGCGCCGCGCCGCCGTGCTGACCGGGCCGGAGGCGACCTGGTCGTCGGTCGTGGTGCCGGAGGAAGGTTCTCCGGTGCCGATCCTCGGTAGCTTCCACACCCTCGAGACCGCGGAGGTCACGGCGCACCGGGTTCTCTCCCGGGCTCCCTACGGCCCGCCGGAGAAGTGCTACGGGCACCTCGAGCTCGACACCCCCGCCGCCGTGCGCTCCGAGCGAGTCACCACTCTGGCCATGACGCCCGGGCGGGCGTACCGCGCCAGCGGCTTGTCAGGGCTGCGCGATCTCGTGGCCGATGAGGCACTGCGGTTGCTGGCGGCGGATGTGGAGATCGTCACCGATCTTCCCGAGCAGGTCGAAGTCGTCGTCGGCGCCTCACGTGCCGGCCGGGTGCTGCACCTGCGCAACCTCAGCGGAGCCACCCGGCAGTCGTTCCACGCCCCCCTGCCGGTGAGGGGGTCCTTCCTCTCGTACGCGGGGTGGCCGGCGGGGCAGCGGGTGCGGGCACTGGTGGCGGGGGTCGAGCTCGTCGCCGAAGCCGACGCCGACGGCCGGGGCCGCGTGCAGCTGCCCGAGCTGGACCTGTTCGAGGTGCTCGTCGAGGCCACGTGACCGGCAACCGCACCGCCTGCCGCACCGGCGCCCTCGCCACGGACCGGTCACCAGGAGCCACCGCAACCGATCGTCACCCGCGTCGACAGGTGCCTCCTCGCCGACCGCGCCGTCGCTGTCCCCGTCGCGGTGGAAGGCGTACTCGGGGTCGTGCCCCCTCGACCTCGCCCGGGCACGACGCCCAGCACCCGGGATGGCGTGCGTTCCGCCGAGGTCACCCCAACCCCCCCCAGGTGGCCTTCAGCCCGACCCGGCGGGCGACGTGGGTGCAGCGGTACGCCCGGGTCGGCCGCAGCCAGGTGGGGTCGCCGTCGCCCTGCTGCCCGTTCAGCGGCCTGTCCACGTCGGCAGTTCCAGGCCCTCGTCGGCGAAGGCGACCCGATCACCTCGTCCCACTGCTCGGCGCCCCTCTGCCACGCCTGGGAAAGGGCCACGACGTGGTCGATCTGCACCGCGGAGGAGGTGGTTGCGAGGTGAGGCTCGCCCTGGGCATGCCGCAGCGAGCTCGCTGCGGTAGAGGCCGTGAAGTCCATCCCGGTGCGTGACCTGCGCAACGAGTACGGCCGCATCCTCAAGGTGGTCGAGGAGAACGGCGAGAGCTGCACGATCACCAACCACGGTCGCGTGGTCGCTCAGATCGTCCCCCCGCCCCGCGAGACCGGGCCCCGCGAAGGCGTCCCCCTGGCCGATGTGGTCGGCCTCGCCGGCATGCTCGACCCGTCCCAGGTCGAGTCCCTCAAGACCGACCTCGCGGCAGCGAACTGGGAGTCCGAGGACCCGTTCGAGCGCCACGAGCAGCAGCGCTCGTCGTCGGACGCCATCTCCGCCCTGGACCAACAGGCCGACGGGGTGTGAGCCACGGCAGGAGGGGACGCACCGCCGCTTGGTGCTCCTCCCTGCGACGAGCAGGTACCCCACCACCCGGTGGAGAGCACGACATCGCCACCGGCCGTGCTGCGGCCGCCCCTGCGGGCTCGTGAGAGCGCCGCCCACACGAACCGCGAGGACCGTTGACCCACCTGCTCGACACCAAGGCCGTCCTCGACCTGCTCGCCCTGCCCGCGGGGACGACGACCAACCTGCCCGCTGACGCCATCGTCCACATCAGCGTCATCACCCAGGTCGAGCTCGACTACGGCATCGCCTCAGCCGTGGACGCCCCGACCTCCCTGGCGCGGCCCGTGGTGCTCCAGCAGGTGCTCGGCACCTGGAAGCCCCTGCCCATCGACGGCGCCGTCGCTTCCGTCTTCCTCGGCATCGCCCGCGGTGCCCTGCTCGCCGGGCAGAAGCCGCGGAACCGGATGAACGACCTGATGATCGCGGCGACCGCCGTGTCGCGGCGCTGGACGCTGGTGACCGGTGACCTCGTCCGAGCCGTCGAAGCCATCACCTCCGTCGTCACGCTGCGCTGACCCGGCGGTGACGACGTCGTCATCTCCTCCGTGGTTCACCAGGAGGGCTCCTCAGCCTCGGCGACCCACCCCAGCAGCGACACCTGCAGCTCATCCGCTCCCGGGGAGCGACTGCCGCGGTGGAACGAGGCGTGGCTGAGGACGGCTCTCAGCAAGCGAGTCGACGTCTCCTCGGCCAGCAGGCAGGCGAGCACGGGCCTCGATGATCATGGAGTTCTCCACGCACCGGATCGCCGAGGAACCCGTGCCCGTGCTGCCACCACCGCTGATGGCCAGTTCGCCATGCACCGACCACCGCAACCGGAGTTCGACCCCGGTGACGGTGCACCTGGATGCCGGCTACGACTCCGAGAACACGCACGATCGGCGCGCCGAACTCGGCCTGGGTGGGGGCATCGCCGTGGAGGAGTGGAGGCCCCGATCCGGGTCGGCGAACGCCGGCCAGTTGAGTCCACCCACCCGACGGCTGGAGTGAGCAGCTGTCGCCGGCCCTCCCGCGGAAGACCGACCAGTCCTTGACGCTCAGCAGGCGTCAGCTGCCCAACGCTCCCTCAGGCAACGTAGGTGTAGCCCGACCCGGGGTTCTCCGCGGTGTGGATCACCTTGTCGAGCTCCGCGCGGGCCGCCAGCAACTCCTGGATCTGCCGATCGATCCGTTCACGTTCGTGCCTCAGCCGCCCGCGCACTTCAGGGGTGGACGTCTTGGTGTCGACGCACGGCAGCAGCTGGGCCACCGCCTTGCTGGACAGGCCCGCCGCGTAGAGCTGCTGGATGAGCTTGACCCGGTCGACGGCCGTTTCACCGTAGTGCCGCTGCCCACTGGGGCTCCGCTGAGCGGACAGCAGCCCCTGCTCCTCGTAGTAGCGCAGAACTCGAACACTCACCCCCGCACCGGCGGCGACCTCACCGATCCGCACTCCCGTACCCCCGCCCCCGACGAACTGCTTGCCTCTCACATCGATGTCAGGTTTTAGCGTAGTCGACGTGAACATCGACAGCACCACCACCGCGCTCGTCACCGGCGCCAACCGTGGCATCGGAGCGCACTTCGTCAGTCAGCTCCTGGAGCGCGGTGCGACGGTCTACGCCGCTACCCGCCGCCCTGACTCCATCGACGTCCCCGGGGTCCGCGTCCTCGCGCTGGACATCACCGACCCCGAGGCTGTCGCGTCGGCCGCGCGGGGTGCCGGGGACGTGAACCTCCTGATCAACAACGCGGGGTCCTCGACGTGGGCGGACCTCCTCGGGGACCTGGACGCCGTTCGCGCCGAGATGGACGTGAACTTCTGGGGGACCCTCTCGATGGTGCGTGCGTTCGCGCCGATCCTCGCCGCGAACGGCGGCGGTGCGGTGGTCAACATCGCCTCGGCGCTCTCCTGGTCCGTCTACCCCGGCAACGGCGCGTACGCCGTGTCCAAGGCGGCGAACTGGAACATGAGCAACGCCCTCCGCCTGGAACTGGCGAGCCAGGGGACCCTCGTCACCTCGGTGCACCTGGGGGCCACCGACACCGACATGATCAAGGGCTACGACCTGCCGAAGAACGACCCCGCCGACGTCGCCCGCACGGTGCTCGACGGCGTCGCGGCGTCGAAGATCGAGGTCGTCGCCGACGAATCGACCGCGATGGTCAAGGCCGCGCTGGCCAGGGACCCGGCGGAGTTCTACCGCCAGTTCCTCACAGCCTGACCTCGGGGACCTCGTGACCAGCGACCTGTCAGGTGCAGGAGCGCGCAGTGTGGCCGCCGGGCCTCGCCTGTTGCCGGTCGGTCACGTCGATGGGTCACACAGGTCGAGTCCGCCGCGCGGCCAGGAGGGGTGGCCCACCACGGCGGACCCGGTCACCACACCGACGGTCGGCCCGGCAGTCCAGTGATGCACCACGTGGCGCGATCATCACCCCTGCTGACCCTGGGCGCTGCTGACGGGGAAGATCCACCCGGCACAGCACCGGGCTGACCGCTGACACCGGACTGACCACTGGCCTCCGACGACGACTGCGCCGAGGCCCGCGGCGGTGGGGTGTTACCGCACGAGCCGCGGTGACACCCCACCGCCGTGACCGTGCTCGACCCGGGGCCTCGACCGCTCAGGCGAGCTGGTCGATCGCTGCCTGGACCTTCCCGATGAGGTCCGCGCGCGCGGCCTCTGCCAGTCGGTCGCCGCGCCGGGGCGCCGCGAGGCGGTCCACGGCACGCTCGAGCGCGGCCGCCGCGGCGTCCGCCCGACCCGCGACGGCGTGCCTCTCGGCTCGGCGGAGGCTCTCCCGCAACCCCTGCAGGACCGGTCCGGAGACCTCCCCGGTCTCGGCGTAGCCGTCCAGCGCGGTGGTGATCGCCGCCAGGGTCGCGCGCTCGGCGGCGTGGTCCAGGCGGACAGCTCCCAGGTCACCGCACTCCCGGGGGGTCGACCGCGTGGCTCGCACGGTCACGCGCTGACCCAGGTCGTTCCAGCCGGTCTCGGCCGTCCAGGTGCCCGCGTTCGCCGTGCGGATCGAGAAGTCCGGGTCGCCCTGGACGGAGGCGTCGGGTGAGGGGAGGTCCAGGTAGGCGTCGTACTTCCCCTTGGGCACGCCGCAGGGTTCGGCGGTGATGACCGTGGTGGTGCCGGGGGCCCAGTCGCGGGCATCAGCGGGCAGGGCCGAGGCGTCGTCGCCCGTGAACGGGACCGCCCAGGTCCCCTCGTCGTTGCGCAGGACGAGGCGTGCGGGCCGTTCGTTGTACGGCGCGGCCCACCCCTCGTTGCGGACACCGACCTCGACGGTGGGTGAGCCGTCCGCGCGGGGTGACCCTGCGGTGACGGTGCTGTCCTCGAGCACGAAGCGGTAGCCGAGCCGCTTGGCGGTCTCCTCGATGCCCGCTCCACCCCACGAGTTCAGGACGTCCTGGTTGTAGTCCCGGTTGAGGTAGCTGAAGTGGTAGCGGGCCATGAGCGTCGAGGCGCTCTCCCACTCCGACTTCGGTGGGTTCACCGTGCAGGTCTCACCGCCCATGGGGACGTAGCGGGTGTCCGCCGCGAGGTAGTCCTCGTCCAGCGCCAGCGGGTTCGACAGGAAGGTGCCGAAGTCGTCCGGACTGGCGAGGAAGCAGTCGTTGTGGTGCCCCACGCGCGCCAGGTCCGTTCCGTCGTGGGCCTGGTCAGGGGTCAGTGCGCCCTCCTCGCCGGTGGGGACGCCGAGGATGGTCTGCTTCATGGACATCGTGCGGACCTGCAGGGTGCGGTCGTCGGGCAGCTCGTCCAGGAGCGCTCGCACGACAGCGGCCCGCTTCGCCCAGTCCTGTTCCGTGAGGACACCGGGGTCGGCCGGGTCCGCGGCGAAGTGGTCGGTGTAGTACCCCTCGCCCCACAGGCCCACGAAACCGGACTGCACGGTGGCGATCACGTCGGAGTTGGTGCGCAGCAGCGGCCCGAGCTGCTCGATGTGGGAGAGCACGACGTCCAGCGGCGCGTCGCCGTAGGGGGGCGAGTAGGGCCAGGCACCACCCTGGGCGTACGCGAAGCGCACGATGACGGAGACGCCGGCCTCGCGGGCCGTCGCCAGATCGGCATCCACCGCTGACAACCACTGTGGATCGAGGGTGGGGGTGGCGGCGAACTTCTCCAGGTAGAAGACGCGCAGGATCTGGGTGACACCGTCGTCCCGGTAACCGCGCAGCGTCGCCGCATCCAGGGGGGTGTACCCGGAGCCGTCCGCGCGGTAGTGGGTCTCCGTGTGGCGGTAGAAACCGCGTTGCGGGTTGGCGATGATCGCGTCGCTCGGCCGGTAGCTGACGGTGGTCGAGCGGTCGTGGGCGAGGCCCGCCCGCGCGCCCGCCGTGCTGGCGGTGCCGGCCGCGGCGGTCGTGGCGGCGCCGGCGGGGACGAGGAGGAGACCGAGCGTCACGGCGGCAGCAGCGCGCAGGCGGGGACCCCGCAGTGGGCGGTGGGAGGTGGGGGCGGTGTCGGTCATGCCAGGAAGTATCCGCACGGATGTGCCGTGAATCACAGGCGATGGACGGAAACGCTCACCGCGGATGAGCGAACGGGGACCCGCAGACCACTCCGGGCCGGGACAGCTACCGTCTCCCCAGCGATCGACGTCGTGTGGAGCCCAGTCCGCCAGTGCAACCCGGCGCGCGGAACGAGCGCTCCAGGCCGGGTGGGTCCTCGGCGCCTACGCGGCACGAGGGTGGGGGAGTGCGCGGGTTCCGCGGCGGATCGGTGGCGAACCGCGTGGTGGTGGTCTTCCACTGAACTCCGGTCACCCGCGGTCGGCCAGGCTGCCGGCTCCCACCACGTGCACCCGTGTGCCCAGCGCGCGGATCCGTCGCAGTTCCTCGCAGGAGGCCCCGCTGTCGGTCACGAGGTCCCCGATGTCGCCGAGACCGGTGACCCCGGCCGGTGTGCTGCGGCCGATCTTCGTGGAATCGGCCACCACGACGGCCCGCCGGGAATGGCGGACCATGACCGCGTTGGTGCGGGCCTCCCGCTCGTCGTACGTCGTGACTCCCCCCTCGGCGCTGACGCCGTCGGCCCCCAGGATGGCCAGGTCCACGGTGACGGAGGCGAAGGCGCTCTCGGCCAGCAGGCCGACCAGTTCGAGGGAGTTCGGGCGTACTGTCCCACCGGTCATCACGACCCGCAGGTTGGGGCGCGAACCCATCTCGGCGGCGGTGCTCAGCGAGTTCGTGATGACCGTCAGACCGTTGCGGTACAGCAGCTCGCGGGCGACGCCGGCGGCCGTCGTCCCCCCGCCGAGAGCGACGGTGCAGGGGCCCTGGGGCAGGAACGTCGCCGCCCGGCGGGCGATGAGCTGCTTGACGTGGTGGGACTGCCCAGCACGCAGGCGCATCGGGAGCTCCGTCGCCGGAGCCGATCTCCGGGCGCCGCCGTGGGTGCGCGTCAGCATCCCCTGCTCCTCGAGGTCGGACAGGTCGCGACGGACGGTGGCCTCGGAAACGGCCAGCTGACGCACGAACTGCCGCAGGCGCACGACGTCGTGCTCGTCCAGCAGCGACAGGATCGCGAGCAGGCGGTCGGATCGCCTGCGGAACCTCGGGTCCGGTCCGGTCGGGGGAACGTCGGGAGAAGCAGTCACC
The DNA here is from genome assembly GCF_000017305.1 of Kineococcus radiotolerans SRS30216 = ATCC BAA-149. Lineage (GTDB taxonomy): Bacteria > Actinomycetota > Actinomycetes > Actinomycetales > Kineococcaceae > Kineococcus > Kineococcus radiotolerans. The sequence goes on along the minus strand of NC_009664.2, from coordinate 63,228 downwards.
ACCGGGGGACGACCCGATCCGTCGAGCGGTTGCCGCGCTCGACCTGAGCTGCTCACGTGCTCCCCCTCTCTCCTCGCCGCGCCACCCGCTGGGAGCACCGGCAGACCCGTCCCGCGGCGGGCGTCGAGGCCGCCGCTCGTGCCACCGCGTCGCGCAGCGGACGGGCCGAGCGGTGCGGCGGGGAGCGGATCAGCACGTCCAGCCGGCGTCGTGCGCGGTGCTGCGGTCACGACGGAGCAGGCGACCGCACCGGGTGGGGCTCGGTGCGGCGGTGCACTCCCCGTGGTTCAGACCAGTGCCCGCCCGCGCGCAGGTGCCCGACGACGCAGTGCTCGAGCCGGGTGCGCGGTTGCGTGATCCTCGGGTCGAGGACCTCGCGCAGCGGGCGGCGGAACACGAACTTCGCCACCGCGCGGTCCCCGTCCTCACCGTCCGACCCGCCCGGCGTTCCCGGCCTGTCCGCCGGCGGATCCACCACGAACCTGCTGGCGAAGCGGACGATGCCGCTGCCCGGGCCCAGCGCCGCGGGCAGCAGGGGGTCGAGCAGCCACGACGTGCAGGTGAACGGTTCCCCTCCGAACAGGGCCACCGCCCGCTCCAGGGAGGCGTCGACCGCCGCAGGCAGCAACGCGCCCGACTCCGGGACGTGCACCGCCCGGCCGTCGGGGCCCGCGACCCGCTCCACCTGCAACCGACCCACCGAGACGACGTCGGCTCGGGCCAACCCGAGCAGCCATCCCACGTCGATCCCCACCTCGGGCCCGGTTCCGTAGGCCGCCACCTTCCGCGGGACGTCCGCGAGCGTCTCCTCCGCCGTCGCCCGGTCCAGCCCCAGCGCGGCGAACCGCGCGAAGACCTCCGGACGCAGGAGGTCGAGGGACCGGACGAACCGCTCGACCGTCAGAGCCAGGGCAGCCGGAGGCTGTTCGGCCTCCAGCGCCTCCCGCAGGACCTCGGTGTCGGGGTCGGCGGCCGCGCTGTTCACGCCTCGGCCAGCAGGCGCAGCAACCGCTGCACCTCCCGAGCCACCGCCGCACGGGCCGGTGCGACGTACTTGCGGGGATCGACCAGCGCCGGGTCGGCGTCGAGCACTTCGCGCACGGCGCGGGTGAACAGGCCGTTGAGGTGGGTCGAGATGTTCACCTTGGTCATGCCCGCACGCACGGCCGCCGACAACTGGTCGTCGGCGACGCCGGAGGAGCCGTGCAGGACGAGGGGGACGGGGACCACGGCCGCGAGCGCGGCCACCAGGTCCAGGTCGAGGGTGGCGACCCGCTCGGTCATGGCGTGCGAGCTGCCGACGGCCACGGCCAGGCTGTCGACGCCGGTGGCCGCCACGAACGCCGCGGCCTGGGCGGGATCGGTGCGCGCTCCGGGGGCGTGCACACCGTCCTTGCCGCCGACTTCTCCCAGCTCCGCTTCGACGGGGACGCCGTGCGCGTGGCAGTGCTCGACGACCTCGCGGGTGACGCGGACGTTGTCCTCGTAGGGCAGGTGGGAGCCGTCGAACATGACGCTGTCCACCCCGGAGGCGACGGCCCGGTGGACGAGGTCGACGTCGTCGGCGTGATCGAGGTGGACGATGGCCGGCACCGGGGAGCGTCGGGCGAGGGCGAGGGTCGCAGCCGTCAGCGGCTCCAGGGCGCCGTGGTAGGCGATGCAGTTCTGGCTGATCTGCAGGATGACCGGGACGCCCGCCCGTTCGGCGCCGTCGACGATGGCCTCCGCGTGCTCGAGCAGGACGACGTTGAAGGCGCCGATCCCGCTGCGCCCGGTGCGGGCGTGCTGCAGAGCGGCGACGACGGGGGAGTCGAGGAGGGTCGACACGGGGGGGGCTCCGTTCTCAGCCGGCACGGGTGCCGGGCGGGGTGGACGTCGTGGCGGGGAGGAGGGAGGAGGAACGCAGCGCGGCGGGGAGGTCGGGGAGGCGCGCGGCGAGGACGGTGAGGTCGTCCGGGTCGACCTCGCCCGCCGAGGGGCGCAGTACCGCGGCCGCGCCGAGCAGGCTCGCCCAGCGCAGCGCGACGGGCAGCGGTGCTCCGCGGGCCCAGGCCGCAGCGATCCCGGCGGTGGCGGCGTCTCCCGCTCCGGTGGGGTTCCCCGAGACTCCGGGCACGGCGTCCTGGTAGACCTGCTGCCCGTCGGGGCCCACGGCGATCAGACCGGCGCTGCCGCGGGAGACGACGACGCCGCGGGCACCGGCTCGCAGCAGCTGCGCGACGGCGGCGGGGAGGTCGGCGGCACCCGTGGCCGCGAGCGCCTCCTCGGCGTTGGGCTTGAGCAGGTCTGCCCCTGCGGCGGCAGCGGCCAGCAGGCCCGCGCCGCTGACGTCGACGATGACGCGGGCCCCCGCACGTCGGCCGGCGCCGATGAGGTCGGTGACGTATGCGGGGGTGGTGCGGGGAGGCAGCGATCCCGAGACGACGAGGACGTCGCCGTCCTCGCAGCTCTGCGCCACCCGCTCGTTCAGCTGCGCCCACGCCCGGGGCGGGACGTGCGGTCCCGCTTCGGCGAGCACGGTGGGGTGCTCGACGTCGTCGACGACGGTGACGGTGCTGCGGGTCTCGTCGGCGAGCTCGACGGCGTGGGCGGGGATGCCCTCCGCAGCCAGTTCCCGGGTGATCCACTGCCCTGCAGCCCCACCCAGGGGGTGCACGGCGACGACGTCGACCCCGAGCGTGCGCAGGACCCGGGCGACGTTGAGGCCCTTGCCCCCCGCCCGGCGCAGGACGTCCTGGACGCGCACCGTCTCCCCGATCCGCTGCCGCGGCACCCGGTAGGTGATGTCGACGGCGGGGTTGGGCGTCACCACCGTCACCCGAGCCATGAGCCCCTCCGCGCCACGCGACCCAGCGTCGCCTCCTCGGCGCCCCCGGTGAGGTGGAACTCCACGAGGTCGGCGGGTTCTCCGGCCTGCAGGTGGGGGACGGGCAACCCGAGCGTGCGCGCCGCGACCGTGCTGGTGAGGTTCACGACGTCGGGCACGGGAGTTCCCCGGCGCAGCAGGCGGAGCGCGGCGAGAGCCAGCGGTGTGGTGCTCCCGGCCAGCGAGGAGCCGTCGGCCAGTTCGGCCACGCCGTCGCGGACCCGGACGGCGGAGCCGGCGAGCACGTGGTCGCCGTCGCCGAGACCGGTGGCGGCCATGGCGTCGGAGACGAGGCAGGCTCGACCGCGGGCGCTGCTCAGCGCGAGGTCGAGGACGGTGTCGTGCAGGTGGTGGCCGTCGGCGATGAGCTCCACGCTGAGGCGCGGGTCGCTGAGGGCGATCCCCACGGGTCCCGGACGGCGGTGGTGCAGCGGCGGCATGCCGTTGAAGAGGTGGGTGGCGACTCGGGCGCCGGCGTCCACGCACCGCCGCACGGTGTCGGTGTCGGCGCCGGTGTGACCGATCGCCACGACGACACCGGCCTCGACGAGGTGGGTGACCACGTCGGAGGCCCCAGGCAGTTCCGGGGCCAGCGTCACCATCCGCACGCTCCCGGAACCGGCGGTGAGCAGCGCCTCCGCATCACGGCGTCGCGGGTGGCGCAGCAGCGCGGGGTGGTGGGCTCCGCGGTGCGTGGGCGCCAGCCAGGGTCCTTCCAGGTGGATGCCCGCCAAGTCGCCCGCGGCGACCACCGGTGCGAGTTCGGCCAGGCGGGCCAGGGTCTGCTCCCACGGGGCTGTGGCGAGGGAGGCGAGCAGGGTGGTGCTGCCCGCGCGGTGGTGGTGCTGCAGGGCCGGCCCGGGGTCGGTGCCCGGCGTCGCGAAGTCCACTCCGACCGCTCCGTGCACGTGAGGGTCGAAGCAGCCGGGGACCACCGTGTCGAGGACGAGGTCCGCGGGGCGGGGGGCTCTCCCGCTGCCGCGCTCGACGACGTGCGCGCCGTCGAGGTGCAGCCACCCCGGCCCGTCGGAGCCGTCACCGCAGACCAGGCGGCGCGCTGCGACCAGGCAGCTCACGAGACGCCGGTCCCGACGCGGTCCGCGGCGAGCATCGCAGCTCCCCGGGCGGCCGCGGTGTCGCCGTGCAGGGCGGGGACGAGGCGCGGTTGGCGCAGACCGGGGAGTCGAGCCGCCAGGGCCCGGCGCAGCGGGACCAGCAGCAGGTCGCCGGAGAGGGCCAGCCCACCGCCGAGCACGAGGGCGCTCGGCGCCACGGTGGCCACGAGGCCGGCGAGGGCCTGGGCGAGCACGTCGACGCTCTCCCGCCACACCTGCTGCGCGGCAGCGTCACCGGCGGCCGCGGCGGCGGCCGTCTCCCGGGCTCCGGTGCGCCCGGCTCGCCGGGCGGTGGCGGTGGCGGAGGCGACTTCCTCGACGCGCAGCCCCTGGAAGGGGCCGTCGGCGAGGACGAGCTGGCCGATCTCCCCGGCCCAGCCGCCGGCGAGGAGGGGAGCGCCGTCGATGAGGACGGCGGCGGAGATGCCGGTGCCGACGGCGACGAACGCCACGACCCCCGCGGCGTCGCGCGCCGCACCGGTCCTGGCTTCGGCCACGGCGCCGGCGCGCACGTCGTGGCTCAGCACCACGGCGGGGCCGAGCGCTCCGCGCAGCAGCGGGCCCATCGGGAGGTCGTGCCAGGCAAGGTTGACCGCGTGGACCGCCGTGCCGCTCGCCTCGTCGACGATGCCGGGCAGGGCGACCCCCAGCGGTTGCCCCGCCCGGTGGCCCAGGCGGGCGGCGACGTCGGCGACCGCAGCGACCACGCCGGTTCCGGTCGGGTCGGGCACGGGGGTGGGGGTGCGGTGCTCCTGCAGGACCGCGCCGTCGTCGGCCAGGCGCAGACCCTTGATGGTCGTGCCGCCGACGTCGATCCCGAGACCCGCTCCGTGGGAGAGGACCGCGGAACTCACGCGAGGATGACCGAGCGGGTCAGCGAACGGGGACGGTCGGGGTCGAGCCCGCGACGGGTGGCCATCGCCACGGCGAAGCGCTGGGCGACGACGAGGGCGGCTTGCGGGTCGAGGTCGTGCTGCACGGAGCGGGCGCCGGTGGCGGCGACGTCGTCGTCGAGACCGGCGGGCGCGACCCCGAAGGACCACACCAGGCGGCCCGGTTCGGCGATGGCGATGGGGCCGTGGCGGTAGTCCATCGCGGGGTAGGCCTCGGCCCAGAACTGCGCGGCCTCGCGGGTCTTCAGCGCCGCCTCGTGGGCCAGGCCCACGGTCCAGCCGCGGCCGAGGAAGGTGCACTGCTCAGCGGAGAGCAGGTCGTCGAGGTCGACGTCCAGCGCGGCTCTGCCGTCGGCGACCAGCGCGTCGACGTCGAGCAGGGCGGGGTCGGTGAGGGCGAGTCCGGCGCGCAGCAGCGTCAGGGCGGTGGTGGCGAAGCGGGTCTGGACGACCGACTCCTCCTCGGCGAAGGGCAGGCCGACGACGGCAGCGGCGACGTGGGCCGCGGGGCTGTCGGCGACCGCGGTCACCAGCGTCGTGGGCCCCTCGACAGCGGCGAGCAGGTCGACGACCTCGGTGGTGGTGCCGGAGCGGGAGATGGCGACGACGCGGTCGTAGTCGCGGCCGGTGGGGAACTCCGAACCGGCGAAGGCGTCGGTGAGGCCCTGACCGGCCTGCTCGCGCAGGACGGCGTAGCTCATGGCGATGAACCAGCTGGTGCCGCAGCCGACGACGGCGACGCGTTCCCCCGGGCGGGGGAGGGCGTCGGCGACGGTGGCGGCGAGGGCGGCGGCGTGCCGCCAGACGTCCGGCTGGGAGGCGATCTCGGCGTCGACGAACGTGGAGGGCATCGGTCTCTTCCCGCTGGCGGCCCGCTACCGCGCTGAGTGCGCGAGTGCCTGACCGGTCTTGAGTGATACACCCGCAATCTGAGCAGGATTGAGCAACGACGTCAATCCCCGGCGTGCGATGCTGGCCTCCCCAGCGAAGGAGGCTCGGACGTGACCGCCCAGCAACGCCTCAACCAGGTGCTCGAGCTCGTCATCGAGCGCGGCAACGTCGCCATCGCCGAGGTCTCCCAGGCCCTGGGCGTCTCCACCGCCACCGCGCGCCGGGACCTGAACCTGCTCGCCGAGCAGCGCCTGGTGACGCGCACCCACGGTGGCGCGGCGGTGCTCGGCACGGGCTACGAACTCCCGCTGCAGTACAAGATCGTCCGCCAGGCCGACGCCAAGCAGGCCATCGCCCGCGCCGTGGCCGACCTCGTGGCGCCCGGCGACTCGGTGGGCCTCAACGGCGGCACGACGACGACGGAGGTCGCCCGGACGCTGGGATCCAGCGAACGGCTCGGATCCACGGGCGCTGCAGCGGGTGTCACCATCGTGACGAACGCGCTGAACATCGCCTACGAGCTGTCGGTGCGCGAGCACGTGAAGATCGTCGTGACCGGCGGAGTGCCGCGCAGCCAGTCCTACGAACTCGTCGGTCCTCTCGTGGGGTCGTCCTTGCGCGACTTCAGCCTCGACCTCGCCGTCCTCGGGGTCGACGGTCTCACCGCCCGCTTCGGGGCGACGACGGTGCACGAGGGGGAAGCCGAGGCGAGCCGGCAGATCGCCGCGGTCGCCGGTCGGGTCGTCGTGGCCACCGACGCGACGAAGCTGGGACGCACGACCTTCGCCCGGATCTGCCCCCTGGAGCGCATCGACGTCCTGGTGACCGACGTCGCCCCCGCCCCGGAGCTCGCCGCGGACCTCGCCGCTGCCGGTGTCGACGTCGTCATCGCCTGACCCGACCTCGGGTGACCGGCCGTGGCGGCACCCGTTGTTGCGAGCTTGTTTCATCCGCGGCAACCCCTAGGCGAACGCAGACGAGACGGTTACTGTCGCTTCATGCTTTTTTGGTGCCCACAAGTGACAAGTTCGCTCACCGGTGAGGGTTGATGATCACTTCGGATCTTCGGGTGGCGGTGATCGGGACCGGGGCCCGCTCGGTCATCGGGCTGCACGTCCCGGCCGCGCGACCCGGTGCCCGCATCAGCGCGGTCGCCGACACCGCTCCCGAGGGACGGGCGCGCGCCGCCGAGGTCTTCCCCGGCGCCGCGGTCCACCCCGGTCACCGCGCGCTGATCGCCGCCGGTGGGGTGGATGCCGCGATCGTCACCACCCCGGACCACACCCACGCCGACATCGCCGTGGACCTCCTGCGCGCCGGGATCGCGGTCTACCTCGAGAAGCCCCTGGCCACGACCCTGCCCGATGCCGACCGCGTCCTGCTCACCGCGGCCGAGACCGGCACCCCCCTGTACGTCGGGCACAACTTCCGCCACGCCGCCGTCGTCCGGACCATGCGCGGGATCATCGAGCGCGGGGAGATCGGCGCGGTCAAGGCGATCTGGGTCCGCCACTTCGTCGGGCACGGGGGGGACTACTACTTCAAAGACTGGCACGCCGACCGCCGCCGGACAGGCTCCCTGCTGCTGCAGAAGGCCAGCCACGACATCGACGTCATCCACCACCTCGCCGGCGGCTACGCGCGCCGCGTCGTCGGGATGGGCGACCTCATGGTCTACGGTTCCGTCAGCGACCGCCGCGACCGCAGCGGTGAGAGCATGCCGGACTGGTTCTCCATGGACAACTGGCCTCCGGCCGCTCAGACGGGGTTGAACCCCGTCGTCGACGTCGAGGACGTGTCGATGCTGATGATGACCCTCGACAACGGAGTGCAGGCCAGCTACCAGCAGTGCCACTTCACTCCCGACTACTGGCGCAACTACACCGTCATCGGCACCGAGGGACGGCTGGAGAACTTCGGCGACACCGCCGGCGGCGTCGTGAAGGTGTGGAACCGTCGCCACGAGTACGCCGCCGCGGGCGACCACGAGTACCCCGTCGACGGCGTCGTGAGCGGGCACGAGGACGCCGACGTCGCCACCATGACCGAGTTCCTCGCCCACGTGGCCGAGGGCGCGCCGACCCTCGTCTCCCCGGTCGCGGCCCGCGAGGCGGTGGCGGCCGGCGCCCTGGCCGCGGACTCGCTGCGATCGGGATCCGTGCCGCACACCGTTCCCGACCTGCCTCCCCACGTCGTCCAGCACTTCTCCAGGCCCACCACCGAAAGGGTTCCCCGATGAGCACCCCCACCCTCAGCCCCACCCGACGCACCACGCTGGCCGGCGCGGCGACCGGTCTCGGTGCCCTGTTCACGGCAGCCGCCTGCGGCGGCGGCGACGAAGCCCCGGGCAGCGCCGAGTACTCGGCTCCCGCGACCGACCTGAGCGCGAAGATCACCTACGGGCTGTGGGACAAGAACCAGGTCGCGGGCCTGCAGGCGAACATCGACGCCTTCAACGAGAAGTACCCGAACGTCGAGGTGGCCCTCAACGTCACCCCGTACTCGGAGTACTGGACGAAGCTGCAGACCCAGGCCAGCAGCGGCACCCTGCCGGACGTGTTCTGGATGAACGGCCCGAACTTCCAGCTCTACGCCACCAACGAGCAGATCGCCCCCATCACCGGTGCCGTCGACGCGGGCGACATCGACCCCGCGAACTACCCGGAGGCCCTCGTCGACCTCTACACCTTCGACGGCGTCCGCTACGGGGTGCCCAAGGACTTCGACACCATCGGCGTCTGGTGCAACACCTCGCTCTTCCAGCGCGCCGGTGTCGAGCTCCCGACCGCTGAGTGGACCTGGGCCGAGTTCCAGGACACCGCTGTCCGCATCTCCCAGGCACTGGCCGCAGAGGGCATCTTCGGCGCAGCCGGCGGCATGGACGGGCAGACGACGTACTACAACACCATCTTCGAGGCCGGCGGGGAGGTCGTCGACGAGGGGAAGTCCGGTTACGCGAGCACTGAGAGCCAGGAGGGTCTGACGTTCTGGGCCGACCTCATCGCCCGCGGCGGTTCCCCCAGCATCCAGCAGCTCACCGACACCACCGCGGACCAGTGGTTCACCTCCGGGAAGCTCGCGATGTACTGGGGGGGCAGCTGGTTCCGCTCCGCGCTCACCGACACCGACCTCGCGACCGGTGTGCAGGTCCTGCCCCTGCCGAAGGGCGCTCAGCAGGTCACCGTCATCCACGGGGTCGCCAACGTCGTCGCCGCCTCCTCGAAGAACCGGCAAGCCGCCCAGGCCCTGCAGGTGTACCTCGCCGGCGAGGAGGCACAACGTCAGCTGGGCGCCGCCGGTGCCGTGATCCCCGCCTTCACCGGCACCCAGGACGCCTTCGCCGCTTCCATGCCCGGGGCCGACCTGCAGCTGTTCCTCGACGCGGTGGACTACTCCAAGCCGCTGCCGGTCAGCGCCAACACCTCGGCGTGGAACGCGCTCGAGACCGAGCTCCTGCCGGACGCGTTCTCCGGAACGCGTCCGGTCGGCGAGGTGGCGACCGAACTGGCCGCGGAGATGGACGAGGTCCTCGCCGATGAGTGAGGCGCTACGCTCCCACCCGTCCCGGCGGATCCGACGGGACGGGTGGTGGCCGTGGCTCTTCGTCGCCCCCCTGACGCTGGGCATCGCGGTGTTCTACCTGTGGCCCATCGCCCAGACGGCGTGGTACTCCCTGACCACGTTCGGTGTCTTCGGCGGCGCGACGTTCTCTGGGATCGACAACTACCGTGAACTGCTGACCGATCCGACGCTGTACCGGTCACTGGGGAACACTCTGCTCTACACCGCGATCGTCCTGCTGAACATCCCGATCGCGGTCTACCTGGCGAGCCTGCTCAACCTCCCCGGCCTGCGGTTCGCCTCGTTCTACCGGGTGATGTACTTCCTGCCCTACGTCGCCATGCCGACCGCGGTGGCCATGGTCTGGCGCATCATCTTCAACGGCGACTTCGGCATCCTCAACTACGTCCTCGGTCTCGTCGGCATCGACGGGCCGTACTGGATCAGCACCCCGGGTGCGGCGATCGTCGCCGTCGCCGTCGTCGGGCTGTGGTCCTCGCTGGGTTTCTCCCTCATCGTCCTGTCGGCGGGACTGAAGAACGTCCCCCGGAGCTGTACGAGGCGGCGGAACTGGACGGGGCGGGGCGGTGGCGGCAGTTCCGCTCGGTCACGGTCCCGCTGCTGACCCCCAGCATCTCCTTCCTCGCCGTCGTCACCGTCATCGCCGGGTTCCAGCTCTTCGACCTGCTCTACGCCATCCTGGGTACGACGAACCCTGCGCTGCCGCGCAGCATGTCGTTGGTCTACTACTTCTACCGCGCCGGCTTCGTCGACAACGAGAAGGGTCTCGCGGCCGCGACCGCCATGGTCATCCTCCTCCTGGTGGCCCTGGCCACCCTCGTCCAGTTCCGGCTCCAGAAGCGGTGGGTCCACGGTGGTTGAACAGTTGACGCGTCCCCCGCGCAGCCCGGCGGGCGAACGCCGGACCCGGGCACGAGCCCAGCGCCGCCGTCACGGGTCGCACGCGGTGGCCCACCTCGTGCTGGGCCTGGGGGCCCTCGCGATGGCCTTCCCGTTCCTGTGGCAGGTCGTCATGTCGCTGTCCACCAACGCCGAGGTGCAGAGCGTCACCCCCACGTTCTGGCCGGAGTCCCTGCAGTGGGGGAACTACGCTGCGGTGTTCGAGCGGCTGCCTTTCCTCCAGCAGTTCCGGACCTCGATCGTCATCACGCTGGTGCGGGTCCTGGCGCAGATCCTCTTCTGCACCCTCGCCGGGTACGCCTTCGCCCGCATGCGTTTCCGCGGACGGAACCTGCTGCTCGCCGCAGTGCTGTCCATCCTCATGGTGCCCTCTCAGGTCTACCTGCTCTCGCAGTACCAGATCATCACCGATCTCGGCCTGCTCGACAGCCTCGGTGGCCTGGTGCTGCCCGGGTTGTTCAGCGCCTTCGGCACCTTCCTGATGCGCACGGCGTTCCTGGGGCTGCCCGACGAGCTGGAGGAGGCGGCTCGCCTCGACGGGGCGAACCCGTGGCAGGTCTTCTGGCGGGTCATGCTCCCGCTGGCCCGACCGACGATCAGCGTCCTAGCCATCACCTCGACGCTGTGGTCTTGGAACGAGCTGCTGTGGCCCCTGGTCGTGTCCACCTACAGCGAACGCATGCCGCTCTCGGCGGGGCTGGCGACCCTGATCAGCGACCGCACGACCGATTACCCCGTCGTCATGGCCGCCAGCCTGCTGGCGATGGCTCCGGTCCTGGTGCTGTTCGTCGTGCTGCAACGGCGGGTGATCGACGGTCTGGCCAGTTCCGGGTTGAAGTAGCGGCACGCCACCACGAGCGCGCGAAGGAGCGACCGCGAGGACGAGACCGGGGTCGACGTGGACGTGCCTCTCCACGGCGGTGGTCACGGGAGGACGGCCGAGGAAGGTGAGGTCCTCGCTGCCGGTGACGCCGCCTCCCGGGGGCGATGGGGGCGTAAAGCTGCGCAACGGCCGGGTGATGGGAAGGGCGGCAAGCCCCACGAGCGGGAGATCCCGGCTCGACGCCAGCGCCCACGGTGTCGTCACCCTCAGGGATGCGCCGGTCCACGGGGTCGATGCGACCTGCAGGTGTCGCGGGACGAGCCAGTCCCGACCGGTGCTGCACCGGCGAGCCGTGCCCTCGAGGTCGTCGGGTAGGGGCCGCCGCCCCCCAGCGTCGCTGCGCTGGGGGGTGGAGGGGCGGCGTCGGTCCGCCGACTTCGAGCAGTGACCGCGCCTGGGTGAGGCCGGCTCGTTCTTCGAACCCCCGGCAGCGCTGCGACGACTCGTCCTGCGACGGGGCCGAGTCGGGAGTCGCTCACCCGGCGGTGCCGGCCGCCACGAGCGGCGATGGGCCTCGCTCGTGCGCTGTGGTCACCGGGCTCAGCAACGCTGGCCCGGCGTGCGTCGGCCCGTGTCTCAGGACGACCTCGCCGCCGGGATCGAGCAGTGTCGTCGTGCCCTGCAGACCGATCGCGAGCGCCTCGGCGGCGTCGGCTTCCACGGCGCGGGTGACGCTGCCGTGTCCCGGGCCTGCGGCGACGTCAGTCGCGGACGTCACGTCTCGGCCGCCGAGGGCCGGGTGACGAGGCCCGTCACGGAGTTCCGGAGCTGACGGTGAGGCGGTCCGGGGCGGTAGTGGGCGCCGGCAGCACCGCTCGACCTTCGCCGTAGGCGCCGCGGTAGCCGGCCGCGGGGTGCCTGTCGTTGAGGCGGGGGGAACCGAACAGCTTCTGGCGCAGCGGCCCCTCCGCGTACTCCGACTGGGCCAGGCCGCGCGCGCGCAGCCCCGGCAGGACGTGATCGGCGAACTCCTCGAAGGAACCGGGGATGACCCAGTTGATGACGTTGATGCCGTCGACGCCGGCCGCCTGCCACTCCTGGAGACGGTCGGCGATCTGCTCCGGGGTGCCGACGATGCGCTGGCTGGTGGCGCGCTGGCGGGCCAGGTCCGCTACGACGGGCTCACGGTCGGTGATGTGCTTGGACAGCCACTCCGCGAAGCCGCGCGCACCGTCGGTCTGCACGTCCTTCAACGGGGTGTCGGGGGGGTAGACCCGCCCGGCGCGGTCCACGACCGCGGAGTGAGCCAGGTAGCCGTCGACGCTGATGTACTCGTCGTACTCCGCGGCCTTGGCGCGGGCTTCCTCCTCGGTGGATCCGATGACGAAGCTGAGGCCCTGGTAGAACGTCACGTCGCCCGGCTCACGGCCGAAGCCGGTGGCCAGGGCCCGGGTCTCGGCGATCTGCTGGGCGGCCAGGGCGGGGGAGGGGGAGACGAGGAACACCGCCTCGGCGTGCTGGGCGGCGAAGCGCCGCCCTGACAGCGACGAGCCGGCCTGGAAGAGCAGCGGGGTCCGCTGCGGGGAGGGGGAGGACAGGTGCGGCCCCTCCACCCGGTACCGCTCGCCCCGGTGGTGGATCTTGTGGATCTTGGAGGGGTCGGCGTGCAGGCCGCGTTCCTTGTCCTGCAGCAGGGCGTCCTCGTCCCAGGAGCCCTCCCACAGCTTGTAGACGACGTCGACGTACTCCTGCGCCCAGCGGTAGCGCTCGGAGTGCTCGGTCACCCGGTCCATGCCGTAGTTGCGGGCGCCGTTGTCCTGCATGCCGGTCACGACGTTCCAGGCGATGCGCCCGTCGGAGATGTGATCCAGGGTCGAGATCTGGCGGGCGAAGTTGAAGGGGTGGTTCTGGAAAACGTTCGACGTGGTCGCGAACCCCAGGTGCTCGGTGTTCACCGCGAGGGCGGAGAGCAGGACGGTGGGGTCGTTGGAGGGGATCTGCAGACCTTCGCGGACGTAGACGTCGAAGTCGGCGTCGGCGTCGCCGTAGAGGCCGCTGACGTCGGCGAAGAACATCGTGTCGAACTTCGCCGCCTCCAGGGTCCTCGCCAGCTCGATCCAGGTGCGGACGTCGTTGAAGCGGGTCTGCTGAGCGTCCGGTCGGCGCCACTGCCCGTGCTGGATGTGGGAGGTGGTGTTCATGACGAAGGCGTTGAAGCGCAACGGCCTCCGTGCTGAGCCCGGCGCCGCGTGCAAGAGGGGCTGCGGGGTGGGGTCGGGGCTGCTCGCGCTCATCGGGTCTCCTCCTGCGTGGCCAGCCCCAGGCGGGGTAGGGCACTGACCAGTTCACGGGTGTAGGGCTGCTGGGGACGCTCGAAGATGTCGGTGGCGGTGCCGCGCTCCACGACGACGCCGTCCTTCATGACCAGGACGTCGTCGCTGACGTGGTAGATGACGCCCAGGTCGTGGGAGATGAACAGGTAGGCCAGCCCGAGCTCGCGCTGCAGGTCGCTGAGCAGGTCCAGGACCTGCGCCTGCACCGAGACGTCCAAGGCCGAGACGGCTTCGTCGAGCACGATGATCGAAGGCTCGGGGGCCAGCGCCCGGGCGATGGAGACGCGCTGGCGCTGCCCGCCGGACAGGGTGAGCGGGAAGCGGGGCAGGACCTCCTCGGTCAGGCCCACCTGCTGCAGCAGCTCGCGCACCCGCACCCCACGATCGCCCTGGAACTGTCCGGGCAGGGCGTCGAGCAGGATCCGCTCCACCGTCCAGCGCGGGTCGAAGGAGCTCAACGGGTCCTGCTGGACCACCGAGATCTCTCGGCGCCGGGCCCGGCGCGCCTTCTCCGGCACCTCCGACCACGCCTGACCCAGCAGGTGGACGGTGCCGGCGTCGGGGCGGGTCAAGGCCAGGGCGAGGCGGGCGGTGGTGGACTTGCCCGACCCGGACTCCCCGACGATGCCGAGGGTGCGTCCGGCGTGCAGGGCGAACGAGACCCCGTCCACGGCGGTGTGAGTGCCCTGCCTGGTGGCGTACCGCTTGACCAGGCCCTCCGCTTGCAGCACCACCCCGCTGCGCTGCTCGCGGCGCGGGGCCGGCAGCACCGCGACCGGTGCGGGGCTGAGCCGCTCCCCGCGGCTGTGCTCACCGGGCACGGCCGCGATGAGGGCCCTGGTGTACTCGTGCTGCGGATCGCTGAGGACGTCGGCGGTGGGGCCGCTCTCGACGACGACGCCTCCGGCCATGACCAGCACCCGGTCGGCCAGGCGCGCCACCACCGACAGGTCGTGGCTGATCAGGACGATCGCCACCCCCCGCCGCTTCTGCTGCTCCAGCAGGTCCAGGACCTGCGCCTGCACCGTGACGTCCAGGGCCGTCGTGGGTTCGTCGGCGATGACCAGTTCCGGGTCCAGCGCGATGGCCGAGGCGATCAGCGCGCGCTGGCGCAGCCCCCCGGACAGCTCGTCCGGCCGTTGCCCGGCGCGGGTGCGGGCGGAGGGGACCCCGACGGCCTCCAGCAGCTCCACGGCTTTGGCCCGGCGCTGTTTGCGGGAGGTCCAGCCGTGTAGGCGCAGCGTCTCCTCGATCTCCGCTCCCACCGGCCGCAGCGGGTCCAGGGACACCAGGGCGTCCTGCAGGACGAAGCCGATGCGCCGGCCGCGGGTGGCCCGCCAGTCGCGGGCGGAGAACCCGCGCACGTCGGCACCGTCGAAGTCGAGGCGTTCGGCCGCCACCACGGCCTGCCCACCGGTGAGCCCGACGAGGGTGCGGGCGGTGACGCTCTTGCCCGACCCGGACTCCCCGACGATGGCCAGGCACTCACCCCCGGCCAGGTCGAAGGTGAGGTCCTTCACGACGTGCCGGGTGCCTCCGCGGCGGGCGAAGCCAACGTCGAGACCGCGCACGCTCAGGACGGGCCCTGCGGCGGTACTGACGGCGGTACCGATGACGGTGCCGACGGTAGCGTCCGGGCCGGCGTCGTGGACGGGGCTCGGGGCCGGGTCGATCCTCGGGCTTCGGGTGGCGCTCACGCCTCGCTCCTCTCCAGCAGGGACTGCAGGTGCTTGCCCAGCGTCGTCGCGGCCAGCGCCAGGGCGACGATGACCAGACCCGGGAGGACGGTCAGCCACCAGGCGTGGGCGACGTAGGGGCGCCCGGCTTCCAGCAGGGCCCCCCACTCCGAACTGGGCGGGGCCACGCCCAGGCCCAGGAAGGACAGGCTGGAGGCCCACACGATGGACTGCCCGATCGACAGCGCCATGATCGCCACCAGCGGGCGCACAGCGTTGGGCAGGACGTGCCGGCGCAGGATCCGCGCGGGGGAGTGCCCCAAGGTCAACGCCGCCTCGACGTAGGCCGAGCCCTTGGCGGACAGGATCTGCCCGCGCACCATCCGGGCGTAGCCGGGGGCGGTGCCGACTCCCACCGCGATGGCCTGGGTGAGCGCGGAGGGGCCCAGCAGCGCCACGAGCAGCAGCGCCAGCAGCAGGCTGGGGAAGCTGAAGAGGACCTCCACGACGCGGTCCACGGCCGGGGCCAGGATCTTCCCGCCGAGGGCGGCCAGCGAGCCCAGCACGATCGCCAGGCTCAGGCTCACCGCGCTGGCTCCCACCCCGATGGCCAGGGAGGGACGGGTGCCGTGCACGATCCGGCTCCACAGGTCCCGCCCGGCCTCGTCGGTGCCGAACCAGTGCCCGGGCCCGGGGGCCTGCAGCGCCTGGGAGAGGTGCAGGGCGAGGGGGTCGGTGGTGTCCAGCAGACCGGGGGCGATCACCGCGACCAGGAAGAACACCGCCACCACCGCGGCCAGGTGGACCGCCCAGGGACGGGTGCCCACGCTCCGACGCGGGCGGGAGGTGCTGAGGCCGGGGTCGGTCAGCAGGGCGCTCACGAGTC
Organism: Kineococcus radiotolerans SRS30216 = ATCC BAA-149; assembly: GCF_000017305.1. Taxonomy (GTDB): domain Bacteria; phylum Actinomycetota; class Actinomycetes; order Actinomycetales; family Kineococcaceae; genus Kineococcus; species Kineococcus radiotolerans. Next base: position 47,263 of record NC_009664.2, on the reverse strand, counting down.
GGTTCCCTTCGCCAGGCGGGGGTCGATGAGGGCGTGCAGGACGTCGACGAGGAGGTTCGCGACGACGTAGAGGGCCGCGACGAGCACGACGACGCCGGTGACGATGGGCAGGTCCTGGTTGTTGACCGCGGTCACCAGCACCCGCCCGATGCCGGCGCGGGTGAAGACGGTCTCCACCACGACGGCGCCGGAGATGGTGGCGCCCAGCGCCCACCCCGACAGCGTCACCGCCGGCAGCGCGGAGTGGCGCAGCACGTGCCGCAGGCGGATCCCCGCATCGCTCATCCCCCGCATCCGGGCGGTCAGGACGAACGGCTGGGCCAGGGAGCGCTCGAACTCGCTGCGGGTGGCCTGCCCCATGAACCCGGCCAGGGGGATGGCCAGGGTCAGGGCCGGCAGCAGCAGTCCGGCGGGGGAGTTGCCGCTGATGACGGGGAACCAATGCAACGTCAAGGCGAAGACCAGCAGCAGGACGATGCCCAGCCAGTAGTGCGGCAGCCCGGCGGCGGCGGTGTCCAGCGCGGCGCCGAAGCCGGAGGTGCCCCGCGAGCGCCCGGCGGTCAGGGTCACCCAGAACACCATGAACACCCAGGCCAGCACGATGGCCGAGAAGGTCAGGACCAGGGTGGGCGCCAGCTGCTCACCGATGATCGCGGTGACGGGGCGGAACTGCTGGTAGGAGTGGCCCAGGTCTCCGCGCACTAGGCCGGACAGGTAGTCCAGGTACTGGCGGAGCACCGGGTGCTGGAACCCGTACTGGGCGTTGATGGTGGCCAGTTCCTCAGGGGTCCGCTCGATGGGCTGCCCTGCGCGGATGTTGAAGATGATCGTGGCGCGGTCCCCGGGCAGGGCGACCTGGGCGAGGAAGGCGACGCTCGCTGCTCCCCAGAGCACGAGCAGCGCGCCGAGGATCCGGCGCACCACGTTGCCGGCCCAGCGCCTGGCCCGGTGGGCTGGCGCCTCGGACGGCGCGGCGGAGAACCTGACGTCTTCGAGGTGCAGCACGGGGTCAGCGGACGAAGTGGGCATCGTAGAACACCGGTCCTCCCTGGGCGTTTTCCTGCCACACGTCCTTCAGCGACGGCGTCACCGCCAGGGTGCTCAGCCGGTCGTAGAGGCCGATGGACAGGGCGTGATCGGCGATGTAGTCCTGCGCCTGCGCGTACAGGGCGTTCTGGGCTTGGACGTCGGCGGTCTGGTTGGCCCGGTCGATGAGGTCACCGAGGAAGGCGTCGGTGGTGAAGGCGGCGTTGTTGCCGTTGGGCCACTCCTCACTCACCGGGCGCCAGTTGATCCACAGGATCCCGGCGGTGACGGCCGTCCAGTACCCGGCGGCGATGTCTCGCTCGTCGGGCTTGGTGTACAGGCCGGAGAAGAACCCGCTGGGGGGGACGGTGACCAGGTCGACGGCGAACCCGCTCGCCTTGGCCTGTTCCTGGACGCCCTGCAGGATCGAGGCGCCGTCGGCGTTGATGATGGTGCCGGAGTTGTAGGGCAGGACCACGCTCAGCCGTTCGCCGTCCTTGGTGCGGGTGCCGTCGGTGTCACGTCCGGTCCACCCGGCCTCGTCCAGCAACTGGTTGGCTCGGGTGAGGTCCAGGGAGTACGCATCGGCGGCCGCTTGGCTGTAGCCGGGGGTGCTCTGGGAGACCGCGCCGTTGCCCTCGTAGGGGATGACGCCTTGCCCGATCGTCTCGACCAGGGCCTTGCGGTCCAGGCTGTAGGCGAACGCTTTGCGGACGCGTTCGTCGGTGAAGGGGCCCTGCTGAGTGTTGAACGCCAACTGCTGGGGACGGCCGCCGGTGACGTACTTCAGCTCGGTGTAGCCGTCGGCGCCGAGGCCGGCGTAGTCGATGGCCGGGACGTCGTAGATCGCGTCGGTCTCGCCGGAGCGCAGCGAGGCGACCCGGGTGGTCGCGTCGGCGATGAACTTCCAGTCGATCTGCTCGACGTGGGCCGGGCCGGTGTGCTTGGCGTTGGCCGGCGGGGAGGTGTACTGCTCGTTGCGCTTGAGCACGATCTGCTCCCCGCGGTCCCAGTGGTCCACCACGAAGGCACCCGAGCCGATGGGCTGCTCACAATTCTGCTCCGCGGTCCGGGTCTCCAGCGCGTGCTGGGACTGGATACCGGAGTAGCCCTGGGCCAGGTTGTCGGCCAGCCGCGGGTAGGGCTTGGCCAGGTGGATCTGCAGCGTGTGCTCGTCGACGGCGGTGGAGTGGTCGTAGTACCCGTCCAGCCACACCTTCGCCGTCGAGTTCCCTCCCCCCATCCAGTGGTCGATGTTGTAGGCCACGACCGCCGCGGTCAGGTCGGTGCCGTCGGTGAACTTCACCCCGTCCTTCAGGTGGAAGGTCCAGGTCAGCCCGTCGGGAGAGGTCTGCCAGGACGTCGCCAGCCAGGGCACCACCTCGCGGTCGGCGTCGAGGGAGGTGAGGGCGTCCAGAACCTGGGTGGACAGGTACGCCTGCTCGATCCATCCCCCGAAGACGCAGGCGGGTTCTTGCTGATGGCCGTAGACGATGGTCCCGCCGCTGACCGGGCGGGCTCCGGGCGCCGACTGCGGCGCGGCCGCCGAACCGGCGCAACCGGTCAGCAGCAGAGCGGCGAACCCGGCGACGAGGGTTCTTCGGGGGCGTGCGGGCATGCGGGCGGAACTCCTGCCGGTCCGGAAACGGGTGGGGGAGAGAAGGGATGCAGCTGAGAACGGTGGAGAGGTGACGGCGTCGTGGGACGCGCCAGGCGCGTCAGACGGGGCAGGCGCGTCCGGGGCGACAGGCCGCGCTGCCGGTGCGCACCAGGTCCACGTGGCGACGCTCGACGAGCAGCACCGACTGCAGGACCCGCTCCGACGTGGGGATCACGTGCTTCTCCTCAGCTCCGCACTTGCCGGGCACGTCGCCCGGCCGGGTCGTCACCTGGGGCACCCCGCCACGGAAGGAGGGTTGCCGGACAGCCAGCCAGGGCCTACAGCTGTCACTCATGACCGAGGAAGAAGCTAGGAGCTTTCCCCGCCCGGTGTCAACCACCTCCACCCGGCGCCTTGGCGGAGCGCCAGCGCAACATCCCTGCGCCGCCCACGCTGATCAGCCGCCGCGACGGGTGAGGCACGTACCCGGTGGTTGAATCGGGACACGCCCAGGACACCACCGGGCACCACCGGCCACCACCGCGCTCAGCTGTGGTCGTGAGATCCCTGCTCGCCGCTACGCCTGAGTCCCGGGAGACGGCGCCAGCAGCAGCAACTGCTCATCACGAGGAGAACCGATGTCCCCTTCGCGCATCCGGCTCAACGCCTTCGACATGACGTGCGTGATGCACCAGTCGCCGGGCTTGTAGGCCCACCCGAGTGACCAGTCCACCCGCTACAACGACCTGAGCTACTGGACCGAGCTGGCGCAGCTGCTCGAACGAGGCAAGTTCGACGGCCTCTTCATCGCCGACGTCCTCGGCGTGTACGACACCTACCAGGACTCCGCCGACGCCTCCCTCCGATCCGGCATGCAGGTGCCCGTGCACGACCCCCTCATGCAGGTCAGCGCCATGCCCGCGGTCACCAGCAAGCTGTCGTTCGGGATCACCGTCTCGGCGACCTACGAGCAGCCCTACGCCCTGGCCCGGCGCTTCAGCTCCCTGGACCACCTCACCGGTGGGCGCATCGCCTGGAACATCGTCACCTCCTACCTCGACGGCGCCGCCCGCAACCTCGGCATGGATCGGCAGATGTCCCACGACGAGCGCTACGAGCTCGCCGCCGAAGTCGTCGACGTCTGCTACAAGCTGTGGGAAGGGTCCTGGGAGGAGGACGCCGTCGTGGCCGACCGGGCCACCAAGGTGTACGCCGACCCGGCCAAGGTCCACCCCATCGAGCACGAGGGCGTCTACTTCTCCGTCCCCGGGATCCACCTGGCGGAGCCGTCCCCCCAGCGCACCCCGGTGATCTGGCAGGCCGGTACCTCCAGCACCGGGCGAGCGTTCGCCGCCCGCAACGCCGAAGCCGTCTTCACCGTCGCCCCCACCGCGCAGGTCCTCCGCGGCTACGTCGATGACATCCGCGCCCAGGCCGCTCAGGCCGGTCGCGACCCGCGCAGCCTGCTGATCTTCACCGAGATCACCACCGTCGTGGCCCCCACCGATGAGGAGGCGCAGGCGAAGTACGCCGAGCTGCTGACCTGGACCGACTACGAAGGCGCGCTGGCCTTCTACGCCGGCATCACCGGCGTCGACCTCTCCGCCCTCGATCCCGACCAGCCGCTGCAGTACGTCGAGACCGACTCCGCCCGCTTCGCGCTGGAGATCTTCTCCGGAGCCGACCCCTCCCGGGAGTGGACCCCGCGTGAGGTCGCCCACTTCGTGGGGATCGGCGCGATGGGGCCGGTGTTCGTGGGATCGCCGGCGACGGTGGCCGACGAGCTCGAGCACTGGATGGAGGCCGCCGACATCGACGGCTTCAACCTCGCCTACGCCGCCACCCCGGGCACGTTCGTCGATTTCATCGACCTGGTCGTGCCCGAGCTGCAGCGCCGAGGACGGTACTGGGACGAGTACGACGAGGGGGTCACCGCGCGGGAGAAGCTGTACGGGCCGGGGCAGCGCCGGGTCCGCAAGGACCACCCCGCCGCCGTGTACCGGCGCGATCTGGCCACGAAGGCCACCCGGCCTGCGGTTCCGACCCTGTGACGCAAAGGGCATGAGTCAGCCGATGCCGCTGTCGAGAAGACCGTCGATGCACTGCTGAGCAGCCGGCAAGGTTCGCCGCTGGTGCCAGCTCGTGAACAGCTGGGGGGATGCGTTGACCCATCCGTCCGGCGGAGCCAGCAGCGGTCGGCGTAGAGGTAGCCCGGGTGCAGGCGAGGTCGGCCGCGGACACCGCGCACGACGGGGAGCGTCGATCAGCGGCAGCAGTCGGGTGGGGGCACCTCCCGCTCGCGGGGGAACGTCGTGGCGGTTGCCGCCGGTGAGGGTCACGACCAGCGGAACACCGCCGGAGTCGGTGAGGAGGTGGTGCTTGGATCCGTTGCGGGTCCGGTCCACCGGCGAAGGGCCGGTGTGAGCCCCCCTTTGAGCGCCCGCACGTGCGAGCCGTCCACCACCGCGGTGTCCAGGTCCAGCTTGCCGGCGGCGCGTAGCTCCTCGAGCAGGACTTGATGCAGCTGCGGCCAGACGCCGACTTCGGTCCAGTCCCGCAGTCGTCGCCAGCACGTCACGCCCGAGCAGCCGAACTGTTCGGTGGGGACTTGAGCCAGGTGCAGCCGGAGCCCGTCCGGCACCAGCTCCACGACTCGCTGCGGCACCGCCTCGTCAGTCATGCCGATGAGGCTGGGACGGTCTCAGCGGGTCCGCAATCCATGGTGAGACAAGTGGTGAGGTGAGCCCCCCTCTGCGCGACCATCAGCTGCTCACGCGGAGCTTGACCCGGTTTCCCAGCGAACTGGGTCATGGTCAGCCTGCGGGTCGCGCGTGAGGCGGTGCCATGCTGAGGGGTTGCCGTGCTCACGCCACCCCGCAGGTGCGCATCGCGAGCAGGGCGAGGCTTCGGGCGGAGAGCAGCAGGTCCTCGATCGGCACCTGCTCGCCTGGGCCGTGGGCCAGGCGCAGGTCACCGGGGCCGTGGTGCAGGGTGGGGATGCCTGCGCCCGTGTAGAACCGCAGGTCGGTGCCGGCGCTCAATGCGCGCTCCGGGGGTGTGGCGCCACCGGCGTCGGTGACGGCTCGCTGAAGTGCTGGCAGCAGTGGGGAGCCGGTCGGCATCTGACTGCTGGCGTAGATGCCCCCGACCCACTCGACCTGTGCGGGGTGCTGGGCCAGCCAGGGGTGGGTGGCGCACGCTGCGGCGACGCAGCTCTCGAACTCAGCCCGGGCCGTTTCCACCGGCTCACCGAGTCGCACGCCGAACCGCCCTTCGGCCACCAGCCGGTCGGGCACGGTGCTGGCCCACTCGCCGGCGCGCAGTCGTCCGATGGAGAGGCCGTAGGGGAAGGGGTGGTTCCCGAAGCGGGAGCGGTCGGTGGGCTGGCGGCCGGCCTCCAGGGCCAGTAGCGCGGTGTGGACGTGCTCGAAGAGTTCGACGGCGCTGACGCCGAGGTGGCGGTTGGCGGCGTGGGCGGCGAGACCGGTGAGGGTGAGGCGGAAGGTCAGCGCGCCGGCGTGGGCGGTCATCACCGCACCGGCGGTGGGTTCGGGGATGATGCAGGCGTCGCCGCGGTGCCCGCGGCGCAGGGTGGCCCATGTCCCGAGGCCGCCGTCCTCCTCGCCCATGACGCTGTGCACGGCCAGCGGCCGGACCAGCCGCACACCGGCGCTCCGCAGGGCCCGCACGGCGGCCAGGGCGGCGACCAGGCCGCCTTTCATGTCGCAGGTGCCGCGCCCGTGCACGGCGCCGCCTTCGATGCGGGGGCTGAAGGGGTCTCCGGGCCACAGCGTCGGGTCGCCGGCGGGGACGACGTCGGTGTGCCCGCAGAGCACCAGCGCCGGCTGCCCGCTGTCCTCGCCTTCCCTGCCCTCTCTGCCGCGCAGGGTGCCCACCACGCCCCACGCCTCGCTGCGCTGGACCTCCTGGCCGGGGGCGTCCGGGGCGCTCGCGGCCTCCGTGAGGTCGATGGCCCAGCGGTCGACGTCGGTGTCGAGCTCCTCCAGCCAGCCGGCCACCAGGTGCTGGGCTTCGGACTCGGCGGCCGTGCCGCCGAGGGAGGGGATGGCGACCAGCTCGAGGAGGCGGTTGAGGAGCCACGGCGCGTCAACGGCGTCGAGCACCGCGGCCTCGCGGGGAGACAGCTCCGAGCCGGCTGGCCGGGGTGGGCGTTCACGCGGGAAGGACATGGCGGCACCATGTGGCGGGACCGTTCGCGGACGCAACCGTGTGGATCGGCACGGGCGTGTTGCACAATATTGTTGTGTTGAGTAGCGACTTGGACCCCTTGGATTGCGCCATCGTCGACGTCCTGCAACGTCAGGGGGACGTCCCGAACGTCGAGTTGGCGCGTGCGGTGGGCCTGTCCCCGGCGGCGACGCTGCGGCGGGTGGCGCGCCTGCGCGCCGACGGGGTGATCACCGGGGTGCACGCCCGGGTGGATCTCGAGCGCGTCGGTGTCGGTCTGCAGGCGTTCGTGCTGGTGGTGCTGGAGGAGCACGACGAGGACAGCGCAGCGCGTTTCGCTCAGGCCGTGACGCGGATGCCGCAGGTGCTGCGGGCTGACGCGGTGAGTGGAGCCGACGACGTCCTCCTGCACGTGGCCGCGGCCGGGACGGCTGAACTGCAGGAGGTCCTGCGGGCCCTGCCCCGCATCGGTGCTCGTCGGGCCACGACCATGTTGCGGTTGGGGTCGGTTAAGGAGCAGAGCCCTGTCCGGCTGGGTCCCTCGGCCGTGTCCAGTGCGGTGCGGAGGTAACTCCGGCTCGTCGGGCGGGCGGCGGGGAGCGGGGCGCGGCTGCTCATCGTGCGCGGCAACGCCTCGGGGATGCTGCCGCAGGTGCTGGCCGTCGCCGCCAGCGTTGGGGTCTGTTCGCGCAGTCCGTGGTTGCCTTCACCGTCTTGAAGACGGTGGGGGCCCTCTACCTTCTCCACCTCGGCGTCCGAGCCATCCGGCACCGCCACCACACGACGGCCATACCCACGGCTCCGACCACGGCGCCGACCATGGCCCCGACCCCAACCACGACGGCAGCCACTGCCACGACCGACACGCGCTACCCCGCTGAGGTGCCCGCGCGCAGGTCGCTGCGCGAGAGCTTTCTCGTGGGCGCACCAACCCCGAGCCGGCGATCTTCCTCGTCACGGTCCTGCCGCAGCTCACCGCCGCGGCCACCGGGCCGGTCCGGAGCCAGGTCCTCGTCCTCGGGACCATTCACCTCCTCATCGGACTGGCCTTCGACACCGCCTGGGCGTTGACCACCGGCGCTGCCCGCGGTTGGCTCACACGTCGCCTGTCCCGCCTCGGCGCCACCGGCGGGGTGATGATGATCGGCGTCGGCGGCGCCATCATGCTGTCGAAGCGCCGGCTCTGGAGATCGTCGGTCGAGCACGTCAGAGAACCGCACGACTGGAGCCCCTCACGCCGTGGCGAGACCGACGTCGCCTGCGCCATCGAGAGGGCCGATGCGCAGACGCAGACTCACGGAGCGCAGCGAACGTGGTCGCCAGTCCGGGGATTGAGTACCTGAGCACCGCGCAGGCTTCTGCGTTCTTCGAGGAAGGGGCGGACGGCGCGGAAGTCTCCGGATCGATGCCCACCAGTGAGCTGGGGCCAACGTCCTCCCTCGATCGTTTCCTCACGGGCAGCCGTGAACGTACGGGACGAGGCGAGCACCGAGGCTTCTTGATGGACGTTCCTCACCGCGGTATGGCCGCGATCTTCGCGAGGGCGGGTGATGGAGTCCGCTGGCCTGAGAGCACCCGTCCGTTCTGGGCCTCTCCGTGCCGCGAGCCGGCGTTCAGGGAACGAAGGAGGCGAGCTGCTGGTCGAGCCAAGGGTAGAGCTCCTCAGCCGGCGTGTTCAGTCGCGACTTCAGGTGGCGCGTGGTGTCGTCGGCCAGGACCTCGAAGGAGCCGTCGGCGATGGCGTCGTAGGCCTGGGCGACGACGCTGGCGGGGCTGACCTTGGGCACGTCCCAGCTCGCGGCCATGGGGGTGTCGACCATGCCGACGAGCAGGCCGATGACCTGGGTGCCCTGAGCGCGCAGCTGCACTCGCAGGGCGTTGGTCGCGGACCACATCGCGGCCTTGGAGGCGGCGTAGCCGGTGGGGATGTTGATCCAGGCCGCGGCGGAGAGGACGTTGAGCAGGCTGCCCCCGCCGTGGATGGCGAGGACGGGGGCGAAGGCGTTGGCCACGCGCAGGGTGCCGAAGAAGTTGGTCTCGAAGATCTGGCGGAGGTCGTCCTCGGGACCGCTGATGGAGTCGCCGGCGGGGGCGATGCCGGCGTTGTTGATGAGCACGTCGACGTCGCGGGCGCCTGCCGCGGCGCGGGTGGCGGCCTCGGGGTCGGTCAGGTCGAGCCTCAGTGGGGTGATGCGGGAGTCGTCCCAGGTCCGGGGGGTGCGGGCAGCGGCGTAGACCTTCGCCGCGCCGCGCTGCAGGGCCTGGTGCACGAACTGCTCGCCGAGTCCGCCGTTGGCGCCGGTGACGAGGACGGTGCGGCCGGTGAGGGGGTGGTTCATCTAGACTCCTCAGTGAAGTGGGGACTGTCCCCGCTGCACATGATGTGGGGAACCTCCCCACTTGGTCAAGGAGGAGGGCACGTGGTCCCCGTACCGCGAGGAGTTGGTGGGGCACGTGAGCGATCGCGCACCGCGGACACCGGTGAGGTGACGCGACCGCTGCGCGCTGATGCCCGGCGCAACCGCGAGGCGATCCTGCGCGCTGCCCGCGAGGCCTTCGAGGTGGAGGGTGTGCTGACCTCCCTGGACGGCATCGCCGCCCGCGCCGGGGTCGGCAACGCGACCCTCTACCGCAACTTCCCCACCCGCGATGACCTGCTGGCCGCGGCCATCCAGGACAGCATCACCGAAACCCTGGCGGAGGCGGACGAGCTCTCCCGCACGCTCACCCCGCGCGCGGCGCTGGGGGAGTGGCTGGTGCTGCTGACGTGGCGGCTGCGCATCTGGCACGACCTGCCCTACTGCCTGGCCACCGCCCACGAGGACACCACCTCGCCCGTGCAGTCGGCGTGCAACCCCCTGCTGCAGCGGACAGCGGCCCTCCTCGCCCGGGCGGGAGTCGGCGAGAACACCCCCGGCACGATCAGCGCTGAGGAGGTCTACGAACTGGTCCTGGCGCTGTCGTGGGCCGTGGACCGGTTCAAGGACGACGAGGTGGCTACCCGCCGCCGGGTGGGCATGGCGACGGCGGGGATCCTCGCCTGAGCTGAGTCCTCCCGAGTCCTCCTGAGCGTTCCGTGGGGCCCGACGTGACCTCCGGTTCGCCCTCAGCGAATCGATGTGAGCGGTAAGTCGGTTTGCTCTGTCCGTTCCGGGGGCGGTCCTCGACAGGTGACCTCGCTGTCACCGGCCCGGGTGGCAGTCTCGTCCTTTCGTCCCCTCGTCTTGCGGCTGACGCTGCGTCAGCCTCTAGCGTCCCTGGGGTCGGTGGGATCGTCTTGCCGGCGCCGTGGTGAACGGGTGCAGGCAGGAGTGGACCGGTGACGTGGACGACAGCTGAGGTGGCGCGGATGTCGGGAACGACGGCGCGCACGCTGCGGCACTACGACGCCGTGGGGTTGCTCGTACCAGCCGGCACCGGGGCGGGTGGGGTCCGGCTCTACGAGCGAGAGCACCTGTTGCGGCTGCAACGGATCATGGTGCTGCGCGAGCTCGGGGTGCCCCTGGCCGTCGTCGGGCAGGTCCTGGCCGGGGACCACGACGAGGTCGCGGCTCTGCGCGTCCACGCCGACCGGCTCGAGGCAGAGGGGGCCCGCTTGGCCCGCCTGGCCGCGACAGTCCGTCGCACCGCGGCCCACCTGGAGGGAAGGGACGACATGAGCGAGCAGCAGTTCTTCGAGGGGCTGGCCCGCGACCGCGACCGCTACGAGGAGGAGCTCGTGGCCCAGCACGGCGAGAGCGTCCGCGTGGCTTTCGCACAGGCGCGTGAGCGGACGGCCGGCTGGGAGCGGGAGGACTTCGAACGTAGCGGGCGTGAGCATCGCGACCTCGCCGAGCGGATGGGCGCGGCGAAACGGCGAGGCGCGGCTCCAGGTGATGAGGGTGTCCAGGCGATTGTCGCCGAGCACTACGCTGCCGTCGCTGCGCACTGGACGCCGGACCGCGCCGCCTACCGCGGACTGGCCGACACCTACGTCGAGGATCAGCGCTTCCGCTCCTTCTACGACGACGTCGAGACGGGCCTCGCCGGTTGGCTGTGCGAGGCCATGGGGGTGTGGGCTGACGCCAATCTCGCCTGAGCCGGGCGCAGCTGCACGGGTACGGAGTGCTGGCACCCCCGAATCCGTGTGGTCATCGCTGGAGCAGTCAGTCAGACCATCTCGGTCGGTGGGTGAGCCGAGGTGCGCCTGTCCCACCGGCCATCGTCTGAGGGGGTGCCAGGCAAGCACAGGCGACTCGTGCTGTCCTGTCTCAGGACATCGGTGACGGTTCTGCGCCAGGAGACCGGTGACAGTCGATGCGTCAGGACGTCGGTGCCAGTCGCAGAGCTGGGTAGGTGTCAGACGCCGGCCACAGCGCACACAACGCGGGATGACCGTGGAGTTGTTGGATCCGCACCGGTCCTGACTGCAGCACTCGCTGCTCACGCCGCCGCGGCAGCCCCCGCAGTAGCACCCGGCGTCGTCGTGGGGTGAACCTCCCAGTCGAGGCCGTCCCACCGGTCGTCGTGCTCGGCACCGCTGGGAAACACCCACGAGCTCGCCCACCTCCCCGGGACTGCTGCGGGTGCTGACGGTGCAGCGCCAGCCGAGGCGGACTGCGCCGAAGGCGGGCCATTGGGGACTGGCGTCGAGGACTGGCGTCGACGTCCGGTGCGGTGCCGCTCTGCCTCACGCAGCGCAGATCGGCGTCGGGTGCGGCGTGGCGAAGAGGGCGCCCTCGACGTCTACGCCGCCCTCGACGTCGACGTCGTCAGGGGAATCGTCTGGTCAAGCGCCCCGGAGGAGCACCCGACGCCGTGGCTATTCGGCGACGACGGAGCGGCGGTCCCGCTCGGCGAGGACCTCCTCCCAGTCCAGGCCGCAGGCGGTGGCGATGGCGCGCAAGTCCTCCAGGGCCGCAGCGTGCAGACCCCCGGCGAGGCCGGCGGTGGCTTCGTCGCTGGAGCTCTCCGCAGCGGCGAGCAGCTGGTCGAGGTTGCCGCTCAAGGCGGTGAAGCGGTCGGCGAGAGGGGCCGGCGGCTGGGGGTGCTCGGTCATCCTGACAGCGTGCCGGTTGCGCTGGGTCTGCGCGCGCGCAGGCGCTAGGCAGCCATGCGGCTCGCCGTCGGCCCCGCAGTCCGCCCGCCGGGCGTTCGTTGGAGGGCTCGCCCTGTGGATCGTGGCGTCAGCGTCAGGTCTGCTCGCCCGGATCGCGGGATGATCACGACGTCGCTGGCTCTGGGCGCCGTGCCGTGGGTGCACCGCCAGGAGGGGCCCTTTGGCGAGGGGCTGTCAGCCCAGGAAGGGGCGGGTGACCTCACCGACGAGCAGGGCCAGGGTGGTGCCGTCGTCAGCTTCCCAGTGCTGCAGGGTGCCCTCAGACTCCTCGAAGCGGACGAAGCCGGCTGCGGCCAGTCGACGACGTACCTTCTCGCTAGCGATGACCTTCGAGCCGCAGTGACCGGTGCCGGGGCAGCAGCCCATCGAGTCGAGCACGACGACGTCGGCGGTGGACAGCAGTACGCCCTGGCGCTTGGCGATGTCGTCGTGGACGAGGTGGTGCAGGCGGGTGCCGTCCCAGAAGCGGTCGTCGTCGGTGTACTCCGGCTCCCCGGGGCGCAGGGGGTAGCCGCTGTGGTCCAGCACCATGCCTGCAGTGTGCAGGCAGCAGACGGCAACCTGGGGACCGATGGGCGGAGGTCACCTCGCTGGAGCATCCGAGGGCCCGAGGACGCGTGAACCTCGCGGGATGACCGTGTGTCCGCGCACCGCGGGATGACCGTGGAGTCGCGGGAGTCAGGCGGTCTCCCTGAGACGCTGCCGGCACGGGAGCTCTGGGTGGGTCGCTGTCCGCTGCATCTTTCGCAGCCAGGCCGAGGACTCCGGTGAGGTCGTCTACGAGGAACGCGTGACGCTCTGGTGGGACACCGACATGGACCAGGCCATCGAGAAGGCCGAAGCGGAGGCGCAGACCTGCACGAGCGAGACGACCTGGCCGCCGGAGCGGGTGACCGAGCACCTGGGGCTGACCCAGGCGTACGCGCTGCCCGACGAGCCGGGGGACGGGGCTGAGGTGTTCAGCCTGATGCGGACGAGCGACCTGCCGCCGACGGTCTACCTGGACCGGTTCTTCGACACCGTAGGTGAGTGCCGAGGAGAGGTCGGTGAGTCTGCGGAGCTGGTCTGAGACCGTCGTCGACCGTGCCGCGACGTCGTGGACGGCGGGATGACCGTGAAGTCTTCGCTGCAGAATGTGGTGGACAGCACCCGCAGTCCGTGGCCGACTGTGCGTCGTGGCGGATGCGAACGGCAAGGCCGTGCAGGTGCTGCTCATCGGTGGCCGGGCGGGTGTGGGCAAGACCAGCGTCGCCCACGAGGTCTCCGCCCAGCTGCAGACCCTAGGAGTCGCGCACTGCCACGTCGAAGGGGACAACCTCGACGCCGCCTACCCCAAAGCCGACGACGACCCGGCCGGCACTCGGCTCACCGGAGCCAACCTCGCCGCGTTGTGGGGCAACTACGCCGCTCTCGGCCACCATCGGCTCATCTACGTCAACACCGTCAGCGTCCTCGAACCCGACCTCATCGTCCGCGCCGTAGGCGGCCGGGCGGAGGTCACCGCGGTCCTGCTCACCGCCACCGATGAGACGATCCGCACCCGCCTCGGTGTCCGTGAGGTCGGCTCCGGGCTGCGGGCCCACCTCGAGCGCAGCCGGAGCACAGCCGCCCTGCTCGAGGAGCGGGCACCTGCGGATACCCACTGCGTCGGCACCGATCGGCGCAGCGTCGTCGAGGTGGCTGCCGACGTCATCGGCCTCTCCGGCTGGTGCGGTCTGCCCCGGCCGTGAACGCGCTCACCGTGAGGGGGAGGACGTCCCCGGCTGCTCACGAACGTCTGGAGCGCAGGATGGTCGTGAAGTCGCGTGCATCGTGCGGTGGGCGGCTGGTGCTGGTCCACGGTCGGCCACGTCCAGACCTCTATCGATCGGAGCTTGCCCGTGCGCCGCCTGCAGATCCGCCGCGAGGACGTGACCCTGTCCTACCTGGACTCCGGCGGTTGCGGACCGGTGGTGGTGCTGCTGCACGGCCTGGCCGGCAGCGCGCAGGAGCTGGCCGCCACCGCGGCCGCACTCGACGACAGCTACCGGGTGCTCGCGCTGGACCAGCGCGGCCACGGGCACAGCACCCGCCGCCCGGGTGACGTCTCGCGCCGCGCCTACGTCGAGGACGTCGCTGCCCTCATCACCTCCGCGGCCGGTGGTGCGCCCGTCTCGGTGGTGGGGCAGTCGATGGGGGCGCACACCGCGCTGCTGCTCGCCGCCTGGCACCCGCACCTGGTGCAGCGCCTGGTGCTGCTGGAGGGCGGGGTCGGTGGCGGGGCGGAAGAAACCTCGGCGCAGCTGGGGAGCTGGTTCGCCGCTTGGCCGGTGCCGTTCCCCTCCCGGCAGGCAGCGGTCGAGCACCTCGGGGGAACAGCGACTGCCGTGGGGTGGGCGCAGGATCTGGAAGAACGCGAGGACGGGTTCTGGCCCCGGTTCGACGCTGACGTGATGCAGGCCGCCATCGCGGCGGTGGCCGAGACCCCACGCTGGGCGGAGTGGCAGCAGGTGCAGGCACCGACGCTGCTGGTGCAAGCGGAGCGCAGCTACCTGGACGCTGCGGAAGTTGAGCGGATGCTCGAGCTGCGGCCGGGCACCGGCCACGTCGTCGTGCCCGACGCCGGTCACGACGTCCACCTCGATCAGCCGCAGGCGTGGACTCAGCTGCTGCGCAGCTACCTCGACACCGGCTCCGTGCCTCCTGGTAGCTAGTTGCCCCACGCCCGCTGCCCGCCCGTATCGCGGGATGACCAGGATGACCGGAAGGTCGGCGACCTGTAGGTGCTCGAGCGGCGGGGGTGCTGCCTCCGTGGGGTGGTCGCTCAGCGACGGCGGGAGCCGGGGGTGAGGTTGTCGATGGCGGCGTCAGCGATGCGGTTGAGGGTCCCCGCGTCGACGCCTGCTTCGGTGAGGGCTTCGAGCCCACGGTGGGTGGCGACGACGAGCTGACCGAGCACGGCGGGATCGGCGGTGGGGTTGACGTGCCCGGCGCGCTGGGCCTGCTCGATGAGCTGGCGGCAACTGTCGAACAGCACTTGGAACGTCGCGCGGGAGCGGGCGGCGACGGCCTCGTCGGTCCAGGCCAGTTCCGCGGTGCCCTTGGCCAGCAGGCAACCCGGGTGGCGGGAACCGTTGTCTCCTCCCACGACGTCGTCGGGGGAGTGCAGCCAGTCGCGCAAGCGGTCCAGCGCTTCGTCCTCGGGGCCTTCGACCCGGGCGGCGGCGCTCTGGTCGGCGGCTGCGCAGTACTCCTCGAAGACCCGGCGGAACAGGGCCTCCTTGTCGCCGAAGGCGCCGTAGAGGCTGCCCTTGCTCAGGCCCGTGGCGGCCGAGAGGTCCCCCACGGACGTGCCGTGGTAGCCGGTCTCGGTGAACCGCCGGCGGGCGGTGGTGACGACGTCGTGCTCGTCGAAGGTGCGGGGTCGGGCCATTCCCCGATCCTACGCCGATCTGAACTTCCGGTCCAGAACATCTGGACGAGCGGTCCAGAACGTGCCATTGTGGACCGCATGTTCAGAACCGTCACCCCTGCTCCCACCGAATTCACCGGCAAGCGCGTCATCGTCACCGGAGGCTCGCGCGGGATCGGCGCGGCCATCACCCAGCGCTTCCTCGACGCCGGCGCCCGCGTCGTCACCACCGCCCGCAGCGCCACCGACGACACCCCCCGGGACGCGACCTTCATCGCCGGTGACCTCAGCACCCCCACCGGCGTGCAGGCCTTCACCACCGCAGCCCTCGACGCCCTGGGCGGCGTCGACATCGTCGTCAACAACGCCGGCGCCGCCCGCACCCACCTCGGCGGCATCGCCACCATTCCCGACGAGGAGTGGCTCGACGCCTTGAACCTGAACTACCTCTCCGCTGTCCGGGTCACCGCCGCCCTCCTCCCGGCGCTGCGTGAAGCCGGGCAGGGCGGCGCCATCATCAACATCTCCTCCGGCGCGGCCCTGACCGCCCCAGCACCACTGGCCCACTACGCCGCAGCGAAGGCCGCGCTCAACGCTTACGGCAAGGCCCTGGCCACCGAGCTCGCCCCCGCCGGCATCCGGGTGGCCACGATCGTGCCCGGCAACGTCCTCACCCCCGGCGCCGACGCCATCCGCCAGGACATCGCCGACGCGACGGGCGTTTCCCTGGCCGACACCACCGCCGGGGTGCCGCTGGGACGCCCGGGAGACCCCCGCGACATCGCCGAGGCGGTGGCCTACCTCGCCTCCGACCGCGCCCAGTGGGTCACCGGGGTGACCCTCACCGTCGACGGCGGCGAACTACCCGGCATCTGACACCCAGCAGAACCCAGCAGAACCCAGCAGGACACAGCGGGACCAGCAACACCCACCCGGGCCTTGAACCCGACGCAGGACCTGAAGAACCCACCTGAACCACCACGCCCGACCACCACACCCGAGCAAGCCACCCGAAGGAGAACTCCCGTGTCCGAGACCACCGCCCCCAACACCACCCGCACCCCCGCATACAGCATCACCGAGGTCCTCCAGGTCCTCGACCCCGCCGGCGCCCAGCGCTACGCCGAGCTGACCCCGGCCACGGTGGAGAAGTTCGGCGGCCGCTTCGTCGTCCTCGGCGCCTCACCCACGGCCGCCGAGGGCGAGGCGGGGATCGTGGCCGCGGTCGTCCAGTGGCCGGACATGGAAACCCTGCAGGCCTGGTACGACTCCGCGGAGTACGCCCCGGCTCGCGAGATCGCGGCTACCGCCATGCGTCGCCGGCTGATCTTCCTGCCCGGGACCGCCCCGGCGGCCTGACCTCCATCACGCGGGGGCCGCGCTCGCCAATGCCCGTTCGTCGTCGCCCGTTCGTCGTCGCCCGTTCGTCGTCGCCCGTTCATCCATCGCGGCAAAGGTGATGGAAGCTGCGGTGCGGGTACGGCCGGTTCGCAAGAAGGTGCGATGAGCCGGCCCCGCGGCGTCGAGGACGCCGCGGAGCTGCCTCCTCCCACGACGAATCGGTCTTTGGTGATCGCATGGTCATCGGCAGATGAGTGAGGTCGTCTGCCGCCGGCGATAGCGCGCACACCGCGGGATGACCGCGCGGTCGCGCACCCCCCTTGGGGCGGCTTTGGGGCGGGTAACAGTCCCTCATCGCGGGATGACCGTGAAGTCGTCGCTCGTGGGTGGGCCTGCACCGGTGACGTCGACTGCAGTCGTGCCTACGCTTTTTGGTGTGACGGCGAGGTTGTCCTCCCGGTTGGCGGCGGTCGTGGACGCGCTGCCGTTGACTCCTGCGTCCCGCGTGCTGGAGGTGGGGTGCGGACCGGGTGCTGCGTCGCGTGCGGTGGCTCAGAGGTTGGAGACGGGCTTCGTGTTGGCGATCGACCGCTCCGCGGCCGCGATTGCGCAGGCGCGGGCGGGGTCGAAGGCCGAGATCGCTTCGGGGCGGATGGGGGTGCGGTGCGTCGCGGTGGAATCGTTCGTGCTGGAGCCGGGGGAGCCGGGGTTCGACATCGTGTTCGCGGTGCGGGTGGGGGCCCTGGACGGTCGCCATCCCGCAGCCGGGCACCAGGCGATGCAGCGGCTTCTGGCCGCCTTGGCTCCTGGTGGTCGCGTCTTCATCGATGGGGGCGACCCGCTGCAGGAGCTGTCCCTGGACTCGTGACGTGCTCCCGCAGCGGGGGCCGCCTGGTCGGGGCGGCGCCGAGGCACCGCCCCGACCAGGACGTCCACAGATCGACGAGTCCGCGATATCGCCGGCTGCCAACGACAGTGCCCACTGAGCGCGGGATGACCGCGCGCTGTCGCGGGCAGGATCTCCGCCGATCAGCGGCCGCCAACGGCGGCCACCAACGTCCTCACCCGGCTCTTGATGAAGACGTCAGTGACGGCCGCGTGCATGGGTGACAGGGACCCATCGTGTTGCTGCGGCCAGGGCGGGTGTGACCTCCGTGGGCGACCCTGGCGTCCGCGCCGCGCACCACGAGCGGCCGCAGCGCACCGCGTCAGTACGAGTGATGTCAGGAGGGGCACGTCATCATGACCACGCCGGAGGGATCCGGATCGGCGATGGGGACGAATCCGAGGGCGTCGTAGATGCGGCGCGCGGACCAGTTGTCCGCGAGCACGCCCAGGTCGACTCGGACCGCTCCCTGAGAACGGGCCAGCGCCAGGGCCAGGGCGACGAGCTGGCGGCCAGTTCCTCGACCTCGCTGCGCCGGGTCGACCAGGGCACGTCCCACGCGCATGGCGCCGTCGGTGGGGGTGAGTTGGATGTGGCCGGCCACGCCGTGGGGCCGTCGACTACCCAGGCGGTGGCTCCTGGTCGGGCGGTGACGTCGTTGAGCTGCTCGATGGTCGAGGGCCAGGTGAGCCAGGGACCGGCGAAGCGGTGGAGGGCGGCAGCGTCGGGGACCCAGCTGACGATCGTCGCTACGTCTGCTTCTGTGCGCACACGCAGTCGGGCCATGATCCAACGTTGTAGGGCTAGCCGTACGGGATGTGCACGTCTGGGATGTGCACGTCTGGGATGTGTCAAGACCCGGGTCTTGACACACCGGCTGTACCCGAGGAGGCCGGAAGCGGGGGACCGCGGACGCCGGCGGACCAGGTGGTCAGCGCCGGAGACCGCCGGCGCGGGAGGGGGTGAAGTCTCGTCCGTCGACGTCCTCGGCGGAGGACGTCACGAAGTCACGCTCCCGCGTGCTGGCCCACTCGGCGATGAGCAAGGTCGCGTCGTCCTGCAGGACGCCGCCTTGGCGCTCCAGGACGTCGTGGCTGATGCGTCGCAGGGTCTCGGGGGCGGTGAGCTGCGCGGCGGCGGCCTTGTGCAGATGCTCCACGAGACCCTCGACGCCGAGAAAGGCGCCGTCGAGGTCGCGCGCCTCGGTGATGCCGTCGGTGTAGCAGAGGATCCGGTCCCCAGGCTGCAGCCACTCCTCGGCGAGGTCGACCTGCCCCTCACCCAGACCGAGGAGGATGCGCCGTCCGCCCTCGAGCTCCTTGACGACCTTGCCCTCGCGCAGCAGCAGGGGAGCGGGGTGCCCGGCGTTGAGGTAGCGCAGCCGACCCGTACCGAGGTCGAGCTCACCCAGGACACCGGTGGCGAAGCGCTCACCGCCGCCGTGCTCGGCGATCACCGCGTCCACGGCACGTACCGCCTCGCCGAGGCCGTGGCCGTTGCGGCGGCTGTTGCGGTAGGCCGAGAGCGCCAGCGCCGCCAGGATCGTGCCGTGCACGTCGTGACCGGTGGCGTCCAGCACGGCCAGGTGCGCGGTCTCGTCGACGACGCTGTAGTCGAAGGCGTCCGCGGCCACGTCGTACGCCGGTTGCAGCAGACAGGAGACGACCAGTCCCTCACACGCGAAAGTCAGCGGCGGCAGGACCTGGTGCAGCAGTTCGGAGGCCACCGTGCGCGGTCGCCGGCGCCGGATGCGGTCCAGCGCGTCGCCATAGGGGCTCTTCGCCGCGATCAGGTGCCCGCTCAGGTGGGCCAGCAGCCGGCAGCGCTCGGCGAACACCTCGTCGTCGAGGTCCCCGCCCTCGGGGACGGTGAGTTCGAGGACACCCAGGCGGTCGGCGCCGTCGAAGACGGGCAGCCAGACGCGGGTGCTGTCGTTGGGGACAGTCAGCGGTCGCATGCCGCGGAAGCAGCGCCCGGCCACGGTGGTGGCGATGAGTTGCGGGCGCCGCGGTGCCAGGCCGGTGGTGGGCAGCGGCAGCAGCAGGCGCTGCTCGTGGTCGGTGAGGTAGAGCTGGGCCGTCCAGCCCAGCGTGCGGGCGGCCTCCAGGGTGGCGTCGGGGATCTGCCCGGTGGTGGCCAGGTGGGCACGGTCCATCAGGGTGCGCACCATGACCAGTGTCCGCTCGGACGCACCAGCGCTCATGCTCCGAGACGCTAACGCCTCCTCCGTGTCACCGGCTCGGTGACATCGCGCGTAGCCACCCGCCCCATCCCCGACGGCCTCCTTCCCGACAACCAGGCCCGAGCTGTTGCAGGGCCCTTCGCGCCGTCGCCGTCATGCCGCTACCGGCGGCCCCGCCCCTGAACGCAACCGGATCCACCGGCGCTGACGTGCTGACGGGGAGAGGCAGGCAGGCTGCGCGCAGGGAAGGTGATCGCCGGAGGGCTCCGTGGGGTGCGACCGAGGCGTGGCTGAGCGGGGCCGACGTCATCGACGTCGTGCACGGCGTTGCGACCGGCGCCGTGTGCGGCGCTGCGACGGCTGCGCGCGGGTAGCGGCCTGAGCGCAAGAGGGCTCGTCTGAACAGTGCAGCCACATCCATCACTGCCGAGCAGTCCCGTCGCCTCGCTCCAGTGGGTCCGTGTGCTGCGCTGGAGCCTGAAGTCCGAGAGCTGGAAGGTCAGAGTGCGCAGCCCGCCCCAGGTGGCTGCCGTGCGCGCTGCGTGGCAATGTCGGCGAATGGTGGAGTGTCCGCCGACACCCCATCGGAGGTTCCAGCAGTGATCCAGGCAGCGACTCGAGCAGCGATCCAGGCGGTAACCGGGCACTTCGATCGCGTGGTGGTCATCTACAACCCCCACAGCACCGGTGACGGTCCAGGCAACGGCGAGCAGTTGCGCGCTCAGCTCGCCCAGCGTCTTCCCGCCACGGTGGTGCAGCTGGCCCAGACCCAGCACGCCGGGCATGCGGTGGAACTCGCTGAGCGGGCCGTCAGCGAGCACCCGGCCACGTTGGTGGTCTCCGCCAGCGGTGACGGCGGCTACCACGAGGTCGTCAACGGTGTCATGCGCGCCCGGCGCCGGGTCCCCGGTGCCGGGGTGTGCGCGGTGCTGGCCTCGGGCAACGCCAACGACCACGCCACGGCGGTGCAGGAGCGGCCCCTGGTGGAGGCGATCGTGGCGGGGACGGTGTCGCAGATGGACCTGCTGGAGGTGCTCATCGACGGTCAGGAGCCGCGCTACGCGCACTCCTACGTCGGGTTGGGCATCACCCCCGTGGTTGCGGTGGAGTTCAACCAGCACGACCTGGACGCGGTGAAGGAGAGCCTGCTGGCGCTGCGCAGTGTCTGGCGCTACCGCCCGTTCACCATTACCCACGACGGCCACCGCATTCAGCTGGACAGCCTGGTGTTCGCCAACATCGACCGGATGGCCAAGTACGCCACCTTGTCGCAGGAATCCTCACCCACCGACGGCACCTACGAGACGCTGCTGATTCGCCACCGCAGCAAGCTGAAGCTGCTGGCCAGCGTCCTGCGTCTGGTGCGCGGCACGCACGAGGTCATCTCCCGCGAGGAGCCGTACGCCTTCACCACCGCCACGCCGATGCCGGTGCAGATGGACGGGGAGGTCCACCAGGTCGAGACCGGTGTGGAGGTCGTCGTCTCCTGCGCGCCCGCCGCGGTGAGCGTCATCCGATGAGCCACCACCAGGACGCCACCTTCAGTACCGCCGCCACCACCGCTGCTAGCGCCACCGCCGCTGCTAGCGCCACCACCGCTGCTACCAAGGGCGCGACGGCCACCAGGGATGGCGCCGGGGATGGTGCCGGTGACCGGTCTGCGACCGTCTGGCTGCTGAGCGGTGCCGAACGCGGCAACGGCGCCACCCGCCTGCCCGCGTGGAGCCGGGGGAACCGGGTGCAGCCCCTCGTCGACGGGGTGGCCTACTTCTCGGCGCTGGCCGCAGCGCTGGCGGGGAGCGGTGAGGGTGATCTGGTGCTCTTCGCCGACTGGCAGGGCGATCCCGATGAGCTGCTCACCGACGACGGGCCCACGATCGCTGAGGCTCTCACCGCCGCCGCCCGCCGCGGTGCGGTGGTCAAGGGCCTGGTGTGGCGCTCACCGTGGGATTGGCAGCGTCTGGTGCCTGAGCGAAACCGCCACCTGGCTCAGAAGGTGAAGGGGGGCGCGGAGGTCCTGCTGGACCAGCGGGTGCGGACCCTGGGCAGTCACCACCAGAAGTTCCTCGTCATCCGGCACCTGCACCGTCCCCAGGACGATGTCGCCTTCGTCGGCAGCCTCGACCTCGCCCACAGTCGCCGTGACGGGACCGCTCACCACGGGGACCGGCAGCGGATGTCCTTCGGGAGCAAGTACGGGCGCCATCCCTCGTGGCACGACATCCACACCGCGGTCCGCGGGCCCGCGGTGGACCACGTCGAGACCGTCTTCCGCGAACGGTGGGAGGACCGTGCGCCGCTGTCGCTGCTGCCGTGGCAGGTCGGCTCGGACCTGCTGCGCCGTCTCGTGCGGCGGCCGGTACCGCTTCCCCCACCGCAGCCGATGCCGGCCGCGGCTGCTCACCCAGCTGAAGAGGAGCCCACCTCGGGGGAGCCCGCGCCGGGGGAGCCCGCGCCGGGGGAGCCCACGCCGGGGGGTCCCGCGCTGGGCCCCGCACCCGATGCGCTCACACCCGGCTCGTGCGTGGTGCAGTTGCTGCGGACCTACCCGCGCCGTTGGCCGCGCTACCCCTTCGCCCCCCAGGGGGAGGCCAGCATCGTCGCCGCTCACGTCAAGGTGCTGCGCCGGGCCCGGCGTCTGGTCTACGTGGAGGAGCAGTTCCTGTGGTCGCGGCAGGTGGCCGGCGTCTTCGCCGATGCCCTGCGCGCTACATCCGGGTTGCAGTTGGTCGTCCTGGTGCCGCGTCACCCCAAGCGCGGGGGCCTGGCGGCGCCTGCGCTGCTGCTGGGGCAGGTGCGGGCGTTGGAGGTCCTGCGCGCCGCGGGCGGGGACCGTGTGCACGTCTTCGACGTGGAGAACGAGCAGGGCGAGGCGGTCTACGTCCACTCCAAGGTCACCATCGTCGACGACGTGTGGGCGTGCGTGCGCAGCGACAACCTCAACCGTCGGTCCTGGAGCCATGACTCCGAACTGTCGGTTGCCGTCTTGGACGAGGCCCACGATCAGCGCGAGCCTGCTGACCCGGCCGGGCTGGGCGACGGTGCCCGCCGCTTCGCTCGAGATCTGCGCCTGCAGCTGATGCGCGAGCACTTGGGCAGGAGCGGCTTCGAGAGTGAGCAGGGCGAGCAGGATGAGCGCGGGAGCGGCTGGGAAGGCGACCGCAGAGGCGACCGGGGGGACGACTGGGGGGACCTCGACCTCCTCGACCCCCACCGCGCCGTCGCGGCTCTGCGCGCCAGCGCCGCCGCGCTGGATGCCTGGCACGCAGGTGGCCGGCGCGGGTCGCGACCGGCGGGGCGGTTGCGCTTCCACCGCGATCCGGTGCTCCCGCGCTGGCAGCAGGTCCTCGCCGCGCCCGTTCAGCGGATCGTCCTGGACCCGGCGGGGAGCACTGGAGGCCGCGCCGGGCGCTGAGACCGCCGACCTAGTCGCTGCCGCTGCCGCTGGCCACAACGGGGCGGGGCCTGGTAAGCGTCTCAGCCGGGTTGGACCGCAACGTCGCGGTTGGCGCGCAGGCAGCTCGGGTAGATGAGCGGCATGCCGAGCTACCGCGTGAATCAGGAAGCCGTCGACCAGGCCCGCGAGCTGATCGACGCAGGGACCTACGACGACGACACCGCCTGGTCGCAGGCCGCGCCCTCGCCCGCCGACGGCAACGACGAGCTCGACGACGAGGGGTGGGAGCAGTACGCCCGCTGGCACCTGGCCATCGACCCCGACGCCTCCGAGCGCACCAAGAAGCGTTACCACTTCCCCTACGGGGACTTCTCGACGGTGAACCGGGCCGCGCTCATCCACGCTAAGCAGCGCGCCGCGCAGAACGACCACTCCGAGATCGAGCAGGCCGCTGACGACCTGCTGCAGCACCTGGACCGCAAACGCCCCTGACCTAGCCCTGCGAGCCCAGGCGCCCGCATCGCACAACATCCCGGGCCAGCAAGAGCACCTGGGCCTGGGGCTGCAACGGCGGAGGCGGGACTCATCAGCTGCGCCCGCAGACGTAATGCTCAAGCGCCGGGTGCGGAATGGACCTTGGCCCATCCCGCAAGGGGGGCACAAGGGGCGGGTGGGCATTGCCGAAGGTGAAGATTGCCCCGGCTGGAGGGCGACAGGGTCCTGGCAGGCGTCTTGCGGCCCCCGAGGAGGGGGCTTAGCCTTCGGGTGGGTCCAAAGTCAGGCCCGGCCTTTGCTCCTTCCGCGAGGTGGCCGTGACCCAGCTCCTGACCGCTTCCCGTAGCCAACAGCCCCGATGTTCCACTGATCATGCTTCTGCGCTTCACCGTTCTCCGGCCGCTCAGCCGCGTCCTCCTGCCCCTGATCAGAGTCCTCGCCCCGCCCAGCCGTGCACGGTGGCGTTGTGCGGTGAGCTGGACATGGGCGATTTAGCGTGGATTCGCGAACAGGTTGAGCCGGTCGTCGACATCGCTGAACGGGTCGTCCTGGATCTGTCGGCAGTGACGTTCCTGGACTGCGCGGTCTTGGGCCTGCTGGTGGCCTTGTCGCAACGCGCCGAAGGCGTTGGCAACTCCTTGCAGGTGTGCGGCCTTCAACCGCACCTGATGGCTCTGGTGGAGCTTTTCGCCCTCCCCGCGGTTCTCGACTTCCGCGTCTCGCGGGCGTGGGCGGAGGAGGGGGGCGCATGAATTCCCACACGTATGCCGGGGATCGGATCCGCCTTGACCTGGCAGGCGGAGCGCAGGAGTTGGCGCAGGCACGCCGCTTCCTGTCCGTCTACGCTGAGCAGGCCGGGGTCGGCGAGGACCGCACCGAGGAGTTGGTGCAAGCCGCTGGGGAGCTTTTCGCCGTGGGCGCTCCGCAGCATTGGGCGAAAGCGGTGTCGGTCCGAGAAGACCTGGATGGGCTGACCGTCGTCGTCGATCTCGCCGGGGACGGCCCTTTCGAGGTCGGTGCGGAGTCCGAGCTGCTGCTTTCCGCGTTGAGCCAGCAGTGGGGGTGGAGGCGAGAGCCCCATGTTGTGCAGGTGTGGTGCGAGATGGCGCTGCTGGCACCGCCACCCTGAAACATCGCCTCTTCCTCGACCGGTGTCGATCAGACGGGTCCTGGGTGCTGAGGCCCGCGGCAGTACATTCCAAGTAGTGCTGAGGACAAGACCCGCAGCTGACGTAACCCCATCGCGACCGGGCCGGGGCGCGTGGCCCGGGCACGACGGAATGGGCTTCAGCTGGCGAAACGCTGCCGGGTTCCAGCCCGCTGCGTCGCGCAAGTTCAGGACCGCCGGTTTTGTCGACTTTCCAACGGTTGCCTCCGATCCGACACGACCGTAGCGAGCAAGTGATCACGAGCGGCGTATTCTGTACCCCAGGGTCTAACACCGGCCTCCGTGCGAGCGAGGGCAGTGGACCGATGAAATCTCAACCTTTGCGCTCCTGCAGCCAGTTTGGTGAACAGTCGTCACCGCTGTATGCCCCCTCAGGGCAGCCACCTCGCGCGACGCGGCGGCTCGGGCAGGTGTTCAGGCACTTGTTCAGGCAGTCGTTGAGGCCGGCGGCGGCGCAGTGAACACCGAGGCGATGACCGGCGCGCTGGCGGAGCTGGCGACCGCGGCCAGCGGGCAGGCCGACCCCGAGGACCTCCTCAAGCACCTGGTGGACATCACCACCGAGCACCTGGACGTCGACGGCGCCGGCGTCATGATCAACGACGGGGAACTGCTGCGTTTCGTCCACGCCGACCGCGCCGACGTGGGCTCGGCGGAGAAGCTGCAGCAGCTGATGCAAGAAGGGCCCTGCCACGACGCGCTGCTCTTCCACGTCGACGTCGTCGTCGACGACCTGCACGACCCGGTCCAGACGGCGTGGCCGGAGTTCGTGCAGCGGGTCCTGGAGGAGGGGTTCCGCTCGGTGATCGCGGTACCGCTGATCAGCCGCGGGCGGGTGTGGGGGGTGCTGGACCTCTACCGCCGCGAGGCCGGCACCTGGGGCCAGCAGGAACTGCAGTGGGCGCACCTGCTGGCGCACGTGGCGGTGTCCTACCTGGTGATGGCCGCTGATCGCGCCCAGGCGCTGCAGGCTCAGCAGGAACTGGCTCATGCCGGCACCCACGACGGCCTGACCGGGCTACCCAACCGGACTCTGCTCTTCGACCGGCTCGAGCACGCCCTGCACGCCGCGCGGCGCCACCAGCGCACCGTCGCGGTCTTCTTCATCGACCTCGACCGCTTCAAGGCCGTCAACGACACCCTCGGCCACGCCGCCGGGGACACCGTGTTGGCGACGGTGGCCACCCGCATGAACGCCTCCCTGCGTCAGGAGGACACCTTGGCCCGGCTCGCCGGGGACGAGTTCGTCCTGCTGTGCGAGGACCTTCCCCGAGCCAGCTCGGGCGGCCCGGGCGATGGGGGCGAGGTTGACCGGCACGTGCACGCCGTCACGTCTCGTCTGCGCCGAGCCCTGGCCCGTCCTGTCCACGTCGCCGGCGTGGACCTGATGGTCGGGGCCACTATCGGGGTGGCGCTCAGCGAGGAGCACCCCAGCGCCGATGACCTGCTGGCCGCGGCCGATGAGGCGATGTACCGCGCGAAGCGGGACAGCCGGGTGAAGCAGGGCATACGCGATGAGCAGCACGGCCGCGGCGGCGTGATCGGTCTGACCGAGGTGAGCAGGGGCAGCGCTGGCGGCGGCGCTGGTGGCAGCGCTGGTGTCGCTGCTCGAAGTGCCCAGCGTCCGGGGCGTCACCTCGAACGTCAGCTCGCCCAGGCCCTGACCCACGATCAGCTGCAGGTGCACTACCAGCCCATCACCGAGCCTGGTGGTGGCGTGCACGCGGTGGAGGCCCTGCTGCGCTGGCAGCACCCTCAGCGCGGGTTGCTGCCCGCCGCGCGGTTCGTCGACCTGGCGGTGGATACCGGGTTGATCGTGGAGATCGGGAGGTGGGTCATCGATGAGACCTGCGCCCAGATGAGCCGGTGGCGCCGCGAGCTGCGGCGGGGGGCGCCGTACAGCGCCTACGTCAATCTCAGCGCCCGCGAACTCGTCGACCCGGCCCTGACCACCACCTTGGCCACCGCGCTGCGCACTCATGACCTGCATGCGCAGCAGTTGGGTCTGGAAGTGGTCGAGGACAGCTTCAGCAACCCCGAGGTCCTGCCTGTCCTGCAGGAGCAGGAACATCGCGGGCACCCGCTGTCCATCGACGACTTCGGCACCGGTTACTCCTCCTTGTCGCGTCTGGTGGAGCTGCCGGTGCAGATGGCCAAGATCGACCGCAGCTTCATCGCCGGTCTCGGGCACGACCCGCGCCGGCGGGCCCTGGTGGACGCGGTGGTCACGGTGGCCACCAGCCTGGACCTGCAGGTCATCGCCGAAGGCGTGGAAACCGCTGCGCAAGCCAGTCAGGTCACCGACGCCGGCTGCCACTACCTGCAGGGCTTCCACTGCGGGCACCCTCAACCCGCCGAAGCCCTCACCGCCCAGTGGGCAGCCTGAGACAACCACCCCGCCGGTGTCGTCGACCGGCGCGAATCCACCGAGCTCCGAAGGTGCCGGACCCTACGCCACCGAGGCAGCCCTGTAGCCCACGCGCAGGGCCGCCGTTGAGCAGGAGCTGATGTCCTGGTTGGCCACCCCCGGTGCGTCGCGGTGAGCGCCACGTCTGCGGCGTCCAGTTCGACAGCGAGCAGTCGGCCGAGCTCGACGCGCCGGAAGCACACCGGCCGATGAGGTGCGGTCCTGAGCCAGGCGACATCACTCCGGGAACGTACGGCCGTCGCTTCCCCTTCCAATTCCCAATCCCGTTCTAAGGACTGAGCGCAGCGACGGAGGTCGAGGATGAGGATCACGATTCGAGGGTTGAGGATGCGGCGGAGGGAGAGCGTGAACGCGATCGACGAGCAGGTTAGCCGGGAGATCGTGCAGAACTTCCGGGCGCAGCTGGAGGCGATGGTGGCCGGGGACACCGTGCAGCTCGCTCACCTGCTGACCGGCGCTTTCACTCTGACGCACACCAGCGGCTACGTGCAGGCCAAGAGCGAGTGGATGCAGCAGATCGAGGACGGGGTCTTCGACTACCAGGACGCCGAGGAGGTCTGCACGAGCGTGCACACCGACGGCGACAACTCGGTCTTGACCAGCGACGTCGTGGTGCGGGCCACCGTCTACGGCGACCACGACGCCTGGCCTCTGCGCTTCACGGTGGACTTCACGTGTGTGGGTGGGGCCTGGCTGGCCTCGCGCTCCACCGTCACCACCTTCTAGAACCACGGCGCCCTCGATGCTGCCAAGCGCCATCCGCGCCATCCGCGCCATCCGCGTCGCCTCGACGGGGTAGGAGAAGACGGGCCTGCGGGATCGGCCCCTGTGTCTGCCTGACTGGTGTCCATCCTGGCTGGTGTGCGCCTTCGTGTCCGCAGCGGTGGTCGCGACGTCCGGCCTAGGCGCACCTGGGCCGTGGTCAGCGGCGGGGGGGTGTCCTCGCGGTCGCGGTGGGTGGGGGACAGTTCGTGCGCGGCGATGTCGTCTGCGGACACGAGGGCGCGTTCGCGTGTGGTGGCCCACTCGGCGATGAGCAATGTGGCGTCGTCCTGCAGGACGCCGCCTTGACGGTCCAGGACGTCGTGGGCGATGCGGCGCAGGGTCTCCGGTGCGGGCAGCTGCGCTGTCGCGGCTCTGTGCAGGTGGTCCACGAGGCGGTCTAGGCCGAAGAAGTCCCCGTCGCGGTCGCGTGCCTCGGTGATGCCGTCGGTGTAGAAGACGATGCGGTCACCGGGCTGCAGCCACTCCTCGGCGATGGCGCTCCGGCCGTCACCGAGTCCGAGCATGATGCGTCGGCCGCCTTCGAGCTCCTTGACGACCTTGCCCTCGCGCATCATCAGCGGGGCGGGGTGCCCGGCGTTGACGTAACGCAGCCGCCCGGTGGACAGCTGCAGCTCACCGGGGACTCCGGTGGCGAAGCGCTCACCGTTGCTGTGGGGTGCTGCTTACTCATTGTGTGAAACTCAGCAGGGTGGGGTGCAGGGACTGCGGTGTGGCGAGGTCAGAGTCAACTGGAGCCGGGGCGGACCTGTGCTTGTGCAGAAGGGCGTGGATCAGCTGGCGTTCAGCGACTTCGCGATGACCGTGCGCGGTAGTTCGAGGGAATCGGTGTCGCGGGAGCCGGGGACGGCGGTGTAGAGGACCAGCTGCTGGTCACGGTCTGTCATGGTCGGGGAGCAGCGGCGTGTCGCAGTCCACGGTGATCGAGGCCACCCCCGGATGCCGGGACGTCTTGGTGATCACGGGCTGCGCCTGCGCGTGGTGACGCTGCCGGAGACGGGCGAAGTCTGTGCTGTCTGCCCGCAGTTCGGTGACGAGGTCCTGGATCGGGGGGTCAGTAAATCGGCGGGTCAGTGGGGTAGCGGGGTAGCGGACCGTCGCGGTGCTGGATCCAGCGATGATGGGGTGACGGAACTCGATCATGTCGGTGACCTCCGCGCCGGTTCGGTGGGCGACCTCCGCGTCGGTTCGGTGGGCGACCTCCGCGTCGGTTCGGTGGGCCACCTCGGGCAGGAAGGCGCGGCGGGCGAGGTTGCGCTCAGCAGGGGTCGCCGCGCTCAGGTTTCCCAGGATGGCCGTGGCCAGGTCGTTCTACGTGAGCACCTCGAAGGCGGCCGATGGAATCGTTCTTGACGACGATCTCGGTCAGGATCTGCTCCCATGTCGGTCCGCGGTCCGCGGTCCGCGGTCCACGGTCCGCTTCCGCAGCCGCTCATGGGCTGTCTTCCACGGTCCGTAGCGTTGCGGCAGGTCTGGCCACGGCGCTGCGGCCCGTAGCTTCCACAAGATGGCGTTGAGGACTTGGCGGTGATTTCGCCAGCGCCCACCGCGTTGCACCATCGGTGGTAGCAGCGCCTTGATCTGCGTTCATGCCTGGGGTACCTCCCGCTTGCGGGGCAGCGGTGACCTCGTCACGCCCACTGCGCCTACTGCGCCCACTGCGCCCACGAGGCCATGATGGCGCAGCTGCAAGATCCGCAGGACGCGCCCTAGAACATTGGCTCCTCAGATCGCCTAGCTCGTCGACCGGCTGAGGCTGGGTGGTTCATCCCTGGCTGGGGGAGTCAGCGGAGTGGGTGCGGCATCCGGTGAGGAGGCGGGTGACCATCTGCCGGGCTTCGTCTTGGCCGTAGCCCGGTCCGGGGATGGACAGGTTCCCCACCGCGCGCAGCAGCGTGAGCGCTTCGATCTGCGGGTCGACCTCACCGGTTTCCTGGCTGGCGGCGAGCAGGCAGGCGCAGGCGGGTACGAGTTCGTCGAGGATCAGGGCGTGCAGGTTGGCCAGGCTGGGGTCTTCTGACCGCAGGGCCTCGCTGAGGCCGTGCTTGGTGATGAGGAAGTCCACGTAGGCCGCCATCCACCGCTGCAACGCCTCGAAAGCGGGGATGGGCTGCTCGCGCAGCGCCTCGGCCAGGGCCGTGCACTCGGTGACCTGGTGGCGGTAGACGGCGCTGACCAGGTCTGCGCGGGTCGGGAAGTGGCGGTAGACCGTGCCCACTCCCACCCCGGCGCGTTCGGCGATCGTCCGCACCGGGGCCTGCACACCGGCCTCGACGAACGCCGCCGCGGCGGCGCTCAGCAGGGCCTCGCGGCTGCGTTGCCTGCCGGCCTGGCGGACTCCGGTCGTGGGGGTCACCACAGCCTCCCTTGTTCGCGGAACAATGTTCCGCTAACGTTAGCGGAACGACGCTCCGCCAGTGTGGCAGAGCCCCCCGCCTCGAAGGACGTCCCGTGCCTCTCCTTGCTTCCGTACCTCAGGCCCTGAACCGCCGGCTGATCGCGGTCAAACCCATCACCGTCCCCACCACCAGTCCCGCCACCGATCCGGCCATCGATCCCAGCACCGGTTCCAGCCCTGCTCGCAACGTCAGCGGCGGCATCGAGGGTGACATCGAGCGTGGTCTCGACCTGCAGGTGAAGGTCACCGCCCCGCTCGAGGGGGCGAACCTGCCCGTCATCGTCTTCTCCCACGGCAACGCCTGGTCCATGGACGGCTACGAACCCCTCGTGGACCGGTGGGCTGCCGCCGGCTTCGTCGTCATCCAGCCCACCCACCTGGACTCCCGCCGCCGCCGCATCGGCTTCGACGACCCCCGCTTCGCCACCATCTGGCGGGTCCGCATCGCTGACCTGCACGCCGTCCTGGACCACCTCGACGACATCGTCGACCAGGTCCCCGGCCTGCCCGAGCGCGTCGACGCGGGCCGGATCGCCGTCGTGGGGCACTCCTGGGGCGGGCAGAGCGCCGGCGCGCTGCTCGGGGCTCGGGTCCTGGACGCCGACGGCACCCCGGGTGAGGACTTCACCCACCCCTCGGTGAAGGCGGGCGTCCTCATCGCCACCACCGGGACCGGTGACACCCTCACCCCGTTCGCGCTCGAGCACCTGCCGTTCATGCGTCCGGGCTACTCCACCATGGCCACCCCGGCTCTGGTCATCGCCGGCGGCAAGGACCAGTCGGCGATGTCCACCCGCGGGCCGGACTGGTTCAGCGACGCCTACACCTTCAGCCCCGCCCCCAAGCGGCTGCTGACCATCACCGACGGCGAGCACACCCTCGGCGGCCTCGCCGGTGAAGCCGTGAAGGAAACCAGCGACGAGGACCCCGCCCGCGTCGCCCTCGTCGCCGACGCCGTCGCCGCCTACCTCCTCGACGTCCTCAGCGGCGATGCCACCGCCTGGCAGGACCTGCAGCAGCAGGCCGCCGCCAGCTCCGGCGCCTTCGGCATCCAGAGCAAGTAATCCCTCCGCACACCGCGGGCATCATCGACGACGCGCAGCAGCGAGGGCACAGGTGCTCCCGCGCTCACCGACGCCGCCCTGCCCCCTGCAGGTGTGAACGGGTGGAGCACGAGGCTGCCCTGCAGATCACCAGGCGTGAACGCGGTGAATCTTCCTGGGGGTGCTACTGCGTCGGCGTCGCGCTGTGGCGATGCCGGCCGATGGTGCCGGCCGATGGTGCCGGCCGGTGGTGCCGGGTCGGAGACCGCTGGGCACAACGGCTCCCCGCCCCGGTTGTTCGTCGGGGTGCTCTCGAGAAGGCGTCAGCCGAGCAGGCGTGAGCGGCGGATGCGGGTGTCGGGGTCGACGGCGGCAGCGGCTGCGGCCGCCCGCGTCCGGACACCCGGCGTCAGCGCATCCGGCACGTTCGCTGCGCCCTCGAGCCACGAGCCCGGTGTCGTGCCGGCGTCGGCGCTCGACCACACCGCGCGTGCTCGGGCGAACGCTGCCTCGATGCGCTCGCGGGGGATGAGGTTCAGCGGTGCGACCGCGTGGTAGATGAAGTCGCCCGGCGCTGTGGTGACCGCACCCGGGCGCCGCGTCGGGGCGCCGGCTACGTGGCGGATCTCCATCATCACCACGCCCGCGTCATCATCGGCGGCGGTGGCCAGCAGTGCCGCGGCGATGTCAGGGGTCGAGGCGTCCAGCCACCGCGCGTCGCCGACGGCAGGAGTCGCCGTCGGGGGGTCGAGGTGGATGCGTGCGAGTCCTGCCGCGTCGGTCGGGCCCCAGGTGTCGAGCACGGGCGGTGCCACCGCCCGCATCGCCTCCAGCAGCGGGGCCGCCGCATCGGGGCCGTCGGGGTCGGCGATGGCCAGGTGCACGGTGACCTTCCCGTGCAGTGTCTGGGGGAAGAGGGGCAGCGGTGGCACGTGGAGCACGCCGATGCTGGACGAGGCGCTGGTGGCCAG
Organism: Kineococcus radiotolerans SRS30216 = ATCC BAA-149; assembly: GCF_000017305.1. Classification (GTDB taxonomy): domain Bacteria; phylum Actinomycetota; class Actinomycetes; order Actinomycetales; family Kineococcaceae; genus Kineococcus; species Kineococcus radiotolerans. The sequence continues at coordinate 14,868 of NC_009664.2, read as the reverse complement.
CGTTGGGAGGGCGTGCGACCACGCCGAGACGAGGTCGGGCAGCGCGTCGGCGTGCCACAGCAGGGCCCCGGCGTGCAGGTGCGCTGCTGGCACGAGGTCGATTTCCAGGGTGTGGGCGATACCGACCCCGCCGGCGCCGCGGAAGGCCCAGATGGCGTCGCGGTCGATGGGGTCGGTGGCATCGTCGGCCGCGGTGCGGGAGCGGCCTGCGCCGTCGACGTAGTGGACGGCGCGCAGCGCTCCGCTGGCCAGGCCATCGCGCCGGACTAGCCAGCCGATGCCGCCGCCGAAGGTGTACCCGGACACCGAGACGGTGGGTGCGGAGCCGGCGAGCCCGAGCAGGCCGTGCCGCTCAGCGGCGGCGTTGACCGCGGCCCAGGTCGCCCCGGCGCCGACCACGGCGATGCGGGCCTCAGGGTCGATGACGACGTCGGTGAGCTGGGAGGTGTCCAGGAGCACCGCCGAGTTCCCCACCGGCGCTCCGGCGCCGTGACCGGTGGCCTGCGGCACGACCTCGAGGGACCTGCCGAGGGAGCGCTCGAGCGCGGCGACCTCGGCCAGCGCGACCGCGAGGTCCTGCGGGTGGGAGGCGGCGGCAACGCGAACGGGCCGCTGCTGCACGGAGGAGTTGTGGGGCTGCGTCGCGGCGGTGTAAGCCTGCGAGTCGGCCGCGACGAGCAGGCGCGGCGACGCGGACGCGTCGTGGTCGAGCATCGTGGACATCCGGAGCTCCTGAAGTCGAGACGGGCAGGGTGAGGGGCGAGACGGTTGCGTCGAGGTCGGGACGGCCGGGGCCGGGACGGTCAAGCTGGGGCTCAGGCGGCTGACTCAGGCGGCTGACTCAGGCGGCTGACTCAGGTTGCCGGTCGACGCGTGCAGCTCTCAGCGGGTGAGTCGGGCCCGGTGGGCGGTGAGGAAACCGGTCAAGTTCAGGTGTTCGGGGTTGAGCGCGTGCGCGGTGGCCAGGTCGCGGCGCCCGTTGTAGGACTCAGGGAACTCGGCGTAGTACTGGAACATGTTCCCCAGTTCCTCGGCGCCGGGGACGGGGAAAGCGCGGAACTGCGCCGGGGTCAGCGGTCGGTAGGCCACCTGCTCGCCGAGCACCGCGCTGAACGCGGCGGCCATCTGCTCGCCGGTGAGGACATCGCTGACGGCGGGGACGGTGGCGCCGATGGTGGAGGGGTCCTGCAGCACCCGCAGCACGACGCGGCCGATGTCGTCGGAGGCGATGCCGGCCACGGGGGCGTCCCCCACGGGCAGGTGCAGCGCGAGGGTTCCGTCCTCGTCGCGCTGGGGGGCAAGGTCGCCGAGCAGCTGGTCCCAGTAGAAGGACATCAGCAGGTAGGTCACCGGTAGCCCGGAGGCGGCGAAGAGCGCGTCGGCCTCACCGCCCTTGACGTCGAAGTGCGGCACCCGGTACTCCTCGCCGCGGCCGTCGCGGATGACGGGCATGCGCTGGTCGTCGGCGGCGATGGCCTGGCGGGTGTCCTCCAGCGTGGACCACACCACGCGCTGCAGCTGGGCGCCGCGGGCGGCGGCGATGAGGGTACGCACCTCGGTCAGTTCCCGTTCAGGGGAGCGGTGTTCCCAGAACGGGGTGACCAGGAACGCGCCGTGCGCGCCGTCGAACGCCTTCCGCAGACTGTCCTCGTCGCTGAGCTCCGCCTCGACCACCTCGATGCCGAGGTCGGCGAGGGCCTGCGCTCGGGCGGAGGTGGCATCACGGGTGACGGCGCGGACGGCGAAGGTGCCATCGGCCTGCAGGGCACGCGCAACCGCGCCGCCCTGGGTCCCGGTGGCACCGATGACAGTGATGAGCTGCTGGTTGGACATGGGTCCTCCTGGGTGAAGCGGTGGGTGGGGTGGAGTGGTGGGTGGGGTGGAGCGGTGGGTGGGGTGGAATGGTGGGTGCTAGGCCGGGGGGATGAGGACGACGACCTTGCCCGGCGGCAGCTCGCCGGCGTGGGCCCGGGCGTGCAGGGCGGGTAGGTCGGCCAGCGCCACCCGCTCAGCGACGTTGACGAGTAGCTCGCCGGTGCTCACGCGGGCGACGAGGTCGGCGAGCTGGTCGGCGTCGCTGCGTACGGACAGGTTCACGCCCTGCACACCCCGCTCCTCGTCGCAGGGGGTGGGTATCCACGCGGTGGTGCTCACGAGCCTGCCGCCGTCGCGGATCAGCGGAACCATCGCGGCCAGCTGTTTCGCACCGGTCGGCGCGAGGTTCAGGACGAGGTCGACGGGTTCGACCACCGCGTGTGCGACGTCGACGAGCGCGGGGTCCAGCGTGTGGTCCAGCGCGTGGTCCAGCGCGTGGTCCAGCGTGTGGACGGTGCCCTCGTCGCTGCCCGCGGCCTTGACCCGGACGGTGCTGCTGGGGCGGGCCGTGACGAGCACCTGTGCACCGGTCTCCACGGCCAACTGCACGGCGTACCCGCCGACCGCTCCGCCGACCCCGTTGATCAGCACTCGCTGCCCGGCCATGAGGCCGCCGTGGTCGAACAGTGCTTGCCAGGCGGTCAGGCCCACCAGCGGCAGAGCCGCCAGATCCGTCAGCGGAAGCCTGCGGGGCACCCCCGCCAGGACCTGCGCCGGGGCGAGCACGTGCTGCGCTGCCGCCCCGGGCGCCGTCATCGGCAGGAGGCCGACCACCCGGTCGCCGATGCTGATCTCGTCCACGCCGGGACCGAGGGCGTCGACGGTACCGGCGACGTCGAGACCGGGGGTGTGCGGCAGCCGGAGCGGTGACCTGTCGCGCAGGTCGCCGGCCCGCAGGGTGACGTCGAGGCCGTTGAAGGACGTGGCGGCGACGCGGATCCGCACCTGCCCCACGCCGGGGACGGGCGGCTCGACGTCCTCGTGGCGCAGGACCTCGGGACCACCGAAGTCGTGGAAGCGCACCGCCTTCATGACCGAACCTGCTCTCGTGGGTGTGCTGTCGTCGTGCTCGTCGTGGGGACGTGACCCAAGGTGGCAGGCTGCGGCGCGCTCATCCTGGGCCGAGCTGGCCCACTTTGAAGCCCGCTCGGTCCCGCCGGTGAGGACCACTCGGTCCCGCCGGTGAGGCCCGCTCGGTCCCGCCGGTGAGGCCCGCTCGGGTTCAGCGGGTGTGAGTAGGGCGCAGTGCGCCGCGCGCGACGGTCGGCAGCGATGACTTGCACCGTCGGCTCAGAGGAGACCTACACTGTCGGTCGATTTTCTGCCACACTCGCGCCGTGCAACATCTTGAGTTCGGCGCCGCGGTGCGCCACCTGCGCGAGAACACGGCCCCTGCCGCGGTGGGGCTGGCGCCGGGCGGCCGGCGGGTGCGCGGGCTGCGGCGCGAGGAGCTCGGCGAGCTGGCGGGGATGTCCGCCGACTACGTCCGCCGCTTGGAGCAGGGCCGCAGTCACCCCTCCGCCGGGGTGGTCAACGCCATCGCCCGCGCGCTGCGGGCCGGGCGCGCGGACTACGAGCGGCTGTGCGCGCTGGCCGGCTACGCCGCCGCCGAGGGACAGGTGCCCACCGATCTGGGCCCGGGCGCGACGCGGCTGCTGGAGCGCTTCGCCGACACCCCGATGGTCGTCTCCGACGCGGCGATGAACGTCGTCGCGGTCAACAGCGCCTTCCTGGCCCTGGAGCACTGGAACCTCACTGGGGACCGCTGGCAGTGGAACGTGGCCTGGCGTGCCTTCCGTGACCCGTTCGAGGCCTTCAAGCAGTCCGAGGCCGACGCGGACGATCACGAGGCGGTCCTGGTGACCCAGCTGAGAAACTCCCTGCTGCGCTACCCCGCCGACACCGCCCTGGCCGCGATGGTGGACGACCTGCGCAGCACCAGCCGGCGCTTCGACGCGTTGTGGCGCGCGCCGCGGCCGGTGGCGGCTTACGAGAGCAGCGCGACGTTCACCCAGTCCGACGGCGACTCCGTCACGCTGGTGGGCAACCTCATCGCCATCCCCGGGGACGACCTGGCGGCCGTGATGCTGACCGCGGCGCCGGGTTCGGCCGACGAGGCCCGGCTGGCGGAGCTGGTCGGCGCGAGCGAGGGCCGGGCCGTCGTGGAGGTGGGCCGGCAGGAAGAGCAGCCGGTGAGCCGGCATGGAGTCAGAGTGCAGGGGCGGCCGGTGGGCCAGGAGGTGAGCCGGGAGGTGAGCCGCGCTGACCTAGGCTGAGCGCTCCGCGGCCTGTGACGTCGCAGCGCACCATCAGGACACCTACGCCCACGCCCGCATCCGCGCCTGCCTCCACGACCGGCCCGTCCTGCTGCACGAGCGGTGAGCCTCTACGATCACCCGGTGACACCACTGACGCGAGGACGGATCCTCGCGGCGGCGGTGGCCATGGCCGACCACGAGGGCTTGGAAGCGGTCACCATGCGGCGGATCGCCGCCGCCCTCGGTGTGCACGTGACCTCGCTGTACAACCACGTGAACACCCGTGAGGCGGTGAGCGACGGGATCGTGGAGGTCTTGTTCGAGGAGGCGGACCTGCCCTTGGAGCCGCTGGGCTGGGAGGCGTGGGTACGCCGCTTCCACACCGCGATGGGTGGGCTGGCCCTGCGACACCCCGGTGCCTTCGCGATCCTGATGCGCCGGCCCGTGCAGGGCCCGCGCGCCGCCGCGTCCTTCGAGGTCGCCCTGGCCGCCTTCCGCGAGGCGGGTCTGGAGGCGCAGGACGCCTACGGGGCGGTGAAGATCGCCGTCCACACCGCGCTCACCGCCGGGCTCGAGCGCAGCCAGGAAGCGCAGGGCCCGTCACCGGAGACGGACATCGAGGCGCTCCCGGCCACGGACTTCCCGCAGTTCCACACCTTGCGCGGCATCGAGGATCCCTCGATGTCTTGGGACTTCGGCCTCGAGACGGTGGTGGCCGGCCTGCGGGCGCAGATCGCCGAGCGCGCCACCCGCTGAGCCCTGCAGCCCCCGGCAGCCCCCGGCAGCCCCCGGCGGCGCCCTGCAGCGCCCAGGACGCCTCCTCCTCAGGGTGTCGTGCGCCTCAGTTCCAGCACCGGAATGGTGCGGACACCGCGCGTCTGCTCCTCGTATCCCGCGAAACCGGGAAAGCGGCGGGCCTGCTCGGCGTACATCACATCCCGCTCACCGCCGATCAGCTCCCGCACGGAGACCGAGAAGGTCTCCGTGCCCCGCTCCAGGCGGGCGTTGCCTGCGGCGGTGAGGTTGTAGTACCAGCTCGGGTTTCCTGGTGCGCCGCCGTTGGAAGCGAAGACGTGGACGGCGTCCTCGCCGCCGTCGGCGGGCAGGTACATCATCGGGGTGATGAACTCCGTGCCGCTCTTGCGGCCGATGTGGTGCAGCAGGACCATCGGTGCCCCGGCGAAGGGGCCACCCACCTGGCCACCGTTCGCACGGAACTCGGCGATGGTGCGCTCATTGAAGTCCTTCGGATCGGTCATGCTGGTCTCCTCGCTCGTCGCTGCCGGCACCGTATGAGGCTGGGCTGGGCTGGGCTGGGCCGGTTCAGTTGCGGTGAGCGCCGGGCTCAGTCGCGGACGGCCGCGACGAACCCCCCACCGGAACTCACCCACGTTCATCTGCTGCCGCACTCTCCGACGGGCGCGGCTCGCCTCGTCGTCGCTGCGCCGCGGCTGCGGCTGCGCGAAGGAGTCGACGACGTCGGGCAAGGTCAACCCTGGGTCCCTGGGTCCCTGGGTCCCTGGGTCCCTGTGACCCCGCCGACAATGCTGAGTCGCTGTTCGGGCCCAGTGTTCTGTGGGTGCGTCTCTGGTGGGGTTCCACGCCGGGCTCGTGATGGCTTCACTCGGGCAGGATGACGACCTTGCCCGGGATGCGGCCGGTGGCGGCTTCGGCGTGCAGGGCGGGCAGGTCGGCCAGCGGGATGCGGCGGGTGACCTCGACGTGCAAGGCGCCGTCGTCGACGAGGGAGACCAGTTCGGCCAGGCGCTCGCGGTTCGGCAGGACGAACACGGTGGAGGCGGTGACGCCGCGGGTCTCGTCGCTGGGGGTGGCCATGAAGGCGGTGGTGCTGACGACCTTGCCGCCGTCGCGGACCGCTGCGACCAGAGCGCTGAACTGCTCGGGGTCGATGGGGGCGAGGTTCAGCAGGACGTCGACCTGCTCCCCGACAGCACTCAGCACGTCGGTGGTGGTGTGGTCGATGATCTCATCGGCGCCGGCGGCGCGGACGGCGTCGGCGCTGCGGGGACTGGCGGTGGCGATCACGTGGATCCCGGCGCGCTTGGCCAGGGCGGTGGCGTACTTGCCGACCACACCCCCGGCGCCGTTGATGAGGATCCGCTGCCCGGCGGTGAGCTCGCCGTCGTCGAAGAGGGCTTGCCAGGCGGTCAGGGCCACCGAGGGCAGGGCTGCTGCGTCGGGCAGGGGGATGGTGGTGGGGGCGGTGACCAGCGCCTGCGCTGGAGCGATCACGTACTGGGCGGCGCCGCCGTCGCGTTCCATGGGCAGGAAGCCGATGACGGCGTCGCCGACGGTCAGGTCTTCGACGTCGTCGCCGAGGGCGTCGACGGTGCCGGAGACGTCGTAGCCGGGGATGTGCGGCAGCACGACGGGGATGGGCAGGAAGCCGGCGCGCATGCCGTTATCGGCGGCGTTGAACGCTGAGGCGGCCACCCGCACCCGGACCTGACCGGGTCCGGGGGTGGGGAGGTCGATGTCTTCGTGCTGGAGGACTTCGGGGCCGCCGACTTCGTGGAACCGCACTGCCTTCATCGCTGATCCTGCTTTCGTGGGAGTTGTTGAAGAGCGCCGCGGATCCGGTCCGCGGTCTTGGTGACGCACTAAAGCTCGCAGGTCCTGGCGCGCTCAGCCTGGGCCAGATCGGCCCACCTTCGAAGTCGCGCTCTCTCGGCTGCATCGCTGAGCACGCCGGGCCCACCGCCTGGGACCAGGAGAGCCCGCTGCCGTCAGCGTGGTCGTCGGCGTGGTCGGAGGGCTTGTGGTGGTCCTGGTCGGAGGGCTGGTGGTGGTCCTGGTCGGTGTGCGGATGGACACCCGTGTCGTCGTGAGCTTGAAGGCCGCATCCGTACGCCCCGTGTGATCGTGCTGGCCGCTCACAGGAGGACGTCTACCGGCGAGCTGCGGAGGGTCATGAGGGTGCCGCCCGCAGTCCAGACCCGAAGGAAGCGGGCCGATCATGACGTTGAGTCGACGGCGCCCACACCGAGCGTTCATCGCGGTGTGGGCGTCGCCAGACGACGCGCAAGTGGCGGGGTTCAGCGCGGACGGTGCGTCCCGCCCGCATGACCGCGCTAGTCGTCCAGCAGCACCTCGAAGAGCGGACTGTCGGCCATCCAGTCCTCCAGTCGCGTCGGTTGGGCGATCCTGGCGGGGTTGTGCGGCTGGTTCATGTCCTCGACGAACGCGCTGAGGATGCGCCGACGTTCCTGCGCGTCGCTCACCGGACGAGCCGTCGCGCAGAGGTCGGCCCGGGCCCCGTGCTTCACGTGCAGAGTGAAGGCGGGGTGGGCCTGGAGGTTGGCCGCCCAGTCCCGGCGTCCCGGGAGGCCGCTGAGGTACAACCTGCCGTCCGCCCGGTAGAACCAGGTCTCGATGCGCCGTGCGCGTCCAGAGCGTCGACCGGTCGTGGTGATGTCGACCGTGCGCTCCCACGCGGAGGACGAGCGGTCGATCTCGAGCGCTCTGCGGACGTCGTCACCGATCGCGGGCCGGTGAGTCTGGCAGGTCATCGAAGCATCGCCCGTCATTAGAGCATCAGGTCCCACTCGGCGGCCTGGGCCTGGCGGGTCTCCTGCTCCATGGAGGGCGGGAAGACGTTGCGGTAGCGCTTGTTCTCACCGGTGATGACCTTGACGATGACGTCGATCATCGGCTGGGGGTCCTCCTGGCCCTGCAGGGTGTAGGGCGGCTTCCAACCTGGCAGTAGTGCGGTCGCCGGGTCGTACCAGTAGGTCGAAGCCTCCAGTGCGGTGTCGTTGAATCCCGTGAGGTAGAAGCCGGGCTGCACCGTCGCCACCGTGATGCCCTGGGGCTTGAGCTCTTCACGCAGCGTGGCAGCGATGGCCTCGATCGCGTACTTGGTGGCGCTGTACGCGCCACCGAAGGGCGGCGTCTGCAGGCCAGCGTCGGAGGAGTTGAAGACGATCTTCCCGCTGCCGCGCGCGATCATCTTGCGCACGAAGCCCTTGGTCAGCTCCAGTGGAGCGAACACGTTGGTCTCGAAGTTTTCGCGCACCAGCGACATCGGGATGTCGGTGAGGGTCCCGCTGTTGGCGATGCCGGCGTTGTTGAAGAGCACGTCGATGTCGTAGGTGAGGGCGTGTGCTCGGTCGATCTCGCTGTACAGGTCCAGCTTGATGACTTCCAGCTCGACGCCCGCGCGTTCGGCCGCGGCGCGCAGCTCCCACGCCTGGGGCCAGATCTGCACGCCGGCGATGACGCGGTGGCCCAGTCGGGCCAGGGCCAGGGCCAGCGCCGTGCCGCGGCCGAATCCGCTGCCGGCGCCGGTGATCAGGACGGTGGTGCTCATGAGGTCTCCTTGCTACTGACTAGTTGGTAGGCTCAACGGTACGAGTTCGTCGATCGTGAGTCAACCAACGGGTCGGTAGGATGGGGTGTGCGAGACGGACAGGCGACCAGGCGGCGAGTACTGCAAGCGGCGGCGGCCGAGTTCGCCCAGCACGGCATCGCGGGAGCCAGGGTCGACCGGATCGCGGCGGCTGCTGCGACCAGCAAGGCGCAGATGTACGACTACTTCGGCAACAAGGACGGCCTGTTCGACGCCGTCTTCGCTGAGCACACCGCCGCGGTGATGGACGCCGTCCCTTTCACGGCGCAGGACCTGCCCGGCTACGCGGCCCGGTTGTACGACGCGCACCGCAAGCACCCCGAGTTCGTGCGCCTGGCGGGATGGGCGCGCCTGGAGCGTGTCCCTACGGGCGACCTGATCCCCGACGCGGTGGGCCACGAGGCGAAGCTGCAGGCCCTGCGGCAGGCGCAGGCGGACGGCAGCATCGACCCGGCACTGGACCCCTCGCAGGTGCTCTCACTGGTCGTGGCGATGGCCATGACCTGGTCGGCGATCAGTGTCGTGCGCACCACCACGAGTGCTGACAGCGCGCGCGTTCACGCCGACCGCAAGCGCTTCCTCTCCGAGATGGTCCGCCGCGCCACCAGCATCCCGGCGGCAGCACCGCACGGGAGCGAGCGGCGGTAGGGCGTCATCGCCTGCCTCTTCCGATGCTCGAAGGGTGCTCGCAGGAGGTGAGCATGTCGGTGCTTTCAGCAGCGAGTGGAATCACGCTGGCGCCACCTCCAGGACGATCTTGCCGCTGACTCCGCCCGCGAGCTGGCGGTGGGCCTCCTGGGCCCGCTCCAGCGGCAGCCGCGCGGCGATTGTCGGGGAGATGGCCCCACGCTGCAGGAGGGCGACGAGTTCGGTGAGGTCCTCGCGGAAGCGCCGGGGGTGGGCGGGCACGTAGGTCGCCGACATGTACCCGTCGATGCCCAGGCCCTTGCTGAACAGGCCCAGCGCCGACTGGCGCAGGGTGCCGGCGGCGGTGCGAGCGAGCGCGGCCGGGCTGCGTCGCCCGCCCGCCAGGCCGGAGGTGATGCCGTAGACCACGAGGTGGCCACCGGGCGCCAGCAGGGCGAAGGAGCGCCGGCTGGTGAACCCGCCGACTCCGTCGAAGACGGTGTCCACACCTCCCGGGGCCAGCGCCCGGACCCCCCGCACCCAGTCGCCGCCGCGGTCCACCGCTGAGGCGCCTTGCTCGGTCAGGGCGGGCAGGCGTGCGGCGGAGGCGGTGCCGATGACGCGCAGACCGCGCAGCCGGGCCAGCTCGACCAGCGCGCTGCCGACACCGCCGGCGGCGCCGTGCACGAGCACCGTGCCCTCGGCGGGGGTGAGGGCGACGCGGGTCAGCATCTGCCAGGCGGAGAGGTAGTTCAGCGGCAGCGCGACCAGGGCGCCCGCCTCCAGGTCCGCGGGGACGGGAACGGTGAAGTCGGCGCTCACCTGGACGTGGGTGGCGTAGCCGCCGCGGCCCTCGGTGCGCGCCAGCACCCGCTGCCCCAGCGCGGGGCTGGTGACGCCCTCGCCGACGGCGTCGACCACGCCGACGGCGTCGTAGCCGGGGGTGACCGGGTAGGACGTCTTCGGCACCAGGCCTTCGCGCAGCAGGACGTCACCGTAGGCGACGCCGGCGGCTTGCACGGCCATGCGCACCGAGCCGGGTGCCGGGTCGGGGAACCGTGTCTCGAGCACCCGCAGATGCTCGGGCCCACCGCGACGGCTGACGATGACGGCACGGCCGTTGGACCAGCTCACGGACACTTCCTATCGTTGAATGGATCAAGCATATGGTAGAGCTTGAAAAAATCAAGGATTGGATGAGGATGAACCCCAAGCAGGTCCTGCGCGTCGCCGAGGTGGTGCAGCACCTCGCCGAACTGCACCACCGGGCGGCCGCCACCGCGTTGGCCGCCTTCAGTGTCAGTGAGAGCGGGGCGGGCCTGATCTGGCTGCTGGGCACGCAGGGCCCGGTCCCGATGGGTACCGTGGCGCACCACCTGGCGTGCGACCCCTCCAACGTGACGCTGCTGGCCACCTCCTTGGAGAGCCTGCAGCTGGCTCAGCGCGTGACGGACCCGGACGATCGGCGACGGCGCCTGCTGCAGCTCACCGACCGCGGCCGGCAGGCTTACGCCGCGATGACCGCGGCCGTGGTGGCGGCCTCACCCTTGACCACCCTGCCCGTCGAGGACCTGCCCGTCGAGGATCTGCGTGCTGTGCTCAGCGCACTCGAACCGTTGATCGGGAAGAACACCTGCGAACCCGGGCTCTCCTAAGACAGGCGCTGGTAGCCACCCGAGGCGAGCTCCTCGAGGAGGGTCGGGTGCGTGGGCGTCCAGCCGAGGTCCTCACGCGCGTGACGCCCGAAGGCCTGCTGGTCGAGCAGGAGGGCGTCGGCGAACATCGCCCCCAGGCGCTCGCGGGTGGCGTCGATGGACTCCTCCACGACCGGGCGGCCGTGGGCCGCGGCTTCGCCGAGTTCGCGCACGGTGGGGTTGGCCCCCGAGGCCCCCAGGAAGTAGTCGTCGGAGCCCGCCTTCTCCAGAGCCAGCACGTACAGATCGGCGAGGTCGTCGGCGTGGACGGTCGCCCAGTGCTGCCTGCCGTCCCCGACGAGCCGAACCTCCCCGCCTGCGCCCCCGTTCTCGTTCCCGGCCAGGACGTTGGGGATCCCGCGGCCGTATCCGTAGACGACGGTCGGAGCGATGATCGTCGAGCGCACCGCAGATGCGCGCAGCCGGTCTTCGATGCTGAGACGCCAGGCGGTGATCGGCAAGGGGTTGGGTGCGTCGGTCTCGACGAGGTCGCTGCCGGAACCGAAGATCCACACCCCGCCGGTGTGGACGTAGGGGATGTTCGTGCCGCCCAGGGTGCTGATCGCGAGGTCGACGACGGTGGTGTCGACCTGCGCGCTCGTGGCGTCGCCGGGTGAGGCGGTGTGCACGACGCCGTCCACACGGCTCATCAGGTCCCGCAGGAGAACCTGGTCGGTGATGTCGCCGACCACCGCTCTGGCGCCCTGCCCGGAAACGAGTTCTGCCCCGGCGGAGCTGCGCACGAGCGCGACGACGTCATGACTGCGTGCGATGAGGGATCGGAGCACGGCTGAACCGATGTGTCCGGTGGCGCCGGTGAGGAGTACGGACATCGAGGGGTCCTCCTGAAAAGGGGTGAGGGTGTGGTGACTGCCGACGTCGGGCGACGTCGGAGAGGGTGTTGGTCTGGCTCACCGCTCAGGTGGGTCGACCTGCCCGCTCGTGCGGAGCGCGATCTGATCGAGTCCGAAGCGGCGGCCGTGGTGGGCGACTGTCAGGCCGACAGCTCGCGCGAAGCCGCCTCGTACGCAGGCGTGTTGGCGATGGCGAGCGAGCCGCCCGCCGGGCACCCCAGAGCCGAACGCCTGCGTTGGGCTGACGCGAGTTCAGTCGAGGCTGTCGAAGTGGCGGGGAGGTGTTCGAGGGTGAGGGCTGCCCCGGTGAGGGTTTCAGGGTCGAGTTCTGGGGCGTGGTTGTAGAGGTCGGTGACGAGGCGGGTGGCTCTCGACCCGCGTGCGTCCGCGGTCTTGAAGAGCGTCCCGCCCTGAGTCAGCACTGTCTCCAAGGTGCCGTCCGCGGACACCTCGTCGGTGTCGTCAGGGAGTTTGCCCGTACCCGGGCAGCTCAGCCCCTGCGCGTCACCTCCAGACCGCCGGTGCCCGGACGCACCTGCTCGAGCCACTCCTGGTTGCCCATGCCCTCACTTCTTCCGCCAGGCCTTACCTCTGTCGTTGACGATGGCAACACTATGAACGTTACGACGTCAATGTCAATGTCAACGAGCTGGCGTTACCATCGGCACATGGCGAGCGACTTCGAACGAACAGCTGCGGGCGGCGGTCAAGACCACCAGCGCGAACGCATCCTCGACGCCGCCGCGAAGCTGCTGGCCGAGGCCGGTCTCACCGGCATCTCCACGCGCGCCGTGGCGGCGGCCGCCGGGGTGCAGACCCCCACGCTGTACCGCCTCTTCGGAGGCAAGGACGAGCTGCTGGATGCCGTCGCCAGCTACGGGTTCGAGACCTACCTGGCCGAGAAGCGGACGTTCGCACCGAGCCAGGACCCGGTCGAGGACCTCCGCCGGGGATGGGACATCCACGTGGAGTTCGGGCTGACGAACCCCGCGGTCTACACGCTCATGTACGGCAACCTGCGGCCAGGGCGCCGGCCGGCGGCGGCCCAGGAGAACCAGGACATCCTGCGACACATGCTCGAGCGCGCCAACAGCCGAGGACGACTCAAGGTGCCGGTGGAGACGGCGACCCGCTCGATCGAGGCCTCCACCACGGGGGCGGTCCTCCTGCTGCTCGCGCAGCCTGAACCCCAGCGCGACCCGGGTCTGATCAGGCCGCTGCGCGACATGGTGCTCGACGCGCTGACCACCGCCCCGACCCCAGACGCGGACCTTGAGGCGAGCACCTGCGCCCGCGCCGCTGCCCTGCTCGCCGTCGTCTCGCCCCAGGGCGGCCTCGACCCGCTGACCTCAGGTCGGTTCAGCCCCGCTGAGGCCGGCCTGCTGCGCGAGTGGCTCAGCAAGCTCGTCGATCACGGGCCTGCCTAGCGGCCAGCGCGGTCGCGGTCAGCACCGGCGGCCCGCCTACTCGCCGCCGACCCGCCGACCCGCCGCCGGGTCGCCGCCCACCGTGCCCCGGGCAGCAGACCCGAGCGACCGAGGCTCAGCACCATGATGACCACGCCATGTGACAGATCTTCAGACCGATGTGACTGCCCTTTCGGCGTGAGCCCCAGCACGACGTGCACATGATCGTCGTGCTCGGCCTGCATCCAGACATCGGCAGGTGAGTGAGGCCGTTCAGCCGCGGGAGGCTGTGTAGGCGGTGAGGATGTCGTCGGGGTGGCGCTCCAGGGTGGTGCGGGCTCTTCGTAGCGCAGGGTGGTGACCCATGTGTGGCACAGCGTGTGCATTCACGGCAGCTGGATACGCGCGTCGAGGGCCAGAAGGCTCGGCGCACGCCAGCGGCGACGGTGAAGGGGTTGTCCGGCCGGGAGCAGAGAGAGCTGTTGATCACGGCGTAGCGACCGGAGTGCTCCTTGACGTAGGTGCGCAGCGCGGCGGCGCTCGCAGCCAGGGCGGCGCTACCGGTCCGGCCCTAGACGGTGTTCCCGACGACCTTGCCCGGCTCGTCGGCCACGGCCACGGCCACGGCCACGGCCACGGCCCCTGTGACGGTGGCCAGGCCTGCTTTAGGCACGGGTCAGCGTCCGGGCCAGGAAGGGCAGGATCAGGGGCAGCAGCTGCTCAGGCACCTGGGCGTGCAGGTAGTGCCCGCCGCCGTCGATGAGCGCCAGCTGCCCGAGGCCGGCGGGCAGTTCGGCGAGGACGCGCTCGCCCTCGGCGCGGGGGTCGGCCCAGTCGGGGTCCAGGCTGCCCTGGACGATGAGGACCGGGCAGCGCACGTTGGGCAGGTGGGCGCCGGCGTCGGCGGCGCTGGACTTGGCCATGGCCTGCAGAACCTTCATCCGGCCGGGCTCACTCATCGTGGCCTCGATGCGGGTCCGCTCGGCCGCCCAGTCGGTGGGCTTGGTGGGATAGGCCAGCTCCAGGTAGTTCATCCAGGCGGGCAGGCTGCCCAGCAGAAGGGTCTTGCCCAGCAGGGTGCCTGAGGAGCGGTAGCGCTGGGAGTGCAGCAGGCCGCGGACGTCGGTGGACTGCTTGCGGGTAAAGGGCGCCAGCTCGACCAGGCCGGCGATCAGCTCCGGTGTGGTGGTGGCGGCGATGGTGGCGGCGCCGCCGCTGATGGAGTGACCCACCAGGACCGCTCGCTCACCGCTGGTACCGGTGAGGTGACGGACCAGGGCGATCAGGTCGCCGGCGATGTCGGTGCGGCTGTAGCCCGTCCAGCCGAGGCTGGACTCCCCGCAGCCGCGCAAATCGAGGTCGGCCACACGGTAGCCGGCGGCGATCAGGGCGGGGGCGAGGTGGCGGTAGGAGTGACGGCTGTCGCCCATGCCGTGGGCGAGGACGACGAGGGGGCCTTCGCCGGTGAGGTCGTAGGCGAGGGTTCCTTCGTCGAGGTGCAGGTGCTGGGTCGGGTGTCCGGTCATGTCGACCTCCAGTTGGCTAACCTCTACGGCACGGAGCTGTGATGTTAGCTATCCGCGTCAATACCCACGTCGAAAGTCGCACAAAAGGCTGCGGGTGTTCTTGGCAACGGTGGGAGTTTCCCATGTCGGGGCCCTCAGGCCCCGGTGGGGAGTAGTTTCCTTCGGAACGAAGGAGCGCGACGGCAGTTCTTCAGTTGAACATCAAACCCGGTATCTGCCGGCGGCGGGTTTCGACCGCGCCAGCGGGCAGAACCCGCCG